>UQCW01000013.1 GCA_900539625.1 uncultured Prevotella sp.
CTCATATTCCAGGATAGGGGCTTGCCCCTATCTCCCGCCAGTGCTCATCGATTCTCGCTTCTGCCCCTGTAAGGGGCAAGGTTCATAAATCGGCCTCAAGAGGTAGGGGCAAGCCCCTACCCTAAATATGAGCCCCCTTCAGTGGCAGCGCCGCCTCTCTACCAATCTTGATTTTTCCTGGATTTTGAACACCCTACCTTGCAGGGGCGCTGTCGCCTCTCTACAACCTTGATTTTCTGTTTTTACCCCACACCTATAACGCCAAGAGCCGCAAGCGATGTCTCGCATTGCGGCTCTTGGCGTTATAGATTTATGTGGTGTCGTCGTTATTTCGTGAGTTTCCAGGTGGCTCCGTCCTTCGTGTCCTTCACCTCGAAGCCAAATTCGGCCAGGCGGTCACGGATTTGGTCGCTCGTGGCCCAGTCCTTGGCGGCCTTGGCCTTGGCACGCAGTTCGAGCAGGAGGTCGATGGCCTGGCCGAAGCTCTTTTCGCGCTCGGCGTTGCCACTTTCCTCTGCCTGAAGGCCGAGGATGTCGAAGGTGAACGTGTGGAACACCTTTTTCAAGGCTTCAAGACCTTCTGGCGTAATGCTCTGCTTCTTGTCGGCCAACTGGTTGACGGTGCGGCAGGCATCGAAGAGGTGGCTGATGACGATGGGCGAATTGAAGTCATCGTCGAGGGCCTCGTAGCATTTTGTCTCCACTTCCTGGGCGTAAGCCTCCGTGAGCGTGCCGTTTGCTACAGCTTCAATGCGTTCGAGTTGCGTGACGGCATCCATGAGGCGGTCGAGACCCTTCTTGGAGGCCTGGAGCGCCTCGTTTGAGAAGTCGACCGTTGAGCGGTAGTGGGCCTGGAGGATGAAGAAACGGATGGTCATCGGCGTATAGGGCTGAACCAACTGCTCGTGTTCGCCGTTGAAGAACTGGTCGAGGGTGATGAAGTTGTTGTAGCTCTTGCCCATTTTCTTGCCGTTGATGGTGATCATGTTGTTGTGCATCCAATATTTCACCATCTGGTCGCCTTGCGAAGCCACAGCCTGCGCGATTTCGCATTCGTGGTGCGGGAACACGAGGTCCATGCCGCCACCGTGGATGTCGAAGTGGGCGCCGAGATATTTACGACCCATCGCGGTGCATTCGCAGTGCCAACCGGGGAAACCATCGCTCCAGGGCGACGGCCAGCGCATGATGTGTTCGGGCTGGGCTTTCTTCCAGAGCGCGAAGTCGACCTGGTGGCGCTTTTCGCCCACGCCGTCGAGCTCGCGGCTGGCGTCGCGCACATCGTCGAGGTTGCGGCCGGAGAGCACGCCGTAGTGGTATTTCTCGTTGTATTTTTCCACGTCGAAATAAACCGAACCGTTTGACACATAGGCAAAACCGTTGTCGAGAATCTGCTGAACGAGTTCCTCTTGCTCAATGATGTGTCCCGTTGCGTGTGGCTCGATGCTGGGCGGCAACACGTTGAGCTTCGCCATAGCGGCGTTGAAGCGGTTGGTGTAGTATTGAGCAATCTCCATCGGCTCGAGTTGTTCGAGACGTGCTTTCTTGGCAATCTTGTCTTCCCCTTCGTCGGCATCGTGTTCGAGGTGGCCCACATCGGTGATGTTGCGCACGTAGCGCACCTTATATCCGAGGTGTTTCAGATAGCGGAATACGAGATCGAAGGTGATGGCGGGACGGGCGTGTCCCAAATGGGCGTCACCATAAACCGTTGGGCCGCAAACATACATTCCGACGTGGCCGGGATTGATGGGCTTGAAGAGTTCCTTGGTGCGCGTGAGCGTATTATAAATAAGAAGTTGATGTTCCATATCTGTGTTGGCGTTTTGTTGTGTCATTGGAAATGGCAGGCGCTTCTTCTGGGCCTACCGCTGTGCGTTTTAGTAATGGTGAACTTATCAGAGCCCCAGCTTTGCCGAGATGTCGAGCATGCGCTGGATGGGCTTGATGGCGGCTTCGGCCACGTCTTCCGACACGTGTACCGTTGGCCATTCGTAGCGCAGGCTGTTGTAGACCTTCTGGAGGGTGATCAGGCGCATGAAGTTACACTCATTGCAATTGCAGGTGCTGTCGTCGGGCGGGACGGGGATGAAGCGTTTCTCCGGAGCCTGTTTCTGCATCTCGTGGAGGATGCCGCTTTCTGTGACCACGAGGAAGGTGTCGTTGTCGCTGGCAACGGCATATTTCAGCAGGGCAGCGGTGGAGCCCACCACGTCGGCCAGTTTCACGACGGGGCCTTTGCATTCAGGATGCACGAGCACTTTGGCGCCGGGGTGTTCTTTCTTCAGTTCCACGAGCTTTTCAACGGAAAAGCGCTCGTGGACATGGCAGGCACCGTTCCAGAGCAGCATGCTGCGCCCCGTGACACTGTTGATGTAAGCGCCTAAATTGCGGTCGGGACCGAAGATGAGGGGCTGGTCTTCCGGGAAGCTCTCGACGATTTGCCGCGCATTGGTCGACGTCACCACAACGTCGGTAACGGCCTTGGTGGCAGCCGAGGTGTTGACATAGGAAATGACCTTATGGCCGGGATGTTCCTTCACGAAACGGGCGAAATCGTCGGCCGGACAGCTTTCGGCCAACGAGCAGGTGGCGTTGAGGTCTGGGATGAGCACTTTCTTGTCCGGACAAAGAATCTTGTCGGTTTCGGCCATGAAATGAACGCCACACATCACGATGATGTCGGCATCGGTCGTCGCCGCCTTCTGCGCCAGGGCGAGACTGTCGCCGACGAAGTCGGCAATGTCTTGCAGGTCGCCTTCGGTGTAATAGTGCGAGAGGATGACGGCGTTTTTCTCCTCACACAACCGGCGTATCTCCTTCTTCAAGTCGATGCCTTCTGGCACTGGCTCATCGATGTAGCCTTTGGCTTTCCAGGATTCTTTGATTTTTGTCATAGTCTTGTTTTGTATTTGCAGAACTGTCTGATGGCAGCCCCACAAGAGTTTCTGACGATTGGTTTGTTATTGCAAAGTTACGCACGCTCAGGGAAGTACCCAAGAAAAAGCGCAGGTTTTTAAGTAATGGTGAAAGAATAAGTTGACCTATTTTGACCTGTATGTTAGGGTATTCTATATCCAGAAAAATCTCTGCGCGGTTTTGAGCCAAATAACATAGCAGTTGCGCCGCTGCCCCTGAAAGGGGCTCATATTCCAGGATAGGGGCTTGCCCCTATCTCTCGCCGCAGCTCATCAATTCTCGCTGCTGCCCCTGTAAGGGGCGCATATCGTTGGCGGGGCTTGCCCCGCAATAAGATTCGAGATATGAGCCCCTTACAGGGGCGAGGTTCATTAATAGGCCCCAAGAGGTAGGGGCAAGCCCCTACCCTAAATATGAGCCCCTTTCAGGGGCGCTGGTGCCGCATTACGAACCTTGATTTTCATGTATTTTGAACGCCCTACCTGAAAGGAGCTCATATTTAGGATAGAGGCTAAAAAAAGACATATCCCTTTTAACGGAGATATGTCTTGTATCTATTGAATGCTTTTTCAATGTCTTTGGCGGCGCACACTGTATCCTGCACTGCGAGAGCGTGAAGAAGAGGCTTTGACCTTCGGGGTCTTCGTCTTCTTCGGCCTTGAGGCAGATTTGGCGCTGGAGGTCTTGCTCACCGTGGTGCGTCGTCCCGTTGTCGGGCGTCTGGAAACGGTGCGTTTCGAAGCTTTCTCGGCAGCAGCGATGCTGTCGGCCATTGCCTTGGCAGCAGCGGCCTTGGCTTCTGCCACGGAATCGTGTCCAAACACACGGTCTTGGAAGTCCTTCATCTCCTTGTCGATGCGTCGCTGTTCCTTGGCCAGTTCCTCATCGGAGTGGCAATAGTTGGCGAGCAGGCGGTCTTGGAGGTTGACGGTCTTATAGATTTTCCCCTCATAGGAAGCCGTCATGAAATAGTCGTCAGCCGACATGGCTGCCGCGTTGTTGACATTGCTGCTCATGAGCATGAGTTTGCTCAGGCGGGGCGCAATGTCGCTATATTTCACCCAAAACATCGGGTATTGCGAGTCGGTGCCTCCAAAGTCGTCGTCGCCCCTCTTGAGCACTGGGCAGAGGGCGGTGACGGCGGTTCGGAAGGTGGCCGTGTGCTGGTCGTAATATCTCGACACCTTGACGTAGAAGAGTTTCACCTCTTCCGACGGAATGTCGGCATCGTTGACGCGCACCATGTCGCCTTTCTTCTCATAGAAGATGTGGTAGCGGTCCATAATGTCGCGCACCTTCACCTGGTTTTTGGCCGAGAAGTCTTCGTTGCCGTCGAGCTTATAGTCATACGCCTTGAGTTCCCCCCTCAGCAGCATTTTGAAGATGAAGGTGAAGAGGTTTTGCCGGCCATCGGCCTGCGGGGTCGTCGGGTAATAAAGCACGGCATTGGCATCCTTGGTGAGGTCGAGCGAGAGATAGACGTCGCGGCGCCACGAAGCGTCGTCGGGCATTGCCGGCGCCGTTGGGAAATCGCGGTAGGCCGAACCTTGGGGCGTTGCTGCGGCACGTTCCCGTTGCTGTGCCTCAGCGGCGCGTCGGCGTGCTGGCGGCTGTGCCACTGCCGTGGCGGTTGTGAGGCAGAGTAAGAGCAATATGAGGTGTTTCATTGTCTGAAGGGTTTTGTAAGGGAAAAGGGATGGTGCCAAGCGGGCGGGCCGAGGGGCAGACGGACGCTTGGCCGACACTGCCTTTTGAACCTGCGGGCGGGCTCCCATTTCCGATACTTTCCTGGAAAATAAATTAGTTCACGATGATTTCCATGGGCTGCGGCAAGGTGCGCTCGATGCCGTCTGGACCGACGGCGCGTATCTTCGAGATATAGAAGCGCTGGCCGCGGCGCAGAGAGCGGATGAGTTCGCGCTGCGCTTCGGTGAAAGACGCTCCGGCAGACACTTCGGGGCGAGCGTTGCCCATGCGGTCGAAGAAGACGGCTTCAAAACCGCGAACGGAGAACGGGATGTCGAGCAGTCCGTCGTCGATGGCCGCATGCAGTTCGCGCAAGGCCACGGCTGAAGCTTTCGCCATGCGTCCGCCGCGATAGCGGTCGGTGCCGAGCATGATGTAGGGAGCTGGGTCTGGAAGTTTGCGCACTTTAAACGTAAAGGCGCCCATTGTTTGCATACGGCCGTTGACTTCGCCAGTGACGGTGAAGGTCACGTTCTCTCCCACTTTGTTGGGGCGTGCCACGTATTTCCCTTTGCCATGCGCGGTGAGCGTACCGCCCGCCATGCTCAGATGGATTTTGTCTGACGCGATGCCAGAGGCCGAAACGCTGATGGGGTTGTTGTAGCCCGCATAGAGCACGTTCATGAGGTCGGCAGCCACCGTGGCGCCTGTTGGCGGCGCGATGACATTGTATTTCTGGGTGAAGTTGCGGCGCATGATGTCGCCCGCAGCGTTAGGCATGAGGATGTAGCCCGAGAAGGTGTACTCGCCGGGGCTGCCAACGGTGAAGTTGTAATTGCCGTCGGACGAGACGCGGCGTCCGTTGATGTAGATTTCGGGACGCTTCGTGGTGTCGACCGCCGCCATGACGATGCGCGACTTGAAGGTCTCTCCCGGGAAAAGGGTGGTGGCTTCTGGCAGCACGTAGGCGTTGATTTCGTTGACACGGATGTCTTTGAGATCGATATTGGCGATGAGGTTGTGCAACACCTCACCTTCGGCGGCACGCACGTCGTGCTGCAATTTGTTGAGCATGGTGATGGCCGCGATGGACGGCATGGACTCAAACATATATTCTGGCCAGTTTTTGCCGATGTTATCGGGCTTTCGCGGCACGTCGGTGTTGAGGTTTGAGGCGATGATGGCCGCCTGCCGCTTGTCGGCAACGAACGTCAGGATGCGCTGGCGGAAACTGTTGATGCTGTTCTGCAGATGCAAGCCGCGTTGGCTCACGGGAGCCAGCATCACGCGCCCTGCAGCGTCGAGATCTTCCTTGTTTTCCAAAGCGTAGGGCGTTCCCTCTTTGCCATCGGCCTCGCGTGCGATGTCCCAACGCAACTGTTCCGCCAGGTTATAGAGCGAGTCGGCCATGTGTTTCACGCTCATGGCCTTATCATACCAGGGCTTCACCTTGGTGGGGTTGGCTGCCAGTTGCTGGGCAAAATTCTTATAAATGGCTTCGTTTTCCTTCGCGGCGTTGGCCGTGGTGCGGTTCAAACTGTCGCCCACGATGTCGAAGCCTTTCAGCACTTCGTTCGACACGTTGAGCGCCAGCATGGCCAGAAGGACGATGTACATCAAGTTGATCATCTTCTGGCGTGGCGAAACCGGACGTTTTTTTACTGTCATTGCTATTCGTTGTTCTTCGGTGGGAAGTTTTTAGAGGAGGATGTCGGGAAACATCCTTGGCAGGGATTAAGTAATGGTTAAAAAATAACTTGAGCAATTTTGAGGGATAAGGAGTTGTTTCTTATGTCCTGTCTTTTTGCCGCTTTTGAAATTTGTCATCGGTCACATAGCCCGCTATGCTCCCTCTTCCAAATTCCAAAACCAACAAAAATACAGGTCAAAATTGCTCAACTTATTCTTTCACCATTACTAAACCATCGGCTGACCTGGCTGTTGGGCAGAAGGCTGGAGGGGCTGCTGGGCGTATGGCTGACCTGGCTGCTGGGCAGAAGGCTGGGCCGGTGCCGTTCCACGCATATTCACGGTGAGGGCCTGAATCATGCGGGCGTAAACGCCGTTGAGTTCCTCAATCTGTCGTGCCAACATCTGGGTTTGCGAATTGATCTGGTCGATGGTGCCAACCTGGAGACTGATGCTCTTCAGATGCAATTCATAAACGCGGTTGATACCGGTGAGGGTGCGGTTGAGGTTTTCCATTTCCACACTGTCTTTTGCCAGACGCGCACTCTGCTCGTCGACCTTCGTAAACGTGTCGGCCAAAGCCTGAAGCTTGCCGATGTAGGTTTGGGTGGCCTCTTCCATTTCTGGAGAGAGCACAGCCTGGGCGCGGCGCAACAATTCGTCGTTGGCGGCGCGGATGATGGCGGCGAGGCGTTTGGCTTCATTTTCAAACGGTTCGCTACCCTCTGGCGTTCCAGCAGCGATGGCGGCGCGGGCGGCCTCAACAGGGTCGGTAGCGGCAACATTGGCAGCGGCTGCGGCATTAGCAGCACTGGCAGACGCTGAAGCGCCATTGCCACCGATGATGATGGTTGGCGAAGCTGGCGGCACGCATCCCGCCACCTGTGGTTGCACAGCTGGCGTTGCTTTGTCGAGGTCTTCTGTTTCGTTTTCTTCTTCCTCGTCTTCCTCGTCATCGGTTAGGCCGAGACGGGCGGCGATTTCTTCGTCGGTCTCATAGTCGTGTGGCAGTTCCTTGCCCACTTCGGTCTTGTCGAAGGGACGGTCGAAGGCTGAGAGCGTAAACACCACGACCTCCGTGCCCATACCGATGAAGAGCATGATGTTGCCTCCCGGCAGGTGGGTGAGCTTGAAGAGTGCGCCGAGGATGACGATGGCGGCACCCCAGCTATAGGCATAGTTCAAGAATGTCTGCCCCGGCACACTGTCCATCCAGTGTTGCAGGCGAACGACGAAATTGATTTTGATGGCCATATCTTAAGTAGGTATTCTTATGATTGCTTGATTGTTGTTGCAGACGAGAGCGCGCGGGTGTTTGCGCAGGCGTTTCTCCGGGACTCCTTATCTTCTGCGCTTCGTGTCGGAATTACTGCTCGTTGTGACAGCCTTTGAGCGCACGCAACGGAAACCGATATAAGAGCGGGGCTGGTTTTGGTATTCCCATGCACGCCAGGCCGAACGGATCATGGAGAGGGGGTCTTTCCAAGAACCGCCGCGAACGCTCTTGCGCTTCAGCACATAGGGGTCTTCCTTGGCGGCGTTGTATTTCAACTGCGGGTTGAGGTCGGCCATAGCATCGACGCCCGATTCGGTGAACACCGTGCTCGTCCATTCTGCCACGTTGCCCGCCATGTCGTAGAGACCATTGGAGTTGGCACCGTAGATGCCCACCTTCGAGGTGATGAGGTTGCCGTCTTCCGTATAGTTGCCACGGTCGGGCTTGAAGTTGGCAAAATAGCATCCGTTGCCGTTCTTCGATTCCTGTCCTTGCCACGGAAAGGGGTTGCCCTCCTTGCCTCTGGCGGCATATTCCCATTCAATTTCTGTCGGGAGGCGGTAGCGCTGAATATAGCGGGCCTGCGGGCCCATGCCTCTGAGCAGATATGTTGTACGCCAGGCGCAGAAAGCTTCTGCCTGTTCCCACGTCACGCCGACAACGGGATAGTCGTTGTAAGTCGGCGACGTGAAATAGAGTTTCATGTAGGCCTCGTTGTTGGCATTGGGGAAGTCGTTGACCCAGCACGTCGTGTCGGGATAGACCCTGACGATGTAGGTATTGAGGAAATCATAGAGCGAAGAGAGCGGGCGCTCGATGGTCTGACGTATGATTTCTCCGTTTTCGTCCACGTAAGCCGTGTCCTTGGAAATCATCACGGGGTCGTCGGAGGTCTCCAGGTCGGTGTTGAGATTGCGCTCGGCCGGATTAAGACGGTATTTTCTCAGTGCCGCCTTTTCGTAGTCGAACACTTCGTAGCGATAGATGAGCTGCTTCGTGTCGAGCATCACCGACCCATCGATGGGGTGCTTCACATAGACGCTCTTGATGGCCTGTTCTTCGTCTTCCGTCGGCTTACGCCAGGGGATGGGCTTCGACCAGTTGAGATGCGGCGTGACTGGTTCGCCATAGCGATCTTCTGTGATTTTGAAAGTCTCGTCGCCGCTTTCGGCCAAGCGTTCGCGTATGATGCTATCGCGCACCCATTCCACAAACTGCCTGTACATGGAGTTTGTCACTTCCGTCTGGTCCATCCAGAAACCATCGACAGAGATGTCCTTTTGCGGCGCATATACGCCCCAGAGCGAGTCGTTGTCCTGAAGTCCGGCCTTGAGGTAGCCGCGTTTAACCTCCACCATGCCGTAAGGAGCCGGCTCGGTAAACGAGGCAGCGCGTACCCCCGTCACTTCGCCGCCGCTTTGCATGGCGTGTCCGCCGCCCATACAGGCAGAAAAAGCCAGCAGGGCCGCAAAGGTGAAGGCAACGCCCAGGGCATGTTTGAATATTGTGTTCATCGTTTTATGGTTGTTGTGCGTCATACGTTATATATATAATAAGGAGTACGGCCATTGGAGCCACACCTTCGTTTGTTCTTTTTCGTTCCACATTTTCCTCCGCAGGCTGTTATGCCATCGGCACTAACTAATGGTAAAAAATCACTAAAGCCAACGGACGCTGCGGTGCAGGTTGCGGCCGCGCTTGCCGAGGTTGAGGTCGAGGCTGTAAGCCAGCGTCACTTCGTGCTGTCCGCTTTGCAGCCCCATGCCAGAAGTGTTGGCCTCGTAGGAATAACTGATATCTATGCCGTGGAACGTTCCGCCGACAAATCCCGCCACACTGTGACTCGGACTGAAGTTGAGACCGCCGTAGAGACATTTCTTCTCGCGCTTGTAAATCACCTGCGCGGTGATGTCGGCGCGGAAATCCGTCCCGTCGTAACGGAGCATTGTGGAGGGGGCTATTGTTAATAACGGATTATTGGTGCGAATATTGTATCCCGCCGTGAAATTATACATTGATTTCACGTTTATTTCGTTGGTCTCGCCGAGGAGAACGGTTGGGGCGGTGAGGTGTTGCGCAGAGATGCCTGCATACCAATGCTTATGGGCATACCAGAGACCTGCCGAAGCATCGAATTTGGAACCGCTCATTTGCGAACTGGGAAAGGCGGGGTCGTTGGCGTCGCCGAGCTCGGCTTTCGAGCCGTCCACTTTTTCGTTGAGCATATCGGCCTCTACACCCACGGCGAGCTGTCCGCCGAAGAGTTTGAAGCGATAGGCATACTGCACAGAAAAGCGCTGATGGGAGAAAAGTCCGAATTCGTCGTTCTGAAAGACAGCACCGATGCCGTGCAACGTGTTTCCCAAGCGGAAGGCCATGTCGGCACCGGCGTACATGGTGCCTCCAGCATCTTCAAAACCGGAAGCATGGGCCTGATAGGCGCCGTTGATACACAACTGCGGGTTGCGACCGACGGCGGCGGGGTTGTATTGCGGCGCAAGCGACCAATAATGCAAAAAAGCTGGGTCTTGCTGGGCGCAGAGCTTTTGCGGCAGCAGGGTGGCGAGCATGAAGAGGAGCCATACGGAAACGGCCGCCAAGGTGCCCCGCTTTCTTCTGAGGGACACCTTGGCGGTGCTGAGTCTGTATTCGTTGGCTACGTGAGCGGCTTCGGTCTTCATGAATGCTTTCGTTGGTTAAGTAGGTGGCCAGAATTATTTTTACATTGGAAATGTTCTATCGGGATGCAGGTACGCCACCTTGGGTGAAGGAGCAATGCGGGCATTGCGACTGAAAACAAGGTAAGTAGATGCGCCCGAGAGAGCGTTTCAAATTAAAGAATAATGCTCTTGGCATCTATAAAATAATTTTGACCACCTACTTACAATGTACAAAGATAGGAAAATCTTCTGAAAGGGGATGACACTGAGGAGATAAAATGCCCAAGGCAAAACAAAACACAGGGGGAACACAGGGAAGACAACTGGCTATAAGCAATTTGATTTCCCTGCCGCCCTTCTGCCATCGCTGTTTTTCAGCGTCCTTCGCGCCTCAGAGCGTTCCTTCGAAATTCTTCCAATGGTTGACAGTCACGCCGAATGTCTGCTCTGAGCGGCGCACAACGCCGACGGGCATTTTCGGCACTGGCACGCCACATCCCAAGAGGCGCGTGGAGAGTTCTTCGCGGGCTTCATCCCAGAGACCGCGGTCGATGAACGACTGGATGGTCTGGGCACCGCCTTCCACCAAAAGCGACTGTATGCCCTGTTCGTGGAGCGCATCAAGCATCGTGTTGATATCGGCATAGGCCACAAAGCCCGACGGCAGTTCGCTCTCCCCCACCGTTCCCAACACCACGCGCAAAGGGTCATTGCCGCTCCAATGGCGAACGGTGAGCGAGGGGCGGTCAAGGCGCAGCGTGTTGTGGCCGACAAGGATGGCCTGGTTGGTGGCCCGCAGATGATGGACGGCCACCAAACTGTATGACGTTGAGAGTTGGGCGGCCTGTGTCGGCTTTTCTGCTTCGTCAAACGGGCCTTCGCGCCAGGCGTCAAGGAAGCCATCGGCCGAAACGGCCCATTTCAGGGTGATATACGGACGGCCCTTCGTCTGCGCCGTAATGAAGCGGCGGTTGAGTTCAAGGCATTCTTCCTCCAACACGCCCACCGTCACCTCAACACCAGCCTTGCGCAAAATGTCGATGCCGCGGCCCGACACGCGGGCAAAGGGGTCAACACATCCCACCACGACACGCGGGATGCCCGTTCTCACGATGAGTTCGGCGCAGGGCGGCGTGCGGCCGTAATGGGCACAGGGTTCCAGACTGACGTAAATGGTACTGTCTTTGAGAAAATCGCGGTCGGCAGGGCGTACACTGCCAATGGCCCTTACCTCGGCGTGTGCTTCTCCGCAACGGATGTGATAACCCTCGCCGATGATGCGTCCCTTATAGACAATCACGGCGCCCACCATCGGGTTCGGGGCCGCTCCCATGCGTCCGCAGCGTGCCAGTTGCAGGCAGCGGCGCATCCATTTCTCGTTTTCTGCCCGTTCCAAGCGGTCGGCCTCCGTGGTTTTCTCCACTTCCTTTCCGTTTCCTTCCTGCAGAGGCGTTGATGGTTCAACGCTATTTTTGTACATTTGCACCATGATTCCAACAATTTATCTTGAATTAAAAGAGGCCCTGTCCTCCCGTTGCGACGAACGGGAAGCCCGCGCCATCGCCTTCCTCGTCTTGGAAGAAGGCTTCGGCGTGTCGCGCCTCGATGTCTATGCCGACAAAGTTAGACATTTTTCAGAAGAAGAGCAGCAGCGTTTGCAAAGAATCTTGCAGCGCCTCCGCCACGGCGAGCCCGTTCAGTATGTCCTGGGGCGAGCCCGATTTTGCGGCATGGATTTAAAGGTAAGCCCCGCCACGCTCATCCCCCGTCCGGAAACAGAAGAACTCGTTGCACTGGCGGCGGGCTTTGCCAGACGTACCGCCAATGGCGGACGCCCGTTACGGGTGGTTGACGGCGGCACGGGCAGCGGCTGCATCGCCATCGCTTTGGCGGCCGCACTGCCCACGGCGCACGTTGAAGGTTGGGACATTTCGGAGGCGGCCTTGGCCGTGGCGCGTGACAACGCGGCGGAGCAGGGCGTGGCAGTGACGTTCCGCCATGTCGACTTGCTCAACCCGCCAGCCGAACCGCTCGAGATGGACCTTCTCGTGAGCAATCCGCCTTATGTGACCGACAGCGAGCGGAAGGACATGGAGCGCCACGTGCTCGACTACGAACCCGAAACGGCCCTCTTTGTGCCCGACACTGATGCCCTCCGCTTCTATCGCGCCCTGGCTCGCTTGGCCGCCGAACGTTTGGTGCCCGGCGGATATGTTGCGGTGGAAATCAACCGCGCTTACGGTGCCGAAACCGCGCAGCTCTTCGCCAGTGCTGGATTGTCATCGACCACCGTCCACCAAGATGCCTTTGGCTGCGACCGCTTCGTCTCGGCCCAAAAGCCTCCCATTGCCTAAGCGGCTTCGTCTGCCAGTTTTTACGACGCTCTCCGTTGGGAAACAGAGGGAAAGGGGCAGGATATATCTGGGGGAATCCACGAACAGACGTTATTAAATCATAAATAAGTGATTTTTTTCAATTAACGCCAAAAATAATGGGTTGCCTTCACCGATTTTTAACTTGAATGAACTATTTTTGCCCACAGATAACATGCACTGTTAAAACGAAAACCCGAAATTGGTATATCCAATAGCGGGTTTTACAACCCTTACTTCTTAACGAAGTGAAATTCCTGCAAGGGAACTTGAATTCAAGAATACACACACTTTATTTAAGATTATGAACAACATTCTGAAGACGTTTTGTATCGGTACTGTCTTTGCCTGCGGCATCAGCTCATGTAGCTCAGATATCGAAACAATCAATCGCGAAAGCGGCGATGAGGTGGTGTTTAATGCATCGGCAGACCTCCGCGCCACTGCAACGAAATGGGACGCAGGTGACCGCATCGGCGTTTATATGAAAACCACGGGCACAACGCTCACTGGTACAGCCCTCTCGGGCGCAACGGCCAACGTTTCTTATACCACCACTGCCGGCAACGGCTTTTTCACGGCAACCAGCAACAAACTTTTCTTCCCGCACGACGGGGCGAAGGTTGACTTCGTGGCCTACTATCCTTATAATGCCAATATTTCGGCAGGCATTTATCCTGTAAATATCAAAGACCAGACGAAGGAGGCCAACATCGACCTCATGTATGCCGACAATGTCAAGAATGTAAATGCGACCAGCAGTGCGAACGTGCTCAACTTCAAGCACCAGCTCGCACGTATAGAATTCACCATCAAATCAACCGACGGAAAGAGCCTTACGGGCTTGACCGCCACGCTCAACAACATGCCGACAACGGCCGACTTCAAACTCGCAACAGGCGAGTTTGCCAATCTTTCGGCAACGGCCGACGTGAAAATGAACGTCACTGGCACTGGCGCTTCCGTTGTGGCAACGGCCTTCGTCATCCCCAACGCCTCTCTCTCTGGCACGAAGCCGCTCAGCGTAACGCTCACCATGCCTAACGGCAAGTCACAGAAATTTACGCTCGTTTCCGACCTCACGCTTGAGAAAGGAAAGAACTATACCTATCCGATTAACGTAAAAAACGCAAGCGACACGCCTGACAAACCATCGGTTAGCTACACACACTGGATGGAAACGCCAACCATCACCGATGCCCAGCTCAAGGCAACGAACCTCAAATATGTGACACACTACTTCACCAACGGCTCGAAGCAGGTGCGCAACTACTCCTTCCTTTACGACACCGACCTGAAGATGGCCTATTGGGTGGCCTATCCGCTCTGCAACTACTACACCCACAAAGGTGTTAGCCGTACAGACGACTGGGGCTACGACCCGGCTTTCTCCACTTCAGAACAGCCCAACATGACCAAGGGCATCGCTGGCTACGACCGCGGACACCAGTGCCCGAGCGCCGACCGTCTCGTTTGCCGTGAAGCCAACGCACAGACGTTCTACTTCACCAACATGACGCCACAGATTGGCAAGCTCAACCAGCAGGTTTGGGCCAATCTGGAAGACCAACTGAGAGCTTGGTCGTCAAACATCGACACGCTCTACGTCGTGACGGGCGCCATGCCATCGGCCGTTGGAAGCACCAGCATCAAGTACACCAACGACGTGTCGAAGAAGAAAATCTGCGTGCCAGCCTACTATTTCAAGGCGCTCTGCCGCATCGACCGCGAATCGGGAATTGCCTACACCATCGCCTTCAAATTCGACAACCAAGCTTTCAACGGCACCTTTATGAACGCTGCACTGAGCGTGGCCGAACTGGAGCAGATGACGGGCTTCACCTTCTTCCCAGGCATCGACAGCAAGTATAAACAGAGCTTCGACCAGTCGAAGTGGTCAACGAAATAAGACATAGCGGTGCCCACACGCCGCCAATCAAACAGAAATAAAACCAATAAAATAAACCAAGCCCTCGAGGCCGATCCCCCCATCGGGCGCAAGGGCAAATAAAAAAACCAAACAATTATACCTATGAAACAGACAAAGTTTATTCTCGCAGGTGCAGTTGCAGCTTTGACGCTGTCTTCTTGCTCCAACAACCTCGATGACAACAGTTCATGGGGTTCAGATTCTCAAAATGTGAAGTTCTCTTCTTACATTGAAGGTCAGAAAACAGTGAAAGCCTCAGGCACAACTTGGACAACCGGCGATAAAGTAGGTATCTTCATGAAGAAGGCTGGTGCCGACCTCGGCGCTGCAACTGCCGCCAACAAGCAGTTTATCGCTGACGACCGTGGCAACCTCACCGCTGCCGACCAGGCCCTCGTTTACCCAGAAGGCGCCGTTGACTTCGTTGCCTACTATCCTTACACTGCCAGCGTAACGGAGAACAAGGTGGCCGTTGACGTTAAGGACCAGTCGAAGCCAGCAGACATCGACCTTCTCTATTCAAACAACGCCACCAACGTGACGGCTTCTGCCAACGCCGTTAACCTCGGCTTCAAGCACCAGTTGGCCACTGTTCGTTTGAACATCAAGGCTCAGGGCATCGCTTCAACTGCTGGCCTCACTGCCACTCTGACGGGTTCTAAAACGGCTGGCTCTTTCAACCTCGCCGATGGCTCTCTCGCTGTAACCGACGCTTCTGCCGCTGACATCGCATTCACCGTTAACGCTGCTGGCACTCAGGCTGAAGCCATCGTATTGCCTCAGAACGCTGCTAACGTCAAGGTTAAATTCACGCTCAACGGCAAAACCGTTGAACAGGCTCTCCCAGCTGCATCTGCAACTTGGGCTGCTGGCAACCGCTACGCCATCGACGTTACCTTGAAGGGCGAATCAACAGGTGAAATTTACGTAAACTTCGGTCAGGCAACCATCACCGACTGGACTGACGTTCCTGGCGGCAACATCAATGTTGACTTCAACGGTGGCACTGTTGATCCAGGCACGAATCCTGGCGAAGGCACTGGCACCGAAACTGTCATCTTCGAAGAAACCTTCGGCACAAGCGTTGCCAAAGTCAACAACTTCTGGCCAAGCATCTACGACATGAGCAATTGGAGCAACACCAGCGGCATGACTTTCAAAGATCCGATTGCAACAGCCAACGGATGGAAATTCAGCAGCTGCTCAGTTCGTCAGACAAGCGCTTTGAAACCACACGTATGGTTTGCTGCCAACGAGGAAAGCTCTATGGAAATCTCTGGCTTCACCACTACTGGCTACAAGACTCTGACGCTCTCTTACAAGTTTGCTTCTCAGGATCCAGGTGCTAAGCAAGAAGACCTCGTTATCAAGATGGGCGAAACAGTGGTAACTGTTCCTGCTGGCACAACTGCAACAGCCAACACCTTCCAGGATGTTGTCATCAAGAACATTCCTGCAGGTGCCAACACCCTCACGTTCTACTCCAGCGCAACTGCCAACAAGATTGGCTGGCGCGTTGACGACGTGAAACTGGTCGGCGTAAAGTAAGACCAACGCCTTAAAGTAACGATAAACAAATGGGCGCAGGGTATGGACTAATCCCGATACCCTGCGCCCTTTTTTATGTTTCTATAATATATGAATAAAAAAATCATCTTGCTCGGGGCACTGCTCTTTCCTTGTATGACGTTCGCACAGAACATCCAGCAGGAACAGCGCGACTCGATCATCGAGGAAGACCTCTCGCTTGTGGGCGTGATGGACGCTTCGGTTTTTGACAACGACGGCGAAGAAGGCGACAACTCCACTTCGCAGGACATCAACACCACCGTCCTGACCTCACACGACGTTTACCTCAACAAAATCGGCTACCAGCTCTCAAACATGCGCTTCCGTACGCGTGGCTATGAGAACATCTACAGCCAGACATACATCAACGGTGTGCCGTTCAACGACCAGTTGCGCGGCGTGTTTAACTTCTCTTCCATCGGTGCCATCAACGATTTCACGCGTAACGGTGATGCCATCAACTATTCCCAGCCGGGACAGTTTGCCTTCGGCTCCATCGGCGGCGGCGAAAACATCCGCATGCGTGCCGGCGACTACGGCCACGGCGGAAAAGCCACGCTGACTTATACCAACCGCAACTATTGGATGCGCGCCATGATGTCGTACCACACTGGCCTTTCAGACAAAGGATGGGCCTTCTCGGCACTCGTTGGCGGACGCTACTCCAACGAAGGTGTCATCGACGGTACCTTCTATCGCAACTTCTCATACGCCCTCATGCTTGAAAAACGTTGGGGCAATACCCACAGCCTGACGCTCACCACCTTCGGCTCGCCCGTCTGCCGTGGCCAGCAGGGCGGTACGGTGCAGGAAGTCTACGACCTCACGGGCAACAACCTCTACAACCCCAACTGGGGTTATCAGAACGGAAAGAAGCGCAACGCCCGCGTCGTGCAGTCTTTCGACCCCACAACGGTGCTCGCCCACGAGTGGAACCTCTCGCGCGACATTAAAATCAACACGGGCCTCGCCTTCCACTATGCACGCTACGGCAACAGTTCGCTCAACTGGTTTGACGGAACGGACCCGCGACCCGATTATTACCGCTATCTCCCCTCCTATTATCTCTACTACAACACCAGCGGCCCCCTCACCGACGCTGCTGAAGACTATGCTGAGCGCTGGCGTTCGGGCGACCCCTCTTTCACGCAGATCAACTGGGACCGCCTGATTGCGGCCAATGCCCAAAACAAGCGTATGGGCAACGGCAACGCTGTCTATATGGTGGAAGAACGTCGTTCAGACCTCTACGAAACGACTTTCAACTCAACCATCAACGCCAAACTGGGCCGCCATTCAAAGCTCACGGCAGGCGTTGTGGCAAAACACACGCTCTCAAAGCAGTTTAAGACGGTCAAGGACCTCCTCGGCGCCGACTATGTGCTCGACATCGACAAATACGCCGACACCGACTATCCCGGACAGCCCGACCAGAAGCAGAGCGACCTCAACCGCCCCGACAGAAAGGTCTATAAGGACGGCGTTTTCGGTTATGACTTCGACCTCAACATCAATTCGCTCAAGGGTTGGATCATGAACAATTACAGCATCGGACACTGGGATGCCTACTATGGCATGCAGGTGACTTACACCGACTTCTGGCGCGATGGAAATATGCGTAACGGCCACAACCCCAACAACTCCTTCGGAGCAGGTGCCCACCATTCGTTTACCGACATGATGGTGAAGGGCGGACTGACCTACAAGTTCAACGGACGCCACCTCCTGGCCGCCAACATCACCTACGGCTCACAGGCTCCGCTGCCCAACGATGCCTACATTTCTCCGCGTGTCAACGACGCCACGCCCAACGGACTCAAGAGCGGACGTATCTTCTCTGCCGACCTGAGCTACATCTTCTCAACCACCCGCTTGCAGGGACGCATCTCGCTCTTCCAGACCAACTTCTTCGACCAGTTGGTGCGCAACAGCTACTACTATGACGGCGTGACCTTCGTCAACCACGTCATGACGGGTGTCAACAAGGTACACCACGGTGTGGAACTCGGTTTGAGCTATAAGCTCGACAACCATTGGACCTTCGACCTCGCAGGAACGGTTTCTGAATACTATTTCTCAAACAATCCGATGGGTCTCTACACCAGCGAAAACGGCAAGGACGTGGGCGAATACTCCCTCTATCCTCAGGAACGCGTTTACCTCAACGGTGTCTACGTTGGCGGAACGCCACAGGTGGCCGGAACGTTTGGTGTGCGTTATTTCATCAACTACTGGTTCCTCGGTGCCAACCTCAACGCCTTCGGACGCAACTTCGTAGAAGTGGCTCCGTCGCGCCGAACGGCATCCATCTACAACGGCTACACCAGCGGCTCAACCACCATTGCGCCGGTCAATCCCGCAGAGCCGAAACTCTGGAACGCCTACCAGGAACTCACGAAACAGGAAGAAATCGACCCGGCATGCACCGTCGATCTCTCAATCGGCAAGGTGTTCTATCTCGGACGCAAGAACTCCATCAACCTCAATCTTTCTGTCAACAACGTCCTCAACAAGAAGAACGTCCGCACGGGCGGTCGTGAACAGGGACGTGTGCGCGTTGACAAACCTGAGCTCTACAAGACGAAGTTCTATTACATGCAGGGCATCAACTGCTTCCTGAATGTCAGCTACAAATTCTAAAGTATAAAACCAACCCTATATAAAAAACAATATGAAAATCCTTCATAAAATCCTCTGCCTGCCGGTGATTCTCATGGCACTCGCTTTCACGGCCTGCGACCGCGACTATGACATGCCGCCGCTCAACGAACCGAAATTTGAACTCCCGGCCGACGCGCAGACCATCACCATCAAGCAGCTCCGCGAGAAATATGCCGCTGCAACGCAAAGCGCTCCCATCACCATCGAAGATAGCCTCTATCTCCGTGCCCGCGTCAGCGCCGACGACCGCTCTGGCAACATCTTCAAGACCATCTATCTGCAAGACGAAACAGGCGGCATCAGCGTCCTCGTCGACCAGAGCAGCGTCTACAGCGACTATCCTGCCGGACAGGAAGTGATTGTTGACCTCAAGGGTCTCTGCGTTTCTGTCTATGGCGACGAGCAGCAGCTCGGCCACCCTGCAGGCTATCTCTACCGCACGCCTTACGAGCAGTTCAAACAGCACATCCACCGCAACGGCTGGGCCGACGAAAGCAAAGTGGAACTCAAAGAATTCTCCAACATCTCGAAACTCTCTGACGACCCAGATGCCAACAAGTTCACGGTTGTACGCCTCATCGGTGTCCACTTCACTGATGGCGGCAAGGCCAACTTCGCTGAAAACAGCGGCTATGGCACGCACGACCTCGTTGACAAGTACGGCAATTCCATCTCTGTCCGCACGAGCAACTATGCCGACTTCGCTGCAACGAAGCTTCCCGTCGGAACGGGTAACGTCATCGGCGTTCTCGGCCGCTTCCGCGGTGCTTGGCAGCTCACCATCCGTAGCGCTGAAGACATCTACGGCTTCGATGGCGTGGCTCCTGGCGAACCCGAAACTCCCGACCAGCCAGGCGACAACACGGAAGGCACGGTCATCTTCAAGGAAAACTTCGGCAACTCTTCTGTTAGCAAGGTCAACGGCTACTCGCCGTACCTCAGCGACTACACGGCCTTCACTTCTGGCCTGACCTTCACCGACGTCATCGGCAAAACGCTCTCTGTGCGCTCCACCAATGGTGTCAACAACGTATGGATTCCAGCTGGCAAAGACAGCGACCTCAAGATTGAAGGCATCAAGGCTGCTGGCTACACCACACTGACGCTGAGCTATGACCTCGCAGCCAACCTCCATGACAATGTGGGCGAACAGGACGTTGCCGCCATCTCTGGCACATTCAACGGCCACGACTTCACCACGCCGAGCAAGGTGCTCTCAGACCCTGCCGGCGACGACAGCAAGTTCTATACCTTCACTGTTGAACTCCCAGCCGCTGACGCCACCGACGCTTCCGAACTCCACTTCAAGGCAACGGGCAGCGCCATGAGCGTAGGTCTCCGCTTAGCCAATATCAAGTTGGTCGGCAAGAAATAAAGAAACATCTGAAGCAGGTGTTCAGCATCGGTTTTGAACACCTGCTTTCTTTAGCGACCTTCAAACCAAGCGAACATTTATCATGAAAAGAATCATTCTCACCTCAATCCTGCTGCTCTGTGCCGTTGCCCCCACACTGGCGCAGCGCATGGGCGTTTGGGGCGTGGCCTTCTACAACCTCGAAAACCTTTTCGACTATGAAGACGACCCCAACAACAAGGGCGATGACGAATACCTGCCGACCGGACCATACAAGTGGACGCAGGAGAAATATCAGCAGAAGTTGAACAACATGGCACGCGTCATCGGCGACCTCGCCCGTCCAACTTGCCCTGGCGGTCCTGCCGTCATCGGCATTTCGGAGGTTGAAAACGAACGCGTCGTGCGCGACCTCGTCAACACGTCGCCTGCCAAGGAGATGAATCTCAAGTACGTTCACTACGACTCTCCCGACCGACGCGGCATCGACGTGGCCTTAATCTACAATCCGCGCCTCTTCCGCTACACGAAGTCAAGCACGCATCCACTGATCATCCCCGACAACCCTAACTTCAAGACGCGCGACCAGCTCCTCGTTGAAGGCACGATGGCTGGAGAACACGTCTGCATCCTCGTCAACCACTGGCCCTCACGCTACGGCGGCGCGAAATCGTCGCCGCTCAGAGAGGCTGCCGCTGCCCTGAGCAAGCATATCGCCGACTCGGTGCGAACGGCCAACCCCTCTGCCAAGATCATCATCATGGGCGACCTCAACGACGACCCGAAAGATGCCAGCGTGGCAAAGGTGCTCGGAGCAACGCGCCACAAAAAAGACGCCCCTGCCGATGGCTATTTCAACGCCACATGGGGACTCTACGACAAGGGCATCGGAACGTTGTGCTATCAGGATTCATGGTGTCTCTACGACCAGCAAATCCTCTCTGCCAACCTTCTCGGCAAACTGGCCAACGGCCTGTCGTACTGGAAAACGGAAGTGTTCAATCGCGACTACCTCGTCACCCCCGACGGCAAAAAGAAGGGATACCCCTTCCGCGCTTTCAACGGAAACATCTGGCAGAATGGTTATTCTGACCACTTCCCGACCATCACTTACTACGTGAAGCAACTGAAATGACCAGCCGAACGGCATGGCGGAGAGCAGACAATGCGTCCTCCATCAGCGCGGACAACGGATGCCGCCGCCGCAAACGACTGAAAGTCATACAAAAAAGCAGAGCGACAAGCCCACCTTCGGGCGCGTCACTCTGCTTTTGTTATATAAGAATATCAAACTGTCAAAAGATTTTTTAAATCAAGTTATATATAGAAATAAAAAATAGGTAATACCTTCCGTTTTGAAAGGATATACCTATATTTGCAATGTGTTTTTCATAGTATTAGATTTAAGGTTAACAAGGTCGGGATACAGAGGTATCCCATTTTTTTTGCCCTTTTGTCAACCCGAAAACGTCCACAACGAAAAACGCTAACATCCACAAAACAAACAATTTATCTCTGGCGCAACAGCCACACGCCACCGCCCAACCACCCCAAAGAGGAACGCGAAAGGAATACGCGCTGCGCGAACATGCAGCGAAAGCCTGAGGCGAAGCACTGTAGCTCACTTTGCTTGCAAAGTGAGGGGACGAAAATTGTGGCGGCCAAGCACGGGCTAAAAGCCCAGCAAGTCCCTAGCCCAGGGCAACGCCCTGGGTGCCATGTCCCCATTCCCTATGCCCTGTAAGGTAGGGTGTTCAAAATCGAAATATTAGATGTGACAATTATTCGTATGTAACATTTTAATTACTTGATGGTTAGAAGCGAAAAGCTATCTCGTTTCGATATAGCTACGGCATTTAGCTGTAACCCATATAATATCAATGGATAAAGGCTAAAAAACAGTCTCGCTAAAAAATCTATTTTGAACACCCTACCTGTAAGGGCAAAAGTAAGAGCCAACCGTTCGCCCATACTTTTGCCCTTACAGGGCGAGGACGTTTATACACTGATACCCAGGGCGTTGCCCTGGGCTATGAACTGGCTGCCCTTTCAGGGCGCTCGCGGCGAAGGTTGCGCCGCTGCCCCTGAAAGGGGCTCATATTCCAGGATAGGGGCTCGCCCCTATCTCCCGCCGCAGCTCATCGATTCTCGCTTCTGCCCCTGTAAGGGGCGCATATCGTTGGCGGGGCTTGCCCCGCAATAAGATTCGAGATATGAGCCCCTTACAGGGGCGAGGTTCATAAATCGGCTTCAAGAGGTAGGGGCAAGCCCCTACCCTAAATATGAGCCCCCTTCAGGGGCGCTGGCGCCTCTCTACCAATCTTGATTTTTCGGAATTTTGAACACCCTACCTTTCAGGGGCAGCGTTGCCGCAACCGCCATACTATTTGGCTCTTAAAACCGCGCAAAGATTTCTCTGATTTTTGAACACCCTACCTAACTGGCAACTTTAGCGCCTGCCAGCGCATCCCTTTTCCCGAAATGCCTTACAAACAATCGATTCGCGGCCGCTGGTAATGCTACTCGCGGCCGCGAGTAATGCTGCTTGCGGCCGCGAGTAGCGCGAACGGCGGCCGCGAATCGATGACCATATCGGGACGCCGTGGAAAATCTGGCGGAACAAACAACGGCAAAGCGGCTTTTCAACCTTCCTTCACGCCTCTTTCCATTCCTCAATCGTTCCCGTCTGCGAAGAAAAAACGACGCCGATTTTCCGCACAGGGCGCTTGTCGGCGGCGTATGGCCGCGCATATCCCTTCTCTTCTATCTGACGGAGGGCTTCATCGGCTGTTCCGTCCAGCTTAAACTCGAAGATGAACACGGCGGCGGGCGTTTCGATGATGCAATCGGCACGGCCCTCGCTCTGACGTTTCTCCGTCAAAATGGTATAGGTGCTCATAAGACGGAAAATGAGGTAGAAAGTATAGTGGAAGTAGCGCTCCCTCTCGCGCTCATTTTCCTTGCGCCGCATCGTATAGGGAATGCTGGCGAAAAAGGCCGTGAGCTGTTTGCGCAGAAGATAGAGGTTGCCGGCTTCGATTGTCTGCACCCACTCCATAGCCTCAACGGCCGTGTCGCGCGAGACTTGAAGGTAGTTGTTGGCCACCAAACTGACAAAGCCTTCCTTCACTTCCTTGTTGGGGAAGTCGAGCAAAAAGGTGTTGAAGCGGCGATTGAACCCCTTGATGGTCAAGTAGCCGCTTTGGTAAATCATGGCCAGCGGATTCTCTGCATCAGCCTTGTAATCAACGAAATCTGCTGGGCGGTAATAACGTCCCGTTAGGTCATTCAGGTTCTCGTGGTTGTGTTGCAGGAGACGGATGAGGTAAGTCGGTGTGCCGGTTGAAAACCAGAAACTATCGAGGCGGCGCTTGTCGAAAGCATTGAGCAGACTGAAGGGATTGAACATATCTGTCATGCCGCTGCTGAAATGATAGCCATCGTATTGTTCCTCAAGGAGCTCCACCATCTTGTCTGTGTCCATGTCATAAACCTCAGCCAGTTCGCCGACAGGCTGCATCAGGTTTTCCAGCAATTCGGCTTTAGAGATACCGCAAATGGCCTCGTAGTTGTCGTCCATACTGATATCCTTGGGCTGGTTGAACCCGCTGAAAACGCTCACCTGCGAAAATTTCGTCACCCCCGTGAGCAACACGAAACGCAAATGGGCATCGGCGGCCTTGAAAGCGGAGTAAAAACCTTTGAGGATGCCCCGATTGTGGTCTTCAATCAACACTTCGTTGCCATTCCCGTCTTTCATTCTGAGCCCCGAATCCATCACATCAAGCAGCGGTTTGTCGTATTCGTCCACCAAGACAACACAACATTTTCCCGTCTGGCGGTGAACCTGTTCCAAAATATTGCAGAAACGGCGGCCGAAATCGAGGTCGCTACTGTTTTCCACGAGATATTCGTTCTCCCATTTTACAAGATAGTCGTTGAGCGTGCTGCCCAACACATCGGGCTTCTCAAAGTTTAATCCGTTGAAATCAATGTGAAACACCGTGTATTTTTCCCAGTTTTTTTCCATCCCGTCAATGACAAGGCCTTTGAAGAGCTCGCGCTCACCTTTGAAATAATATTCAAGGGTGGACACAAGAATGCTCTTGCCAAACCGCCGGGGGCGACTCAGGATATAGGTTTTTCCTCTGGTGACCATGTCGTACACCAGAGCTGTCTTGTCTACGTAGACGAATCCGCCCTCACGCAAAAACTTGAAGTCTTGTATTCCAATGGGATATTTCATAATGAAGCAAATGGAGATGATTTGCGAAGATACAAATAATTTTGAACACCTACTTATGCCTTGTCTTTCACCATTACTAAAAAAAACGGCCGTTTTCCAAGCGGCGGATTTCCCCACAACGACGGGCTTTGCCGCCCCATCACAAAAAAAGTGAATTTTACGCCCTCGCATTGAATAAAAAGACCTACCTTTGTGCTATCGGAAAAACCGAATCTATATGTTGAATAATTCTCATCTATCAAGACTGATACACGAGCAGGCCGCAAAATACGGCCAACGCACCGCCCTTTCATGGCGCGACTATGAAGAAGGCGTGTGGAAGCCCGTGTCGTGGAATGATTTTTCAAGACTGGTGCGCCTCACCTCTGTTGGACTCCTCACGCTGGGCGTGAAAGTGCAGGAGAACGTTGCCGTCTTTTCACAAAACAAACCTGAAGGTCTCTATGTGGACTTCGGGGCTTTTGGCATACGTGCCGTCACCATCCCGTTCTATGCAACGAGCAGCAACGCACAGGTGGCCTACATGGTCAACGATGCCGCCGTCCGTTTCGTGTTTGTCGGCGAACAGGAGCAATACGACACAACCTTCAGCGTGATTTCTGTCTGCCCGACGCTCGAGAAAATCATCATCTTCTCGCGCGACGTGGTGCGACACGAAAACGACCACCTCTCGGTCTACTTCGACGAGTTTCTCGCTGAAGCGGAGAAACACAAAGCCGAACTGACGCCGAAGGTGGACGCGCTCACCGCTGAAAGCACGCTCGAAGACACGGCCAACATTCTCTATACCTCGGGAACAACGGGCAACAGCAAGGGCGTGATCATCACCCACGGCATGTATCATGCCGCCATACCTGAAAATGATGCCGTTCTTCCGCTGTCGGAAAAAGATGTCATCCTGAATTTCCTGCCCTTCACCCACATCTTCGAACGCGCCTGGTCATATCTCTGCCTCGCTGAAGGTGCACGCCTGGCCATCAACCTGCGTCCCAACGACGTTCTGCAATCGCTGCAGGAGGTCCACCCGACTTGCATGAGCAGTGTGCCGCGCTTCTGGGAAAAGGTGTACCAGGGTGTCATGGAGCGCATCGAAACAACATCGGCCTTGGAGCGCCGCCTGATTCTGGGCGCACTGAAAGTGGGGGCACGCTGCTGGACGGAATATCTCTCAAAGGGCAAACCGTTGCCGCCGTTGCTCCGCATGAAATATGCTTTCTATCAGCGAACGGTGGTGAAACTCCTGCGCAAAACGCTCGGACTTGAAAACGCCAACTTCTTCCCGACGGCCGGTGCCGCCGTGTCGCCGGAGGTGGAGAAATTCGTACACGCTGCTGGCATCTGCATGGTGGTGGGCTACGGACTGACGGAATCAACGGCCACTGTTTCCTGCGACTTCATCGGGAAGCCCACAACGCTGGGCTCCGTGGGACGCGTCATCGGAGGCGTGGAAATCAAGTTTGGAGAAAACGACGAAATCCTGCTGCGCGGAAAGAGTATCACGCCGGGCTACTACAAGAAGGAGGACGTGACGCGCGAAACGATTGACGAAGACGGATGGTTCCACACGGGCGACTCTGGATATATGAAAGACGGAGAACTCTTCCTCAAGGAACGCATCAAAGACCTCTTCAAGACGTCTAACGGAAAATATATCGCGCCGCAGATGATCGAGTCGAAGTTTGTCATCGACAAATTCATCGACCAGACTGTCATCGTGGCCGACAAACATAAATTCGTCTCCGCGCTCATCGTGCCCAACTACGATTTGCTCCGCAAATATGCCGAAGGAAACGGCCTTGGGGCGCTCGAAAGCCGCGAAGCGCTCTGCGCCTCACCGGAAATCCACGAGATGATTAAAGACCGCATCGACCTCCTGCAGCAAGACCTCGCACACTATGAACAGGTGAAACGCTTCATCCTCTTGCCGAAACCGTTTACCATCGCCACTGGGGAACTGACCAATACGCTGAAGGTGAAACGACGCGTGGTCTACGAAAAATACGCCAAGGAGATCGAACAAATCTATATTGACGCTGAAAAAGAAACGAAGAAATAAATGATTACCGCCGAACAACTTAAAGAAGCTAAGGACCGCGTCGAAGCGCTCAACCGCTATCTCGACATCGACGCCAAGAAAATACAACTCGAAGAAGAGCAACTGCGCACTCAGGCACCGGGATTCTGGGACGATGCCAAGAAGGCTGAGGAACAGATGAAGAAGGTGAAGTCGCTCGAGAAATGGATTGAGGGATATAAGGAAGTGAAAACGCTCGTTGACGAATTGGAACTGGCGTTCGACTTCTATAAGGAGGAGATGGTGACGGAACAGGAGGTTGACGAAGCCTATGCCAAAACCATCGAAACCGTGGAAGCACTGGAGCTCAAGAACATGCTGCGACAGGAGGAAGACCCGATGAGCTGCGTGCTCAAAATCAACTCTGGCGCTGGCGGTACGGAAAGCCAGGACTGGGCATCGATGCTGATGCGCATGTATATGCGATATGCCGAAGCACAGGGATATAAAGTGACCATCTCCAACTTGCAAGACGGCGACGAAGCCGGCATCAAGACGGTCACAATGGAGGTGGAGGGCGACTATGCCTACGGATACCTCAAAAGCGAAAACGGCGTCCACCGACTCGTGCGTGTCTCGCCATACAATGCACAGGGAAAACGCATGACATCGTTTGCCTCTGTCTTCGTCACACCACTGGTTGACGATACCATCGAAGTGTATGTCGACCCGTCGAAAATCTCTTGGGACCTCTTCCGCTCTGGCGGCGCCGGCGGACAGAATGTCAACAAGGTGGAAACGGGTGTGCGCTTGCGCTACCAATATAAAGACCCCGACACGGGGGAGGAAGAAGAAATCCTCATCGAAAATACGGAAAGCCGAAAGCAGCTCGAAAACCGCGAAAATGCCATGCGACTCCTCCGCTCACAACTCTATGACCGCGCCCTCCAAAAACGAAAAGCGGCACAGGCCAAGATTGAAGCGGGAAAGAAAAAGATTGAATGGGGAAGCCAAATCCGAAGCTACGTGTTTGACGACCGCCGCGTGAAAGACCATCGCACAGGATTCCAAACGAGCGACGTGAACGGCGTGATGGACGGCAAAATCGACGGATTCATCAAGGCGTACCTCATGGAATTTGCCGAAACGGATGCTGAACAGGCTTAAGGAACTGTCTTGAAACCTCCTTAAGTGACTTACATAGTAATGGTGAAAGGATAGTTCACCCTGTTTTACCATTACTTATATCTAAAAACAAGCAACTGGACAGGTGGAACGACAGGAAGGGCGCTCCTGAAACGCGCTTCACGCCGCCCGCTGCCTGCCAATGTGCACAAAGACCATTTACTACCATGAACCAAAAACACCAAGCAAAACTCAAGGCCCGCGAAGCACGCCAAGCACGCCAGGCCCGCCGCGTCATCAACGGCATTTTCATCGGCCTCATCGTCCTCATGATTTTGTTCCTCCTCTGCTACTATTTCTTCTTCGGATGATTAGCAGGTGAGGAGAAAAACGGCCTGTAACGTAGGGTGTTCAAAATAAAGAAAATTCTCTGCGCTTTTTTTGCCAAACAACAAGTGACAAAGCATGCGCACATGATAAACGAACTTGCTGGGCTTTCAGCCCGCACAGAGCCGCAGATAGGGCTTTTGGTAAAGAGGCGCCAGCGCCCCTGTAAGGGGCTCATATTTAGGGTAGGGGCTTGCCCCTACCTTTTGGGGCCGATTTATGAACCTCGCCCCTGTAAGGGGCTCATATCTCGAATCTTATTGCGGGGCAAGCCCCGCCAACGATATGCGCCCCTTACAGGGGCAGAAGCGAGAATTGATGAGCGGCGGCGAGAGATAGGGGCAAGCCCCTATCCTGGAATATGCGCCCCTTTCAGGGGCAGCGGCGCCACCCTCGCCATATTATTTGGTCAAAAATCGGGCAGCATTTTTCAAAATTTTGAACACCCTACCTGTAACGGGCCATCTAAACAATGGGCAGACACCGCAAAATGGTTGCCGCTGCCTGCCAGCAAGACGACATAAAAAATGGCACTGGAAATAGAACGCAAATTCTTGGTGACGGGCGATTATAAATCGCTCGCCACGTCTCACTCGCGCATCGTTCAAGGCTATATCTGCAGCGAACGCGGGAGAACTGTGCGTGTCCGCCTACGCGACGAACGCGGCTATCTCACCATCAAGGGACCTTCAAACAACGGAGGACTCTCGCGCTATGAGTTTGAACACGAAATATCGAAAGACGAAGCGCTCTCGCTCTTCCGTCTCTGCGAACCCGGCATCGTCGACAAAATCCGCTGGCTCGTGCCAGCAGGCCGCCACACGTTTGAAGTGGACGAGTTCTTCGGCGAAAACGAAGGCCTCGTTGTGGCCGAAGTGGAACTGGGCAGCGAAGACGAAGCTTTTGAACGCCCCGATTTTCTGGGAAAGGAAGTGACTGGCGACCGCCGATATTATAATTCCTCGCTCCGCATACGGCCATACAGCCAATGGGAAAAGGAGTAAAATCCATAGACCGCGCAGCAAAGGCGACGGGACAAGTAACCAGGCCAATGGGCCAAGGAATGAGCAAGGATATCTCTCCGAAGAAAGGGAAAGCAGTTCTCTCATAAACGCTGACCGCAGCAATAATCGCTGGCAAGCCGTCGCAACAGCCAGCCGCCGTTGCCAAGTCCCTAAAAAACCAACTTCCCCCTACAATCGGAGCACAAAAAAGGGAAAAATGTGCAGGAATAAGCCAATTTTTCACGCAAATACTTGGCCGTCTTAATAATAAGGACTATTTTTGCAGCCAAAAGAAGGATACTAATACATTCACTAATAAATTCAAATTAAGAAACTATGTCTGATATTGAAGCAAAAGTAAAAGAAATCATCTGTGACAAATTGAGCGTTGATGAAGCTGAAGTAACGAACGAAGCAAGCTTCGCCAACGACCTCGGTGCTGACTCTCTCGACACTGTAGAGCTCATCATGGAATTTGAAAAGCAGTTCAAGATCACTATTCCCGACGATCAGGCCGAGAAGATCTCTACTGTAGGTGATGCTATCAGCTACATCGAGGAGCACATCAAGTAAGTAATGGTTTCCATTGCTTTTTGAGAGCACACCTCTCATCCCCCCAAGGGGGGGAGGACTGCAAACTTCACGGCGGCCATAACGACGGTCTCGGGATTTTGTGTCCTCCCTCCCTTGGAATGTTTAGACATATTCGCTGAGCAATGGCGAAAAAAGGCTGCACCAACTGCCCCTCTTCTTTTTCCCATTGCCGAATAGCGCCTGACTCTTCACATTGTGGCGCCGCGCGTCTGCCATCCATCTGACGCGAGGCGCGACAGTGGCATTTGGGTGGACGGAGGAGAAAGCATACCGCCGAAATCATTGGTTGAACGGTTTGGCAGAACATTGGCAGAATTTGACAGACGCCAATGGTTCTGGCTTCATTTAAAAGGGCATTCCCGACATTCAGGAAGTAATGATGAACCATTACTAAACCTTTTCCATGCCCTGCATGAAGTTTCACGCAGACTTTCCACCAACGGTTCCGGCCTCTTGCCCATCATCCGCTACCGATGTACGGCTCCAGGCTTTAGTCCGCAGAACTGGTTTACGCCAGTTCCTATGGTAATGGCGAAAGAATGAATTTACGGCATTCAACCATTACGCAGGCGAAAGGGGTCTATACATTCCCCAACAAACATTTTTTTGATTAAACCATCTGAGCAGGAAACAAGAAACCGACGGGCCAACAAGCCAGCAACAGACACCTGCGAAGCATACACATTTAATATATATGGAATTAAAAAGAGTAGTCGTAACAGGTCTTGGTGCGCTCACCCCACTGGGCCACACAGCTCCCGAAACATGGGAAAACCTTTTGAAAGGTGTCAGCGGCGCTGGCCCCATCACACACTTCGACGCTTCTAAGTTTAAAACGCAGTTTGCCTGCGAAGTGAAAGATTTCAAGGTAACCGACTATATCGACCGCAAGGAAGCCCGCAAGATGGACCTCTATGAGCAGTACGCCCTCGTTGCTGCCATGGAAGCTGTCAAAGACTGCGGCGTTGACCTCGAATCAGTCGACAAGAACCGCATCGGCGTTGTTCTCGGCGTTGGTATCGGCGGTATCCACACCTTCGAAGAAGAAGCTGGCAACTACGCCATCAACGGCGAAGAAATGGGTCCGAAATACAATCCTTTCTTCATTCCTAAGATGATTGCCGACATCGCTGCCGGAGAAATCTCCATCAAATATGGCTTCCACGGCCCTAACTACACCACCACCTCGGCTTGCGCTTCTTCAACGAACGCCTTCGCCGATGCTTTCAACCTCATCCGTTTGGGCAAAGCCAACATGATGGTGACTGGCGGTGCAGAAGCAGCCATCTGGCCCGCAGGTGTCGGTGGTTTCACCGCCATGCACGCCCTCTCAACCCGCAACGACGACCCTGAACACGCCAGCCGTCCGTTCAGCGCCAGCCGCGATGGTTTCGTTATGGGTGAAGGTGCTGCCTGCCTCATTCTTGAAGAACTCGAACACGCAAAGGCACGCGGTGCGAAGATCTATTGCGAAGTAGCCGGCGTTGGTATGTCTGCCGATGCCCACCACATCACGGCCAGCCATCCGGAAGGCCTCGGTGCACACCTCGTTATGAGCAACGCACTCGAAGATGCTGAAATGACGCCTGAAGACATCGACTACATCAACGTTCACGGCACTTCAACGCCTGTTGGTGACATCTCTGAGGTGAAGGCCATCACGAAGCTCTTCGGCGAACACGCCTACAAGCTCAACATCAGCTCAACGAAGTCTATGACGGGTCACTTGCTCGGCGCTGCCGGCGCTCTCGAAGCAATGGCTTGCTGCTTGGCTGTTCAGAACGACATCGTTCCGCCAACCATCAACCACGAAGATGACGACCGCGACGAACGCATCGACTACAACCTCAACTTCACCTTCAACGAAGCACAGAAGCGCCCCATCCGCGCTGCCTTGAGCAACACGTTCGGCTTCGGCGGACACAACGCCTGCTGCATCGTCAAGAAGTTTGAAGACTAAGACTTTAAGTAGATGGGGAAATAGCCTTTAGTAATGGTCGCGACCATTACTAAAGACTGAAAAATCCCATAGTGAACATAAATTAAATTGCCCAGTAACTTCGGATAATTGGTGTCGTGCTTTTCCATCAGCCAATTACCGAAGTTATTGTTTTACCTAAGCAGAAGTCGGGAACAAGGAAGTTCCAAGAACCAATGGCAGCAAATGGCCCACAACCAACCCACCAGCCTGCCAAAAAGAAGCCATACAACCCATGAAAAGAGTCCGGTTTCCAAAGAGAATCCCGGCATTTTCCCATGAAATCTGTGTGAGATTACAAAAACAAGTCCTGTGACAACTCAGGGTCACTCCGTCTGGAAGAAAGTCCAAATGAAAGAAGAAATCCTCCGCCTTGACGCATTGAAGCGCAGCCACACCTTATTGAAGCACAGTAGCACCTTATTGAAACGCTGCCCTATCCCCCTGCGCCGCCAATCTATTTCCACGATAGCTCAAGGCGTTGCAAAGGATTTCCACGCAGTCTCCATGAGTTTCCACCCCTTCTCCGCAAGATTTCATCGGCATACTCCTCTCCTCAGAATTGTTCAAGTTGTTGTTTGACCATAACATAAACGGAATATCCCCCACCCGCTCCCTGCATCCAAAACATCCTCCCATGGTAGTTAATCTAATCGACAGAGTGAAGCATTCCTTCAGCAAAGACAAGAAGCTCTCCTCTGCTTTATACGGAATACTCGGATTTTATCCACACAATCTTGAATTTTACCGCGCCGCGCTGGCCCACAAATCGCAGAGCTACCGCAACCGCGCTGGTAAACCTGTCAACAACGAGCGTCTGGAATATCTCGGCGATGCCATCCTCGAAGCCGTTGTGAGCGACATCGTCTACCACCGCTACCCGCGCAAACGTGAGGGCTTCCTCACCAGCACGCGCAGCAAAATCGTGCAACGCTCTTCGCTCAACAAACTCTCTGCCGACCTCGGCCTCGACCGCCTCATCAAGACGACGGCTCAACCGGGACCGCGCAGCAACAACATCGGCGGAAACGCCTTTGAAGCGCTTATGGGCGCTGTTTACCTCGACCGTGGCTACCACCACTGCCAATGGTTTATCGAGAAACGCATCATCGGCCGCCTGCTCGACATCGACGGCGTGGCCAACAAGGAAGTGAACTTCAAGAGCAAACTCCTTGAATGGACGCAGAAAAACCGCATCTTAGCTGAATACAAACTCGAAGAGAAAGCCGACGAAAACAACGGCACACAGCTCTTCCACAGTTCGGTCGTGCTGGAAGGCATCGTTGCCGGAACGGGCGAAGGACACTCGAAGAAGGAAAGCCAGCAGATTGCAGCGAAGGAGGCGCTCACCAAACTGCGCCGCGAACCGAAATTCCTCGACAGCATCTACCGCGCCAAAGAAAAGCGCACGGCGATGGAGGCCGATGAGGTGTGCGTGGTGCCACGCATCGACGAAATTGAAGAAGAGATTGCTCAGGAAGCCAAACCGCATGTGAGCCGCAATGCCAAACTGGCACCGTCGCGCACACCGAAAGCGAAGAAAAATGCCGCCAAACCAGCCGCTGCTGAGGAAAAGGGCGACAACAAACCGGCAACAGGCGCTAAACGCGCTCCGAAACAGACCGCTAACAACGAGGCCACCACTGCCCCGGCAAAGCAGAATGAACAGCCCAAACGCAACGAGGGCCGAAAGGAGCAGCAGAATGCCGCCCAGAAGGACACGAAGCAAGGTGCTGAACCTTCACAGAAGGAGAATGCACCATCTCAGAAAGACAACGCACAGCCTCAAAAAGGAAATGCCCCTTCTCAAAAGGAAACGGCTCAGAACCAGAAGGAAACTCCCGCTGCACAAAAAGAGGCTGACGCTTCGCAGAAACAGCAGAAGTCGGCCCAGAAGTCGGCCGATAACGCCCAGAGAAACGCTGACGCTTCTCAGAAAAACGGCGAAGCCGCCCCAAAAAACGCGGAAGCCGCCCAGAGAAAGAAGAACGCTCCAAGCGAGGAATACAATGCTCCGACATCTGCGGAACCTTATGACGAAACTCAGCAGGACACCTCTGACGCTGACATGCGCCAGGAACGTGCCCCACGTCGCCGTCCTTCACGCCGCTCGCGCCGCGCCACCGCCCTCCCTCCCGTAGACGGTACGCCACGCAACGAAGCTGAAGCCGAACGCGAAGCCATCGTGCGCCAAGCTGAAGAGGCTGCCTACAGCCAGGAATAAATCGTTTACTGCCAAGGATGAACTATCTAAAGCCAAATAACCCGCAGACACACGTGGCTTGACTTCCCCAAAATCAAAGTCCCGGCCTGCACGATTCTTTTAAGCATTCCGAACATGCTGACCCTTTCGCTCAGCGCGTTCGGAACGCTTTTTAAATACGCCAACTCCTTGCTAAAACTTACGCATCGAAGGATAAAACTTACGCGTCGAAGGAAAAAACTTGCGCATCGAAGGAAGAACCATGTCCTTCAAAGGAAGGCGGGAGCAGAGAAGGAAAACACGATGTGAGAAAAGAAGTTTTTCTTGCAAAATACAGGAGTGTACCACGTGTACACCAGGCTAAAACAAGGAGAAAGCAGTGCGAAAAAACTATATACCACTTTCGCTCACCTATACACTGACCTTTATTAGCAAAAATGATGTATTTGATTTTCAGAGCATTATGAACTTTTATATCTATATCAACAACGATATGAGGTTGTATGGGTTGGAAAGTATCTATAATTTTGTATCTGAAAACAACACGCAGAACATTAACCGACCTAAACCTTCTAACTTACTAAACTCAGACGGCGATTCATCGCCAACAGTTCCGTGCAACGGCACTATTACCCTCCACACAAAAAAAGGGTTCCCTGCACACACATGAGAGCGCTCTCCACACACAAGAGGTTGCTTTTCATTTACGAGGGGTGCCGTTGCACTAAAGGAACTGCGCAAGATGATTGGCGCACAGACCACGCGCCGTTATCCTGATGTATGTCGCTGGAAGAACACAAACCTATTTTACAATCCCCAAAACCATCGTAATTTTTCTTCATAACCAATGGTTTGCCCCGTTCACGTGAAAACACATGAATGGGGCATTGATTATTTTTGCCCCTCCCACCACAAGAAGCCGGGCAAAAATCGTATATTTGCGCTACAATGGCAGGCAGACATTTCTTTTTTCACGTCCTGCTTCCTGCACACCTATTTATAATATACAAAATCACTATGAATACAATCAAAAACACGGTTGCGACACGCGTTAAGCAACTGCAAAAATGGATGGAGGAGGAACGTCTCGACGCTTTCATCGTTCCCACCATCGACCCCCACAACAGCGAATATACCCCCGACCACTGGAAGGCCCGCGAATGGCTCACGGGATTCGACGGTTCTGCCGGCACAGCCGTGGTGCTGGCGGAAAACGGCGGAGCGCTCTGGACCGACTCGCGCTATTTCCTGCAAGCCGAAGAACAGCTCAACGGCACGCCATTTGAACTGATGCGCGACGGTATGTCCGGCACGCCATCGGTGGCGGAATGGCTCCGCAAAAACCTCCCGCAAGGCGGCAACATCGGTTGCTACGGCGAAATCATGACGCAGGAACTGGCCGATGACCTGGTGGGCGAACTGGGAGAGGAATACCAATGCGTCGTGACGGAAAATGACCCCTTCAGAGCCATTTGGACAGACCGCCCTGCCCTGCCCGACGAACCGCTCGAAATCATGCCCGACGAAACAGCGGGATGCTCGGCGGCCGACAAACTGCACCGCATTTTCGAAGCGGAGCACAAACACTGTCCCGAAGCTAAATATTTCCTGCTCAACGACTTGACGGAAATTGCATGGGCGCTCAATCTGCGCGGCAACGACGTGATGTACAACCCCGTATTTGTGAGCTATCTGATGGTGGGACAAAGCCGTTCGGTGCTCTACACCGACGAGAAACGCCTCAGCGCCGAAGTGAAGCAACACCTATTCAACGCCGGCGTGGCCGTCAAGCGCTACAAAGGATGGAAGAACACCATTGAAGACGCCACAGAAGGGGAAATCTTCGCCTTCTCACGCGCCATGAACCTCCGCGTCATCAACCATTGCAAGAGTTGCAACGTGCCCTTCCGCTTTGTTGAATGGGAAATCCCCACGCTCCGCGCCGTCAAAAACGCGGCAGAGCAAGAGGGATTCCGCCGCGCTATGGAGCGCGACGGCGTGGCGATGGTTAAATTCCTGCGCTGGCTTGACGAAAACGTGGCCTCTGGAACCCTGACGGAAGTGGGCGTTGACGAAAAACTCACCGCCCTGCGTGCCGAACAGCCTGGTTTCCGCGGCCTCAGTTTCGCTACCATCGCTGGCTATGGTCCTCACGGCGCCATCGTCCACTATGAAGCCACAGAAGAAAGCGCCGCCACGCTCCGCCCCGAAGGATTGCTGCTGCTTGACAGCGGGGCACAGTATGACTGCGGCACCACCGACATCACGCGCACCATCGCCCTCGGCCCCGTCACCGACGAAGAACGCCGCGTTTACACCCTCGTTCTGAAGGGCCACATCGGCCTCTCGCGCTGCCACTTCCCCGAAGGAAGCACTGGCATTCAGCTCGACCTCGCCGCTCGCTATGCCATGTGGCAGGCAGGATATGACTTCGGCCACGGCACGGGCCACGGCGTTGGCCACCGCCTCTGCGTTCACGAAGGCCCGCAGCAAATCCGCAAAAACCTGCGCGGCTGCACCATGATTCCCTTCCAGGCCGGCATGACCATCACTGACGAGCCGGGCATCTATGTGGCTGGACGCTTCGGTGTGCGCATTGAAAACACGCTGCTCGCCATCCCCGCCCAAACCACTGATTTCGGCACCTTCCTCACCTTCGAACCTCTCACGCTCTGTCCCATAGACCTCCGCCCCGTGGATCTCACCATGATGGACCAAACGGAACGCCAATGGCTCAACGACTACCACGCCACTGTGCGACAGCGCCTCATGCCGCTGCTCAGCGATGCGGCCGACAAGCAATGGCTGGAAAACCAAACGAAGGAAATCTAAGTATAGGTGTTCAACATTACTATAATAGTACCCAGTAGGGGCCAAATCCTCAACGCCGTCCCTGACTTTTTCACTACTTTTTTTTGCCGACCAAAGGAAATGTCTTAATTTTGCAGAGAAAAGCCGAACGGCCTCAAAAACACGCGCTAAGCCACACTTACGCAGCGCCCCAGGCAACGGACATAAATAATTCATCAAATAATAAAATTTAATTCAAAGATTTATGTGGTTAACTAACTCATCTATCGGACGGAAAGTCATAATGTCAGTAACAGGCATTGCGCTCATTCTGTTCCTTACGTTCCATGCTTGCATGAACCTGGTTGCCCTCATCGACGCTGAAGCATACGACATGGTGTGCGGAGCATTGGGCGCTAACTGGTATGCTGTTGCCGGAACCGTCGGCTTGGCAGCGCTGGTGGCAATTCACTTCATCTACGCCATCATCTTGACGTTGCAAAACCGTAAGGCACGCGGTAACAACCGCTACGCTGTGACCAGCAAACCAGAAAAGGTTGAATGGGCATCTCAGAACATGTTGGTGCTCGGCTTCATTGTTGTGCTCGGTCTTCTGCTCCACTTGTGGAACTTCTGGCGCAACATGATGTTGGCTGAATTCACCAATGGCGGCTACGCTTACGACCTCAGTGTCAAGGCCGACAAAGGTGCAGACCTCATCGCCTACACTTTCAGCAACCCAGTGTTCACCGTTCTCTACATCGTATGGTTCGTTGCCATCTGGTTCCACATGACCCATGGTTTCTGGAGCGCCTTCCAGACCCTCGGCTTGAACAACAAGACTTGGTTCTGCCGTTGGAAGACCATCGGCTCAGTCTACGTATCTCTCGTGATGCTCATCTTCTTGGCTGTTGCCGTTATCTTCTTCATCCAAGGCTTCTTCTGCGCTGCTTGATAAGACACCATATATATATCAAGACAAACGCAACAAGGATTTTTACATAAAATCATCTCATAAATTCTATTCAGAACATGGCTAACATAGATTCCAAGATACCTGAAGGTCCTATTTCTCAAAAATGGACAAACTATAAAGCTCACCAGAAACTGGTGAACCCTGCCAACAAGCGTAAACTTGACATCATCGTTGTCGGAACTGGTTTGGCTGGTGCCTCTGCCGCTGCTTCTCTCGGCGAAATGGGCTTCAAAGTATTGAATTTCTGCATCCAAGACTCACCCCGCCGTGCACACTCAATCGCTGCACAGGGTGGTATCAACGCTGCAAAGAACTACCAGAACGACGGCGACTCTGTTTACCGTCTTTTCTACGACACCGTGAAGGGTGGTGACTACCGTGCCCGCGAAGCCAACGTTTACCGTTTGGCAGAAGTGAGCGCCAACATCATCGACCAGTGTGTTGCCCAGGGTGTTCCTTTCGCACGCGAATATGGCGGCACTTTGGCCAACCGTTCATTCGGTGGCGTTCAGGTGAGCCGTACTTTCTATGCCAAGGGTCAGACAGGCCAGCAGCTTTTGCTCGGTGCCTACTCAGCCCTGATGGCACAGGTTCACGCTGGCACAGTGAAACTCTTCTGCCGCTATGAAATGCAGGATGTCGTGATGATTGACGGCCGCGCACGCGGTATCATCGCTCGCAACCTCATCAACGGCAAGCTCGAACGTTTCGCCGCTCACGCCGTTGTGCTCGCAACTGGTGGTTACGGAAACACTTACTTCCTCTCAACCAACGCTATGGGTTGCAACTGCTCTGCAGCCATCGCAGCCTACCGCAAGGGTGCTTACTTCGCCAACCCTGCCTACGTACAGATCCACCCGACCTGTATCCCTGTTCACGGCGACAAGCAGTCGAAGCTGACTTTGATGTCAGAATCTCTGCGTAACGACGGCCGTATCTGGGTTCCGAAGAAGCTCGAAGACGCCAAGAAACTGCAGAAGGGCGAAATCCAGCCTACTGACATCGACGAGGCAGACCGCGACTACTATTTGGAGCGCCGCTACCCGGCCTTCGGTAACCTCGTTCCTCGTGACGTGGCTTCTCGCGCCGCCAAAGAGCGTTGCGACGCTGGCTTCGGTGTGAACAACACTGGCTTGGCCGTTTACCTCGACTTCACTGAAGCTATCGGCCGCTTGGGCATCGACGTTGTGCTCCAGCGCTATGGCAACCTCTTCGACATGTATGAAGAAATCACCGACGTTAAGCCGGGTCAAGAGGTGCGCACAGGTGCCGACGGCATCAAATATACCAACCCTATGATGATCTATCCGGCCATCCACTACACAATGGGCGGTCTTTGGGTTGACTACGAACTCTCTACCAACATCCCTGGCCTCTTCGCCATCGGTGAATGTAACTTCTCTGACCACGGTGCAAACCGCCTCGGTGCTTCTGCTTTGATGCAGGGTCTGGCAGACGGATACTTCGTATTGCCATACACCATCCAGAACTACCTCAGCGACCAGATCACCGTTCCACGCTTCTCAACCGACCTGCCTGAATTTAAGGCTGCTGAAAAGGCCGTTCAAGACCACATCAACCACTTGCTCAACATCAAGGGTAAGAAGTCGGTTGACAGCATCCACAAGGAACTCGGCCACGTGATGTGGGAATACGTAGGTATGGCTCGCTCTAAGGAAGGCCTCCAGACGGCTCTCGCCAAACTGAAGGACATCCGCAAGGAATTTGAGACCAACCTCTTCGTTCCACAGCTCGAAGGTGTCAACGTTGAGCTCGACAAGGCCATCCGTCTGAACGACTTCATCACCATGGGCCAGCTCATCGCCATCGATGCGCTCCACCGCGAAGAATCTTGCGGCGGCCACTTCCGTGTTGAACACCAGACAGAAGAAGGCGAAGCCAAGCGCGACGACAAGAACTGCTTCTACGTTTCATGCTGGGAATACCAGGGCGAAGACAAAGAGCCTGTCAAGTACGAAGAGCCCCTCAAGTACGAGGCTATTGAAGTCAAGACTCGTAACTACAAGAACTAATTGGTAGAATCAACAATCTAAAGACAATCCAAAATGGCTAAAAATATAAGCTTTACTATCAAATATTGGAAGCAGAATGGTCCTAAAGATGCGGGTCACTTCGACACTCGTGAGATGCACGACATCCCCGACGACACTTCTTTCCTCGAAATGCTCGACATCCTCAACGAGGAGTTGATCGAAGAGGGTAAAGAACCATTCGTTTTCGACCACGACTGCCGCGAAGGTATCTGCGGTATGTGCTCACTCTATATCAACGGTACGCCTCACGGCAAGACTGCTGCCGGCGCCACTACCTGCCAGCTCTACATGCGCCGCTTCAACGATGGCGACGTCATCACCGTTGAACCTTGGCGTTCAGCTGCTTTTCCTGTGATCAAGGACTGCATGGTTGACCGCTCTGCCTTCGACAAGATCCAGGCTGCTGGTGGTTACATCTCTGTTCGCACAGGTGCTCCTCAGGATGCCAACGCCATCTTGATTCCGAAGCAGGATGCCGACGAAGCTATGGACTGCGCCACTTGTATCGGTTGCGGCGCCTGCGTTGCTGCCTGCAAGAATGGTTCTGCCATGCTCTTCGTCAGCTCAAAGGTGAGCCAGTTTGCATTGCTTCCTCAGGGTCGTCCTGAAGCAGCCAAGCGTGCAAAGGCAATGGTTGCCAAAATGGACGAACTCGGCTTCGGTAACTGCACCAACACGCGTGCCTGCGAAGCTGTATGTCCGAAGAATGAGACCATCGCCAACATCGCCCGCCTCAACCGCGAGTTCATCAAGGCTAAGCTCCACGACTAATTTCTTCCAACAAGGGAGCGCGGCCTGCCATACGGTAGCCCCATCCCTGTAAACAAGGCTAATATCGCCTGAATAAGGCCTCTATATGAAAATCCCCGCTACGGTTTGAAACCGTAGCGGGGATTTCTTTTTACAGTTTGCCCAGACGAAGGGTAAAGTCGCAGAGTTTATAACGTATCTGACAAAAACAAAGGACAATTTCCACCGCCGCCAGCTTTGCTCAAGTTTGGCTTAGTAATGGTGAAAGAATGAGTTGACCATTACTTATCTATTATCACACATTCCTCCAACTTATCAAAAGTCGTATCAATAAATGTGTAGCCAATCATTTTCGTTGTATCTATCGGTTGGAATTCTGCATATTGCTTGCGAACATACCTAAGTTCAAAAGCCAAACGGAGAGCTTTGCTATCGGCATCGTCTTCATCCGTTTGTTTTGCCTCTTTGCCAGTGATAGTCCGCACCTTGGTAATCTCATATACATCACGCACACCCTGTCCTTTAATGTATGGCATAAAGAAATGAAGGTCTTGCAAGGCAATAGTTGTAGGGAACTGTTTGCCAGTATAATACAGGGTTGCCGTTCCGTCTGAGAAAGCTTGATATTGCCTGTTGTCCTCTTTTACCAATCCTATAAGTACACGATTGCCTACCTCCACATACGCACCCTTTTGCGGTATGACATGAGCAATGGTCTCGTATGATTTGGTATGTATAAGTTCATCAATGAAATTCTCCAAAAGTTTTCTGTTCTCTACATCCTTAGGACGAAGAGGGAAGGCACCGATATTCACTTCCTTGATGGTTTTATAGAACTTCGACACAGCCACGTCATTTGGTTCACCGGCACCAGGGAAGAGAATGTAACCGCCAATGACCTCTTTTTTCAACGCATTAGCATCATAGTCTTTGTAGTATATGGCGTCACGATAGCGGTGCATCTGGTTGATGGCATCCTCCGGCGGTACATCCACGCTCTTGTCTTTGCCGTCTATACGGTATTTCGCATCAAAGAGATATGTCATCTTCATGCCTTGCTGCAAGTCGTTCTTGGTGAGCTGCAACACGATGTCTGGTTTCTGCGGCACTGTGGGCACAACCAAGTCTTTCATGCCCACATTGTCGTTTTCCTTGTCGGCGTTCTTTGCGTTATATACCAGTTCAGCCAGCTCCACGCCATCCTTGCGAAACAATATGCGTGAGTGTTCGCCTTTGCCAAGTTTCCAAGAGAAGATACCGTTCATCTCCATACGGTTGCGATGTTCCACTTCTTCATTCTCCAAGTGCAACTGCTCCTTTACGATATGGCTCACTTCTATAAAACACCATATCTCATAGAGCGTTGCTATATCCTTCGTCTGCAAGCGATACAAACCATCATTTAGCGAATAGGCTCTTCTAAGCAAGTTCCATGTACGATACACTTGGCTGTAGCCTGTTGCCTTTTGGAGCACCATGCTCTCTTGGTTTATTCCCTTAAATCTTCCTATTGTTCTGAAGAAGGGATGATGTTGCAGCCGTTTCAATGTTTCCGAGGTTGCAAGCATGGCAGACTTCATCGTATTTGAAGCTGACTTTATCGCCTCAATGCGTTGGCGCAGATCCTCGTACCGCTTGCTTATCTGATGAAGTGCAAACTTCAGGAAGCGGTTCTCTTGCGTGTCGTTCGATAGTATATGTCGCTCCACACGATATAGGTATGCTGGCTCCTTGCGATGTTCTGCCAGCCTGTTCTCTATGTTATGGGGTGTTTGTTTTAGTTTGTCCGCTCTCAGATACACCTCCTCACCGTAAAGCCTGTGGCGAGGTCGGTCAATGATGCTTTTGCAGGCTTTTATGAATTTCTGTTGTTCTCCCTCAAACACGCTCCACCAGACTATATCGGGATGCTCGCCGTTTTGGTCGGGTGAGAAACCATGAAATGTGCGTCGCATATAGTCCAACGACAACATACGGTATTCTCGCTCTATATCCTCCACGATTGTGCGCCAATGCTCATGATAGTCGAGCTTCGTACTCAGAACTTCAAAACCGAAACGAAATGCCCTTGCCTCTTTGTCTACCTTATATATAATCTGTATCTCGCTTCGTCCGATCTCATTCTTGTAGTTGATGAAACCAGCCAAGATGTGACAACGAAAGGAAAAGCGGTCGTTGTCGTTTTGCAGGATAGAACCAAACTGAGCGTCTTTCACATAGTCTTTGAACTCTATCCAGATGGGATAGTCGGCATTGTCGAAGAATGTGGCGGGAGCAGGAACACCTTGCTCAATGTCTATTTCATGGTCGGCATCCAATGTCCGCTTAACAGACACGACACCTTCCGACCAGGAGTAAGTGGAGTAGAGTTTGTCCTCGCCCACGTTACTCTTGGCCTTGTCCCAGATATCATCGAACTTCGTACATTCGACTATCATCGTAAAGTCTTTATGCTCAATAGTCAATAGTTCCATCCGTATTACTTTTTAGCTCCAAAAACTTGTATATCCCGAAACGAGTTTGGCTTTCATTTCCTTCAGTTTCGCCAAAGATATGGATTTTACTGTATTCTCCTCTCCCGACACAGTCTTCAATCCGTCCTCAATAGCTTTGCTTAAATTGTCAAGTAGTTCGTCGCTAACCTTCGTGTCGTCGCCCTCAACGCGTGATAACACTTTCATGCTGGTAATCTCGTCCAAGGCACGAGCTATGACATAGCCTTGCTCCAAATTATTGCCGTTTTCATCTTTGCGATATGGCAAGTTGTTCACTACATAGAGCAGGAACTCGTTACGGGTGCGGTAGGCTATCTTGAATGGAGTTCCTTCCAATACGTCATTTACCTTTTGCAGATAGCCAAGTGTAATGTTGCAAACGTCGGTGTAGTTGTTGTAAACATCCACGCCTTCCACGGCAGAGCCGACAAGCTCTGCATTACCCAATTTGCCAATGCTTTCGTGACGTTTGGTCAGACCTCCGTGCAAGTCCACCTCGTTCATTTCGATAGTCATGGCACGATCGAGCACCTTGCGAGAGAACGAGAATGTAGTTTCGTCCATATTCACAGTGCCTACGACTATGAGGTTTTGAGGGATGCAGATACCTTCTTCGTTGAATTGCTTGCGAATGTCTTCGTCTGATGTCAGTGAAGCAGTCAAGTTGAAGTACCATTCCTCGTCTGCCTTTTCAACAATTGGGTCTGTTGTCACTGTATCGTCTTCATGACTCTTGCGAGACTCTATCACGCTTAGATATTCTGCAAAGTATTGTTCTACTGGCGCAAGGTTCATCTCGTCCAAACACAAGAAATAAGGTGTTTCAGTATCTTCCCATGCTTTGGCGATGAACTTCAAAAACTCTCCTGCCACAAACTCTGCCTTTCCACTGACACGGCTCACATAACCTATCAAATCACTTGAGTCATGCCAATTTGGTTTCACCTGTACCATTTGGAAATTCTTAGGCTTTTGTGCCTTATATTCATCTGTGCCTTCTTCCCAACATGCTCTTGCCAGCTCTCGCACTATTCGGCTTTTACCTGTGCCAGAGATTCCAGCAAGCAAAAGGAACGGCTTTGACTTGATGGCGGTGATGTAAGGGCGGAAAATTGATACATTTTTAGTTGTGATATTCTCCTCCAAACCTTTTTCTTTTCCATCATCATATGGTGTGTTTACATTCGTTATCTCTATATCGAAAATGCCGTCATCTGCCTTCTTGATACGTAACTCAGAATACCCACCTGCAAAATAATTACGGATGGTAAACTTTCCCTTTTGTTCTTTTCCTGTAGCGTCTCTATATATCACATCTTTCAACAATCCATTGAAATAGAAGCGATTATCTATCTTTCCATTCTTCTGCGGAACATCTTTACGAGCATTCCACTCTTGCGTAATAGTCTCTACATTATTACCGTCTTCGACAAACAATGCATCGAGCAAAGATAATTGGTTTATAACAAAATCCTTGGAATATGGAACAACGCAATGCACTGATGATTGGTCAAACTTTCTTGGCAAAATTGAAGCAATGAATAAAATCGCCTTTGCAAGATTTTCCTTGTGGTATCTTACAGTAATATGTTCTCCTGCTCCCTCAAAGAGTTGGTAATGCTCATTATCCAAGAACAAGTCTGTATTCTTGGCATCGCCAGCTCCCAATGGTCGATAACTGGCATTTGTATCATTAATATGTTTTACAATTTCGTCCATACTTATAATATAATTTGCGGTTGAATGTTTACAAAACAGTCATTAGGTCTTACTCCTATCTTTATGGATTGAAGTATCGTCTGAACCTTTTCCATTTTGGAAGAAAGGTCAGCTATGTCAGCATTGACAGAAGAAACATAATTCATACAGTTCGTACATACCCGGAGCTTTTTCTGAGCATTGTCCATATCGAACACTCTGTATACTGAATATTTCTTATCATCTTTCAAGCCATGAACAAAACCGATTTCCTCATCGCTATAATAGAGATACTGGTTAAAGTCAAACCGAGTCGATTTCACGTCAATAAAGTTTTCGGCTTCCAATCCTTCGTTTATGATGAAGTCGAACGGCATACCAGACTCCATACTGGCATTCATCCATCTGTAATTACTTATCGTATGAGCTAACTTTTGTCTTTCCAAATATTGTGCAATAATTTGCTCTCCGCTATAACCTATTTGCTTGAAAAGTTTGTTAGCCTTTTCAATGTCTTGTTTCTTATACTTTTTAATTTGTTTACCTGTCTGCGAAGCAACTTCTATTTCCTCCTGTAACTTCACGGAAACTCCATTCACTTTCTTTTCCAAGAAGTCTATAGCGAGCGATAAAGAAGCACTATTCTCATCATAGACTTTGTTCTGAGTTGGGAAAATGTTAGAGGCATATTGGAAATCTTCCGAGTCACTTGATATTAGCCAAAAGACTAATTCTTCACTTTGCAAGCCAAACCACACCAGATACCACTCACGAATTGGTTTCAAGGAAGCAAATTCACGAATCTGATTTACAATCGTATGTTCGTTTCTTGCCCCCGACTTAATATTGGGAGCTTCAATCTTGCCAGTTCTACGGTTTATCTTTCCATAGTCACAATTCAAAATTTCACAATAGTCGTCATAAATCAATATGGCAGCTTTCTCCACATGATTATCTGGCAAGAAATCCAAGACGTGCTGATGTTTGATGCCCAGACTCCTTCAAACCAAGGTCGTTAGGACTTAATTTTTTGAAACCGATTTTCTTTTCTGAGTGAACTTCAAAAAACATAGCTATTCGTGAATTATATGATTTGTTATAAGGTAATACAAAACAGCATAAATCGTATTTACACTGACTGCATTCCCTGCTTGTTTGTATAGCGAGCCATCTGCAACCCCCGCATCTCTGCCATTTATAGCGAAGTTTGCAGGGAAGCCCTGCAACATGAAAGCCTCTTCTGGTGTCAACTTACGGATAGGCAACTGTGCCAATTGTTCCTTGGTCATCGTTTTGACAGGATTGATAGCACCATGTGACTCTATGAAGTCTTGACTATAATAATTATCTTGACAAGCACGGTGCATCTTGTGCATCGTTGCGGTCAAAGGCCGAGCTATACTCATATTGATGTCTGACTTCGACTTAAAGTTGGCAGAACCATCAGCTAACAGGGTTGGTTTGATTTTCTCCGAAAGAAAATACTTCTTGTCAACCTCCAAACTCAATATGTCGTTGACGCTTTGATAATGGTATGTGCCCAAATCTTGATATACTTGATCAAACAAGACTGCAATATTGTCGCAAGTAAATTGCACATCAAAATCTACAGGGACAGGCTCTGTCGTCGCAAAAATCAACAGTCTGTTACGAGTTTGTGGCAAATGGAACTGTGCAGTATTAAATATGTCAGTAAAGACTTGATACCCCAATGCCTTCAACTCTTGTTTTATACGTGCAAATGTTCTTCCCTTATCATGTGACTTAAGGTTTTTCACATTTTCAAGAAGCACATATCGTGGCATCTTTGCCGCAAGGATATCAATGATATGAAAAAACATTTGCCCACGATTCTCATTGAAACCAGCTTGCTTTCCCATCATACTGAAAGTTTGGCAGGGAAAACCGCCAGTCACCAAATCAAATTGAGGCAAATTGTCTATGTTGTCTTTATTGCTAGTAAATTCCACTATATCCCCCATAGCCAACTCGCCATCAACCATAGGATGGTAATTGGCACAATAAGTTTTCACGGCCTTGGCATCTATCTCGGAGTAGCCAACGCAATGAAAATCCATGATGTTATCTTGCGTAAGCAAATCCATTGCTCTTCTAAAACCACCTATGCCAGCAAATAATTCTAAATGTCTCATCTTATAAATTTCATGATGCCATCACCTATGGCTTTGGCAAGTTTTACAGGAACGGCATTTCCTACTTGTGCATACCACATATTTTGAGAGCCCGTTATCACATAATCATCTGGGAACGTCTGAATGCGTGCAGCCTCACGAGGACTTAATCCTCTTGCATCCCAAGGATGGATGTACATATTGCAATCAAATTTCATATGAGAAGTTATCGTCTTGCAGATTTGCGTCTCATCCAACTTGAAGTATTTATCCTTGAAGATATCATTTCTCCTTTTATATGGCATGATGTCTGCAATAGACTCATGCAAGGAGTTTGCGCCTTGTGGTAATCTTCGATAGATTTCTATGTCTCGCTCGTTATTATAACGATTCTTATGATTGTAGAGTTTTGTAATCTCCTTGTCACCATTGATAAATTTATAGAAGTCATTCTTGATGTACGAGAAATCGCATTCTGTGAAGCCAGACTCTGCACATTCTACTCCCTTTGAACCTTTTTCTTTCTTCGCGACCAAATGAGGAAGTCCTTCAAGAGCGTCTTTCAGTACGAAAGGCTTGCGTTTATGCTTGTATATTTCTTCGAATATCAACTTTGACTCTACCCCAACTCTATTGCCTATCATTATGAAACGTTCTCTATTTTGTGGTACGCCATAATCTTGTGCCTTCAAAAGTGCATAATCATATTGGTACTCGCCGCCAAGATACTCCTCAAAATTCTGTTTGATTTCTTCTATTTTGTTCATCATCCCTTTTACATTCTCCATAATAAAGAACTTAGGACGAGTATTTCTCAAGAATATCAAGTATTGTTTATATAAAGCATTACGAGGATCATCCAATATTCGTTGACGATTAGCCATAGAGAAACCTTGACAAGGAGGTCCACCACATACCAAGGTTATATCTGATAGCATATCCTTGTATTCTTCAAGATGTAGGTTGAATTCCGCAATATCTCCCACAAAATAGTGTTCATCACTCAAATCATGGTTAAATTTATAGGTATTGCAAAACTGTTCCACAATTTCATTAACGAACCATGGAGTAAATCCAGCCTGTTGCAACCCCAAACTCAGACCGCCGCATCCTGCAAATAAATCTACAAACTTATATTGTTTCATTGTATTTTTCAGTCCAATCCTTTAAATTACCTCTCGCTACCGACAATAAGTTGATTTCATAAGCAAACATCTTCTTGCGAGAAGTTTTCCGAGAGGGTAGAAATAATCTCATTGATTTTTTCTATCTGCTCAAATATTAATTCGTTCTTATTCTGTTCCATCTTATTTTTTCTTTTTATTCTCCAAAGCCTTTTTCTGTTCACTTGCCAATCTGCGTTCAACCTTCTTTACATCTTCTGCTGGAGGAAGGTTCTCTGGAACTATACCACGCTGCACAAGCATATCTCGAACGGCAGTATTGTTGGCAATATGCTCTTGGCTTATACGACTTTCTCCTTGAAGGTCTTTGGTCTGAACATTCACGCTCGTCATTTCTGCCGCAAAATCCTTTGCTTTGATACTGATAGTGGGGAGGAAATCTGCCAATGGTCGTTTCTTCGGGATTCCCATTCGTCTTTTCAGCGTTGCAGTATTCAAACGAAACAATGCTTGGTCTCCTTTGGAACGTATCACAGCAAAACTCTTGTCATTCACACCTCGTTCATAAAGTACGCCAGAAAGTTTACGCTCTGTTTCCTGTAGTTTAGCACGTGCCTTAACTCTTTCAACTTCAATAAGACGCTGTTCTATAAGTTCTGCACGACGAGTTTGCACAGCAAAGTAAGTTTGTGCTAATGCGATTTGGGATTTGCGAGAGTCGCCATTTTGAGCGACAAGGTAGCAAGCATAGCGTGTTAGCATAATGTCATCTATCTGACGCTCAGCACTAGAACCGATAACAACCATTTTATTGACGTCAATAAAATGGTCTTCTACATTTTGTCCTACGTTTACACACGCTTCCTTGGCTTTGTAAATTACCTTTGTGAAATTTTGCCAAAGTTTATATCCTAACAGAGAACACAAATCTCTTGCACTCCAACATTCTACATCATTGAGAACGCATGACACTTGTTCAAATTGAGAGAACAATGCCTGTATTTCTTCTTTTTTCATTCTGTCTCGTGCTTAAATTCTTCAAACCTTACTAAGTCGGTCAATTCTACATCTAATATTTTAGCAATCTGCATCAGATTGCCTAAGTCGGGTTGGCTTGAATTGGTACACCATTTGGATATAGTTGTTTGGTCTTTACCTAACTGTTCTGCCAACCATTTGTTCGTCCGCTGCTTATCCGCAAGGACTACTTTCAATCGATTTAAATTTTTACTTGCCATATAGTAATCATCTTTCTTGGCAAAGGTACAGATAAATTTTCTACATAAAGAATATTTTTATTGTTTATTCGCAACAAAATGAATTATATTCTATTATTAAGCATATATTTCTTATTCTTGGTTTGTCTAAAATACACTCATATTTGTACCAAGAAATACTATCCTATTAATTATCAGCGTTGCTTATTTTCGAGGAGGTTAAGTAAGTATAGATTCTGAATGCCACCCCAAGAACAAGGCAGGCACTGCGAAATTCCAAATTCTAAGCCTGTCAGCGAATCTGGGGACAGAGACGAACGAATCTGGGAGCGGAGACGAATGAATCTAGGACGGCGTACACTTGTATCTCGTCCCACATTCGCTGAGAGGAATAGGGATTGAAACGGGAAGTTATAAGTTGCTGGTCTGCTTGAACTTGTGACTCAGAATACAGATTCATCTGATTTTACTGAGGTTGCTATGACACGTGAAAATAGGAAGTCCCTATCTCCTACCAAAACTCTCCTATTTTCGCATCTGCAGCTGCCAAGGACGATGCGCGTACATGTGGCGAAGCTCTGAGGCGAAGCACTGTAGCTCACTTTGCTCGCAAAGTGAGGGGGACGAATATTGTGGCGGCCAAACACGGCTAAAAATCCAACAAAGTCATGCGCTAAAGCGATAGTCATATTCGCTACGTGTTCGTGGCCCTCACTTTGCAAGCAAAGTGAGCTACAATGCTGGCGCCGCAACAGACGATGATGCGGGCCAGCGCAAATTTCCGATGCGAGGGTGCTGCTGCCAATATTTATATTCTATCTTGAACACCCTAAAGTAATGCATCGGCCCTGCAATCCCTATACTTTTTGGCGAACGCGGGACGTGGCACGAGCGAACGCAGGGCGGCGTTCAATCGAGTATCGTCCCGCTTTCGTTCTTTCCTCGTACCGC
>UQCW01000014.1 GCA_900539625.1 uncultured Prevotella sp.
TGAACATGACTTTTTGGACACAAAGTTCGCCACATATTGGGGAACGTACAAGACGGTGGGTTTCGGATGGTTACTAATTTTTCTGGATTTTGAACACCCTACGTTTTGAGACAAAAAAAAGTGTGCCGGAACATCCATTTGTTCCGGCACACCTTATATACTATATCTGTTTAAGATATGCTTGATTAGAGCTGAGGACCAGCAGCTACGAGAGCCTTACCAGCTTCGTTGCCTTCGTACTTGGCGAAGTTCTTGATGAAGCGAGCAGCGAGGTCTTTAGCCTTCTCTTCCCACTTGCAAGCGCAGTCGTAAGTGTCGCGTGGGTCGAGGATCTTAGTATCAACGCCAGGAAGTTCAGTTGGAACTACGAAGTTGAAGAAAGGAATGGTCTTGGTCGGAGCCTTGTCGATTGAACCATCGAGGATGGCGTCGATGATACCACGAGTGTCGCGGATAGAGATACGCTTGCCAGTACCGTTCCAGCCAGTGTTCACCAAGTAAGCCTTGGCACCGTTCTTCTCCATCTTCTTAACGAGTTCCTGAGCGTACTTCGTTGGGTGCAATTCGAGGAATGCCTGGCCGAAGCAAGCAGAGAAAGTAGGAGTCGGTTCAGTGATGCCGCGCTCTGTACCAGCCAACTTAGCGGTGAAGCCAGAGAGGAAGTAATACTGAGCCTGCTCAGAAGAGAGGATAGAAACAGGAGGCAAAACGCCGAAAGCGTCGGCAGAAAGGAAGATCACCTGCTTTGCAGCTGGGCCCTTGCTGATTGGCTTAACGATGTTCTGGATGTGGTGGATAGGATAGCTAACGCGGGTGTTTTCAGTGACGCTCTTGTCAGCGAAGTCGATCTTGCCGTTAGCGTCAACCGTAACGTTCTCCAAGAGGGCGTTGCGCTTGATGGCAGCGTAGATGTCGGGTTCGCTTTCCTTGTCGAGGTTGATAACCTTAGCATAGCAACCACCTTCGTAGTTGAAGACGCCTTCGTCGTCCCATCCGTGTTCGTCGTCGCCGATGAGCTTACGCTTAGGATCGGTTGAGAGGGTAGTCTTGCCAGTACCAGAGAGGCCGAAGAAGATAGCAGTGCTGGTTTCTTCCATGTTGGTGTTGGCAGAGCAGTGCATAGAAGCGATGCCCTTCAATGGGTTGTAGTAGTTCATCATAGAGAACATACCCTTCTTCATTTCACCACCGTACCAAGTGTTGATGATGACCTGTTCGCGGCTTGTGATGTTGAAGACAACAGCAGTTTCAGAGTTCAAACCGAGTTCCTTGTAGTTTTCAACCTTAGCCTTAGAAGCGTTGTAAACGATGAAGTCTGGTTCGAAAGCAGCCAACTCTTCTTTCGTCGGACGGATGAACATGTTGGTAACGAAGTGTGCCTGCCAAGCTACTTCAACGATGAAGCGGACAGCCATGCGAGTTTCTTTGTTAGCACCGCAGAAACCATCAACAACGAAAAGACGCTTGTTTGAGAGTTCCTTCTTTGCGATTTCCTTAACGGCAGCCCAAGCTTCCTGAGAAGCAGGTTTGTTGTCGTTCTTGTATTCATCGCTGGTCCACCATACAGTGTCCTTGGAGTTTTCGTCCATTACGATGAACTTATCCTTAGGCGAACGGCCAGTGTAGATACCGGTCATTACATTGACAGCACCGAGCTCAGTTTCTTGACCCTTTTCGAAACCTTCGAGACCTGCCTTGGTTTCTTCTTCGAACAACTGCTCGTAAGAGGGATTGTGAACAATCTCAGTCACGCCGGTAATACCGTACTTGCTTAAATCTAATGTTGCCATAATGTTTTTAATATGTTTTAAAACGTGAATTTCTTTTTGGGCCCGCAGAAGGTGGCTGCCCGTACTGATGATTTCAGGTGGCTTCTTTCTGCTGAACCTCGCTTAGGCGGTAGCAAATTTACGAAAAAGATTCCGCACAAAAAGTTTTTCTCTTTTTTTGTTTGCCGTTTCGGGGATTCTTAACCGTTTTTTTTGTTTCCTATGACATGCGTAATGGTATTTGACAGGCTGGAATGGCAAATAATGTGGGGCGTGGAGGGTGCTTTCTGTCGTGTTGTTGTGTGTCATCTCAATAAAATATGTTACATTTGTCGGGAAATTATGGATGCTCCGAAAACTTCAGTCAGAAGATAAGGAATGTCCTTGGACAGAGAAACGTAAAAACACCGCAGATGGCGCCTGCTTCTTTTCGGGATGGCGCTTCCGCGAAAATCATCAATATCAAATATATCATTCGTATGAAAATCGTAAATTTAGGTACAATGCCCTCAGTGGTGAATTGCTATATGGCGCAGCTCCGCGACGTCAATTATCAGAAAAATCGTACGCTCTTTCGTGGCAACCTGGAGCGCATCGGCCATGCTATGGCTTATGAGCTGAGCCGCACGCTGAGCTATTCGTTGAAGGAGGTGCAGACACCGCTGGGCGTGAAACCCGTGCCGACGTATGACGACCATATCGTTGTTGGAACCGTGTTGCGTGCCGGACTGGCTTTCCATCAGGGTTTTCTCGATGTCTTTGACCAGGCTGATGCCGGATTTGTGGCCGCTTACCGCGAAGAGGGCAAGCGCGAGGACATCCGCATCCACCTCGAATATATGGCTGCGCCGAATTTGCAGGATTCTACCTTCCTGCTCGTTGACCCGATGCTGGCCACTGGCGGCAGTTTGGAACTGGCTTACAAGACTTTCTTGCGTCTCGGAACGCCCAAGAAACTTCACATCTGCTGCGTGATTGCCGCTGAAGAGGGCATCGAGCATCTGAAGAAGGTGTTCCCCTCCGATGATGTCACGCTTTGGGTGGCTGCCGTTGACCCAGCGCTGAACGACGACGCCTATATCGTGCCGGGACTCGGCGACGCTGGCGACCTCTCGTTTGGCGAGAAGATTTCGTTGAGATAAAGGAGGGAGAGAAGGGCTGGCTATTGTCTGGAACTTTTAAAGCCAGAATGTCAGAAGTTTTTAAAAGCGTTTCAGTATGAAGAAATTGGTTGTGTTGACCGGTGCCGGCATCAGTGCCGAAAGCGGTTTCGAGACCTTCCGCGATGCCGGAGGTCTCTGGGAGAAATATCCCGTGGAGAAAGTGGCAACGCCCGAGGGATGGATGGAAGATCCGAATCTCGTGACAGATTTCTACAATCATTTGCGCCGTCAGCTTTTAGACGCTAAGCCCAATGCCGGGCATTACGGTCTTGCCGACTTAGAGCAGCGCTTTGATGTGACGATCGTGACGCAGAACGTTGACGACCTGCATGAACGCGCAGGTTCGTCAAAAGTCATCCACCTGCATGGCGAATTGCTAAAGGTGTGCTCTTCGCGCGACCCCAACAATCCCCGCTGCATACAGACCCTCACTCCAGATCACATTGAAGTGGCACATGGAGAACGGGCGGCCGACGGCTCATTGCTGCGCCCGTGGATTGTGTGGTTTGGCGAGGCCGTCCCCAATCTCGAAAAGGCCGCAGAAGCCGTTTCCGATGCAGACGTCTTTGCCATCATCGGCACCTCGCTCAACGTCTATCCCGCTGCCGGGCTGATTCGTTATGCCCGTCCAGAAGTGCCCGTCTTTCTCATCGACCCCAAAGAAGTGAATGTTCCAGTGCGCCGCCATGTGGAGTTCATCCGCGACGTGGCTTCGCGCGGCGTTGAAAAACTGAAAACGATGCTCGAGCCGCTGGCCGACTGACGGAAAGCGGTTGGCGGTGGCCTCGTGTCGGCTGGCCGCAGTGTATGAATCCACGGCTGCCGCATGACATTCTCTTGTAGCGGCCAGAGCGTCTCTCTTCTCCAATTGCAGGTGGCATCGAAAGCGCAACCCCTGCCCAATCATTTGTTGAACACCAATAATCCAGCACATGAAACCCAAATCCATTTGGCAAACCCTCTCCCGCAGGAGTTTCTTGACCGTGGCCTGTACCCTCCTGGTGTCGGTCGTGACGTTGATTTATTTTCTGCCCAGAGAGAGCAAGTTTGGCTATGTCTATGAGCTCAACAAGCCCTGGCATTATCCTCAGCTCATTGCCTCGTACGATTTCGTGATTTACAAGACCGACGACGAGGTGAAGCGAGAGCGCGACAGCGTCGTGCGGCAGTTCGTGCCCTATTATCGCGTAGATTCCCTTGTGGCCGAAAAGCAGATTGCCGCTTTGCGCAAGGATTTCTATGCCGGAAAGTTCCGTGGCATTCCAGCCTATTATCTGCCGAGACTCGTTGAAAATATGCGTCAGATATATGCCCACGGCATATTGGATGTTTCCGACTATGAAGGTTCCTTCAAAAGCGACTTCCATGTGCTGAGGCTCATCAGAGGACAGGAGGCCACGACAGAGGAAGTTGAGAACTTTTTCACCATCCGCACGGCCTACGACTTTCTCGTGAACCGCGACAAGGGGGCCTTGTCGCAAGAGGCTTTGCGCAGCTGCAACCTCAACAACTATCTGGCGGTCAACGTGAAAAACGATACCGCCAAAAACCGCTTGGAATTGCAGAGTGAGCTTTCGCAGGTGTCCGACAATATCGGCATGGTGCAGAGCGGACAGCTCGTCATCGACCGGGGGCAGATTGTCAACGCCGAGCACGTGCGCATCCTCAATTCGCTCAAGAAAGAAAGCGAGCAGCGCATGGACCCCTCGCGCGGCTATTGGTTTATCTTTGCGGGCCAGGTGATTTTCGTCATCCTCCTCATCAGTTTGCTCTTTACCTATCTCAAACTCTTCAGGCGCGATTATTTCTCCTCGCCCCACAGTGTGCTCCTGCTCTTCTCGTTCGTCACGGTGTTCCCCGTCATCACCTATCTCATGATGGCCCACCATTTCTATAGCGTTTACCTCGTCCCCTACGCCCTCATTCCCATTTTTGTGCGCATCTTCATGGATTCCCGCACCTCGTTCATGGCCGTTGTGACCAGTTCGCTGCTCTCTGCCCTCTCGCTCCACAGTCCGTTTGAGTTCGTGTTGTGGCAAATCGTGACGGGAGCCACGGTCATCTATTCGCTTCGGGAACTGACCGAGCGCTCGCAATTGTTGCGCACCGTGTTGGCGGTGGTGGTTGTTGGACTCGTCATCAGCATCGGCTACGACCTCTCTCAGGGCTTAAACGGCGATGCTTTCGACCGCTCCCGCATCGTGTATATGATCATCGGCGGCATCCTCTTGCTCTTTGCCTATCCGTTGATGTATTTCGTTGAAAAGCTCTTCGGCTTCACCTCCAGTGTCACGCTGGTTGAGCTCACGAACACCAACAACCCGATACTCCGTAAGATGAGTAAAGTGGCACAGGGAACGTTCAACCACTCCATGCAGGTCTCGAACCTCGCCGCAGAGGTGGCCGACAAAATCGGCGCCAAGGCCCAGCTGGCCCGAACAGGGGCGCTCTATCATGACATCGGCAAGGTGCTGAATCCAGCGTTTTTCACCGAGAACCAGTCGGGCGTGAATCCGCACGACACCATCTCCGAAGAACGCAGTGCGCAGATCATCATCAATCATGTGACCGACGGACTGCGACTGGCTGAGAAATACCATCTGCCGCAGGTCATCAAGGAATTTATACGTACGCACCACGGAACGGGGCTCGTCAAGTATTTCTACATACAATATTGCAACAAACACGTGGGCGAGACCGTTGACGAAGAAGCCTTCCGCTATCCCGGTCCTAATCCGCAGACGCGAGAGCAGGCCGTTGTGATGATGTGCGACTCTGTGGAGGCCGCCTCCCGCAGTTTGAAAGAATACACCGAGGAGAGCATCACGCAGCTCGTCAACCGCATTGTCGATTCCCAGCTCGCTGAGGGGCATTTCAAAGAGTGTCCCATCACGTTCCGCGACATCGCAGATGCCAAGCGCACGCTGATTGACAGTTTGAAGACCATTTATCACACGCGCATCTCCTATCCCGAAATCAAAAAGCCGACAGACCAGGCGCAAAATTCGCCGCTGCGCGGCTTCAAGGGGACGCATCCTTGGCATTTCAATAAATAAGTGATAGATACCATCAAGGAGAGGGAAATTTTAAAATGTTTCCCTCTCCTTCTTGATGGTATCATAATAAATACCTAAATTTGCAGGTGCTTACACTCTCTAAAACAGAAAGCCCTTGTTGGGCTTGAGGTGGGGGTAAGCAGATATACATAAAGGCGTTATCTGACGCTTTGGTTTTGACTCCATAAGAACTTCGCAACTTCAAATTGATTGTCAAAAACACAAAGCAACGAGAACGCCTCATGGGATGTATAGTATATGGCCCTCGTTAGTTTCAAACATTTTTGTTTGAAACTGAGAGGGTGTATTATATGGCATCAGCGTGGGGCTTTCAGCGTTGCTCGTTTCGACAATCAGGGCAATGCGAAGGCCTTTATGGAGGAAACGGGCAACAGAACTGGCTCTACGCTTTTTTTATGTCTTGAAAAAACTCATATAGGAAAACTAATGCTTGATGAGCCGGTGGAGCATGCAAAACTTATACAGGTATGTCTCCATAATGGTATTGCGTGCTTGCATCATGGCAGGCTTGGATTTTTATTGGCTGTTGGCATGAGTGATGTAGCCAACGGTATTAGTATTATTATCTTATCAGAGTTTTATATCAATGAAAAATATATTACGCACACTGATACTGTTTTCAGTGGCAATTTTTTGCGCAGGCGTACATGCCCAGCCGCGCGGTAGCTATGGTAGTTATTATGCTGATGGTATTCATTATCGGTATTATTATACAGGTGAACGTTCATACGTAAGTGCTCAAAATACGAATATAAAATTTGCCGTTATTCCAGAAAAAATAGAAGCGGAAGGACCTCAGAATGGTTATATAATACCTACGGACATTTCAAATTTTAAAAATTGTGGGTCGCTTCAATACGTAATGATGCCATCGACGATAAAAGAGATTTGGGGAAATGCTTTTTTGAATTGCTCCTCTTTATCCGCCATAAGTATTTCGTCTTCAGCCGTAAAAATTGCAGACGATGCCTTTGACGGATGTGGCAATCTGGCCGTGGTTTATTTGCCGAGTGGTTACGCTGCAGACGCTTTTCCCATTGCTGGTGGTTTGATGCTCGTTGCAGAATCCCGTGGTTATGATGTCTATGTGACGGAAAATGTAAGTGAAGAGCAGCTTAATACGATAGTGGCAGTCTCTGAGATTACGTCAAACATTGAAAATATGGAATCATACGAGCAAATTCCTGAAGCGGTGCGCCAACCATTGGAGAAACTATTGCAGACGAGCTATACTTTCAAAGTGCTTTCCTCTATGGATGATGCCGTCATGCAGACTTATGTCGAAGAATTGAATGCAGCATATGAAGATGTTTGCAGCGCTGTGAATATTCCCAAGATGAAAGCGCTTTGCGAAAAATATTTGGAAGCCAGATGTCCGCAAAGGCAGGGTGTGCCTTTTGTTGCTGGCGACGGGCTGATTACGGAGGCTTCTCAGATTACTTCTAATGCGAAACATCCATCCTTGGGGTCCTTTGAAAATTTGATAGACGCGAATAGTAACACGTATTTCAGAACCAAGGTGAGCCAGGATAATTCTACAGAGCATTTGCGCTATTTGCAACTTGACTTGAAAGACCTTTATAGAATGGTTGTCGTTAAAGGCGAAAAATGCAAGTTGGGAAAATATCCAGAAGTTGTTCAGGTATATGTCACCAATACACCGGAGGACAAAGATTCCTGGGTACGTAGTGGTGATGCGGTAACGCTCGACTATGCTTACGATGATGGAAAAGCTTTTCTCTTGCCTGTGACGTTAGGTGAAGACGCGTATCGGTATGTCATAATAGATGTGATTTCTGTCACCAATGACAAGGGGGCAAGTTCTGTTGGTGATTTCTATTTGAGCGAACTGCATGTTTATGCCTCTTGTGACAAAACTGAATTATTAAGTCTTTCAATGCAATCCGACTTGGCTCGTGCCTACTCCGATGCCAAGAAAGAACTGGATAATAACAAAGCAACGGATGCAACGATGAATAAATTGCAGCGTCTGTTGGAGAAAATGGAAAATGAGCTTGCCTCAAAGGGTGCTTTCGTTGATTTCAGCAAGAGCGGCTACGTTACGCTTTACAGCGATAAGGATGTGAAAATTCCAACTGGAATGCTCGGTGCCATCGTTAAGTGCGACGAGCAGAAAATTCCGTACATTGACTATATGTACAAAAAAGGAAGTGTCGTGCCGGCCCAAACAGGACTTCTGCTTAAGTCTAACCAAGGTAATTATTTCTTTATGAATGAAGAAACCAGTGGTGAGGAGAGTCCAGAGGGGAATCTTTTGCATGGTTCTTTAGAAGATGAACAGACCAAGAGCAACGATGCGCTATGTAAATATTACAAATTGTCTTACGATCTTCAAACGAACTCAGTTATAGGTTTTTACTGGGGTGCGGAAAATGGTGGAACGTTCATCAATAAAGCTGGTAAGGCCTATCTCGCGTTACCTGCATCCGCTCCTATGAGCACCAACGGCTTTAGTCTGGACGATATGAGCATTGGCAATGTGACCAGTATACAGTCCGCAGTGTCCGCACGCAAATCAGATGCTGTGTTTAATCTCAAGGGGCAATATATCGGAAGTCGCAACGCCATGAAGACAAAAAAAGGTATCTATATCATCGGCGGAAGAAAAGTGCTCGTTAGGTAAAGTTTGATAGTCATTTCCATTAAATCCAAATACAAATCCAAATGAAGAAAAAATATTTATCCCCCAAAAGTGAAGTCATTGCTTTTGCACTGGAAAGTCTGATGTTGTCTACATCCCTTCCAACGAAAGATGAACTTGGTGCAGACCAGCTATCAAATAAGCAGGAGTCTGGTTGGAATTGCACTAACTGGCAGGAAGATTGCGATGATGAATGAAATCATTGTCTCTATCAGAAGTAGGAGATGCGCAGAACTTTAAAATGCTCCGCTACTGTATGGCCTTTCCGTTTGTATTACAAGCGGAGAGGCCTTTTGAGTTTCTGAAAATGGTGCGCCCTATAGTTTCATCCTGTTATTTTGCCCTTATAATTCATTCCCTACGATATTTTTGTCGTATCTTTGCAGGATAAGTATGTTGCCTTTATATACAGATAATGCAAGGCAGGCGGGGGAATGATGCCCGCATGGTGAACTATCCCATACTCGCAAGCAAATAAAAGACACGAAATATGAACATCGAACAACAACTGACCGCCGACGTGCGGGCCGCCATCAAGGCACTCTACGGACAGGAAGTGCCCGACAACCTTTTGCAGCTTCAGAAGACGAAGCGCGAATTTGAGGGACATCTAACCCTCGTGACTTTCCCCCTTTTGCGCATCTCGCGTAAGAAACCAGAGGAAACGGCACAGGAAATCGGACAATATCTTCAGGAAAACTCTGATGCTGTGGCTGCCTTCAATGTGGTGAAGGGATTCCTTAACCTCGTGGTGGCTCCTCAGAAATGGGTGGAATTGCTCGAAGTTATTGACGCTGACGACCATTATGGCTTCGTGAAGCCGACGGAGGCGTCGCCGCTCGTGATGATTGAATATTCTTCTCCGAACACCAATAAGCCGTTGCACCTCGGACATGTGCGCAACAACCTCCTCGGATGGTCGCTTTCGCAAATCATGGAAGCTAATGGCAATCGCGTGGTGAAAACCAACATCGTCAACGACCGCGGTATTCATATCTGCAAATCAATGCTCGCTTGGCTGAAATATGGCAACGGCGAAACGCCGCAGAGCTCAGGCAAGAAGGGCGACCACTTGATTGGCGACTATTATGTGGCTTTCGATAAGCACTATCGCGAACAGGTGAAGGAACTCAAGGCGAAGTTCATCGCTGAGGGCATGGCTGAAGAGGAAGCTGAGACACGCGCCAAGAACGAGGCGCCGCTTATCGTTGAGGCCCACGAAATGCTCGTGAAATGGGAGCAGGGCGACAAGGAAGTGCGCGACCTTTGGCGCAAGATGAACGCTTGGGTGTATGAGGGCTTCGACGAGACCTATAAGGCGCTTGGCGTTGGCTTCGACAAAATTTATTATGAAAGCGACACCTACCTCGAGGGTAAAGAGAAGGTGGAAGAAGGTTTGAAGAAGGGCATCTTCTATCGCCGCCCCGATGGTTCTGTCTGGGCCGACCTCACGAAGGAAGGTCTCGATGAAAAACTCCTTCTCCGCGCCGACGGAACGAGCGTTTATATGACGCAGGACATCGGTACGGCCAAGCTCCGTTTCCAGGACTATCCCATCGACAAGATGATTTATGTGGTTGGCAACGAGCAGAACTACCACTTCCAGGTGCTCTCCATCCTGCTGGACAAACTCGGATTTGAATGGGGCAAGAGCCTCGTGCATTTCTCTTACGGTATGGTGGAACTCCCCAACGGCAAGATGAAGAGCCGCGAAGGCACCGTGGTGGATGCCGATGAACTCGTGGCGGAAATGGTGAGACAGGCACGCGAAACGGCCGACGAAAGCGGAAAGTTTGCGGATATGCCTGAAGAGGAAAAGGCACAGGTGGCACGCATCGTCGGAATGGGTGCTTTGAAATATTTCCTGCTCAAGGTTGATGCACGCAAGAACATGCTTTTCAACCCCGAGGAAAGTATCGATTTCAACGGAAATACCGGTCCTTTCATCCAGTACACCTATGCCCGTATCCGCTCCATCTTGCGTAAGGCTGCCGAAGCTGGCATCGAAGTGCCTGCTCAGTTGCCAACAGATGTGGAACTTTCCGTTAAGGAAGAGGCCCTCGTGCAGCACGTGGCAGATTTCGCCAATGTCGTACGCCAGGCCGGACAGGAATACTCTCCTTCGTCTGTCGCCGCTTATTGCTACGACCTCGTGAAGGAGTACAACCAGTTCTACCACGACTTCTCAATTCTCCGCGAGGAAGATGCCAAGAAAAGGGCCTTCCGTTTGGTGCTCTCAAAGAACGTTGCCAAGGTGGTACGCCTCGGCATGAGTTTGTTGGGCATTGAAATGCCGGAGAGAATGTAATATATATGGTGTCAAACGTTTGTTCGTTTCTCCCTTTGGAGGGGCGGGCAAGCGTTTGACGACCTTTCAGAGCGATGGCAAAACAGAAATATTATGTAGTTTGGCGTGGCGTGGTTCCTGGCATCTATACCACGTGGGCTGAATGCGAGCAACAGGTGAAAGGCGTTGAAGGCGCTGTCTACAAATCTTTTGCATCGCGCGATGAGGCCGAAGAAGCCTATTATTCAGCGCCGGAAGCCTATATAAAACAGAAACAGACCGATGGAGGAAAAGGAGTGGGGGAGGCCTCGGCCGCTCCGGCTCCGGCTTCAGACACCGCTTCGGCGCCGGCCTCGGCTGCCGATTCTTCTGCGATTCCCAATCCAGTTCCCACTTCTTTGCTGCATCTGCCACCGGAAGTGACACCCGATGCCTTGGCCGTTGATGCGGCCTGTTCGGGAAATCCTGGTAAGATGGAATATCGTGGCGTTTATCTCAAGACGGGGCAAGTGGTGTTTCATTACGGCCCTGTTTATGGCACCAACAATATCGGTGAGTTCCTGGCCATTGTTCATGCCTTGGCCCTGCTCAAGAAGATGGGTACGCCACTCACCATTTATTCCGACAGCCGCAACGCCCTATTGTGGGTCAAGAAGAAGAAATGCCGCACCACTTTGGCGCGGACTCCGCGCACAGAGCAACTCTATCAGATGATTGAAAGGGCCGAACGCTGGTTGCAGACAAATACCTATTCGGAAATGCCCTTGCGCAAATGGGAAACGTCGCAGTGGGGCGAAATCCCCGCAGATTTTGGGCGAAAATGAGCCAGCGGGCGCTCTGCTTCCTTGCTTGCCAAACGGCGAGCAGGGCAGTCTTCGGCTGAGCCTTGTTGTGTCCTTGATTCTGAACACCTACTTAATTAGCATGTTCGCCTTTGGCGTTTTTGTGTTCTGAAAACTCCCAATGGTCCGAAACCTTCCAACAGTCCGAACAAACCGAACTGTCCAAACAGAAATCCGTACTCAGACATTCACTCTTCATTTATGAAAGAATTCTTTAAAGTCATGCGGCGCTACGTCGCCCCCTACAAAAGATACATGATTGGCTCGCTGATATTCAATTTGCTGTCAGCGGTTCTCAACGTGTTCTCTTTCGCGTCGCTCATCCCCATGCTGAACCTCCTCTTCAAGGTGGACAAGACCGTGTATGGATTTATTGCTTGGGACGATGCGGCACATTCCATGAAGGACATCTTGGTCAATAACATGTATTATTACACCCAGCAGATCATGCAGACTTTTGGCCCTTCAACCACCCTGCTCCTGATTGGTTTGTTCCTTGTGACGGCCACCCTTCTGAAAACGTCGTGCTATTTTGCTTCGGCAGGTATGTTGGTGCCGATGCGCACTGGCATCGTTCGTGATATCCGCTCTCATGTTTATCATAAAATCACCAACCTCCCCTTGAGCTTCTTTTCTGATGAGCGCAAGGGAGACATCATTGCCCGCATGAGCGGTGATGTCAACGAGATTGAGAACTCCATCACGGGATCGCTCGAAATGCTCATCAAAAACCCGATACTTCTCCTCTGCTATTTCAGCGTGTTGCTCTACACCAGTTGGCAACTCACCGTCTTCACCATCGTTGTTCTCCCGCTGATGGGGTGGGTGATGGGAAAAATCGGCCGACAGCTGAAGCGCCAGAGCCTCGACGCGCAAAACAAATGGAGCGAGACCATGTCTCAGCTTGAAGAGACATTGAGCGGTATGCGCATCATCAAGGCGTTTACGGCCGAGAGAAAGATGCAGCAGCGTTTCGATGAGAGTGCCAACGCTTTCCGCCAGGCCACCAATAAAGTATCCATTCGCCAGGCTTCCGCCCATCCGGTCAGTGAATTTCTTGGCACTTTCCTCATCGTGCTTGTGCTCTGGTATGGCGGTACGCTCATTTTCTCCAATCATCCCCCGGTTGATGCGCCGACTTTCATTTTCTATATGGTGATTCTTTACAGCATCATCCAGCCATTGAAAGACCTTTCTAAGGCCACATACAGCATCCCCAAAGGTATGGCTTCTGTGGAGCGCGTCAACAAGATTCTCAATGCGGAGAATCCCATTAAGGAAACGCCGAATCCAGTGCATGTGGATGGGCTTAAAGACGAAATTGAGTTCCGCAACATCACCTTTTCTTATAACGGGCGCACCAATGTGCTTGACAATGTCAACCTCACTGTGAAGCGCGGGCAGACCATTGCCATCGTGGGACAGAGCGGTTCTGGAAAGAGCACCCTGGTGGATCTCTTGCCGCGTTACCACGACGTGACAGAGGGCGAGATTTTGCTCGATGGCATCAATGTGAAAGACATTGCGCTCAGGGACCTCCGTGCCTTGATTGGTAACGTCAACCAAGAGGCCATTCTTTTCAACGACACTTTCTTCAACAATATCGCCTTCGGTGTGGAGCATGCCACGCAGGAGGACGTGGAGGCTGCGGCGCGTATTGCCAACGCTCACGACTTCATCATGGAAAGCGAAGAAGGCTATAACACGAAGGTGGGCGACCGCGGTTGCCGTCTCTCTGGCGGCCAGCGTCAGCGCATCTCTATTGCTCGTGCCATTCTAAAGAACCCCGCCATCCTTATTCTTGATGAGGCCACGTCGGCCCTCGATACGGAAAGCGAACGACTGGTGCAGGAGGCGCTGGAGCATTTGATGAAAACGCGCACCACCATCGCCATTGCCCACCGTTTGTCGACCATCAAGAATGCCGACGAAATCTGCGTGCTCTATGAAGGACGCATCGTGGAGCGTGGCACCCACGAGGAGTTGCTCGCCTTGGGCGGCTATTATAAGCGCCTTAATGATATGCAGCAATTATAATCAGTTGTATCATCCGTTGGCAACAGTCATCCGTTGGCATCTGCCATCCGTCAATTCAAATTTGAAAACATTCAGTAAAGGCACCCCCGTTGCCTTTCCCCATACAGCATGAAGATATTAGGAATTGTCACGCTTTATAATCCCCCGAAAGAGGTGGGCGAAAACTTGTCCAGCTATGCGCCTTTCCTCGACGGCCTTTATCTTTGGGACAACACCGCAGGAGGAAGTAATGTCGACAGTCTGCTTCCGCCTGAAGTGGCAAAGCGTGTGCTGATGCACCGGCGCGGCCGCAATGTGGGCATTGCGATGGCGTTGAATGCCGCCATCGATCTCGCGCTCAAAGAAGGCTATACCCATCTGCTCACGATGGACCAGGACAGCCGTTTTAAGGAAGGCACGTTTCAGGCTTATTTGCGCGACGTTGAGGCTGACACCGACGACAAACATTGGGCTTTCTGTCCGCTCATCAACCGCGACGCGCAGTCTCGCCAGCCGTTGAAGCCGCTGAAAGGACTCATCGTTTCTGGAACAATCCTCACGCGTAACTGTCTGGAAAAGGTGGGACAATTCTTCGAGCCTTTCGTCATTGACACGCTTGACACGGAATATGCCTTCCGCATCTTGCGCGACGGCGGACAAATCATGCTCTCTTCCTCTGGTAGCCTGACACACAGCTTGGGCCAGCCTCTTCGTCGGAACTTCCTATGCTTTCATCCCGTGTCGCTCAACTATTCCCCGATGCGCACCTACTACATCTCGCGCAATTTGCTCTATCTCCATCGCACGCAGTCTGGCTTTTCGCGCCCCGACCTCCTAAAGGCATTGGTGTGGAAGCGTCCGCTTTACATCTTACTGATGGAAGGCAATAAATGGAACAAGATAGTAGCGTGGACGCGCGGCGTTTGGCAGGGATGGCGCCGAAAACTCGGGCCAGACCCGTTTTTCTCGCGTCTGTCGTGATGCGTTCTGCTGTCGGTAGGCGTCAGTGTGCATCCTTCAGAATACTATCCTCATAGAATTATCTGCGAAAGAAAATGAAACAAGAAACCATCGATACGCTCTTTCAGCGCTATGAACAGATGAACGGCCAGTTGAAGCGTCCACTCGTCTATCGTGTGGGCATTGATGCTGGCTTTTTTGCGGAATACACAGCGATGCTCAACGCCATGCTCTATGCAATGGACCACGCTTGGCAGTTTCGTCTCTATGGCGACCGTGCTAACTTCGGTTACGCGTCGGGATGGAACGACTATTTCCAGTCCTTCTGCCCAGCAGACCATCGTTCCTTCCATGCCCGATGGAATCTCTATCCTGTGGCCCCTTGGCGCTTGTGGCGTGCCTTGCCCAAGGCACAGAGAAAAAGCCAGTTGGCCTGGCGTATGAAACTCTATGCGCGGCATGCCGTTGGCCGTCTCGTGTCTTTGGCGCAGTATAAAAGCTATGTGCGCTTGAACCATAATGTGCATTTCCAGCCGCAGTCCCATTACAACAACGCTATGCTGGCGCTTGATGGCGACTATCTGACAGCGTTCAAGACCGTTACGCAACTCACGTGGCGCTTCAACGAGCGGACGCAGAGCGATATAGATGCTCTCGTGCAATCGTTGCCCATGAATGCCGATTACGTGGGATGCCATTTGCGCGGCGGCGACAAAATCACCGAGGCCGCGCTGATGCCCCCCGAGGCTTATGTGGACCTCATCAGGCAATATGCGCCGGGCCGCGATGTCTTCGTTCTCACCGACGACTACCGCCTCTTCCGCCGCTTGGGTGAACTCGCGCCTGAGGTGCGCTTCTTCACGCTCTGTCGGCCCGAGGAAACAGGCTACGTCAATAAAGACTTTGTCAGTGCTGGCGCCGAAGCGAAACGCCAGAGCATGACGCGCCTTTTTGCCTCCATCGAGTTGCTCTTGAAGGGCCGCATGTTCTTTGGTAGTATCACTACAGGGCCAGGCATTTTCTTGCTCAAGAATCTTTATCCGAAGGGCATAGCCGTTGACTGTGCGCCAGAAATGGTGAAAGAGGCCGTCACGCTCCCCATTGCTGACCGCAGCCGCATCGCTGAGCAATATATGAAAGAATATATCAAGAAAAACTGATGCCTCCACAGTAGCTGTTTTGTACTAAAGATAGTAATGGGCAAAGCTTATGCTTTCACCATTACTCAGCTACCATACCGCATTATTGAATACCAACTTATGATTAAACAACTCCCACCCATTACCAAAAACCTGCTCATCATCAACATCATCTGCTTCTTGGCGCAGTTGGTGGGCGAGCAGCGTGGCATTGACCTTGCCGATATATTCGGTCTGCACTTCGTTCTCGCGCCAGATTTCGCGCCTTGGCAGGTGTTGACTTACATGTTTTTGCATGGCAGCTTCACCCATCTCTTCTTCAACATGTTTTCGTTGTGGATGTTCGGGCGCATCGTGGAGCAGACCATGAAGCCGTCGCGCTTCCTCCTGTTTTATTTCGTCTGCGGCATCGGCGCCGCCGTGTGCCAGGAAGTATGGCAGTTGGCCGATTATTACTTCTCGGGCATGTCGGCATTCGCCGGCGTGAGCTTCCCCGACGGCACCACCATGCCGATGGGCCTTTATCTTAACCAATGGACCACCATCGGTGCCTCCGGTGCCTGCTATGGCATCTTGCTCGCCTTCGGAATGACCTTCCCCAACGAACGCATCATGCTTCTCATTCCCCCCATTCCCATTAAGGCAAAATACTTCGTGGTGGGATATGCCGCCATCGAACTTTTCTCGGCCTATACGTCAAACGACAACGTCGCTCATTTCGCCCATTTGGGTGGCATGCTCTTCGGCCTGCTGCTCATTCTTTATTGGCGCCACCGCGACCGTCGCGGCAACCGCCCCTTTGGCGGCTGGGAAACGTGGACGCCGCGCCGCTCACGCAGCCTTTCCGACCGCATAAAAGACGGCTGGCGCAAACTGACGGCGCGTAAGCCCCGCATGACCGTCCATCGGGGTGGCAAGCGGTGGAACACGCACGACGCCTCCTTCAAAAGCGACGGACTGACGCCGGAACAGCAGGCGCGTGTTGACGAAATCCTCGCCAAAATTCGCCGTAGTGGTTATCAAAGTCTGACAGAAGATGAAAAAAAACTCCTTTTTGAAAAAAGCAAAAAATGAAGGGAAGGGAGGACGTAAGTCCCATCCTTTCTTTAAGCGCCTGCTTGTCGGCGCCTCATGGGCGGCAGTAGCGCTGTTGTGGCTCAGTGCCGCCAGCGTCTACGTCAACCCCTCTTACTTCCGCTTTGCCGGTGTCATCGGATTGGCCTTCCCTTTTTTTCTGGCCGTCGTTGTCTTCATGCAGATCGTCATGTTGATATTCTCCGTACACCGCGCCTGGGTGCCTTTACTTGGCCTCTGCGGCTGCATTCTTTCCATTCGCGACTATGTGCCCATCAACGTGCCCTCTGCGCCTCCAAAGGGCGCTATGAAGGTCATATCCTATAATGTGAACGGCTTTTCGGCCAACACCAAGGATGAAACAGGCACCAATGTTATCTGTGCCTATGTGAAACGCCAGCGTCCCGACATCCTCTGCATGCAAGAGGCGCATGCCTGGCCCACCATCTACGAGACCGATGTGGAGCCCGTTCTCCGCCAGCAACTCGCCTATTCCGACACCATGAACTTTGCCTCCAGCACGCTCGCCTGCTTCTCGCGCTATCCCATCATCGGGAAAAAACGCGTCTGCGACACGGGCTCGCCCAATGGTGCGACGGATTTCACCCTTTTGCTCGCGCCGCATGATACGCTCCATGTCATCAATTGCCATTTAGAGAGCATGCACCTCTCGCAAAACGACCGTTCGCAATACCACGAGATGGTGGTCAATCCAGAGAATAGTACGCCCCAAGCCAGTTCGCGCATGCTCGTCTCCAAAATCTCCAATGCGTCGGTGGTACGCTCGCGCCAAACCGTCATCACGGCGGCCTACGTGGAACGCCTGCTTAAGGCCGGCAAGAGCGTCATCCTTTGCGGTGATTTCAACGATACGCCCATTTCTTATACCCGCCATCGCATCGCCTCTACGGGACTCACAGATGCCTATGTGGCCACCGCCAACGGCATTGGGCGTTCGTTCAACCGCGATGCCATCTACGTGCGCATCGACAATATGTTTTGCTCGCCCGACTGGAAGCCTTACGATTGCCAAGTCGATGCCTCCATCAAAGAGTCTGACCATTATCCCATCATTTCCTCGTTCAAACGGAAGAAATGACGGACAAACCGTTTTCAAAGATACAGCCCCGTGCAGGATTCACCCCCTGTGCGGGTTTTTTTCTGTCTGCGCAGCGTTGCCCAGCGTCGGTGTCCGAAAAACAAAACGTTCTCCTCACGAAAAACCCATCATGATTAAGCTATGTCGCCAGCCCGGAATGAGGAAAGGTATGCAGGGTTGTCGCATATTAAAAGAATCGTTTTGGCCAAGCGAAAACGGGGAATTTTTCGCCTTCCTCCACTAACTGAATGATTGCTAACGATATGTCGATGCAACCTTCAAGGAGAGATTGAAATGGAAAACTTTTCGGACTCGCGGAGAAGAAAAAGTTTCCCAAAAGTTTTATGAAATTTATTTGGGAAAAGATTTTGTTATACGACTTAAAAGCGTAACTTTGCAACCGCAACGGAGAAGAAAAATCCGCAAATATTTTTCAGGATTCCTTCTCCGGATATTTCCGCTGAGCTTTCTTATTTATTCGGCGGAAATAAATAAAACGTTGATATTCAAGGCAGTGAAATCAATGGTTGTCTTAGTCAACGGGAGCATTTAGTCTTTTCTCGGTCATGCGCCAGTAAAGTCTGTTCTCCTTGTCGCACCTCGTGATCCACCTTAATCGGACAAGAGGAAAAATGAACTTTTTCGGAAAACTTTTTCCAGTCAAAAAAGTAAAAAGTTTTCCAAAACGAAAATTTTCTCATCCTTCTCCCGGCGCTTGAAAACGGCGGGGAAAGACCTGAAATCGGGGCGGCCAAAAGCCGACAGCCCCGTGCCAGTATGTAATTTAACCACACATCATATAATAACCAACATGAGCACCGATTCATTCATCATCACTAAGCGCGACGGAAGCACAGAAGCGTTTTCCGTTGAAAAAATAAAGAGTGCCATCCTCAAGGCATTCACCTCAGTCAACGAACCCCTCGACAACGACGGTTTGCAGAAGATTGTCGGACAACTCAAGTTCTGCAACGGCATGAGCGTGGAAGACATCCAAAACCAGGTTGAAGTGGCCCTCATGAGCTTGAAGCACTTCAAGGCCGCCAAGGAATTTATGATTTACCGCAAGCGCCACGAAGACGATCGCGAAACGGCCGACAAGCTCCGCTTCCTCATCGACTATTGCAACGCTGCCAACCCAGCAACAGGTTCGAAGTTCGACTCCAACGCCAACGTGGAGAACAAAAACATTGCCACGCTCATCGGTGAGCTGCCAAAACAGGGTTTCATTCGTCTCAACCGCCGCTTACTCTGCGACAAGATCAAGAGCATGTATGGCAAAGAGACGTCCGACCGCTATCTCTATCTGCTCAACAACCACTATATCTATAAGAACGACGAGACGAGCCTTGCCAATTATTGCGCCTCCATCACCATGTATCCGTGGCTTTTGGCGGGAACGAAGAGCATCGGCGGCAACTCCACGGAGCCGACCAACCTGAAATCGTTCTGCGGTGGCTTTGTCAACATGGTGTTCATCGTTTCTTCCATGCTCTCGGGCGCTTGCGCCACGCCGGAGTTCATCATGTATATGAGCCACTTCCTCGAATTGGAATACGGCAAAGACTATTTTGAAAACGCCGACAAGGTGGTTGATCTCTCTTCGCGCCAGCGCACCATCGACAAGGTCATCACCGACTGCTTCGAGCAAATCGTTTATTCCATCAACCAGCCGACGGGTGCAAGAAACTTCCAGTCGGTGTTCTGGAATATCTCATACTACGACAAGTATTATTTCGAAAGCATCTTCGGCGACTTCTATTTCCCCGACGGCACGAAGCCTTCATGGCCCGCTGTCAGCTGGCTGCAGAAGCGCTTCATGCGCTGGTTCAACCAGGAGCGCACGAAAACCGTGCTCACCTTCCCAGTTGAGACCATGGCATTGCTCACGAAGGACGGCGACGTCATCGACAAGGAATATGCCGACTTCACCGCGCAGATGTATTCAGAAGGCCATTCCTTCTTTACTTACATGAGCGACAATGCCGACTCTCTGGCCTCTTGCTGCCGCTTGCGCAACGAAATCCAGGACAACGGCTTCAGCTATACGCTCGGTGCCGGCGGTGTCTCAACGGGTTCCAAGAGTGTGCTGACCATCAATATCAACCGCTGCGTGCAGCAGGCAACGCGTGAAGGCCGTTCCTATGTGGAATACCTCGATGGCATCGTCGACCTCGTCCATAAGGTGCAGATGGCCTACAACGCCAACCTCGAAGACCTCCTCAAGAAAGGCATGCTACCGCTCTTCGATGCTGGCTATATCAACATCAAGCGCCAGTATCTGACCATCGGTGTGAACGGCATCGTGGAAGCCGCAGAAAGCCTCGGCATGACCATTTCCGACAATGAGGAATACGCTACGTTTGTCGGCAATATCCTGGGCCTCGTGGAACACTACAACAAGAAATACCGCACGAAGGACCTCCTTTTCAACTGCGAGATGATTCCAGCAGAGAACGTAGGCGTTAAGCATGCGCGTTGGGACCGTGAAGACGGCTACTACGTGCCGCGCGATTGCTACAATAGCTATTTCTATGTGGTGGAAGACACCAACACCGACGTCATCGAAAAGTTCCGCCTGCACGGCCGCAAATACATCGAGCATCTGACGGGTGGCTCTGCGCTCCACATGAACCTTGACGAGCACCTTTCGCAGCCGCAATATCGCCAGCTCCTGCGCGTGGCCGCCAAGGAAGGATGCAACTATTTCACGTTCAACATCCCCAACACGCTTTGCAAGGATTGCGGACACATCGACAAGCGCTTCCTCAAGGAATGCCCCCATTGCGGTTCGAAAAACGTGGACTATCTCACGCGCATCATCGGCTATCTCAAGCGCGTCTCCAACTTCTCTCTCGATCGCCAGAAAGAGGCTTCACGCCGCTTCTATGCCCACGTGCAGAAGTAATCAGGTGGTCAGAAATGTTTCTTAGTAATGGCAACCATTATATGACGCCCACCTGTTGGCAGCGCAAGCAAACAGCATAGTTTCTCATAAAAGAATACAGGCCTTGCCCGCTGGATTACATCCAAAGAGGCAAGGTCTGTATTTTTTTATGTCAGTTTTTTTACTCCCAACAAAACATTATTCCACATGCTCAAATACGTCAATCACGACATCGTTTTTCAAGAGTTTCCCGACGAGGTGACTCTGGCCATCAATCTCTCGCTCTGTCCCAATGGTTGTCCGGGTTGCCACAGTGCCTATTTGCAGGGCAATGTTGGCGACGAACTGACCGAAGAACGTCTACGGGCCATTCTCGACAATTACATCGGCGAAATCACCTGTGTTGGCTTTATGGGTGGCGACAACGACCCCGCGCGGGTCATGCAACTCGCCCGTATGGTTCAGGAAACATACGCTGGAAAGCTTCATACAGGCTGGTACAGCGGCCGTAGCAAACTTCCTGGGGAATTCCAGCCCGAAGCGCTCAACTACGTCAAATTGGGCCCCTATCGCGCCGACAGCGGCCCTTTGAAGGAGCGCACCACCAACCAACGCCTCTATCGCATCCGTCATGAGGCCGTTGAGAGCGGAAAATACCTCGAAGACATCACGCACCGCTTCTGGAGATAAATGCCAGCTAAAAGCCTTGAACACTCAACCTTCAGGGGGCGATTGCGGCACCGCTACAAGGGGCGCTGCGCGAACATGCGACGAAGCTTTGGGGCGAAGCACTGTAGCTCACTTTGCTCGCAAAGTGAGGGGGCGAATATTGTGGCGGCCAAGCACGAGCTGAAAATCCAACAAAGTTATGCGCTAAAGTGTTAGACATATTCGCTACGTGTTCGTGGCCCTCACTTTGCGAGCAAAGTGAGCTACAATGCTGGCGCCGCAACAGACTATTATGCGGGCCAGCGCAAATCTCCGCTGCGAGGGCGCTACCGCTAACCTTGATTTCTCTGGATATTGAACCCCCAACCTTCAGGGGCATATTATAACCGTCTACACGCGTAGACGATTTTGAGCAAACAAAAACAAGGGGGACTTCGCTTCGCAGCGATGTCCCCCTTGTGTAGTTTATGCTTGTGTAGGTAAACCTGGCCATGTCAAACACAAATTTACAATAGTTACATACATCGGCCTCTACCGACATAACCCAATATGCATACCGAATAAATGAAAGCACAATATCAGGTTCACCATACATAACCTACTTTTTGCACCCTGCGCGTAATGTCGAATCTCTTCGAGATGTGGCAGGATACGAGGCGGAAAAATTTAAAACCGCCTAAAATTCATTACATTTTCTTTTATTTCGGCATCAACGCATTGACTGCGTGACACCGCAATATACCATACCAACTATTTTTTCTTTAGAATACCCTGCGGCCGCTCTCATGCGAGAGGTCAGCCGTCGAGGCTTCCTTATTTCATGCAAATTATTTATGCTTTTTCTTCAAGGCCTGAAATCATCATCCACCAGCCGAAGCCAACGCTTGCCAATGCTGCCAGGTTGAACAGCGGGATGAAGCTCAGGATGGCCACCAAATGGCCGATCATCATGAACATGCCAGGCTTGTTGCCGCTCTTGCCGAAGGAAGTGCTGTTCATCAGCTTGATATAGCCAATCAAAACAACCACCCATGCTGCAACGGCGAGAATCCATCCCAGGAAGTTGACAAACGGGAAGAAGTTGAACAACGTGGCCACGGCATAGAGAATGGCGCCCACGAAGAACAACTGCATACCGCTGCGGCCAGCCTCGTCAAGGTGAACAGCGAGTTTGCCTTTCCATATGCAGAGGTAGATGAATGCCGCAATGCCGCAAAGACCTGCCAGCCAGTGTGTTTCCATCAATCCCATCGGGATGTTGTAGAAGCGGTCGAAGAAGGCCACCAAAGAGCCAATCATCATGAAGGAAGCTATCTTTGAGACCGGATTGCGCCAAGCGCCAACCACGTCTTTATAGGCAAAAACCATTGCAACGACCAAGGCTGCAACGCCGAAGATGCCAATCCAGAAGAGCAGAGGCACCAAGGAGAGCAGACCGAAGAACACGCCGCCACCAGTGCAACCGAGAACCACCCAGTTGGGCTGACGCTTCGCTGCCGTTGCCTCTTGAATCATGAAGATGGCGCCGATGACAGATAGGGCAGTACCTCCCAGAATGAGCAACACGCGCGAAATGATGAGCAACGTGCCAATCCAGCCCAAGTTGATGAAGCTCAGAAGGCCTCTCAGCAGGGCGATGACGGACTCTGCAAAGTTGGGAATGCTGCCGCAGAAGAGCAACACGATACCAGAAAGCAGGAAAAGGAAATTCCGAATTTGTTTGTTCTGTACCATAATTTGTTTGTTTTATGTTATACTTCAAGTGTCTTTCAGAGTTTCGTTCCCGCCTGTCTTTGTCGAACGATCGTGTGTTTCATGATTGGCGTTGCGCGTACTCGGCAGGTGTCAACACCGCAAAGTTAATAACTTTTTATGACAAACCAAACGTTCTGTTAATTATTTTTCAGCCAAACGAAATATTTATTTTGCAAAACATGGAGGTAAAATAAAAACCTCTTAGGTTTTAGTCAATTTTACGGTTATTTGAAGAAATACGTATGGAAGAGAGCGCTTGGAGGGTGGGGCGCCCGGAATCCACCGAGCGTTCTGCTTTCGTTTCTTTCTGTTTCATCCTTGCCATGCGCTCGCCGCCGCCAGTCATTTCCTTTCTCTGTCGTTTCATCCCTAATCCCTGTCAGCGAATCTGGGAGCAGATTCGTTCGCGTCTGCCCCCAGGTTCGTTCGCGTCTGCCCCCAGGTTCGGTTGCGTCTGCCCCCAGATTCGGTTGTGTCTGCTCCCGTGTTCGCTGGTAGAGATAGGGAAAGGTTTACAGATGCTTGAGTTCTATTGGTGAAAATGGAAAAAGCCATCTCAGCGCGACTGCGATGAGATGGCTTTAATAATTAATCATGGATATGGGATAGAAGCATCATCTGTATGCCATCTTCCCCATTCTCTCAGCGCGGAGAATGCCGTTTTCTATGTAATCGCTCAGGCTGCACGATTCGTTTAAGACGATTTTCAGATAATGTCCCGATAGGACTCTTCCGTCGGAAGTATACAGCTGCGGCAGCGCATTCCTGTTTTTCCCGTTGAGCATGTTTTCCAGAACCGTTAGGAACTTCGTCTGCGTCTCATTGATTTGTGGCGACAAAGGTGCCAGTCTGTTCTTCCCTTGAGCGTCGATGTATAGGAGCACATCCATGTAGCCTCCGTTGTTCTTCAGTCCGCTCTGCTTCCATAGCAAGTCCGCCTCATAGCTCATCAGCTGAAGGGCCAGCGTGTAGACAGGGTAGATGCAGTCGCCCGTGTATAAAGTGCGGCGCAGTTTCAAGGCGCAGTCCATGTAGTAAGACTGGCCGGTTTTCATACTTTTGCCGCTTACCGTCTCCCCGTTTTTGTAATCATACCATCCTGCCTCATCAGACACCCAATAGCCGAAGTACGGCACTGGATGCTTGATATATCCGTGCACGCCGTTAATCCATTTGGCGGGCACCGCGTTTTTGCAGGCTCCAGAGCGGTCGGCCTCCGTTGTGCCGTATTTCTTCTGGAGCGTTTCCATCGTGGCCGTGTCCTCGTTGCCGTTGTCTTTGAAAAAGAGTTTGTGGATGCTCATCACGGGTTTCCCTTCCCCTTTCGGACAAGCATAAGTCCAATTGGCCACCCAATTTCCCGATTTTAGTTCTTTGCAGCCCGTCAGCAGTGTGCCGACTGGCATCTCCCGCATATTCTCGCCGTAGGTTTCAACGGCTTCTTTCTTCTGTTGCTCCTGCCAGCCTTGGCTTTTGTGGTAATTCGCAATCATTTCCTCTTTGCTGATGGTTTCTGCAAAGGGGCTGGAAGCGTTCTGCGCTTGGGCTTGTGTGCCAGCAAAAGCAAAAGCCAGTGTCGTTAGACATAATTTAAAGTTTTTCATGATGGTGTGTGTGTATAAGATTTGTGAATGTGAATGTCAGAAATGCGCCTTCCTTCCCCTCTGAGACAAAAAGGTGGGCGCCAAACGAATTGACGTTGCTATGAACGCAAATTTAGCTGTTTTAATAATACGGCTTACTTCTGGTATGTTAATTAATGTTTTTTTGCAAAACGTCTTATGATTCCCGAATATTTTATCTAATTTTACGACCAAACAGATGATTGTTGGGCATTCAAGGCGCTTGCATAAGCAGCGGCTTCGGGCGTTCGTCAAAGCAATTGGGAGATTTGCGGTCTAATAAGAACACACGCGAAAAAAGAATCCGCAATTCATTCCCCTTTTTCCGCTGGCCCCCAACAGTCTTTTAGCAATGCCAGAGAATTAACGGAGCCAGTTTTATCCGGTTCCATGTACTAACCTAAAATAATAACGTGAAATGAAAATCAGAATTATTGGACTTTCACTTGTGTTCGCAGCCCTCACAAGCGAAACCGTTGCACAGCCAGTGCAGCATTACTACGATGAATCAACGGCCGCTTTTTATGATCAATATCCCAAAGCATCCTATCTCAGCGTTGACGAGATGAAAAAAGCCTTTGAGCAGCACAGCCAGGGCGATTGGATGCAGCGGCGACAGAACTACGTCGGTTTCTTCTCGCGCGATGGACGCGTTTGCACAATGGCTTTCGAGCCGGCCGTGTTCAAGAACAACCCGCTCATGAAATCTCTTCCAGCAGCCGCCCGCTTCGTTGCGGCCAAAATCAATCCGAAGGACGAAAATTCAAAGTCGGAATTGGCTTTGGTGGATGTCGTGATGGCAAATGAAGAGGAATGCTCCCTGGCAGACATGAAGAAGAAATACGGCGTGACCGTCCCCAACGACAGAAACGAATATGAAGGAGGGGATGCCCGTGTGCCTTGGTTGTCGGGCACGTATGTGACGTTGGAATATCCGTTGCCCTACATGGGATTTGTTGTGAGTGCGAATCGCCGCGTCTCTCAGTTTGAAAACGGAAGACTGAAGAATTTCGGGGTGTTAGACTCTTACGACTCCCGCTTTGCCGCCTTCGAGCGTGGCAGTTCGTTCGCCATCTCGTTGGATGGCCCGTGGTATCAAAAGCTCGACAACACAATGCGCCTTTTCAGCTATGAAAGCCGCCATTATCTGCCGCAGGATGCAACACAGAAAGCCAAGGCCGGCATCTCCTTCGACCTGCTTTTGACCATTGACCGCCAAGGCCGTCTGGGCGTGGAAGTGCTCCGTCCCAAACAACTTAGCGAAGACGCCTCCCGCCAGATTTCCCATCTCAGGACCTCGCTTGCTCAGCTTCCGGCATGGTCTCTGGCACCCCTCTACACGCTCGACAACCACATCCTTCCTGGGCGTTACGTCCGCGCTTTGTATGCCCACGACCATTGGGTCTTCGAGGATTATCTGCAACGCGTGATACCTTAGTTCTTAGATATTCTACGCTATTTCTATCCTTATGGAAAGAATTTTCTGACCATTTTTTGTAGAAAGTGCATTGGGCCTTCCCTATGTGCCAGTGTTTTTTCGTGAAAAATGCAGTTCAAATAATGAATAATAATACAGTGGTATTGAAAAGATATTCGTATATTTGTAGCCTAAAACTGCATAAATAATGAATATCCCTGAAATATCGGCCGCTGAAGCAGCGGCGTTCATCAACCACGGCGAATGGATTGGCGTGGGCGGTTTCGGTCCGGCTGGAGCGCCCAAAACCATTCCGCCAGCCATTGCCGCCAAGGCCCGTAAGGAACACGAGGCGGGGCATCCCTTCAAGGTAAACATCGTGACGGGAGCCTCCATCGGGGCGAGTTGCGACGGGGAACTGGCGGCGGCTGACGCCATCGACCAGCGTTTGCCGTTTTCCGTCAATCCAGAAATTCGCAAGGCATACAACAGCGGTCGCGTGAGATACACCGACCTTAACCTCTCCGACAACGCTACCTTCTTGCGGCAGGGCCTCACTGGTCCCGTTGACTGGGGCATCATCGAGGCCTGCGATATTCAGGAAGTACGTGGCCGTGTGCGCATCTTCCTCACGGCTGGCATCGGCATCGCGCCCACCATCTGCCACAGTGCGCGTAAAGGCGTCTTCGTGGAACTGAACACGTGGCATTCAACGAAGCTCATCGGCATGCACGACATCTATGAGATTGAGGCCCCTTGGTATCGTTCCCCCATACGCATCACGCAGCCCGTGGAAATCATCGGCATGCCCTATATAGAGGTAAGTCCAGAACACATCAAGGGCATCATCCTCACGCATCAGCCCGATGAAGCCCGCTCCATGACGCCTTCAACCGAAACCACCGACTGCATCGGTCAGCACATGGCCGATTTCTTGGTCGACAACATGCAGCGCGGCTACATCAACTCCAAGAAACTCATCTTGCAGAGCGGTGTCGGCAGCGGCGCGAACGCCGTGCTTGGTGCGCTGGGACAATGCAGTGAGGTGCCCGACTTCAATATCTACACGGAAGTGTTGCAGGAAGAGCCCTTGCGCCTCATCCAGGAGGGCCGCGTGGTGAGTGCTTCGACGGGAGCGTTGACCATCAGCAGCGAGCACCTGAAAAACCTCTATAAGAACATCAATGACTATCGCGGACGCCTCTTGATTCGCCCGTCTGAAATATCAAATTGTCCTGAAATCATTGCCCGTCTCGGCATCTGTTCGCTCAACACGGCCATCGAGGTGGACATCTACGGCCATGTCAACTCCACGAAAATTCTCGGTACGAAGATGATGAATGGCGTGGGCGGTTCGGCCGACTTCACTTGCAACGCCATGCTGGCCACCTTCACCTGCGGTTCGACCGCCAAAGACGGGAAAATCAGTAGCATCGTGCCGTTTTGCTCCCATGTTGACCACACGGAGCACTATGTCGACGCGGTTGTCACGGAATATGGTGTGGCCGACCTGCGGGGCCGTTGCGCCATGGACAAGGCCAAGGCGCTCATTGCCATTGCACATCCCGACTATCGGCCCTTGCTCAACGATTATCTCAAGTTGGCAGAGCGCTATGGCGGACACACCCACCACGTCCTCAACGCCGCTTTCGCCATGCACGACACTTACCGCCGCAAAGGGGATATGCGCCTGACGGATTGGAGCGAATATATCAAAGAGTAGGCAGGTGGAGATGGTGCTTGGCCGCCGCAATATTTGTCCCCCTCACTTTGCGAGCAAAGTGAGCTACAGTGCTTCGCCTCAAATCTCCGCCCATAGCAATTGGCGTTAACCGCAAAAGGGGTGTTCCAAAGATTTTTGGAACACCCCTTTTATTATATTGTTGATATCTTGTCGGTTGATAGAAAAAACAGCGTCTTACAAACTGCGTCCGATGACATAGTCGAGATACGTTTTGAGCGCCTCTGCCACCTCTTTGTTGCTGAAACAGCGGAGGTCTTCGAGCGCCTTCTCGTGGAAGTCGTCCATCACTTTTCGGGCGTAGTCGATACCGCCGTTCTCCTTTGTGAAGGCCACCATGCGCGTGATGTCGTCGGTTGTGGCCGTGCCTTGCTTGATGCGCTTCGCCACGGCGTGGATTTCCTCGTCGCCGTGCGTGTTGATGGCGTAGATGGCTGGGAGCGTGAGTTTACCCTCGCGCATGTCGTTGCCCGTTGGTTTTCCGATGGCGCTGTCTTCATAATAGTCGAAGATGTCGTCGCGAATTTGGAAACACATGCCGATGGTCTCTCCGAAATGCCTTGCATGGGCCACAAAATCCTCGTCAGCCCCCATCGTGAATGCGCCGAGTTCCGCACAGGTGGCGAAGAGTTCGGCCGTTTTTCGGCGGATGACATCGAAGTAAGCCGCTTCTGTGCTCACCTCGTTGCGGATGTTTGCCAATTGGATGACCTCACCTTCCGAGAGCGTGCCGCCCAGGCGGGCGATGGTGTCGACGCAGCGCAACGAGCCTGAGAGCGCCGACTGGTGGAGCGCTTCCGAGAGCAGATAGTCGCCAACGAGCACAGCCACCTTATTGCCGAAGGTGGCGTTGGTTGAAGCCTGTCCGCGCCGTTCGTCGCTTTCGTCAACCACATCATCGTGTACCAAACTGGCCGTGTGCAGCAGTTCCAGTGTGACAGCCAGGCGCAGCGTGGCCGTCTGTACCTCGCCGCAGTTTTTGGCAACGAGAATCGTCAGAATGGGGCGCATCATCTTGCCTCGGCGCTGGCGCACATAGGCCAATGCCGAGCCCAGATAATCGTCCTGATGGGTGAGGGCTTCTTCAAAAAGAGTTTTATAACGTGACAGTTCGGCTTCGATGGGCCGGCGAATCGCGGTTAAGACATCCATTCCTATTCAATTTTTGAGTTACAAAAGTACGAAATAAACGCCATCAATCAGATATTTTTGCGTATTTTTACCATGTAAATAACCATTCACCATGCAGAAATTATTCCTACTTGATGCTTACGCCCTCATTTACCGGGCTTACTATGCTTTGATACGCTCCCCGCGGATGAATTCCAAGGGCGAGAACACATCGGCGGTCTATGGCTTTGTCAACACGCTTGAGGAAGTGTTGCAGAAGCAGGCCCCCACGCATATCGCCGTGGCCTTCGACCCCTCTGGTCCGACGTTTCGCCACGATGCCTATCCAGAATACAAGGCGCAGCGCGAAGAGACGCCGGAGGACATCCGCCGCGCCGTGCCCGTCATAAAGGATATCATTCGTGCCTACAACATCCCCATCCTCGAGGTGCCGGGCTTTGAGGCCGACGACGTCATCGGAACGGTGGCCCGCCGCGCGGCAGAAGCCGGACTGGAAGTGAGGATGATCACGCCCGACAAGGATTACGCCCAGCTTGTTGGCGAGCATGTGAAGATGTGCCGCCCAGGGCATGGCAGTGCGCCGATGGAGGTGCTCGGCGTGGAAGAGGTGTGCGAGAAATATTCCCTCACGTCTCCCTTGCAGGTGATTGATCTGCTCGGACTCATGGGCGACTCGGCCGACAACATTCCGGGTTGTCCCGGGGTGGGGGAGAAAACGGCGCAGAAACTCATTGCGCAGTTTGGCTCCATCGAAAACCTTCTCAACAACACCGACCAGCTCAAGGGCGCTCTCAAAAAGAAGGTGGAGGAGAATGTGGAGCAAATTCGCTTCTCGCGTTTCCTCGCCACCATCAAGACCGACGTGCCGCTCGACGTGGAGATGGAATCGCTCAAACGCACTGAGCCCGACAAGCAGGCGTTACGCAATATTTTCGAACAGCTCGAATTTCGCGCCTTTATCAAGCGGCTCTTCCCGGAGGAGGTGAAAACTGAAAAACGTCAGCCGATGATGGCCTCTCTCTTTGACGAAATGCCTGCCGAGGCCCCAGCGGAAAAAGAGAAAACGAAACTCAGAACGATTGCTGATTCACCACATTTTTACCATCTCATTGAAAATAAGGAAGATGCGAAGAGATTGCGTGAAAAACTTTTGACATATTCCGTCGTAGCGATTGACACGGAAACCACCAGCACTGACGCCATTTCGGCAGAATTGCTCGGAATGAGCTTCGCGGCGGTGCCGGGCGAGGCCTGGTATGTGTCTGTTCCACGTGAAACGGAGGAGGCGCGTGAGTTTGTCGCGATTTTTCAACCCCTCTTACAAAGTGACACGATTTTGAAGGTGGGGCAGAATTTCAAGTACGACCTCAACGTGCTCTCGCGTTATGGTGTGTCGCTCCGCGCTCCGATGTTTGACACCATGTTGGCGCATTATGTGGTGCAGCCAGAGTTGCACCACAATATGGACTATATGTCGGAAATCTATCTCAACTATAAAACGGTGCACATTGAGGAACTCATCGGGCCGAAGGGCAAAGGGCAAAAGAACATGGGCGACCTCACGCCGCAGGAGGTCTATGAATATGCCTGCGAGGATGCCGACGTGACATTGCAGCTCATGAAGCCCTTGAAGGCCGAGATGGAGAAATTCAAGGTGGAGCGTGTTTTCAATGACATCGAAATGCCACTGATGCCCGTGCTGGCCAAGATGGAGCGCAACGGCGTTTGTCTTGACACGGCGGCGCTGGCCGAGACGGGGCAGCATTTCAAGGCCCGCATGCAGCAGCTCGAAAAGGAAATCTATGAACTCGCCGGACGCGAATTTACCATCTCGTCGCCCAAGCAGGTGGGGGAGGTGCTCTTCGACGAATTGAAGCTCAACGAGAAGGCGAAGAAAACGAAGAGCGGACAATATTCAACGGGCGAGGAAGTCTTGGAAGCCCTGCGCTCCAAGCATCCCATCGTTGGGAAGATTCTTTCCCATCGTGCGCTGAAAAAGCTCATTGGCACGTATATTGATGCGTTGCCGAAACTGGTTAATCCGCAGACGGGACACATTCATACGTCGTTCAACCAGGCTGTGACGGCCACAGGACGCCTCTCTTCGAGCAATCCCAACTTGCAGAACATTCCTGTTCGCGGCGATGACGGGCGCGAAATCCGCAAGGCTTTTGTGCCAGAGGAGGGGTGTACGTTTTTCTCTGCCGACTATTCGCAGATTGAACTCCGCATCATGGCGCAGCTGAGCGGCGACGAGCGCATGATTGAAGACTTCCGCGCGGGGCACGACATTCACGCTGCCACAGCGGCCCGCATTTATCACAAGGACATTTCTGAGGTGGGACGCGACGAGCGTCGGAAGGCCAAGACGGCCAATTTCGGCATCATCTATGGCATCTCGGCCTTCGGTTTGGCTGAGCGCATGGAAGTGTCGAGAACGGAGGCGCGTGAGTTAATTGACAGTTATTTCGCGACCTATCCTGGCGTGAAGGAGTATATGGCCAAGAGTGTCGAGGTGGCGAAGGAGAAGGGGTATATTGAAACCGTTTTCGGTCGCCGCCGTTATCTGCCTGATATCAACTCACACAACGCCGTGGTGCGCGGCTATGCGGAGCGCAATGCCGTGAATGCGCCCATTCAGGGAACGGCTGCCGACATCATCAAACTGGCAATGGTGCGCATTGACCGCCGCTTTGAAGAGGAGGGCATCAAGGCCAAGATGATTTTGCAGGTGCACGACGAATTGAACTTCAGTGTGCCGCAGGATGAACTCTCCCGCGTGAAAGCCATCGTGATTGAAGAAATGGAGAACGCCTGGAAGGTGAATGTGCCGCTCTTGGCCGATTGTGGCGAAGGGAAAAACTGGCTCGAGGCCCATTGATACTGCGTTCTGACGGGCCGCGTGTTTATAATCAAAGAAAATCAAGGTTGGTAGAGAGGCGACAGCTGCCCCTGTAGGGGGCTCATATTTAGGGTAGGGGCTTGCCCCTACCTCTTGGGGGCTATTTATGAACCTTGCCCCTGTAAGGGGCTCATATCTCGAATATTATTGCGGGGCAAGCCCCGCCAACAATATGCGCCCCTTACAGGGGCAGAAGCGAGATTTGATGAGCTGCGGCGAGAGATAGGGGCAAGCCCCTATCCTGGAATATGAGCCCCTTTCAGGGGCAGTGGCGCAACTGCCATGTTATTTGGCTCAAAACCGCGAAGAGATTTTTCTGGATTTTTAACACCCTACCTTTCAGGGGCCCCTTTAAAACACATCGGGCCGACTCTTCATTGAGCCGGCCCGATGTGTTTGTTTAGGAACTTTCCAAGAACGTCTTATGGAAAGTCAGCCTTGTGCTATGTCAAAGTCTTTAGAAAGGCTTGCATTCTTCGCCCAGAATATCACTCACCAGAAGGTTGGCAAGGCGGCTTGTGCCGATGCGGAAGAGGCCCTTCTTGATGTATTCCTCGCCGAGAAGTTCGCGGACGATGGTGTAGTAGGTCAGGGCGTCCTTCACGGTGCTTACGCCGCCAGCGGCCTTGAAGCCAATCATCGTGCCCGTTTGCTCGTAATATTCGCGGATGGTCTGGCACATCACGTAGGCAGCCTCCGGAGTGGCACTTACAGAGATTTTGCCCGTTGAAGTCTTGATGAAGTCAGCGCCAGAGAAGATGGAAAGGATGGATGCTTTCTTGATGTTGAGCGCGGTTTTGAGGGCGCCCGTTTCCAAAATCACCTTCAAAGGAGCTTCGCCAGCAGCCGCCTTGATCTCCTGGATTTCGTCGGAGCAGGTCTCATAGTCGCCGCTGAGGAAAGCGCCCACGCTGAGCACCATATCAATCTCCGTTGCGCCATCGCGAACGGCCAGTGCGGTCTCAACCGTCTTCACCTCCAGGAAGGTCTGAGAGGCCGGAAAACCGCCCGCAACGCAGGCAATTTCAACGTCGTCAGCTTCCAGTGTGTCGGCCACGATTCTTGCGTAGTTAGGGAACACGCAGATGGTGGCGAGGTGGGGCAGGTCGGGATGGGCATCGGCAAAATCGTTTACCTTCTCTGTGAACTTCATGACGCTCTCCTGAGAGTCGGTTTCCTTGAGCGTGGTGAGCTCGACCGTGCCGAGCAACTGGCGCTTCACTTCGTCGGTGTCATATTCGTTGATCTTCTCGTCAACGAGCTTTTTAACGGCAGCAGAAACCCCTTCATCGTTCAGGTCAAGGTTAAACTTGGAGAATGCCTCCTCATAGCGGTTTACGTGGAGACCGTCGGTCTCGCGGTTGATAATCATGCCGCTTGGCATGGTTTCTTTTTCTGTCATAATGCTTATAGTTATTTGAGTTTTTCGTTGTTCAGATGCCGCGTGGCATCGCGTTTCGTTTTCTTTTCCAGGTTCTTCTTGAACGCCTCAGTGAGGTCCACTCCCGTCTGGTTGGCGAGGCAGAGCAACACCCAAAGCACATCGGCCATCTCGTCGGAAGGGTCTGTCGGTTCGCCCGCTTTAAACGACTGGTCGCCGTATTTCCGTGCCATGATGCGGGCCAGTTCGCCCACTTCTTCCGTCAGCACAGCCATGTTGGTCAGTTCGCTGAAATAGCGCACACCGTAGGTCTTAATCCATTTGTCTACGGTTTCCTGCGCCTCTTTTAGGGTCAATGCTGCGTCTTCCATCATTCCTTGTTATTGGTGTCCATACAGATGGTGACGGGGCCGTCGTTGATGAGCGACACCTTCATGTCGGCTCCAAATTCGCCCGTTCCGACGCGCTTGCCGAGCGCTTCTTCCAGTTTGCTAACGAAGTATTCGTAGAGCGGAATGGCGATGTCGTGGCTGGCGGCGTGGATGTAAGAGGGGCGGTTGCCTTTCTTATAGGAGGCCATGAGTGTGAATTGGCTGACCACCAGGATGTCGCCGTTGACGTCGGTGATGCTGCGGTTCATGACGTGGTTTTCATCGTCGAACACCCGCAGGCCAATCACTTTCTTGACGAGCCAGTCGGCATCCTCCTGCGTGTCGCTATGGGTGATGCCAAGCAGAATCATATAGCCTTGGCCGATGCTTGATTTGGTGGTTCCGTCGATGTTCACGGCGGCTTCGCTGACGCGTTGTATAACGATTTTCATGTGTTTTTTGTGGTGAAAATAGAAATTCCGAGGAGAACGGCAGGCCAGGGTTTCATTTGTTCCTCCTGCCGTCTCTGACGTTTGTGTTTCCTCGTTTTCAAAGGTACGTATAAAATTTCAGTTATCTGTCTCGTCGTGCCAAAATTCGAAAAGTATTTTTGCTTTCGCCGCTCCGACAGTTTCCTGCAAGGTCTCTAAGGTGGCTGTTTTAGCCTGTTTCACCGAACCGAAACGCTTCAGCACGGCCTCTTTTGTCTTAGGGCCGATGCCTGCGATGTTGTCAAGTTCCGAGGCGGTCTGCCGCTTCGAACGCTTGTCGCGGTGGAAGGAAATGGCAAAGCGGTGCACCTCGTCCTGCATCTGCGTCAGAAGGCGGAAAAGCTGGCTTTCTGGCTTCAGTCCGACCGACACGGGCGGGAAGCCGAAGAGGAGCTCGTGCGTGCGGTGGCGGCCGTCTTTGGCCAGTCCAGCGATGGGAATGCCGAGGTGCAGTTCGTCTTCCGTCACCTGTCGGATCACCTCCATTTGTCCCTTTCCGCCGTCGGCAATGATGAGGTCGGGCAGGGGCCTTTCTTCTTCCGTCAGGCGCGTATAACGGCGGCGCACCACCTCCTTCATCGAGGCATAGTCGTCAGGTCCCACCACCGTTTTGATGTTGTATTTGCGGTATTCCTTCTTCGCCGGTTTTAGTTTCTCAAACACCACGCAGGCTGCCACGGCGTCTTCTCCCTGGATGTTGGAGTTGTCGAAAAGTTCGATGTGTATGGGTAGCGTTGGCAGGTTCAAATCGCGCTGGATATCCTTCATTAGGCGCACGCTCTTCTGTTCCGGATTGAGCTTTTCGGCCTGTTTGAGGCGGTCGAACTTATATTGCTTCACGTTGAGGCGCGAGAGGTCGAGTAGCTTCTTTTTCTCCCCCTTCTGCGGCACGGTTTGCACGGCATAGCCATCGGGGAGGTCAACAGGGAAGGGCACGATGATTTCCTTCGACGCGCTTTCATAGCGTTCGCGCATCTCCACGATGCCAAGGGCAAGCAATTCTTCATCGGTTTCATCGAGCTTTTTCTTATATTCAAAGGTGAAAGCCTGGTTGATGCAGCCGTTGGTGATGTGGAGGTAGTTGATGTACGCCAATTTCTCGTCGCTCTCAATGGAAAAAACGTCGATGTTGTGGAGCACGTTGGACACCACCTCGCTCTTTGCCCTGAAATTCTCTATGAGGTCATATTGTCGCTTGATTTCCGCCGCCTCTTCAAATCGCAGTTCTTCGGCCAGCGCCATCATGCGAGCCTTCATTTTTCGCGCCACGTCGGCGGTGTTTCCGCGCAGGATTTCGCGGCAGGCCTCGATGTTTTTCATGTAATCATCGTGGCTCTGGCGGCCAACGCACGGCCCAGCGCAATTGTGGATGTGATAGTCCAGACACACCTCATATTTCCCCTCCATCACGCCTTCCATCGTCATCGGCGTATGGCAGGGCCGCGGATGATAGAGCGCCTTGCAGAGGTCCAGCAAGGCGTACATCGTCGGCACGTGGCTGTAGGGACCGTAATAAGTGGCCCCGCGTTTTCCGCGTTGCCGTGTTTTGAAAATACGGGGCAGATATTCCGAGGTGATAGCGATGGAAGGGTAGGTTTTGTCGTCCTTCAGCAACACGTTGTAGTGGGGCTTATATCGCTTGATGAGGTTGTTTTCGAGCAACAGCGCGTCTTCTTCCGTCTTCACCACGACGTAGCGGATGTCGCGGATTTTCGTGACGAGCAAGCGCGTCTTGTTGCTTTGCTGTTCCTTGTTGAAATACGAACTGACGCGCCGCTTCAGGTTCTTCGCCTTGCCGACATAGATGATTTTTCCCGTTTCATCGAGGTATTGGTAGCAACCCGGTGTCTCCGGCAGGTTGAGCACGATTCCTCGCAGATGCTCCGCCAGTTCCTTTTTGGCGCCGTAGCGCTTCTCGTTTGTTTCTTGCGGCATGATATGGTCTTAAAAAGCAGCATCCATCCAAGCGCGTTTCTCTCGATGAAATCGGTGGAATTTATCTTGGAGAAACGGCAATTGGATGGAAGCCGGTTGTGTTAGTGTTGTCGGAAATGAATAATGCTGAAAAGAATTTCCGATGTCTTTTCTCGCGCTTTATTCGTGGAGCGAGAGCAGGGTTGTCATGTCGATGTCTTTGTCGAGCGCAGCGCGGCCGTTGAGCCCTTCCATGCAAAGTTCGATGAGGAAGTTGACGTGGATGGCTTTCGGCTTGAAGCGGCGAACGAGGTCGATGGCTGCCTGCATCGAACCGCCTGTTGCGAGAAGGTCGTCGTGGAGCAATACGACATCATCGGCCTTGATAGCATCTTCGTGTATTTCTATAGTGTCCCAGCCGTATTCCTTCAAATATGTGGCTTTTACGGTTTCAGCAGGTAGCTTGCCCGGCTTGCGACACATCACGAAGCCAGCGCCCAGACGAGCGGCCAAAATGGCGCCCATGACGAAGCCGCGAGACTCGATTCCGACCACTTTCGTGATACCTTTGTCCTTGTAGAGGCGGAAAAGCTCGTCAGACATCTCTTGGAGGCACTCCGGATTCTTGAAAAGCGTGCTGACATCCTTAAACTGGATACCTGGCTTCGGGAAATCAGGGATGTTTCTCAGGTTGTCGAGTAACAATTTTGAATTCATAACTTTCTGTATATAAGTAGCGTTTGCTATGTTTGTTTCACGTGGAACGCGAATAAGCCGCGCGGGGCAGCTTCATTCGCTGAGAATCGCTTAAAAGGGGGCGCAGGGCTTCCTTTTGAGGATGCTCGGGGAATATCTTGGGGGATATGGATGCGGGCGCTGGCTTCCTTCGAAAGGACGCCGCGGACGCACCGCGGCGTTTCCTTTTTCGGAATTATCGTCCCAGGAGAACGAGGAGCACACTGATGTCGCTCGGGGAAACTCCGGGAATGCGTCCGGCCTGGGCCAGCGTTTCGGGATCGATGGCCGTGAGCTTTTGTCGCGCTTCGGTGGAGAGTTGCGTGATGGCATCGTAATTGAAGCGGCCGCGGATGCGGATGGCTTCGAGGCGTTGCATCTTGTCGGCGATGATTCTTTCGCGCGAAATATATCCGGCGTATTTGATTTCCACTTCCGCAGCTTCGATGATTTCTTCTTTGTCCGTTTCGAGCGTGTCGAGGAACCGCGTTGCTGCGGGAACGAATTTCGCGATTTCATCAAGTTTAGTTTGCGGGCGGTTTACCAAATCGATGAGTTTACATCCGCCGTGTAGTGGGGTAGAACCGATGGATTCCAAGTAGGCGTTGACCGCGGCTGGCTTCACGGAAGTGGTCTTGCATAATTCGATGATGTCGTGGATGGCACCTTGCTTTTGGTTGAAGCGTGCGGCGCGTTCCTCCGTGGCAATTCCCAGTCGGATGGCGTGCGGCGTGAGTCGCGTGTCGGCATTGTCCTGTCGGAGCAAGATGCGGTATTCAGCGCGGGAGGTAAACATACGATAAGGTTCGTCAACGCCTTTCGTGACGAGGTCATCGATGAGTACGCCGATATAGGCTTCGTCGCGGTGCAGCATGAAGGGCTCGTTGCCGGCGCATTTCAGTGCGGCGTTGATGCCAGCGATGATGCCCTGTCCGGCAGCTTCTTCATATCCCGTGGTTCCGTTCACCTGTCCGGCGAAGAAAAGGCCGTCGAGTTTCTTCGTTTCCAACGAATGGCGCAGTTGCGTAGGTTGGAAGAAATCATATTCGATGGCGTAGCCTGGGCGGTAGACCTTCACATCGCGGAAGCAAGGAATCTTTTTCAGCGCTTCCAATTGGATGTTGAGCGGCAGGCTCGATGAAAAGCCGTTAAGGTAAAGTTCGTTGGTGTCGATGCCTTCGGGCTCGAGGAAGAGCGGATGCTGGTTGCGCTCGGCAAAGGTGACAATCTTTGTTTCGATGCTCGGGCAGTATCGCGGCCCGATACTTTGGATTTGGCCGTTGTAGAGCGGTGAATCTGGCAATCCGCGTCGCAACACCTCGTGCACCTCAGCATTCGTGTTGCAGGTCCAGCAGGGCAGTTGGGGCAGGGGGCGTAATTCGCTGATATAAGAAAAGCGGTGATAATCGTTCTCTCCCGGTTGCGTCTCTATATCTTCGTAGTGCACCGAGCGCGCATCGATTCTCACGGGCGTTCCAGTCTTCATGCGTTCGTGCGTAATGCCAAATTGCTCGAGCGATTGCGTCAGGAACGTCGAGGCCGGTTCGGCGCATCGTCCGCCCTTCACTTGTTTGCGCCCCACGTGCATCAGTCCGTTGAGGAAAGTTCCCGCCGTGACAACCACGGCGCGTGCGTGGATGGTGACGCCCCACAAGGTGCGCACGCCGCATACTATGCCGTTTTCGGCCAGCACTTCGCAGGCTTCGTCTTGCCAGATGTCGAGATTGTCTGTGTGGTCGAGGTGGTGGCGCCAGGTGGTGATGAATTTCGCGCGGTCGCACTGGGCACGCGGGCTCCACATGGCCGGTCCCTTTGAGCGGTTGAGCATGCGGAACTGGATGGCAGTGGCATCGGTGACGATGCCCGTCATGCCGCCCAAGGCATCGGTCTCGCGCACAATCTGTCCTTTGGCGATACCGCCGATGGCTGGGTTGCAGCTCATCTGTGCCACCTTGTTCATGTCCATCGTCACCAGGCATACTTTCGCGCCGATGCGGGCCGCAGCGTGGGCCGCTTCGCATCCAGCGTGTCCTGCACCGATGACGACGACATCATAAAAGAACTCTGTATCCATTGATAATATTTTGTTTCTGTATATTGCTCATGCAAAAATACGCTTTTTTTCTGAGGTGAAAAGTCCGTTCCTCATAATTGCTGATTCCATCGGGAAACTTACGTCGGCATCAGTTTATATCTGCCGCCCGGCAGGAATTTCACCACCCCCGACATTTCCAGTTCGAAGAGCGCATTGGCGATTTCGCTGACCGTGTTGTTCAGGTGAACGGAAATTTGGTTGACGCTGCAGTCCTCCTTATCTTTGAGTACACCCACGATGCTTTCCTGCAGCGGTGTCAAATCCGGGAAGAGTTCCCGTTGCACCGGTGCGTTCGTCTCTGTCGCCGTTTGCCAGTTGAGTGCTTCCGCCAGATTTTGTGCCGAAGTAATCAACATCGCCTTGTTCGTTCGTATCAGTTTGTTGCATCCCTCCGAAAATTGGTCGAACGCCCTTCCTGGAAAAGCAAACACGTCGCGGTTGTAGCCCACGGCCAAATTCGCCGTGACGAGCGCTCCTCCGTGTTCAGCACTTTCCACCACCACCGTCGCCTCGCTCAGTCCCGCCACGATGCGGTTACGTCGGATGAAGTTTCCCTTGTCGGGAATCGTCATCGTTGGGTACTCCGTGAGCAGTCCGCCGTGGTTAAGCATCTGTGCCGCCGTCGTTCGGTGCAAGGCCGGGTAAATACGGTCCAAACCGTGGGCCAAAATGCCGACCGTTGGCAAGCCCGCTTCCAAACAAGCGCGGTGTGCGTGGATATCAACGCCGTAAGCCAAACCGCTAATCACCAAACATTCAGGCGATAAAGCCTGTAAGTCGCGTAAAAATGTTTGACAAATCGTGCGGCCGTATTCAGTGATTCTGCGTGTTCCAACGATGGAAATCACGTGTCGAGCGTTGAGATTAGCGTTTCCTCGGTAGTAAAACACCAGTGGAGCGTCGTCACACTCATTCAGTCTTGCAGGGTAGTCCTCATCGTGTCGCAGGAAAACCTTGATTCTGTTTTTCTCACAAAATTCCAGTTCCTTCTCTGCCCAATTCAGCACCTCCGTCCAGTCGGCGAGCGCCTCGCCAACTTTTCCCTGCACCTCCTTTCGGTTTTCAAACACCCCCTGTGCTGTTTCGTAGTGGTCATAGAGTTTCAGCGCCGCGTTTTGGCTCACGCCGCGCAGCCGCGTGAGGGCCAGGGCATATTTCAGTTCCTCCTCCCTCATGGTTCGTCAGTCCTTGAAATATTTGGCGAAAACCGCGTTCAGTTCTTCGCAGTCAGAGAGGCGTCCGTTGATCAGGCACACCGCCTCCACCGTTGAGCGCAACACAGGTTTGTTGTCCGGCAGTCGGAAGATGTCCTGAACGAAAACATATTTGATGCCCTCCTTGCGCAATGCCAGTCGGGAGGCAAACGAGTCTCCGCTGCGCAATGGCGTTTTGAAAGCGAGGTTCATGCGGGCCACCACCGCGTCGATGCCGCGCTCATGCAGTTCGGCAAAGCTGACCCCTTCAGAGCGCAGAAACTCGTGGCGTGTGTGTTCCGTATAATGTTGATAGTTGGCATTATTGACAATGCCTTGCAGGTCGCATTCATAGTCGCGCACCTTCATTTCGAGTTCAAAGTCGTAAGTCATATATATGTCTTTAAGAAATTCAAATCAAACGGCAGCCGATTCCGAAGTCCGGTCTTGCCCTGGGTCCTAAGAACTGGCTGCCCTTTCAGGGCCGCTCGCGGCGAAGGTTCGAATTAATCGAATTTTTGCAACGGGGTTGCGGGCTGCGCCGCAGTTCGTTGGTTGGCCTCAGACGGCGTAACAACGAATTAAACGAATTAACGAATTGCCGGGCCGCTCGGGTGCGGGGGATTGCCCCTGAAAGGGGCTCATATTCCAGGATAGGGGCTTGCCCCTATCTCCCGCCAGTGCTCATCGATTCTCGCTGCTGCCCCTGTAAGGGGCGCATATCGTGGGCGGGGCTTGCCCCGCAATAAGAATCGAGATATGAGCCCCTTACAGGGGCGAGGTTCATAAATCGGCTCCAAGAGGTAGGGGCAAGCCCCTACCCTAAATATGAGCCCCCTTCAGGGGCAGCTGTCGCCTCTCTACCAATCTTGATTCTTTTCTGGATTTTGAACACCGTCCCATCAGCGTTGCCTCAGATATTCCGCCCCGAAACGACAGCGCAGGCAGTCCTTCGTGTCGCAGTAATTCTTCTTCAGGCAGATCAGCGCCTGACTGTCGGCAGCGTTTTCCGCCTTGATGCCCGCCTTGGCCCATGAGCGCGTGATGAAATTCTGCTCCGGCTTCAGGTGCTCCAGCAGGTCCAGAGCCGCCTCGCAGCGGTCCTCGTCAAAGTGGTGTCGTCCGTAGGCAAAGAGCAGCGGCGCCACCGTGTTGATGAGCAACAGCGTGACGCTCTCCTCGCGTAGAAACTTCGCGTGTGCCGTACTCTCGCCGCCGAAAGTATAGTGTCCTTCCCAATAAGGCGTCACCTTCGCGTTGAGCATTCCCCTCAGTTCCCCCTCCGTCTTCGCGTTGATGAGCCGTGAGAAATCCGTTCGTCGGCTGTGATAGAGTTCCACCATCTGTGCCAGCCTGATATGCGGGAAATTCTGTGGCCGCAGTCGCAGGAAACGCCAGAGCTTAGGGTTCATCGGAGTCAGGGAAAACTTATGTTTCAGAAAGCGGTATTCCTTTTGCAGTTTCAAGAAATACGCGTCGCGCCGTTCCTCCTTCACCATCTCATCGTTGAGCAGTCCCGCCTGTCCGAAGAAGAGCGCCTCCACTTGGAAAACATCGTCGCGGTGCTTTCCCGCCGCGCTGAGCGGCATGTTGAGCGCCCACGTCTCAAACGCCTCCGAGTTCACCCCGAAGCCAAAGTTACGTGCCATCGTGATAAAACACGTGCGTTCCCAGTCGCCCTCCGTCCGTGCCAGCAAAGCGTCGATGCGTGAGCATTTCTCGTTCAGCCTTTCCGCCGTCAGAGCGTTGAGCCAGCCGTGAATGGTCAGCGTTGGCAAATTCGGTATCACGCGGTAGCACGGCGGGAAAGCCTCCTCCGCGAGCAGTTCGCGATAATTGTCGGCAATGTTCTGCGGCACGTCAATCTGCAGTTGCGGCAAGGCCCGTCCCGATTTTGTTCGCGCCGTGTCGTCCAGCACCCCGCAAACGTGGAGCACCACATTGTCGTAGTTCGCATCCTCATCATGCCCGTGTTTATACCAGTCAGAGGCATGCTCATGGATTTCCACGTTCCCCACCCACAGTTGTCCGTCCACCTTCACTTTCGCGTTGAAGAAATCCGGCCCCGCGTTGCTGTTGAGCAGTCCGGGGTCGATGACGTCCACCGTTTCTCCGCGGTCCGTCTTCAGAGTCTTTGCAGGCAGCAGTCGGTGTTGCCAAACGTAATGCAGCAGTTTTTCCATGTGCAAGTAGGTAAGTAGGTGTTCAAAATGGTCGTAATGACGCCTTCGCCATTACTCAGAAACAAATCCCGTTGCCCGTCCCATAATTTTGAAGCGGGCTAAACACGCAAAGGTAGTATTTTTTTCTTGTTCTGCAAGGGTTGCCCCCTCATCTCTTTGTTTCCCTCATATTTTTTGAGTACCTTTGCAGGCAGTTTTAATCATTTGGTGGTCAATTCGTTTTGCGGAATCCTTGTCAGGGCGCGTTCCCAGAATGCCGTCAATCATCACAGGCCGCCAAACCTTATTTATTCCAGAATTTGAAAACATTTGAAGAGTTGGGCGTATCGGAAGCAATCCGCCGCGCCATTTCGGAGATAGGCTACGAACAGCCTATGCCAGTGCAAGAAGAAGTCATTCCCTATCTTTTAGGAGTCGGCAACGATGTCATCGCCTTGGCCCAGACAGGAACCGGGAAAACGGCCGCCTACGGTCTGCCGGTTTTGCAGAAAGTCAATCCCGACGACCGCCGCACGCAAGCCGTCATCCTCAGTCCCACGCGTGAGCTGTGTCTGCAGATTGCTGGCGACCTGAAAGAATATTCCCGATACATCGACAACCTCCACGTCCTCGCCGTCTATGGCGGTTCGAGCATCGAAAGCCAAATTCGCTCCCTGCGCAAGGGTGCCCAGGTCATCGTGGCCACTCCCGGCCGCTTGATCGACCTCATGAAGCGCGGTGTGGCAAAGCTCGATGTTGTTGAAAACGTCGTGCTTGACGAAGCCGACGAAATGCTCAACATGGGCTTCACGGAAAGCATCGACGAAATCCTCGCTGGCGTCCCTGCCGAGCGCAACACGTTGCTCTTCTCCGCCACGATGGGCGCCGAAATCGAGCGCATTGCCAAAAACTATCTCCACGACTATAAAGAAATCGTTGTAGGCTCACGCAACGAAGGCGCCGAAAACGTCAACCACATCTATTATCTCGTACACGCCAAAGACAAATACCTCGCGCTGAAACGCGTGGTCGACTATTATCCGAAAATCTACGGCATCATCTTCTGCCGCACCCGTATGGAGACACAGGAAGTGGCCGACCTCCTCATCCGCGACGGCTACAACGCCGAAGCCCTCCACGGCGACCTCTCGCAGGCTCAGCGCGACCTCACGATGCAGAAGTTCCGCCAACACCGCACGCAGCTCCTCGTTGCCACCGATGTGGCAGCCCGCGGTCTTGACGTCGACGAACTGACACACGTGATCAACTACGGACTTCCCGACGACGTAGAAAACTATACCCACCGCTCTGGACGTACTGGACGCGCCGGAAAGCGCGGCACGAGCATCTCCATCATCCACCTCCGCGAGCGTGGAAAAGTGCGCATCATCGAGAAAGTCATCGGCAAGAAATTCGAGGTCGGCGTATTGCCCGAGCCCCAGGAAATCTGCACGAAACAGCTCTATCGCGTAATGGACGAACTGGAACGCATTGAGGTCGACGAGACGCAAATCGCCCCCTTCCTCCCAGAAATCTTCCGCAAGCTCGACTGGCTCACGAAGGAAGACCTCGTCAAGCGCATCGTCAGCCGCGAGTTCGGACATTTCCTGCAATATTATGCCAACGCGCCCGAGATCGAGCAGCCGAAGGGCGGCCGCGACGACAAGAAGGGTGCCAAGGCCGACCGTCCCCGCCGCGAACGCGGAGCGAGCGGTCCGCGCGAAGCCGAGCCGGGCTACAAGCGCCTCTTCATCAACCTCGGCAAGCGCGACAATTTCTATGCCCGCGAAATCATCAACCTCGTCAACCGCTATGTGAAGGGCAAGGTCGACATCGGCCGCATCGACCTGACGGCCAACTGCTCTTTCTTTGAAGTGCCCGAAGAGCAGGCCCCAGAGGTGTTGAAGAAGATGGCGAAAGCCAAGGTGGGCGACCGCAAGGTCGTTGTCGACGGCGCCGAGCGCGAAGGCTCTGCCGACTCGCGCGACCGTCGTAAACACGCCGACCGCAACGCCGCCGGCCGCCGTGGTGCATCCCGCAAGGGCGACGAGCGCCGTGGCCGCCGCGCCGACAATGGCGAGAGCGACCAGTCACGCCGCCGTGGCCGCGACGATTGGAAGAAGTTCTTTGAATAAGCTATAGGGGAGGGTGGGGTATCCCATCCTCCTCGTAAGTAGGTGTCTCCAAGATTGGTAGAGGGGCGCCAGTGCCCCTGAAAGGGGCTCATATTTAGGGTAGGGGCTTGCCCCTACCTCTTGGGGCTGATTTATGAACCTTGCCCCTGTAAGGGGCTCATATCTCGAATCTTATTGCGGGGCAAGCCCCGCCAACGATATGCGCCCCTTACAGGGGCAGCAGCGAGAAATGATGAGCACTGGCGGGAGATAGGGGCAAGCCCCTATCCTGGAATATGAGCCCCTTTCAGGGGCAGCGGTGCCGCAACCGCCACTTACTATTTGGCTCAAAACCGCGCAAAGATCATCTGGATTCAGAACGCCCTACCTGCATGAATACTGTAAAATAATTTTGAACACCTACTTACCCTTACTAAATATAAAATCCCTATGAAACGAATGCTTCTCATGCTCCTTCCCTTGCTCTGCTTGGCAGGAACGGGAGCAGTCCATGCCCAGAAATGGCAGTTGAAAGTTGGCGGCGGTCTTGCCAGCCAGGGCGTCCACAACCGTGTGGTGGGAGCCTACAAAATCGGTGTGGCCTACGAATACGAGTTCGACCAGCATTGGACCTTCTCGCCCGGCCTCATGTTCTACGGCAAAGGCTGGCGCACGCCCGACGAGTCCGTGGCCTGCGTTGACGATGACGGCAACCCCATGCTCAGCGAGTCGGGCCAGCAGGTCTACAGCCTCATGAGCCGTTCCGCATCGGCCAACTACGTAGAAGTCCCGCTCCTCTTCAACTATTACTACCGCCTTGCCGAGTCGCGCTACGTCGTCCTCTCGGCCGGCCCCTATGTGGCCTTCGGTGTGGCAGGAAAGATAAAGACCAAGGGCGACGGCAGCCGCATCGGCAGTGAGAAACTCTTCTACGAAGGCAACACCTTCAGCCTCTCCGGTGCCCGCCGCATCGATGCCGGCGTTCAGGCCCACCTTGGTTATCAGTTGCCCTCCGGCCTCACCATCGGCGTAGAAGGCGACTTTGGCCTCGTGCCCTTCAGCCGTGGCGGCCATTGCAACCTCGTGGGCCTTGTGTCTTTAGGGTATAGCTTCTGAGGATACCAACGAGGGTAAAATACCTATAAATGGGTATTGCACAGGCGCTTAAAACGCCGTACCTTTGCACTCAGATTAGCAACCACAGCAAATCAAGTAGAATTTTAAATTGTTATGTCCATGTCAAAGAACGAGGTGTGCCGCGCGGCACGCCTCGTTTTGCGTTTTTGTAATGTAAGGGGATATATTTTGGGGGCGCGGTAAACAACGAAATATATTATAGGGGGCGCGGTAAACAATGAAATATAATAATGGCCTCAGACGGCGTAACAACGAATTAAACGAATTAACGAATTTCTTTGGGGCGCGCGATTGGGGCGCAGCACTGTAGCTCACTTTGCTCGCAAAGTGAGGTGGACGGATATGTGGCGAACTTGCCTGATATATATGCGGACAATGTGGCACCGCTGCCCCTGAAAGGGGCTCATATTTAGGGTAGGGGCTTGCCCCTACCTCTTGGGCCCGATTTATGGACCTCGCCCCTGTAAGGGGCTCATATCTCGAATCTTATTGCGGGGCAAGCCCCTATCCTGGAATATGAGCCCCTTTCAGGGGCAATCCCCGCGCCCAAGCGGCCCGGCAATTCGTTAAATTCGTTGTTACGCCGTCTGAGGCCAACATCGAAATGCGGCGTAGCCCCGCAACCCCGTTGCAAAAATTCGATTAATTCGAACCTTCCGGCGCCAGCGTCCATAAAAAAGCAGCCAGACAAATCCGGCTGCTTCCTATAATTCTCGTAACAAAAAAAACGGTTGACACTCATTGAGTATCAACCGTTCTTCGTACCCAGAGCCGGGGTCGAACCGGCACGGGTTGCCCCACTGGTGTTTGAGACCAGCGCGTCTACCGATTCCGCCATCTGGGCTTTTGCATATCAAGCCTCTTGGGCTCGTTTGCGGTGCAAAGGTACGGATATAATTTGGAACAGCCAAGAAAAAGGCCGATTTTCTGATTTTTTTTGTTCTTTAATCCTTCGGAGGCCCTGAGAATGGGATTTTATCGCTACATTAGCAGTCCGATAATACTGAGCGCGTCCGTAGCGGAGGCAACATCCCCTTGCGGGCGCCGAAAAACAAAATCTCACAACCATGAACAAACAGCATAATTATTGCATCATTCTCGCGGGAGGCATCGGACGCCGCCTGTGGCCTGTCAGCAAGCAGGCAAAGCCTAAACAATTTGTCGATATTTTCGGCGTCGGGCGCACCCTCTTGCAGCAGACCTTCGATCGCTTTGCCCGCATCATGGATAAAAACCACATCATCGTCTCCACCTATAAGGAATACGTGCCGCTGGTCAAAGAGCAGTTGCCAGAACTCCCCGACAGTTGCATCCTCGCTGAGCCCGTGCAGCTCTCAACGGCCCCCGCCGCAGCCTGGGCCTCCTGCCACATCGCCAACATCGACCGCGACGCCAACATCGTCGTCTCGCCCGCCGACCAGTTCATCGTCAACGAGGCCAACTTCGCCGAGCAGATTGCCGGAGGCCTCGACTTCGTGTCGAAACACGACGACTTCCTCGTCATGGGCGCCGTCCCAACAGTTCCCAACACGGCTTACGGCTATATCCAGCAGGGGCGCGAGCGCATCGACGACACCACCTCGCGCGTCAAATCCTTCTCCGAGAAGCCAACGCTCGAATATGCCCGCATGTTTGTCGAGAGCGGTGAGTTCCTCTGGAACACGGGCCTCATGCTCTGGCGCACCTCCACGCTGCTCCACCTCCTCAAGACAAACGGCATTCTCATGGGCAACTGGCTCGACACCGACTGGCAAGGCCTCACGCCTGAGCAAGAGCTGAAGAAGATAGAGGAAAACTATCCTTCGAGCCTCCATACCTCCATCGACCTCGTGGTGCTTGAGAAATGCGACAATGTCTACGTGCGCCGCTGCAACTTCGGATGGACCGACGTCGGTAGCTGGCCAGAAATCTACGACGTGGCGGAGAAAGATGCCGACGGCAATGCCGTCCTCGCCAACGGCCATGTGCTGCTCTCAGGATGCCGTAACAACCTCGTGGACCTGCCCGAAAACACTGGCGCCATCATCTGCGGACTCGACAACTACCTCGTGGCCTTCAAAGGCAACCAATTGGTGATCTGCCCGAACGACGACCCGGGACGCGTGCGCAAAATGGTCAACGAAGCACAAATTCAATACGGCGACGATTTCGTGTGAGACGTTGCGCGGGTAACAATATATAGTATATGTATAAATTCAATTCCAGGGGTGTCCTAAGCCGATTAGGACACCCCTGGGAGTGTACGGGCGCGATGATGAAATATATTATTGGCGTCGCAAACAACGAATTAACGAAATTCCTTGGACGTGTGATTGGGGCGCCAGCACTGTAGCTCACTTTGCTCGCAAAGTGAGGGCCACGGACACGTCGCGAAAAATGTTTGTGGTTTCGCCGCGAGCGCCCTGAAAGGGCAGCCAGTCCACAGCCCATGGCAACGCCCTGGGTATCAGCGTATAAACGCCTACGCCCTGTAAGGGCAAAAGTATGGGCGAATGGTTGTTTATTACTTTTGCCCTTTCAGGTAGGGTGTTCAAAATTCCATAAAAATCAAGGTTGGTAAAGAGGCGCCAGCGCCCCTGAAGGTAGGGTGTTCAAAATCCAGAAAAAATCCCGCACGATTTTTGACCAAATAAACGCTATAACTCACTGATATTC
>UQCW01000015.1 GCA_900539625.1 uncultured Prevotella sp.
AAGGGGCGCATATCGTGGGCGGGGCTTGCCCCGCAATAACATTCGAGATATGAGCCCCTTACAGGGGCGAGGTTCATTAATCGGCCCCAAGAGGTAGGGGCTTGCCCCTACCCTAAATATGAGCCCCTTTCAGGGGCACTGGCGCCTCTTTACCAACCTTATTTTTCCGTATTTTGCCCCCTACTTATACAGAGCCTTTGAAGCAGCGGCGGCGCTTATGTTGTTCCGTCTTGAAATACTGCCACTGGTTTTGCACCTTGTCGTTGACTTCCAATTCGGGATTGCTCTCAGCATATTCAAATCCCATCTTTCTATAGATGGGGATGAGGTCGGTGAAGAGCAGGGCGTTGGCACCCTTTCCCTGATAGTCGGGACGCACGGCCACGAGCAGGAGGTCGAGCGTTTTCGGACGTTTCCACATGAGCGCCTTGAGCAAATGGAACCATCCGAAGGGCAGCAGACGGCCCTTGGCTTTCTGAAGGGCACGCGAGAGCGAAGCCATTGAGATGCCGACGGCAACAAGTTCGCCTGCTTCGTTTTCCACGAGCGTCACCATGCGAAGGTCGAGCACAGGCACGTACATGTTGACATACTGGTCGATCTGGCGTTCCGTCATTTTCGAGAAGCCAAACAGGGGGGCGTAAGCCTCGTTGATGAGGCGGAAGATTTCATGGCCGATGCCAGATTGGCGCACTTCTTTCTTGCTGGTGAGCTTGCGCACGTGGAGCCCATATTTCTTGCTGATGATTTCAGAGATGCGGCGGTGCTTTTCGGGAATTTCCTCAGGCACATAGATTTTCATTTCCACCCAGTCGGCCGACTTCACCAGGCCGAGTTTTTCCATGTGCTCGGGATAGTAGGGATAGTTGTAGATGGTGGCCATCGTGGAGAGTTGGTCGAAGCCCTCAATGAGCATGCCCTCGGCATCCATATCGGTGAATCCGAGCGGGCCCTCGATTTCGTTCATGCCACGCTCCTTGCCCCAAGCCTTCACCGTGTCGATAAGGGCACGGCTCACTTCGAGGTCGTCGATGAAGTCAATCCATCCGAAGCGCACGCACTTTTTATTCCACGTTTCGTTGGCGCGACGGTTGATGATGGCCGCCACGCGTCCGACGATCTTCCCGTTCTCGTCGTAGGCCAAGAAATAGTCGGCTTCGCAAAATTCGAAGGCGGCATTTTTCTCAGGCGAGAAGGTGTTGAGCATATCGTCGTAAAGATCGGGGACGGAATAGGGGTTGTCCTTATAAAACTCGTAGTTGAAGCGGATGAAGCGCTTGAGTTCCGATTTGCTGGTTACTTTTCTGATTTCAACAGACATATTTATATATGTGTAGGTGTTCTATATTACGCCACAGTTCCCGTTAAGAGCCTGTTAGCCAATTTGCCTACAAAGTTACATAATTTATCTTTTATAGCGGATTTTTTTTCTGATTACGAACAGTTTTAAGGGTGGGAGGTTTATAATTGGGATATTGGAGGGGTAAAGAGGTGGAGCCCCCTGAAAGGTAGGGTGTTCAAAATTGAAAAGAATCTCTGCACGGTTTTGAGCCAAAATATGGCAAGTGCGGTACCGCTGCCCCTGAAAGGGCAGTCAGTCCGCAACCTTCGCCGCGAGCGCCCTGAAAGGGCAGTCAGTCCACAGCCCAGGGCAACGCCCTGGGTATCAGTGCATAAAAATCTACGCCCTGTAAGGGCAAAAGTATGGGCGAACGGTTGGCTTTTACTTTTGCCCTTACAGGGCGTAGGAAATGGGGACATGGCACCCAGGGCGTTGCCCTGGGCTAGGGACTTGCTGGGCTTTCAGCCCGCGCAGGGCCGCAGACAGGGCTTTTCCCGCACAATCTCTACCTACTTAATATTTCAATTTTGAACATCCTACCTTGCAGGGGCGCTTTTAAACCATCCTCACCGCTTAACCTTTTTTTAGCCACCGACTTACCCCCATTCCAAGGCTATATCGTATCTTTGCAATTATGAGAAAAAACTTTCAACCATGATACCTATCAAACATTTCTTCTTGGGACTTTGCCTGATGTGCCTGTCGACAGGACAGGCCGCAGCCCAAAGCTATGCCCGCCTATGGAAGGACGCACAGGCGGCGATGAACGACGACAAACCGAAGACGGCCTTGCAAACCGTTGAACGCATCGTGGCGAAAGCGACGGCTGAACGCCAGGAGGCCCAATTGCTGAAGGGGGTGTTGGTGCAACTGCAACTGCACCAGGACATTGCGCCCGACAGTGCAAAAAAGATGCTCAGACAACTGGAAGAAACGGCTGGACGGCTGGACGGCATGACGCCGGAGGCCGCCGCGCTGTGGCGCTCCGCTGCGGGACAGTTGTGCATGAAGCAATGGGGAGACACGGCGGCCGTCAGTCGCGGCAAGGGCTTGCTGCGGGCTTCGGTGGCCGATTTCGAGAGACTCCACCAGGCCAAGGCGACGAACTATCTGCCGCTCTTCGTGGAGGGGAAAGACAGTCGATACTTTCAAAATGACTTGCTGTCGGTGTTGGCGAAACCGCTACTGCAAAATGCGGCGTTCACGCAGGAGGAGCGCCGGGCAATGGCGGCGAAACTGTTTTGCTTTTATAACACCAAACACTTGCGCGAGGCGGCCTTGCTCTCGGCGCTCGACACCGTGCGCCTGGCGCCCTACCGCCTGCCGATGACGGAAACGCTGCGGAAGATGGCGGCGGACTACCGCGATGTGCCACTGAACGTGGAGACGTATATCGAACTGGTGGCGCACGCCAACCGCGAAGGCAACGCGGGCAGCGTCACCGACAGCATGGTGGTGGCACTGGCCCGCGAGGGACTGGCGCTCTACGGCAAAATGCCACGGGCGGAAAGGTTGCGCCACTGGGTGAAGGAGAAGGAAAACACGGAGGCGGCGCTCTCGCTCCAGCGCCAACGTTTCTTGCCAGGGAAGGACTATGCGTTTACCGTCAGGGTGAGGAATGCCAAGGGCGTGACGTTGCGTCTGGTGAGGCTCAACGCCAAAGCCGACGACAAGCGCCTGACTGCGGGCAACGAGAAAGCGCTGAGGGGCATCGCGGGGCGCGTGGTGAAGACTTACGACAAGGCGTTTGCCGCCAAACCGGCATGGGCGTTTGTCGAGGACAGTATGCTGGTGCGCTTCCCCGAAACGGGGGTCTACCGTCTGGAACTGCTCGTTGAAGGGAAAGCCGTGGCGAGCGAAACGGCCTATGTTTCGCGTCTCTTCGCCATGCGCCTGACGTCGGAGGGCGACACCTGCCGCCTGCGGGCCGTGGATGCCGTCAGCGGCCAACCGCTCAGAGCGGCCAAGCTCCGCATCCTCCGCCGGCAAAACGGGGAATACGTGCAGCAACGCACGCTGACCGCTGATGCCGAAGGGGAAATTGCGGTGAGGAGAGAGGCAACGCGGAGCAATCTGCGCTATTTTCTCTCCACGCCCGATGATGCGTTTCTTCCCAGTCTGTCGTTGGGATTTTCCCTGGGAGAGGCCGACGACGTTGTCAAGGAAAGCACCACGGTCTGTCTCTTCACCGACCGCGCCATCTATCGGCCGGGACAGGAAGTGGCGTTCAGCGGCATCGTCTACACGCAACGGGGCGACGAGGTACAGGCCCATCCGCGCTTCAGTTCGGATTTCCTGCTCCGCGACAGCAACGGGCAAGAGTTGGCACGACTGACGTGCCACACGGATGCGTTTGGCGTGGTCAGCGGTCGTTTCCGCCTGCCGTCGGTCTGTCTGCCGGGAATATTTTCCCTGCAAGGCACCAGCGGCGGTTACACCAATTTCCGCGTGGAAGAATACAAGCGGCCGACGTTCACGGTCAGCACATCGCTACCTCAGGAGGCATTCCGCCTGGGCGACTCCATCACCATCAAGGGGAAGGCTGAGACGTTCACGGGACTGCCCGTGAAGAACGCCCGCGTGAAATACACCATCGGCCGACAAGGTAGCTATTTCTACTACCGTAGCGGCCAGGCGGGGGAGACGATGGAGCGGGAAACCGTCACCGACTCTTTGGGAGCGTTTTGCATTCCGCTGACACTACGCCTCAACGAAGACCGATACGACGGGGCACGCCCGTTGCGCTTCGCTCTTTTCTCCATCCAGGCTGATGTCACGGCGGAGAACGGCGAGACGGCTTCCACCTCGCGCTTCGTTTCTGCCAGCACGAAGTCGTCGTGGCTCTCCACGGATTTTCCAAAGACGGTGTGCCGCGAGGTGCCGGGGCACTTCACGGTGGCCCACACGGGAAACAACGGGCAGACGCTCGGCGGGGAGGCTGACTTCCGGGTGACGCAAGGCCAACGCACCGTAGCCACCGGCCGCCTAACAATGGGATGTCAAGCGCTACCGAAAACAGTGGCGGCCCTACCCTCTGGCGAATATCTCATGAGCATCACCATGACGGGAGTGGACACGCTAAGGCAGACTTTTGTCATCTTCTCGGAGCACGATGAGCGCCCCTTCGGCCATCAAACGTTCTGGAATTATGTGCGCACTTCGGAGCGTGGCGACAGTGTGTTGTTGGTGGTGGGGTCGCCCTGCGACAGCGTGACGCTCTTCTGCGACATCTTTGCTGGCAACCGCCGCGTTGACCACCGCATGCTGACGTTCTCAAACCGCCTGCTGCGCTTCCCGCTCTGCTATAAAGCGGAATGGGGCGACGGGGCGACGGCGATTTTTGCATTCGTCAGAAACGACACGCTCCACCGCGTGAGCACTTCCCTGATTCGTCCGCGACCAGAAAAACGCCTAAATCTCCGCTGGCGCAGTTTCCGCAGCACACTGCAACCGGGACAGGGCGAGACTTGGAGCCTGCAGGTGACGAACGCCGACGGCACGCCAGCAACGGCTTCGCTGATGGCGCGGCTCTACGATGCGTCGCTCGACGCTTTCGCCACCTCGAAGTGGACGCTGCCGCTTTATTTCGAACGCCACGTGCCGACGGCACGCTATTCGGACATGCCTGCCTATGCGCTCTGGCTCACTTATCAAAAGTCTTGGAAGGCGGGGACGGTGCCGACGATGGCCTTCACCGTTTGGAACGAACAATTGCTGAGTTCTTCTTATGGCATCACCACGGATTATGCCGTCAGGAAATTCGGTTCGATACGCCTACAAGGAAAAGGACAGGTGCTCATGGCCAGCGCCGCCACGCGCAGCAACGGCAGCATGAAGCGGGAGTATGAAATCTCTGTCAGCGCCGATAGCGCCGATAGGGCCGACGAGGCCGCGCAACCGGAATCGGCCACGGAGGTGGCGGAAGCAGGCGCGACGGCTGGCGGCGGCCAAGCCCGCGTGAATTTCGCGGAGACGGCTTTCTTCCTTCCGGCTTTGCAGACGGACGAGAACGGCATGGCAACGTTGTCTTTCACCCTGCCGCAGCGTCTGACGTCGTGGAACTTCACGGCCTTGGCGCACACGAAGGGGATGGACAACGGACGGCTCGACACGACGGTTGTGGCGCGAAAAGAACTGGTGGTTGAACCGGCGCTGCCGAGGTTTATCCGCCAAGGCGACCGCCTCACGGTGCCTGTCACGCTGCACAACTTGACGGAGAAAACGTTACGCGGCACGCTCTTCTGCCACACGGCCGACCCCAATGGCCGACAAGGAGCCAAGACGCAAAAAAAGAAATTCACGTTGCGGGCGGGAGAGGAACAGGTGCAGCGTTTCGACATCGAGACGGCGGACAACGCTTCGCTACTGCTCTGCCGCATCACGGGCGAAACGCTGGATTTCAGCGATGGCGAGGAGCATCTGTTGCCAGTGTTGGCCAACAGCGTGGAACGCTCCGTGAGCGTTCCGTTTGCCATGACGAAAGCGGGACGCACGGAAGTGCGCACTGACACGTTGTGGAGCCGCCAAGCTGATAACCGCCGCCTGACGGTGGAAATGACTTCCAATCCGACATGGAGCGCGGTGTCGGTTTTGGCACCGCTGGCAACGGCCAACGATGAAAGTGCCACGGGATGGGCAACGCGCTACTATGCCCTGCTTCTGGCGGAACAACTGACGAAGGAGAACCCAGCCATTGCACGGGCCTTGGCCGACTCGGCAGCGCTTTGGACCTCGCCACTCTCGCGGAATAGTGATTTAAAACAGGTGTTGATGGCTGAATCGCCTTGGGCGGCCGAGGCGAAGACGGAACGGGAACGGGCGGCGGCGCTGGCCCTGCTGTTTGACGCGCCAGCGATGGCGGTCTACAAAGCGACGGCCGCCGACCATCTGCAGGCTTTGCAGGATGCTCAGGGCGGCTGGTGCTGGTATCCGGGCATGCGGGCCAACGTTTATCTCACAGCCGACGTGGCGTTGCTTCTGGCACGTCTGCAAACGATGGCACCGAAAAAGGTAACGGCCATGATGCTTGACAAGGCTGTGGCCTTCCTGCAACGCGAGATTAAAGAGGAAGTGGCACGCGCCAAGCGCGAAAAGCATACCATATATATAGGAACGGCACACCTCAACTATCTCTACATCCGCGCTCTGCTCAACCAACCGGCAGACAAGACCACGCGCCTGCTCACCAAACTGGCACTGAAGCAAGCGCCAACAGCCACAATGGACTTCAAGGCGCTGCTGGCGGTTGTCTTGGAAAAGACGGGCGACAAGAAGGGAGCAAAGACGCTGCGGGAGAGCCTGAAGGAACACACGGTGAGCACACCGGCCTTTGGACGCTATTTCGACACGCAGCGCACGCGATTTTCTTCGCAGTGGTACCGCATTCCGGCACAGGTGGCAACCATCGAGGCACTACGCGCTTCGGGCAACGCGGCGGACGAAAAGGTGGCGGACGAGATGCGCCTATGGCTGATGCAGAGCAAGCGCACCCAGATGTGGCAGGCAGTCCGCACGTCGGCCGATGCCGTCTATGCCTTGCTCGCTGCCAACAACGACCGCCAACCTGTGATGAGCCTCAACACGTCGACACGCCCGATGACTTATTCGCTCTATCAAGGACGCGAACTCGTGGGCTTCAACGCGCCCTCAAAGGCGAAGGGACTCGCGACTTGGGGATATGTGTGCGACACGTATGCCGAGGCGAAACCACTACTGGCCGACCGCCTCATCGTGAACAAGGAAACGGAGGGGTTGAGCTGGGGAACGGTGACGGCACAATTCACCGAACCGCTGGCGGCGACCACGGCGAGCGGCACCGACCTTTCTATCTCGCGCCACATACAACGCTGGGAAAAGGGCCAATGGACAACGCTTCCCGCTAAGGCCACGCTCCGCGTTGGCGAACGTGTACGCCAAGTGGTGACGTTGAAGGCGGTGCGCGACATGGACTTTGTGGCAGTCAAACTCTCCCACCCTGCCAATTTTGAAGTGCGGGACGCGCTTTCTGGCTATGTCTGGAACGCGCCACGCGGCAGTTACCGCGCTGTGCGCGATGCCTCCATCGCCCGCTATTTCGACCATCTGCCAAAGGGGACGGTGACGTTCACGGAGGAATACAACGTGAACCGCGCAGGAAGCTATGAATGCGGTATCGCCACAGCCCAATGCCAATATGCTCCTGAGTTTTCTGCCAACACGGCAAGCAAGGTGGTAAAGGCGGAATGAAATGTTTTGACAGGGGGGCAGCGCGGACATTTGGCGAAAGTCTGGGGCGAAGCACTGTAGCTCACTTTGCTCGCAAAGTGAGGGGGGGCAATTCTTGAGGCGGCCTTCGCGGGCTGAAGGCCCAGCAAGTTCCAAGCCCAGGGCAACGCCCTGGGTAACGTAAAACCCGAACCTACGCCCTGAAAGGGCAAAAGTAAAAGCCTACCATTCGCCCATACTTTTGCCCTTACAGGGCGTAGGCGTTTATGCACTGATACCCAGGGCGTTGCCCTGGGCTATGAACTGGCTGCCCTTTCAGGGCGCTCGCGGCGCTGGTCCAAACGTTTTTCGCTACGTGTTCGTGGCCCTCACTTTGCGAGCAAAGTGAGCTACAATGCTGGCGCCGCAACAGACGATTGTGCGGGCCAGCGCAAATCTCCGCCGCGAGGGCGCTACCGCTAACCTTTGATATTCCAATTTTGAACGCCCTATAATTTTGACAACCGACTCACGCAACAAAAAAGCACTGCCAGAATACCCTCATCGAGAATATTCTGGCAGTGCTTTTATTACGACTAATGCCGTGGTCGGCGGTGCTTGCAGGCATTCAGGCTGCGTTAACAATGCCGTCTACTTAGTAATGGTTAAAAGAATTACTTACCACCAGCTTTTCAGTTTCTGTCTTCTCCAAATTCTTCCTGCTGCCGTTCGACTTCCTTGAGGCGCTTGGCGTTTTCAACGCTGCGGCGCTGTTCTTCAAGAATATTGACGGACGACTGGCGAGAGACGTCAAGGGCATGGCCTGTCGTATGGGGTATTGAGGCGGCTTCGGAGGCGTCGTAGACGAGCGGGACGCTGGCTGCAACGCTGCTAAATTCCAGCACTCCGCTCACGGGTTTCTGCGAACCTTCGAAGAGCATGCTGGCGGTCAGCTTTATCTTTCCAGGTTTCAAGGTGGACTGCACAAGCACGGGAGCCGTTCCCCATTTGACGGGGACGGGGTTGGCCATTACGTCGGCACCGCCCAATATGCGGCCTTCGCCTTCCACGAAGAATTTGATATAGTCGTTGTTGAGTCGCTTGATGTTTCCGTTCTGGTCGGCCACGGCAGCGACAACGACAACGGCATCAGAGCCATCGGCACGAAGCGGCTGTTTCTCATGGTCAATCCAAAGGATGATTTTAGAGGGGCGGAGGGCCGGGCGCACGGTGTCGGCAGCCACGACTTTTCCGTCAACGATTCCCTCGGCCAAGAGGTATTCATCGGCAATGCGTCCCTTACACGAGAGGGCTTTCAGCGCCATGAAATCGTAGACATCCTTGAAGGTGATGACGGGCGAGGGCATGCCTTCCTTCGTTGCGGGCTTTTTATAGCTATACTGCTTGCCGCCGCGATTGAAAGTGAGGCGCACTTCTTCGCAATTGGAATAGACCGTCACATCCTTGGGCGAAAATGGGGTCATCTCATGGGCGATGTGTACCATCGGTCCTGTCTCAAACGGACGCTCCTCTTTCAAGATGTCGCGCTGCGACTGGAACATATAATAGGAATATTTCGGCTGGCGGAAAACGTCCATGATACCGCCATAGAAGGGATCGGGATGATAACCGCGCTGATGGTCGAAGGAATGCCACAGACAACCGCCGATGTGCTGGCGTGTGGTGCGATAGAGGCCATCGTAAGAAGTATAGGTGTAGCTCGGTTTGGCATAGTGTTGCGCCTGCACAAGCATCGGCACCTCGCCCCAATTGCGTGCCACACGGCTGGGAGAATTGTGGCTGTTCCAATCGTCGACATTGTCGCCCCATTCACGGGTGAAATACGTGATGCGCTTGTCCATCTGCGTAACGGAGACATCGTTACCGTTGGTGGGATGGGCAAACAACACGTTGTAATATTCATGGCCGCGGGCCGTGGCGTCGCAGCCAGACGTGCTGTAAGGGAAGGGATATTCCTCATTGACGATGTCGCGCGTTTGCTTGGCGAAGTCGGCGGGATACCAGGTTTCGTTCAGAATGGGTTCCCACATCCAAAGGCAAGCATGGTTGCGGTCGCGGCGTACGAGGTTACGGGTGTCGCTGAAAACGCGCTGGGCAAACTCCGGCGCGTCGTTCCAGAACTGCCACCCAGGGATGTTGTCGAGCACAAAAAGGCCCAATTCATCGCAGGCATCCATAAAGGCGGGGTCTTGCGGACAGTGGGCGTTGCGGATGACTTTAAGTCCAGCATCGCGCAGCTTTTTGGCGTCGCTCCAGTGCAGACTGTTGGGCACGGCATTTCCCACTACGGCAAAATCCTGGTGGCGATTGGCACCGATAAGCGGATGGGGATAGGGCTTGCCATTGAGCCAGAATCCATCTGCGCCCTTAAATTCCACACTGCGTATGCCAAGGCGCTGACGGTAGCCGTCGACAACGCGGCCTTTTTGGTCAAGGACACGCACGAGGAGCTGATAGAGCTGCGGATTCTCGGGCGACCAAAGGGAGGGCTTTTTGAGCGTGAGGCGATTGACGGTCTGCACGGCCTGCCCTGCTTTCACGGAGAATTTCTGGTTGACAAGGGCTGCCTGACGGCCGTTGGGCTGCAAGAGTTGATATTCCACAACGCCAGAGAATGCCTTACCGCGTTCGTTGCGCACCTGCAATTGCAGGCGCACCTCGGCAGAGGCGTCGCTGACATGATTGTAGGACACAAACAAGCCACCGCCCGCTATGGTGTTTTCGACATTGGGGTCGGTGATATGAAGACGGTCGTGCGCCACAAGCCAGCAGTCGCGATAGATGCCACCGAAATAGGTGTAATCAAGCATTTCCTGCTTCTTGCCCGGCGGATATGAGGGGTCGTTGCTATTGTCGGTCATCACAGACAGGACATTCTCACGCGACCAGTCGACCACATCGGTGATGTCTGCCACGATGGGCAGATAGCCACCATAATGCTCCGACAGGAGATGGCCGTTGAGAAAGACTTTGCTCTTGCCCATGATGGCTTCAAAATGCAGATAAAGTTTCTTGCCTTTGAGACGGGCTTCGGGACGGAAGTGTTTGCGATACCACACAACGCCCTGATAGTTGACACAGCCGCTGGCTTCCGTCGGGAGATAGTCAATGCCGTGGGGCAACGAAACGACTTCCCAAGCTGCATCATCGAAATCACGCAACTCGGCACCGCGCTGCGGACCTTTGCAAAAACGCCAGGCGGGATTCATGGAGAAGACTTCGCGCCCAGAATTTGGCAACTGAAAGAAACCAGCGGTGGAAAATTCGGGCTGGCGTTGTGCTCCTAATGTGAAAGCCAAGAAGGATAGGAGCAAAAACAGGTGTTTCTTTTTCATAGGTTTGGAATAGGTATATGGGGGGGGCGTCATGAAAATATAGATTCCATATCAAAGTTCCTGCACGCAACCATTTTCCACCATCAAGCGGTGGCTGTTGGGAAAGATCAACGGGAGGGCTTCGTCGTGGCTGACAACGACGATGGCCATATTGGGACGCTGCTGGGTGAGGGTGTCATAGAGCTGTTGCCTGTGGAGGACATCGAGGTGGGTATCTGGCTCGTCAAGCAAGAGAAGTTCGGGACGGCTCACGAGGGCACGGCCGAGGAGTGTTCGCTGCCATTGGCCGCCGCTGAGACTGTCGATGGGGCGCGTTGCAAGATGGTCGAGGCCCAAGGTGGAGAGGGTGTCCATCGCCTGGCGGTCGGCTTCGCGGCTGAAACGGCGGAAGAGCGACTTCTGATTGGCGAGGCCGGAACGCACCACTTCCAAAACGGTGACGGGAAACTGGCGGTCGATGCTGCGATATTGCGGAAGATAGCCGAGGCGCAGGCCAGGACGGCGCAACACACGGCCAGCATCGGGCGCCGACAATCCGGCAAGGAGGCGCAAAAGGGTGGTTTTACCACCACCATTGGGTCCTTGGAATATCCAAAAGTCGAGCGGATTGACGGTCAGAGACACACCTGAGAGCACTGACTGGCGGTCGTAGCCTAAGGACACGTCTTGAAGTTGGATTAAACTGTCCGGCATATTGTCTTGATGAGTTGGTGAAAGATATATTCAATGGGGGAAAGGAGGGGTTCGCGGTGAGAGGGGGGCAAAATCCAGATAAATCAAGGTTGGCAAAGAGGCGCCAGCGCCCCTGAAAGGGGCTCATATTTAGGGTAGGGGCTTGCCCCTACCTCTTGGGGCCGAATTATGAACCTCGCCCCTGTAAGGGGCTCATATCTCGAATCTTATTGCGGGGCAAGCCCCGCCAGCGATATGCGCCCCTTACAGGGGCAGAAGCGAGAATCGATGGGTTGCGGCGAGAGATAGGGGCAAGCCCCTATCCTGGAATATGAGCCCCTTTCAGGGGCAGCTGCACCGCAACCGCCTTGCTATTTGGCTCAAAACCGTGCAGAGATTTTTCTGGATTTTGAACACCCTACCTATATATATAAGAACTTACTCACAAAGCGCATCGGTGATGCGTGTGATTTCCAGTTCCCAGTCTTCGCTGAGCGGATTGATTTCCACCACGCGGGCACCGATTTCTTCCGCTACGAGGCGGGCGGTCTTTCCGCTGTATTCTTTCTGGATGAACACCACGCGCACTTTCTCGCGACGACACTCCTGAATGAGGTGGGCCAGATAGTCGGCCGAGGGTTCTTTGCCGTCGTTCTGCACAGAGAGTTGGCGGAGGCCATAGTTCTTAGCGTAGTAGCCCAATGCGGGATGGTATATCAGGAAGGCCCGCGACTTGATGTTGCGGAGTTTCTGGCGGATGGCATTGTCGATGCTGTCCATGCGCTGCACGAAAAGGTGAAAGCGCTTGGCATAGGTCACTTCGTGAACGGTGTCGATGGATTCAAGCGTCAGCAAGACATTGTGGGCAATGACTTTCATATTGATGGGCGACATCCAAACGTGGGGGTCTTCGCTCTCCATCTCGTCACCGTGGCTATGTTTCAAGGGGGAGATGCCGCGGGCGGAATTGACACAGAGCAGATGAGGCATGTTTTGCGTCACCTTGCGCATTTGCGTATTCTCAAATCCGAGGGAGCCGACACGCACATATAACTGGCTTTCGCTCAATTCGGCCACTTGCTTCGGCGTGAGTTGGTAGGTTTCTGGACTGGCGCCGTCGGGGGTCAGCACGTTGATGACAACATTGGTGTCGAGCAATGACTCCACTGCATAACGCAGCGGCGCGATGCTGACACTGACGCGCATTTTCTCCTCGCTACCAGCGGGATTGCAGGCAACCAGCAAGAGAGAGAACACGGCGGCACAGGCGCAACCCACCAACGAACGGAGGGAGGTTGGCAAGAAGGGACGAGGTGTGGAATTTGTTCTAATGGTCATTTAAATAGGTTGTAGTGGTATCTTTGGTTTATGGGCGATAAGGGGAACATCAAATCGCGTCTCGCACGAAGCGTGTCTGGCGGGCGGGACGCTACCTTCGTTAGGAGAAGGCGGCCTGCCATGCCGAGACAAGCACCTGATAGCGCAGGTATTTGCCGAGCAGGATGCTGACGATGGAGGGCAGGATGCTGGTGCGCACATAGCCCATGGCGATAGTGACGACGCTACCGAAGATGGGAATCCACGAGAGAAGGCCGGCCCAAGCACCATAATGGCGCACATAGACTTTTCCACGGCGCAGTTTTTCGGGCGATATTTTGAGGCGGCGCGTCACCCATTCTTCCTTGCCCATCGAGCCGACGCCGTAATTGAAGAGGCCGCCAAGGGTGTTGCCGATGGTGCCCCAAACGAGCAACGACGTGGCATCGGCACCAGCTTCAAGCAATCCGAGCATGACAAGTTCGGAACTGAAAGGGAAAAAGCTGCCAGCAAGGAATGCAGCGACAAACATGCCGGCGGGCCCTATCTGAATGAGGGCATCAACGATTTCTTGCATCTATTTATAAATAGGTGTCCGTCACGGAGGTTTTTAGTAATATGGTAAGTAGGTGGAATATTCTCAGCGATTTGAAAGTTAGAGTGGTATCCTGTGGGAGCTGTCGGAAAGATGGTCAAAGGGTTCAGAACAGTTTGCCATATCCCATATTGAAGGCCAGGACACCAATCAGCAATAGGAGGCAAAGGCCAAACCAGATGTTGGCCCAACGTCCGCGTCCCAGCGTGAAATGGTGGGCGATGAGCGGCGTACTGTTGACGATGTAGAGACGCAGCAACACATCGGACTTCTGCGGCTGCATGGCCAAGGCACCCATGATGACGAGTTCAAAAAGGATGAACACGTAGAAATACATACGCGTGCGGATTTTATCGTTGTAGGCCACACGGGCGAAATGTATCATGGCAACGAAGGCAAGGAGGGTGACGTAGGCCATTGTCACGATTTGCGGCAGGGAAAGCGCAGAATAATCGGGCTTCTGGAATTGGAAGGCTTCTATATAGGGGGCGAACACGGTCTGCACATCGTCAAACCAGACGCCCACGCCAAGCAACAGCCAATAGGGCAGCAGCAAACCGAAGAGGAGGGCGAGGAAGGAACTTCCAGAGAGGGCCCGCAACGAAACGGCCAGACTGAACAGAAGGACGGGGGCAAGGAGTAGCATGGGAGGATAGACCAGACTGCCGAGGCCGACACAGAGGGCGGCATGAAAGACGTAACCCGCGGAACGCGCCTGGCCATAGGCGGCGAAAAGGGGGAAATAGGCGGCCACAAGGCAGAGCATGGGAATCATGTCGACCGACCACGTGTAGAAAAACGGGGTGGCGGCCATCAGAATCACGAAGGAGGTGCTCACCATACGGGAACGGATGCGCAGAAGCGTGGAGCGGTTGTTGAGCTCCGCAAGCAGATAGGTGACGACTACCACAATGCCAAAGCCTTCCCACGCCGTGATATTGTCATATCCGGCAGTGAGCCACAGAAGACAGCTAATGACGATGGCTGCCGGCAAGGTGTAAACGCCTTGGGTGATTCGTGTCCTGAAATTTCTTTCTCGCATATTCTGATGGGTGATGTTGTCTTGAGAGGCCGTGGGCGTATTGAATGGCTGGAGGCGTGTTGAAGAGACGAAGCGCCTCGCCGACCGTTGATTCTTCTTGTCGCCAGGCGAAACGCGACACGCATTCATGCCCCACGATACTAAGTAGATATATTCTTATGCCCCCTGTCTTAATACACGTCTAATTGATCAACTGATTCTTTCACCATTACTAAATCACAATGGTGAAGGCGCAATCCCAGTTGGAAATTGCTCCTTCACCAAAGGTTATTGAATGTGATGCCAAATCAATGGCACCATCTTAAAGGTCCGCACCGATGTCTGTACGGAAATATTTCTTGTCAAAGTCTATCTGGCGGGCGCCTTCCATTGATTTGGCCAGGGCCTCTTCCTTGGTGGCACCATAAGAACTGACGGCGATGACACGTCCGCCGGCCGTGACGAGCTGACCGTCTTTGAGCGCGGTGCCTGCGTGGAACACCACACTGCCTTCTACGTCGGCACCGCTGATGGCGAAGCCTTTTTCGTAAGCCTGCGGATAACCGCCAGACACACACATGACGCAGACAGCGGCACGCGGGTCAAATTCAATGACACGCTGGTCGAGGTCGCCCTTGGCTACACCTTCGAAGAGGTCTACGATGTCGCTCTTCAGGCGGAGCATGACGGTTTCAGTTTCAGGGTCGCCCATGCGGCAGTTATACTCGATGACCTTTGGCTGTCCGTCGCAGTTGATGAGTCCGAAGAAGATGAAACCCTTATAGTCGATGCCCTCTGCGGCAAGACCGTCAACCGTTGGACGGATGATTTCGTCTTCCACGCGCTTCATCCAAGCCTCATCGGCAAAAGGAACGGGAGACACACTGCCCATACCGCCGGTGTTCAATCCAGTGTCGCCCTCGCCAATGCGCTTGTAGTCCTTGGCTTCGGGGAGAATCTTGTAATGACGACCATCGGTGAGCACGAAGACTGAGCATTCAATGCCGCTCAGAAATTCTTCAATCACCACGCGCGACGAAGCGTTGCCAAACATACCGCCGAGCATATCGCGCAATTCGCGCTGCGCCTCTTCGAGGGTCGGCACGATGAGCACGCCCTTTCCAGCGCAGAGTCCGTCGGCCTTGAGCACGTAGGGGGCCTGGAGGGTTTCGAGGAAGCGGCAACCTTCTTCAACGTGTTCACCATCGAAAGTGGCGTAGGCGGCCGTTGGGATATTATGGCGCTGCATGAAGCCCTTGGCAAAATCCTTGGAGCCTTCAAGCACAGCGCCAGCCTTCGAAGGTCCAATCACGGGGATGTCCTTCAAAAGGTCGTGGTGTTGGAAATAGTCGTAAATGCCCTTCACCAGCGGATCTTCCGGACCGACCACAACCATGTCGACCTCGTAGTCGAGGACAAACTGGGCAATGCCGTCGAAATCGTCGGCCTTGATGTCCACATTTTTGCCCACCTGCATCGTTCCAGCATTACCCGGAGCAATGAAGAGTTGGCTGACTTTAGGGCTTTGGGCTATTTTCCATGCCAAGGCGTGTTCACGGCCGCCGCTACCAAGAAGAAGAATTTTCATGATGAATGGGGGTATAATTTGATTTCAATATTTATGCTATCAACGGGATAGACGTCAGACAACGCCTATCTCATGCTCTGATTGTCTGACGTTTCTAATTGTTAAGCAAAGTTACGTCCAAGTATTCAAAGCACAAAGCAAATTGCTCAGAATTTTTAGGGAAGCCCTTCATTTAGTAATGGTAAAAAAATAACTTGACCAATTTTGTGGAGTAAGGATTTTTCTTATGCCCTGTCTTTTTGCCGCTTTTGAAATTTGTCATCGGTCACATAGCCCGCTATGCTCCCTCTTCCAAATTCCAAAATCAACAAAATACAGGTCAAAATTGCTCAACTTATTCTTTCACCATTACTTACTGATAAATCAGCGTGGTGAGTAAGTCGGGGTTATACACTTCGGCAGCCACGTTTTGCAAATCGTCGGCAGATATTTGCATGATGCGCTCATAAAGCGTCTCAGGTTCGTAGTGCGAGGCATAATGGGCATAGGTCTTTCCCAAGGCAATGGCGTAATTCTCGAAATTGTCGCACGAGATGCCAATCTGTCCGCAGAGCTGCTTTTTGGCGGCGGCGAGCTGTGAAGGCGTAAGTTTTTCGTCGATGAAACGGCGCAATTCGCGATTTACGAGGCGGCGGCAACGCTTGATGTCGTGGGCGTCACAGCCGAAATAAACGGCCCACCATCCCGCATCGGGATAGGTGTTGAGGGAGGCGTCGACAGAATAGACCAGTCCAGCCCGCTCACGCAAGCTCATATTGAGACGCGAGTTCATGCCTGGCCCGCCCAGCATATTGTTGAGCAGGAGCATGGGGAAACGGCGGAGGTCGTTGCCGCCGAAGGTCTGCATACCAACGAGCACATGGGCCTGATGGGTGTCGCGCTGCACCACGCGCTCCCTTTCTTCACGCACAACGGCGGGCGTTGCTCCGATGGAATCGGGGAAAATGGGCGTTTCACCGCTCGCGGGGAGGTAGCGGTTGAGGGTGCGCACGATGGTTTTGAAGTCGACATCGCCATAGACGTAAAACACGGCATTCTCTGGCCGGTAATATTTGTCGGTAAAGCGGCGGGCATCGGCGGTGGTGTAAGTGCGCAGGCGCTCAGCCTGACCGAGGATGTCGCGGCCCAGACCGTTGTTTTCAAAGAGCATCGACTCAAACTCATCGAAGATCAGTTCGGAGGGGGAATCGCGATAACTGTCGATTTCATCGCAGATGACCTCCACTTCGCGGTTGATTTCGTTCTGCGGATAGGTGCTGTGGAAGACAATGTCGGTCAGGAGGTCGGCGGCGCGTCCGAAGTCTTGCTTCAACACCGTCGCACAGTAAACCGTCTCCTGCTTATTGGTAAAAGCATTGAGGTCGCCGCCCACGCGTTCAAGCCCATTGGTGATGTGGTGGGCGCGTCGGCGCTCAGTTCCCTTGAAGCTTAAATGTTCGATGAAATGGGCCATTCCTGAATCGGCAGGGTCTTCGTGGCGCGTTCCGGCTTTGACGATGTAGCCGCAATAGACCACACTGGAGACGGAGCGTTCGTGAATGACGCGCAAACCGCTCGGCAGGGTTGTTTCGCTGTATGTCTTTGGCATGATGGCTTATTTTTTTCTGAAATATTTCCCCACGACAGGGAGGCTCGAAAGCGGCAGGTCGTGATAAATGATGTGTGCCAGGAAGAGCACGATGCAGAGGGTGTTGATGCCGAGGCGTGCCCACAAAGGCCATGTCTGCGGCGTGTAGGTCATGACGAGGAAGAAGAAGGCGGCAACGAGCACATAGACGGCGATGCTCTTCAGCGGATAGGCAATGGGATAGTATTTCTGCCCAACGAAATAGCTGAGGAGCATGGCGGTGCCGTAGCCAGCCACACCGGCCCAGGCGCAGGCCATGTAACTGTATTGGGGAATGAAGAGGATGTTGACAACGATGAGCACGACGCAGCCGACACCAGAGAAGACAGCGCCCCAGATGGTGCGGTCGGTGAGTTTATACCAGAAAGAGAGGTTGAAATAGATGCCCATCATGATTTCGGCGGCCATGACAATGGGCACGACTTTCAATCCGGGCCAGTAGTCGGGCGCAATGATGTGTTTGAGCACATCGAGATAGCCCATCACCACGAGGAAGGCTAAGAGGGTGAAGATGATGAAGAACTTCATGGCCTTGGCATAGGTCTGGCGGTTGTCTTTGTCGCGCTGTCCGGCAAAGACAAAGGGCTCGTAGGCATAACGGAAGGCCTGCGTGATCATGGCCATAATCATGGCAATCTTGACACTGGCACCGTAGATGCCCAGTTCCACCTTACCGACGGTGCCTTTCATGACGTGGCGGAAGATGATTTTGTCGGCCGTCTGGTTGAGGATGCCCGCAATGCCGAGCACGAGGATGGGCCAAGAATAGCTGAGCATCTTGCGGAGGAGCTGCATATCGGGTTTCCAACTGAAACCAGTGAGTTCGGGAAGGAAGAAGAGGGTGATACTGGCAGTGCAGACGAGGTTGATGGCAAAGGCATAGAACACGTCGTTGCAATTCAGCACCACGAAGAACACGATGTTGAGCACGATGTTGGCGAAGATGAATAAGAGTTTGAGCGCTGCGAACTTGATGGGGCGGCGCTTGTAGCGCAGATAGGCGAAGGGGATGCACTGGAAGGCATCGATGGCCACGCAGGTAGCCATCATGCCGATGTATTCGGGATGGTCGGCGTAATCCAGGAACGCGGACACCTGCGGCAGAAAGCCGAAGACGAAGGCGAGGAAGCAAAGACCAACACCGCCGACGGCCACGAGGGTGGTGGCATAAACGCGGAGCGGATCTTCGTTTTCTTTGTTGATGAACCGGAAGAAGGTGGTTTCCATACCGAAAGTGAGCACCACGAGCAGAAGCGCCGTGTAGCTGTAGACCTCGGTAATCACACCGTAGCCGCCGGATGCAGCGGCGAGTTTGGCGGTGTAGATAGGAACCAGAAGATAATTGAGGAAACGGCCGATGATGCTGCTCAAGCCGTAGATGGCCGTGTCTTTGGCCAATGATTTCAAATCTGCCATATTGTGTATATGTAGTGTGGAATTGCTATTATGTAGGTGGTCAGAATTATTTTTACAACCTACTTATGTATTGTCTGCCTTCTTGCCCTACGCAAAGAAGAGGTAGGCGATGAGGATGGCGGAAACGATGCCAGCGAGGTCGGCCAGCAAACCGCAGCTGACGGCGTGGCGCGTGTGGCGAATGCCGACGGAACCGAAGTAAACGGCGAGGATATAGAAGGTGGTGTCGGTGGAACCTTGGAAAATACAGCTGAGACGGCCCACGAAGGAGTCGGCACCGTAAGTCTGCATGGCATCGACCATCATGCCGCGGGCCCCGCTGCCGCTGAGGGGTTTCATGAGGGCTGTCGGGAGGGCGCCGACCCAGTCGTCGGGCAAACCGGCATGACTGAAGCACCACGACACGCCGTTGATGAGCCAGTCCATCGCACCGGAAGCGCGAAACACGCCGATGCCCACCAACACGGCAACGAGGTAGGGAATGATGCGGACGGCGGTGGTGAACCCTTCTTTGGCACCTTCAACGAAGGCATCGTAGACGTTGACACGGCGCAACACGCCGGCCGCCAGAAAAGCGATGATGATGGTGAAGAGCAGGACGTTGGCAGCGGTGGTGCCGACGGTGTTCATCATCGCCCCGTCGAGCCGCGAGAAGCCCCACACGATGGAGGCCATCAGCAGGGAGAGGCCACCGAGGGTAAGCAAGAGGGTGCGGTTGAAGAGGTTGATACGCTGATAAACACTCGTGATGATGATGCCGGCGAGCGTGGAACAGAACGTGGCGAGGAGAATAGGGATGAAGACATCGGTGGGTTGCGCAGCCCCCATCTGGGCGCGATAGACCAAGATGCTGACAGGAATGATGGTGAGGCCGGAGGTGTTGAGCACGAGAAACATGATCATCGGATTCGAGGCGGTGTCCTTCTTCTTGTTGAGCTCTTGCAATCCTTCCATAGCCTTCAGCCCCAAGGGGGTCGCGGCGTTGTCGAGCCCGAGCATATTGGCGGAGATGTTCATGAAGATGTTGCCCACCACGGGGTGTCCCTTCGGAATGTCGGGGAAGAGTTTGGCAAAGACGGGACCGAGCAAGCGCGAAAGGGCACTGACCACCCCACCCTTCTCGCCAATTTTCATCACGCCGAGCCAAAGGGAGAGCACGCCAGTGAGACCGAGGGAGATTTCAAAAGCGGTCTTCGATGTCTCGAAGGTGGAGTCCATGATGGCTGGAAACACGGAGACATCGCCCATAAAGATGAGCTTGATGAGGGCGATGACGAAGGCCACAGCAAAGAATGCAATCCAGATATAATTAAGTACCATGAAATGTGATGTTTTGGAGCGCCGCGACGAAGATGCGGCGACTCTTTTCGTTTCAAACGGCAAAGATAACCATAAATTAAGGGAGCACACCTGTTTATCGGTCAAAATGAGTTGTACGGCACTAAAATAATCCGTAACTTTGTACCTACTTATGGCAGAAGATACATTTGACATCCGTTCGGAACAACAAACGCCCTCGAAATCAGAGCGCGAGTTTGAAAACGCCTTACGCCCCCTCGCCTTTGAAGATTTCAGCGGGCAGCAGAAGGTGGTGGAGAACTTGCGCGTGTTTGTCGAGGCCGCAAAATACCGTGGCGAACCGCTCGACCACACGCTCTTACACGGCCCTCCAGGACTGGGAAAGACAACGCTCTCGAACATCATCGCCAACGAGCTCGGCGTGGGCTTTAAAATCACGTCGGGACCAGTGCTCGACAAGCCGGGCGACCTGGCGGGACTTCTGACGGGACTGGAACCGAACGATGTGCTCTTCATTGATGAGATCCACAGATTGGCACCAGTGGTGGAGGAATATCTCTACTCGGCCATGGAGGACTATCGCATTGACATCATGATCGACCGCGGACCGGCGGCCCGCTCCATACAGATTGACCTCAACCCGTTTACGCTCGTGGGAGCCACCACGCGAAGCGGACTCCTCACGGCACCGCTGCGTGCCCGCTTTGGCATCAATCTCCATCTGGAATATTATGACAACGAAACGCTCTGCGCCATCCTGCAACGCTCGGCAACGATTCTCAACGTGCCAATGACGGCGGAGGCGGCAGGCGAAATTGCAAGCCGCTCGAGAGGAACGCCACGTATCGCCAATGCCTTACTGCGCCGCGTGAGAGATTTTGCACAGGTCAAGGGCAACGGAAGAATTGACATCGAAATCGCACGCTTCGCCCTGGAGGCGCTGAACATCGACCGCTACGGGCTCGACGAAATCGACAACAAAATCCTTCTGACCATCATCGACAAGTTTAAAGGCGGCCCGGTGGGCATCACCACCATTGCCACGGCCATCGGCGAAGATGCTGGAACCGTGGAGGAAGTCTACGAACCTTTCCTCATCAAGGAGGGCTTCATCCGCCGAACGCCACGAGGACGCGAGGTGACGGAGCTGGCCTACAAGCATTTAGGACGCGACATCTACAGCGGAAATATTGCACAACCTTCTTTATTCTAACCAATGATCAGCTACAACACCATCAACGTAAAAATGCCCGAACTGCCACACCGCGAAACGACGGCATGGGTGAAGGCCGTGGCAGCAAGCTACGGCAAGCGCGTGGGAGAACTGGCCTACGTGTTTTGCGACGACGAGAAAATCCTGGAGGTGAACAAGCAATACCTCCAACACGACTATTACACGGACATCATCTCTTTCGACTATACGGAGGGCGATGTCATCAGCGGCGACCTCTTTATCAGCCTCGACACGGTGCGCTCCAACGCGGAGCTTTTCAAGAAGACGTATGACGACGAACTGCACCGCGTGGTGATCCACGGCGTGCTGCATCTCTGCGGCATCAACGACAAGGGACCAGGCGAGCGCGAAATCATGGAAGCGGCAGAAGACAAGGCTCTGAAACTGCTGCAAGAAATACAGAAACAATAAATTAGAAAAGATTTATCAGATATGAATTTTGTTGAAGAATTGCGGTGGCGCGGTATGCTCCACCAAATGATGCCGGGCACTGAGGAACTGCTCAGCAAGGAACAAGTGACTGCCTATGTCGGTATTGACCCCACGGCCGATTCTCTGCACATCGGACACCTCTGCTCCGTGATGATGCTGCGCCACTTTCAGCGTGCTGGCCATAAGCCACTGGCGCTCGTTGGCGGTGCCACCGGCATGATTGGCGACCCATCTGGCAAAAGCGCTGAGCGCAATTTGCTGACAGAAGAGGTGTTGCGCCACAACGTGAGCTGCATCAAAAAGCAACTCTCACACTTTCTGGATTTTGATTCCGACGCACCGAATGCTGCGGAACTGGTGAACAACTACGACTGGATGAAGAATTTCACCTTCCTCGACTTCGCCCGCGAAATCGGCAAGCACATCACGGTCAACTACATGATGGCAAAGGACAGTGTCAAGAAGCGCTTGAACGGTGAGGCCCGCGATGGTCTGTCGTTCACGGAATTTACCTACCAGCTGCTCCAGGGCTACGACTTCCTCCACCTCTATCAGGAGAAGAATTGCAAACTGCAGATGGGCGGTTCTGACCAGTGGGGCAACATCACGACGGGAACGGAACTGATTCGCCGCACGCTCGGCGCAGAGGCTGAGGCCTATGCCCTCACCTGCCCGCTCATCACGAAAGCCGACGGCAAGAAGTTCGGCAAGACGGAACAGGGCAACGTATGGCTCGACCGCCGTTACACCACGCCTTACAAGTTCTACCAGTTCTGGCTGAACGTCGGCGACGAGGAGGCTGAACGCTACATCAAGATCTTCACTTCTCTGACGAAGGAGGAAATCGACGCGCTCATCACTGAGCACCGCGCCGATCCGGGACGCCGCATACTGCAAAAACGCTTGGGCGAAGAGGTCACTTGCATGGTTCACAGCCGCGAAGACTACGAAACGGCCGTTGAAGCGTCCAACATCCTCTTTGGCAAAGCCACGAAGGAGAGCTTGCTGAAACTGGACGAGGAAACGCTCTTGAGCGTCTTCGACGGTGTGCCTCAGTTCACGGTTTCACGCGACCAGGCTGTCGGCGCCAAGGCGGTCGACCTCTTGGCAGAAACCACCAAATGCTTTGCCTCTAAGGGCGAAATGCGCAAGCTCACGCAAGGCGGCGGCGTCAGCATCAACAAAGAAAAACTCGCTGCCTTCGACCAGGAACTGACGACCGAAGACCTCATCGGCGGAAAATTCCTCGTTGTGCAGCGCGGAAAGAAAAACTATTTCTTGATCACTGTGAAGGACTAATCGTCCAGACAACAACTGACATAAAAGCGGACCGACCTCCGAGAGGAGATTGGTCCGCTTTTTTATAAGGGACAACGTAACAACGAATTTCGTGGGGAGCGTAGAAAGGGGCGCAGCACTGTAGCTCACTTTGCTCGCAAAGTGAGGGGGGCGAAGATTGTGGCGGCCCAGCACGTAGGGTGTTCAAAATTGAAATATTAAGTTGGTGAAGATTATGCGGAAAAAGCCTTATCTGCGGCCCTGCGCGGGCTGAAAGCCCAGCAAGTTCATAGCCCAGGGCAACGCCCTGGGTACCATGTCCCCATTCCCTACGCCCTGTAAGGGCAAAAGTAAAAGCCAACCATTCGCCCATACTTTTGCCCTTACAGGGCGTAGGTATTTATACGCTGATACCCAGGGCGTTGCCCTGGGCTGTGAACTGGCTGCCCTTTCAGGGCGCTCCTTTTCGCGCTTTGTTCGTTTATCATGTACGCATGCTTCGCCGCTTGTTGTTTGGCAAAAAAACGCACAGAGATTTTTCTAGATTTTGAACACCCTACCCAGCACGAGCTGAAAATCCAACAAAGCCATGTTCGCTACGTGTTCGTGGCCCTCACTTTGCGAGCAAAGTGAGCTACAATGCTTCGCCTCAGGCCTTCGCCGAATGTTCGCGCAGCGCCAACCTTTAATACTTCTATTTTGAACACCAACTTAACGTTCAAGTCCTCCGTCAATAATCCTCATCGCTTTCTCTATGCCGCCGCTCTGGCGGTGTCATCTCATAGCTCTCTGCGTTGAAATAGCGGCCGAAACTGAGGTCGAAGCCGGCAGCGAGCAATTGGGCGGCAAGGGCGGGCTTGCCACGGAAGCCGTGGATGGTCCAGCGCGTGGTGGGCCGCAGTTCTTTATGAAGGCGCAAAAGAACGTCGAACGCCTTGACGCAATGAACGGTGACGGGAAGGCCGGCGGCCTCTGCGAGTTGCACCTGCCGAACAAACCATTGTTCTTGCACGGCCTCGTCAGCGCCTCTCAAACGGTCGATGCCGCATTCTCCCACCGCCACCACTGCGGGATGACGCAGCAGTTGCTGCAAGCCCTCAAAAAGGGCAGACACATCGGCGCGTGCCGTCCACCAGGGATGAATGCCGGCCGAATAGAGGCGGCCCGCCTGAAACGTAAAGGAGGCAGGACACAACAGGGCATCTTCTGGCAAATTGATGATGGCTTCGTGTGCCGGAGCATGGAGGTTATGGGTATGGAAATCCATTTTCACAAGAGTTTTTCAACCGCCGACTTAAAAAACAAGAATGCCGTCCGTCAAGGCACAGGGTCATATCCGCTCCCTCCCCAAGGATGGCAGCGGAGAATGCGCCGCACAGCGAGCCACAATCCCTTGAAAGGGCCGTGCTTCTGGATGGCCTCAACGGCATATTGCGAGCAGGTCGGCGTGAAACGGCAGGCAGGCGGCGTGAGCGGGGAGATAAATCGTTGGTAAAAACGAATGGGGGCGATGAGCAACGCCGCGAAGAAATGAAGCAGCTTTCGCATGGCGTTATACTTCTTCCGTTGGAGCAATTTCTTCAGTTCGCAAAGCCTCAGACCCCAGCGCTGTCTTTTCTGCCTCTGAAGCCGCTGGCAGTACCCCGTCTGTCAAAGCGGCCGCTGGCGTTTCTTGAACTGCAGTGCGTTCGCGCAGTCTTTCTGCCACACGGTGGAGCACGACGACCATTTTCTCGTGTACACGCTGGGAAGTGACTGGACGCTCGGAGAGCCAGATAAGCCCCACATGCAGGCGCTCGTCGTCGCGGAGAACATCGGCAATCAGTTGTTTGTTCAAGCGATAGGCTTCGCGCAACTGGCGTTTGGCGCGGTTACGGTCGACAGCATGGCGGAGGCGGCGCTTGGCCACACTGACGAGCACTTGTGCCTGTGGCCCGCCTTCACGCGGCACGACGCGGAAAACGGCACGCAACGGGAAGATGGTGATGGCGCGGCTGCCTGCCGAGAAGAGCGTCTCGATGTCTTTCTTCAGACAGAGGTGCTCACACTTCGGGAAACCATTCATTTTCATACGCTGAATATTTTGTAGATGGAATACGTTTTAGGGGAGTTCATGAAAAGCAAAAGAGGTCAGCAAGTTGCAGCCCATAGGCGCTTACATACAACTTGCTGACCTCTTTTCTTATGGCGGTATTTCAAGAGGTGCCTAAAGGCCCCCTTAAAGGTAGGGTGTTCAAAATTGGAATATTAAGTAGATGGAGATTGTGCGGAAAAGCCCTATCTGCGGCTCTGTGCGGGCTGAAAGCCCAGCAAGTTCATAGCCCAGGGCAACGCCCTGGGTGCCGTGTTCCCCGTTCCTGCGCCCTGTAAGGGCAAAAGTAAAAGTCAACCGTTCGCCCATACTTTTGCCCTTACAGGGCGTAGGCGTTTTTACATTGATACCCAGGGCGTTGCCCTGGGCTCTGAACTGGTTGCCCTTTCAGGGCGCTCCTTTTCGCGCTTTGTTCGTTTATCATGTGCGCATGCTTCGCCACTTGTTGTTTGGCAAAAATCGCGCAGAGATTTTTCTTGATTTTGAACACCCAACCTGAAAGGTCTTTACTTATTATGCTCCTCCAAATAGAGTTCGAGCGACCCCGTGATGGAAGGTGCTTTGGCCGAAGGAGCTTCCAGCTCGAGCGGAAGTCCAGCCTCTTCGATGGCTTTGGCTGTGGCCTTGCCGAAGCAAGCCAACTTGATGCCGCGGTCTTTGAAGTCGGGAATGTTTTGGAGCAACGACTCTACGCCTGCCGGGGTGAAGAGAACGACCATATCGAAGTTGAAGGCGTGGTCTTCGGGGAAGGCATTGCTGACGGTGCGATACATGATACACTCCGTGTGGTTGAGTTTCTTTGCTTCCAACATAAGGTGGAGTTCATCGCTGTGTACGTCGCTTTGCGGAATGAGATACTTCTCAGCCTTGTGCTTAGCCATAATGGCCACCAAGTCGGCCAATTTTCCTCCTGCTGCAGGGTAGAACACCTTGCGCTTGCGGTATTGCACATACTTTTGGATGTAGAGCGAAACCATTTCTGAAACAGCGAAATATTTCATGTCCTCGGGGATGGTCACACGCATTTCCTTGCAGAGCGTAAAGAAATGGTCGATGGCATGACGCGAGTTGAAGACGATGGCGGTGTGGTCCAACACCTGCACCTTCTGCTGACGAAACTCACGTGCGGTGAGCCCTTCAACCTTGATGAAAGGGTGGAACACAAACTCTACGCCAAATTTGCGAGCTATTTCAAAATAAGGAGACTTATCAGACGTGGGCTTGGGTTGTGAGATGAGTATCTTCTTTAACATAGCAAACTCTTTACTTTTTTCTTTCTATAATATCGACAAGTTGATGTTTGCCCAAAATAAAACCCGCCACAGAATTAGCGCGGGAACAATTTCAAGCGCACAAAGGTACAAAATTAAATGCATACCGCTACCTACATGTCCGAAAAATGTGCGCGAACAGCGGTATAGCAGTATCAGTTTTGCGATGCACACTATACAAATAAACGCCACGAATTGTTTTTCAAACGAGAGGTCGAAGAAGAACACGAGGAGCGAAACGGGGAGGATGAGCAACCCCATAAGCACGATGGTGAAGACGTAGGTCTCGCGCCATTCGTCGCGACTGTTTTTCGGGAAAAACACACTGTTAACCATCTGGTAAAGCCCCACTTTCAGCAACACGAAGACCACAATCATGCTGCCGGAGAGGGCCATGATGAGATGGGGGTTGCCAATGGTGTCGACGAGCGCCCAATGGTTTTGGGCGAGGTAGTCGTAATAAAGGATGCCAAAGGAGAACCCGGCCTGAAGGAGCAGGAAAGCGGAACCGCGCAATGTGGTGTCGGCGTTTTCAGCGTTGCTCTTGAGCAACAGTCCAGCGGGACGGAAGAGGGCCTTGAAATGAAGGCGGAAATAATGCCACGACGAAGAAATGCTCCACGCGACAAGGAAGAAGCAGAGGAGCAGCATTCCCGTAAGGTAGTCGTCGTTGCAGAAACTGTAAGGGAGAGGCGTACCGGTCTCTCCTTCGGCCTGCGGCAACGGCACTTCCTGAAGGGAGAAGAAGGGGGTGTGGATGTCGCTGAGCGACTGGAAGCAAACAACGGGCGTCACTTGATTGCCGGGACGCAACTGCAGGAGATGACAGGCCTGCGAGGCCGATTGCTGCGCGGTGTCGCACGGTGCCGCGAGCCACTGGTGGAGGGGCAGCGTGTCAGACGCGGTCTGGATTGCTGGTGCTTGTGTGTATGTGGAATCGGGCATGATAAGTAGGTTTTTATGGATTGGAAGGCAGGGTGTTCAAAATCCAGAAAAAATTAAGTAGGTGGAGATTGTGCGAAAAAAGCCTTGTCTGCGGCCCTGCGCGGGCTGAAAGCCCAGCAAGTCCGTAGCCCAGGGCAACGCCCTGGGCTCTGGACTGGTTGCCCTTTCAGGGCGCTCCTTTTCGCGCTTTGTTCGTTTATCATGTGCGCATGCTTCGCCACTTTTTATTTGGCTCAAAAACGCGCAGAGATTTTTCTGTATTTTGAACACCCTACCTCTGGCAGCACATTGGCCACCGGGTATCAGAGGGCGGCGAATTTCCGCACGGAGGTGTCCCAGAGGGGCGTGGTCTCCGCCAAGCGCACGGCTTCTTCGGCGGTGGCGGCGATTTGCCAGATGCGGCGGTGCTCGCCACGCATAAAATGTTCGTCAACGGCTTTTTCCAGTTGCGCAAGCAAGGCGTCGTAATAACCGTCGACATTGAGGATGACGATGGGCTTGAGATAGATGCCCAATTGTTTCCAAGTGATGACCTCCAAGAGTTCTTCAAGGGTGCCAACGCCGCCCGGAAGGGCGATGCAGGCATCGGAACGCTCGGCCATGATTTCCTTGCGCTCGTGCATATCTTTGGTCACGACGAGCTGCGCCATGCCGGGATGCTGCCACCCCTGGTCAATCATAAACTGAGGGATGACACCAATGGCCTTTCCGCCGGCAGAGAGCACGGCATCGGCAGTGGCACCCATCAGTCCGGTGCGGCCTGCACCGTTGATAAGGGTATGGCCAGCCTGCGCCATGACGGTGCCGAGCTGGCGGGCCATGTCGATATATTTGTCGGGCACCTGTCCGCTCGAGGCGGCATATACTGTGATATTCATTATTTAAATAGGTGTCAGATTGTTCGCTTCAGGGGTGTCCCGAAAAATCCATTTTGAATTTTCTGAACACCCCTGAAAGTATCTCATAACTATATTGTGTCTTACAGCGAGAACGCTTTCTTGATGCGGTCAACGTAGTCGAGCTTTTCCCAAGTGAAGAGTTCCACTTCCATTTCCTTATGGCCGAAGCCCGGAAGGTCAAACGACTTCTTGACCACACGTGGCAGACGGCCGACATGGCCATAGCTGGCGGTCTCTTCGTAGATAGGCTTGCGCAGATTGAGGCGCTGCTCGATAGCATGCGGACGCAGGTCGAAAAGTTCCTTGATGTGGTTGGCGATTTCGCCGTCGCTCATCGCCACGTGGCTCTTGCCATAGGTGTTGACATAGATGGAGATGGGTTCTGCCACACCGATGGCGTAGCTCAACTGCACAAGCATCTCGTCAGCAACGCCAGCTGCCACCATATTCTTGGCGATGTGGCGTGCGGCATAGGCTGCTGAGCGGTCAACCTTTGAGGGGTCTTTGCCTGAGAAGGCACCGCCGCCGTGGGCGCCCTTACCACCGTAGGTGTCAACGATGATTTTGCGGCCGGTCAGACCGGTGTCACCGTGGGGACCGCCGATAACGAACTTGCCCGTCGGGTTGACGTAATATTTGATGTCGCCCTTGGCAAAGAGGGCTTTCACTTCGGGCGTGTTGACGCGTTCTTCAACGACGCGCGGAATGAGGATGCCGATGACGTCTTCGCGGATTTTGTCCATCATCATCTGGTCGGCCTTCTCCTGGCTGCCTGCTTCCTCGGCGGAGATAAACTCATCGTGCTGCGTTGAAACAACGATGGCATCGATGCCCACAGCGCGGTCGTTATCGTCGTAAGCGATGGTCACCTGACTTTTGGAGTCGGGACGGAGATAGGTCATCACCTTGCCTTCGCGACGGATTTCAGCCAAGACAATCATGATGTCGTGCGCCAGAGAGAGGGCGAGCGGCATATAAGTGTCGGTTTCGTTGTTGGCGTAGCCAAACATCATGCCTTGGTCGCCAGCACCCTGTTCGTTGGGGTCCTGACGGTCAACGCCGCGGTTGATGTCGGCGCTCTGCTCGTGGATGGCACTGAGGATGCCGCAGCTTTCGGCTTCAAATTTATACTCGGCCTTGGTGTAACCGATGCGTTTGATGGTGTTGCGAACGATTTTCTGAAGATCGACGGTGGCAGAGGATTTAACTTCTCCCGCCACAACCACCTGACCGGTGGTCACGAGGGTTTCGCAAGCTACTTTTGAGTTGGGGTCGTAGGCCAGCAACTCGTCAAGCACGGCATCAGAGATTTGGTCGGCCACCTTGTCTGGGTGTCCTTCTGATACGGATTCGGATGTGAATAAATATCCCATTTCTTTTTGATTATGTTTTTTACAATAACAAAAACTGCCCCCGACTTTTGATAAAGTGAGAGCAGAACGTATCTTGAAATGACTGTATGTGCCAATTTGCGCCCAACGATTCCTACGCAGTAATCGCCGCATCGTTTTAGCATTGTTTTAAAGAGGTTGCAAGCAGTCAAATCTGTCCTCGTTCTTGTTTCGGATGCAAAATTACGCATTTACAGCAAGCCGACCAAAGAATATGTGTTTTTTAACATGGAGGGACGGAGGGGGATTACAACGAAGATGTATTAGACACGCGGGACAAGGATTTTTTATTATTGGACTCGGACGGCGTAACAACCATTTTCTTGGGGCGCGTGATTGGGGCGAAGCACTGTAGCTCACTTTGCTCGCAAAGTGAGGGCCACGGACACGTCGCGAAAAACGTTTGGGGCTGGCGCCGCGAGCGCCCTGAAAGGGCAGCCAGTTCATAGCCCAGGGCAACGCCCTGGGTATCAGTGCATAAATGTCTACGCCCTGTAAGGGCAAAAGTATGGGCGAACGGTTGCCTTTTACTTTTGCCCTTACAGGTAGGATGTTCAAAATCCAGAAAAATCTCTGCGCGGTTTTGAGCCAAATAGCATGGCGGTTGCGGCGCAGCTGCCCCTGAAAGGGGCTCATATTCCAGGATAGGGGCTCGCCCCTATCTCCCGCCGTGGTTCATCGATTCTCGCTGCTGCCCCTGTAAGGGGCGCATATCGTTGGCGGGGCTTGCCCCGCAATAAGTTTCGAGATATGAGCCCCTTACAGGGGCGAGGTTCATAAATCAGCCTCAAGAGGTAGGGGCAAGCCCCTACCCTAAATATGAGCCCCCTTCAGGGGCGCTGGCACCTCTTTACCAACCTTGATTTTTATGGAATTTTGAACACCCTACCTTACAGGGCGTAGGTTCGGGTTTTACGTAACCCAGGGCGTTGCCCTGGGCTCTGGAGTTGCTGGGCCTTCAGCCCGTACTTGGCCGCTGACAATCGGGCTCTCGACTTGTTGGGCCTTCACCCGCGCTGAGCCCGCGAAGGCCGCCAAAAAATCGTCCCCCTCACTTTGCGAGCAAAGTGAGCTACAGTGCCAGCGCCGCAAAGTGAGCTACAGCACCGCCGCAACCCCTCCCCTTCCTCGCATAAAAAAAGCGTGCCAAAGACTCACGTCTTGAGCACGCCTCAATAGTATGAAATGTTGAACTTAGTCTTCAATCAAATCCTGACCCGTCATTTCTTCAGGCTGTTTCAAGCCCATGATGTGCAGGATGGAAGGAGCCACATCGGCCAAAACACCGTTTTTAACCTTGGCATGCTCGTTTTCCGTGACATAGATGAAAGGCACGGGGTTGAGCGAGTGGGCAGTGTTAGGCGTTCCGTCGGCGTTGATAGCGTTGTCGGCATTACCGTGGTCGGCAATGATGATGGTTTCATAGCCCACCTCATTGGCAGCAGTAACAACGTCCTTCACGCAGTTGTCAACAGCCGTGACAGCTTTCTCGATGGCCTCGTAGATACCCGTGTGGCCCACCATGTCGCCGTTGGCGAAGTTGACAACGATGAAATCATATTTGTTTTCCTTGATGGCCTCAACGAGTTTGTCCTTCACCTCGTAAGCCGACATCTCCGGCTTGAGGTCGTAGGTAGCCACCTTCGGAGAAGCCACGAGGATACGGTCTTCACCTTCATACGGCGTTTCGCGACCACCGTTGAAGAAGAAGGTCACGTGGGCATATTTCTCAGTCTCAGCCGTGTGCAGCTGCTTGAGGCCCTGCTTAGAGATAAATTCGCCGAGCGTGTTGTGCACGTTCTCTTTCGGGAAGAGGATGTGAACGCCAGTGAAAGAAGCGTCGTACGGCGTCATGCAGTAGTACTGCAAGCCAGGGATGGTGTGCATGCCTTCTTCTGGCATATCCTGCTGGGTGAGCACCATAGTGAGTTCCTTAGCGCGGTCGTTGCGGTAGTTGAAGAAGATCACCACGTCGCCTTCCTTAATACGTCCATCGCAGTTGGCGTTGACGAGCGGTTCCATAAATTCGTCGGTGTTCTTGTGGTCTTCAGAATCGGTGTCGTAGCAGCTCTGAACGCCTTCCACCATGTCAGCCACCTGGCGTCCCTTGCCCTCAACGAGCTGGTCGTAAGCCACTTTGACGCGGTTCCAGCGCTTATCACGGTCCATAGCATAGAAACGGCCGATGATGCTGGCAACATGTGCGCCTGTCGGTTCGCAATGCTTGACGAGGTCGGCGATGAATCCCTTGCCGCTCTTCGGGTCGGTGTCACGACCGTCCATGAAGCAGTGAACATAAGTCTTGTCGGAGATGCCGTATTCGCCTGCGATGTCAACGAGTTTGAAGAGGTGGTCGAGCGAAGAGTGCACACCGCCCGTTGAAGTCAAGCCCATCAAGTGGAGGCCTTTGCCGTTTTTCTTGGCATATTCGTAGGCGCTGACAACTTCAGGGTTCTTCATGATGCTACCATCGGCACAAGCGCGGTTGATCTTCACGAGGTCCTGATAAACGATACGTCCAGCACCGATATTGAGGTGTCCCACTTCTGAGTTACCCATCTGGCCATCGGGCAAACCAACGTTTTCACCGCTGGCGAGCAATTCAGAATGAGGATATTTTGCGTTCAAACTGTCCATGAACGGAGTCGGCGTCTGGAAAATCACATCGCCTTTGCCATGTGAGCCAATGCCCCATCCGTCGAGAATCATCAATAAAGCTTTCTTTGCCATAATCTTACAATTACTTTTGGTTTCTATTTGGGTGCAAAGTTAATGCAAAATCCTTGTCTGATGCACAAGGATGGTCAAATATTTTGCAGCGGCACAAGAAATGGGTTTAGTAATGGGTTTACTCATGCCAGAGCCCGCCCTTCGCCGCAATGCACCTAAACGCAAGAAAGACCAACAGATTCGGAAATCTATTGGTCTTTTATGTTTCTTGCTAATTCGTTTCTTCTAATTAAGCGAGCTTGTTCACGTGAAGCATGAGGCTTGACTTGATGTTAGCTGCTTTGTTCTTGTGAATTGAATTATTCTTGGCGAGCTTGTCCAGCATCTTCTGCACCTTCGGCAGAAGTTCTACGGCAGCTGCTTTGTCGGTCGTAGCACGGAGCTTACGAACTGCGTTACGCATCGTTTTAGCGTAATATCTGTTATGCAGTCTGCGAGTCGCCGTCTGACGAATTCTTTTTACAGATGATTTGTGGTTTGCCATTTTCTATTTTTCTTTTTATTTGTAGTCCCTAGCGGAATCGAACCGCTCTTTAGAGAATGAAAATCTCTCGTCCTAACCGATAGACGAAGGGACCAAGCCTTGTTGCCATTTGGCATCCTCTCGGTGCCTGATTGCGAGTGCAAAATTAGGGCTTTCCTCTCAAACCACCAAATATTTCCAGTATTTTTTTCAGAAAAAATTTGTTTTTCTATGATTTTAAGAACCTATCGGGGATTTTTGCTAACTTCGCATGGCGTACAACGGGCGATTCTGGGAATACCCGCCCAAAGAGCGCCAGAGATTTTTTCTGCCGTTTTCTGCCCCACCCTGCCTTCGGGCTGGGGGATTTTTTACGGACACCGATTTTTTCAACCAAAATTTTCCTTGCCATGCTGACTGAATCACGGGCCATTGTGCTCCGCACCATCAAATACAACGACGAATCCTTCATCGCTGAGACGCTGACGGAGGGCCACGGCCGCGTTTCGTTTCTCGTGCGCATCTCGCGTTCGCCACGGGCAGCGGTGCGCCACACGCTTTTCCAGCCGCTGGCCCTGCTGACCATCTGTTGGAACCATCGCGAAGGCAATGCGCTGAAGCGTCCGAAATCGGTCGGGGTGTCGACGCCGCTGGTGTCAATCCCCTACGACCCGCGCAAAAGCGCCGTGGCGCTGTTTCTCTCGGAGTTTCTTCAGGCGGCGATAAAGGTGGAGGTTGCGAGCGAACTGCTCTTTCAATATATATATACGTCTGTTGAATGGTTTGACACGGCGCCGAAGGATTTTGCCAATTTCCATCTGGTGTTTCTCCTGCGCCTCGTGGGCTTCCTCGGTTTCGCCCCAAATCTTGAGAACTACCGCCCAGGCGATGGTTTCGACCTGGAGGCAGGCCGCTTCACGGCATACTCGCCGCTCAACAAACATTTTCTCTTGCCAGAGGATGCCGCCCGCCTACCCTTGCTGCGGCGCATGAATTTCGCAACGATGCACGTGTTTAAATTCTCGGGCAGTGAGCGCAGCCGCCTGCTGGGATACATCAACCTCTATTATCGGCTGCATCTGCCGTCGTTCCCAGAACTGAAGTCGCTAGCGGTGTTGCAGGATCTTTTTGATGCTTCGCGGTAGCAAGGGGGCTTGATATATATAACGAGGGTGTTCCAACGTAGAAAGTTTGGAACACCCTCGTTGTATTGTATAAGTGAGTGGGCTAAATACAGAAAAATCAAGGTTGGTAAAGCGGCGACAGCTGCCCCTGAAAGGGGCTCATATTTAGGGTAGGGGCTTGCCCCTACCTCTTGGGGCCGATTTATGAACCTCGCCCCTGTAAGGGGCTCATATCTCGAATCTTATTGCGGGGCAAGCCCCGCCAACGATATGCGCCCCTTACAGGGGCAGAAGCGAGAATTGATGAGCTGCGGCGAGAGATAGGGGCAAGCCCCTATCCTGGAATATGAGCCCCTTTCAGGGGCATCAGTGCTGCGCCTCAGACTTCTGCCGAATGTTCGCGCAACGCCTCCGCCGCCCGTATCAGCGGACGTGTGCTCTCCATGATGTCAAAGAGTTCGCCAACGTGTTCGGCCCGTAGCATATTGATGCGCGTTTGCCGGAAATTGGGAAGGCCCTTGAAGAGCGACGTGGCGGCCAGATGGCGGCGCACATGGAGGATGCCGCGGTATTCGTCGATGCGGCTGACGCTTTCCTTGACCTGTGCCTTCAATACGTCGAGCTGCCAATCGGCCGACATGGGGGCATAGTCGCTGTCGATGACATGGTCCACGCCGTGTTCGCCCTGATGTAGCGCGTCATACATCTCCTTGAAAATCCAAGGACGGCCGAAGGTGGCGCGGCCCACCATCACGGCATCTACGCCATAATCGTTGAAGGCCCGCACGGCATCGTCGGCCGAACAGATGTCGCCATTGCCGATGATGGGGATGTGCATACGCGGGTTTTTCTTCACCTCGCCGATGAGGGTCCAGTCGGCTGTGCCGGTGTACATCTGTGCACGGGTGCGGCCGTGAATGGTGAGGGCCTGAATGCCGCAGTCTTGCAACTGCTCGGCGAGGCCGACGATGATTTTATGGTCGGCATCCCAGCCCAGGCGGGTCTTCACCGTCACTGGCACATCGACGGCCTCGACCACCTGCCGCGTGATTTCGAGCATGAGGTCGGGGGTCTGCAACATACCAGCGCCAGCACCTTTTCCGGCCACGCGCTTCACGGGGCAGCCGAAATTGATGTCGAGGACATCGGGACGGGCGCGTTCCACCACGATCTGTGCGGCATCGCGCACGGCGACGGGGTCTTTGCCGTATATCTGGATGGCAACGGGACGCTCTTCCTCGCAAACGGTGAGTTTGTCGAGACTGCGGTTGACCATGCGAACAAGGGCATCCGCAGCAACAAATTCTGAATAGACCATACTGGCACCGCAGCGGCGACACAGCAGACGGAAACCGATGTCGGTCACGTCTTCCATGGGAGCAAGCACAACGGGGCGTTCGCCTAAATCTACATTTCCTATCTTCATAAACTTACTTTTTTACCGGTGCAAGATACATACCGATGAGCATCAAGGCGCCGATGACGACACACATCATGCCGACACCAACGGAGAGGGGTGTCGGCAGGTTTTCCATCGCGTCGTTGACCTGCGGGAGGAACATGAGGCCGACGGCCATACTGTTGTTGACGACATGAAGCACGGAGCACATGACGATGTTGCCAGTGCGGCAATAACACAGGCCGAGGGCGAGGCCGAGGATGAAGGCGGGAACGGCCTGCTGGAGGTTGCCATGAACGAGGGCGAAGCAGAGGGCACTGACAACGGTGGCCCACAACAGGGTGAGACCGCCCGACGTGGGGTCGTTCCTGCGGCGCGAATGTACCAACTGGCGGAGCACACCCTCGCGGAAGACGATTTCTTCAAACACGGGACCGGCAACGGCCATGAGGAACAGGCAGATGCCACTGTCTTTCATGCCTTCAAAGATTTTTTGCATACCACGGTCGTCCATCCCGACGGGGGAGAGCATCAAACTGGTGCCAAGGGAGAGAACCACGAAGCCGACGAGGGCCATGCCCCACCCTACGGCACTGACGGGACGTCCCTTAACGATTTTGGCCTGCCATTTCTTCGGAGGGCAGAGGGTGGCGGCGAGGGTGGTGTCGCCAGGGGTCGCCGTCATCTGCGGTGCGTCGTCGAGACTGCTACGCCACGGGCATCGGCGGATGAGGCGCAACGCGAAGAGCAAAGACAAGACGAGGGCCATACTGACGAGCATGGAAACACCGAGACTGGTGGCCGACGGCATGGCCGCGACGTCTGCGGCTTCTGCGCCGGCACCGCTGCCATTGAGATGGGTCCACACTTGTGCCATAACGGCGGCAAGCACCTGATAGAGCAGGAATAATATAATCAATAATAATGATTTCTTCATGTGGGTGGAAGGGTTGGTTGTTATGTGTGTATATATGAGAGAGGGGGCGGGGTGCCAGCGCCCCTGAAGGGGGCACATATTCCAGGGTAGGGGCTTGCCCCTACCTCTTGGGGCCGATTTATGAACCTCGCCCCTGTAAGGGGCTCATATCTCGAATCTTATTGCGGGGCAAGCCCCGCCAACGATATGCGCCCCTTACAGGGGCAGCAGCGAGAATCGATGAACTGCGGCGGGAGATAGGGGCAAGCCCCTATCCTGGAATATGAGCCCCTTTCAGGGGCAATCCCCACGCCCAAGCGGCCCGGCAATTCGTTAATTCGTGTAATTCGTTGTTACGCCGTCTGAGGCCATTATTATATTTCGTTGTTTTTCGCCCCAATCACGCCCCACGAAATTCGTCAATTCGCTATCACCCCCGCCCCAGCATCCGACAAACCCGCGCCGCATCCTCCGCCAACTGTCGCTTCAGCGCATCGAGCGATGGGAAGCGCTGTTCGTCGCGCACACGATGGAGGAAACGGAGGGTCAGCGTCTCGCCATAGAGGTTGCCAGAGAAGCCGAAGAGATGCGCTTCGATGGTGCTCTCCGCACCGTTGTCGAGCGTCGGGCGAAATCCGATGTTGAGCATCGCGGGATAGGTCTTCCCGTCATACACGGCCTCAACGGCATAAACGCCACGTCCCGGCACGAGTTTCAAGACGTTTTCGGGCCGCAGGTTGGCCGTTGGGTATCCCAAGTCGCGCCCCACGTGGTGGCCGTCGACCACTGTCCCCGCCAGTTCGTAGGCATAGCCCAGACAGCGGTTGGCACGGTCGACGTCGCCCCCCTGCAAGAGGCGGCGTATGGCGGAAGAGCTCACCGTGAGGTCCGCCGTCTGGAAGGCTTCGGCCTGCACCACCTCGATGCCCACTTCGCGCCCGATGGCCTGATAGTCGGCCAACGAAAGATGGCGCTCGTGGCCGAAGCGGTGGTCATAGCCCATCACGAGTTTCTCCACGCCATAGCGTTCGTGGAGAAAAAGGCGCATGAAGTCGCGTGCCGAAAGCTGCGCCATCTGCACCGTGAAATCGAGCATCACGCAGGCGTCGATGCCACTCTCCGCCAGATGGCAGTATTTCTCTTCGGGCGTGTTGAGCAACACGGGACAATAGTCGGTCTGCAACACCTGGCGCGGATGGCGCTCGAAGGTGACGGCCATGCCCGCCATGCTGTTTTCACGCGCCAGCCGCTCCACCTGCGAGAGGAGATAGCGGTGGCCGGTGTGGACACCGTCGAAGAAACCGATGGTGGCCACACGTCGAGAGGCAGCACCAATGGGGGTGAAAGCCTCACAGTTGTTTAAGATATATGCCGCTCCCATGCGTCACTCCGCTTCAGGAATATATTCGCCGTCGGCGGTAAAGAACGAGAGCCACGCACTGTTGGCAGGCGCCACGCGGGCCTGCAGCCCCATCTTGCGTGCGGCGTCGCAGTTGACGTCGGAATCGTCGAAGAAGAGGATGTCGGAAGGCTCGCAGCCGATGCCGTCGATAACGGCCTGGTAGATTTCCTCCGAGGGTTTCTCCGCCCCGATTTCAAAGGAGAGAAACTTCTTGCGGAAGAAGTCGTCAACGGTGTGTCCCTGGAAGTTGAAATAGTCCTCCTCCGCCATCTTCCAGTGGATGGTGTTGGTGTTGCTCAGGAGATAAACGGGATAATGCCGTGCGATTTTCAGCAGCATCTCAAGGCGTTCCGCTGGCACACCCGTGAGATAATCCTTCCAGGCGTTGCAGATATCAGTGTCGGAGAGACTTTCGTTGCCTGCCGCCTCACGTATCTTGTCGCAGAAGCCCTCAACGGAGATGGCGCCGCGCTCCAGTTCCGAGAAGAAACCGGCCTGGGCATAGGTGCCGAGATAAGGGCGGATATCGAAGCCGAGGGCTTCGAATGCGCGGATGCAGCGTTGCTTGTCGAGGTCGACCAAGACGCCGCCGTAGTCAAATAACAGGTTCATATTAAGAATTAAAAATCGTCTGTTGCCACCAGTTTATAGAGTTTGTCGGAAGGGCGTATTTTCTCTGGCACGGCGACCGAGACGGCCCATCCTTTCTTGCCCACCTCAACAGGGCCGTTGTCATAGTGAATCTCGTCGGCCGTCAGATAGATGACGCCCGTTGTCGGCCCAATCACGACGAGCTTGTCGCCACGGTGGATTTCTCCGGCTTCGAGATAGAACTCGCCCACGCCGAGGCGTGAGAAATATTTCGTTCCCTTGCCAACATACACCTTTTTCTCTGTGGCCGACGACCCGTATTTGGCGCTCCATTCGCCGAGGCGTTGTCCGAGGTAGTAGCCGTCCCAGAAACCGCGGTTGAAAACGGTTTTCAGGCGTGTGTTCCAGTCCTCCACCTTTTCTTCGGTGAACTCGCCGCGCTCAACGGCTTCGATGGCTTCCTTGTAGCAGCGCACAACGGTGTAGACGTATTCTGCAGAGCGTGCGCGTCCTTCAATTTTGAACACACGCACGCCGGCTTTCATCATGCGGTCGATGAATCCGATGGTCTTGAGGTCCTTCGGACTCATGATATATTTGTTGTCGACATCGAGTTCCACGCCCGTCTCGCGGTCGCGCACGGTGTAGCTACGTCGGCACACCTGCATACATTCGCCACGATTGGCGGAGCGTCCGAGGTTGTCGAGCGAGAGGTAACACTTACCGCTGACGGCCATGCAGAGGGCGCCGTGGCAGAACATCTCGATGCGCACATGTTCTCCCGAAGGGCCGCAGATGTTCTGCTCCTCGATGGCCTGGTGGATATGGGCCACCTGCCGCAGGTTGAGCTCGCGGGCGAGGACAACGACGTCGGCAAACTGGGCATAGAACTTCAGGGCCTCAACGTTGGAGATGTTGAGCTGCGTGGAGAGATGGACTTCCTGACCGATCTCGCGGCAATAGACGAGGACGGCGACGTCGGCAGCGATGACGGCGGAGATGCCGGCATCGTGGGCGGCATCGCAGATGCGGTGCATGAGTTCGATGTCTTCGTCGTAGATGATGGTGTTGACCGTCAGATAACTCTTGACGCCGTGTTCGCTACACATGGCGGCGATTTCTCTCAGGTCGTCAATGGTGAAACGATTGGCAGAATGTGCCCGCATATTGAGGGCTTCGATGCCGAAATAGATGGAGTCGGCGCCAGCTTTTAAGGCGGCGGCCAGCGACTCGCGTGAGCCCACAGGGGCCATTATCTCATAATTGTTTGTCATATCGTTTGATGGTTGAAAAAGGGGGGAGGCGATTCGGGTGCGGGGCGCTGCCCCTGAAAGGGGCTCATATTCCAGGATAGGGGCTTGCCCCTATCTCCCGCCACAGCTCATCAATTCTCGCTGCTGCCCCTGTAAGGGGCGCATATCGTGGGCGGGGCTTGCCCCGCAACAAGATTCGAGATATGAGCCCCTTACAGGGGCGAGGTTCATAAATCGGATCCAAGAGGTAGGGGCAAGCCCCTACCCTGGAATATGTGCCCCCTTCAGGGGCGCTGGCGCCGCATTGTCCGAAATATGGTTCAGGCAGAGGCGCTGGCGCTGGCGCCGGCAGGTTCGAATTAATCGAATTATTGCAACGGGGTTGTGGGGCTGCGCCGCAATTCAATGTTGGCCTCAGACGGCGTAACAACGAATTTAACGAATTAACGAATTGCTGCGCAGCTCGGGTGCGGGGATTGCCCCTGAAAGGGGCTCATATTTAGGATAGGGGCTTGCCCCTATCTCCCGCCACAGCTCATCAATTCTCGCTGCTGCCCCTGTAAGGGGCGCATATCGTGGGCGGGGCTTGCCCCGCAACAAGATTCGAGATATGAGCCCCTTACAGGGGCGAGGTTCATAAATCGGATCCAAGAGGTAGGGGCAAGCCCCTACCCTGGAATATGTGCCCCCTTCAGGGGCGCTGGCGCCGCATTGTCCGCAATATGGTTCAGGCAAATTTGCGACATCCGACTTCAGGGGCGCTGGCGCCGCATTATTCGCAATATGGTTCAGGCAGGGGCGCTGACGCCGCATAGTTTTATTGCGGGGGCATCAATTCCATACATATTTTTCATCTATATCAATATTGTATAGATGGCATAGCCGTCGAAACTCATCTTTAAATGTTACGGTTTTGTGGTGTTCCTCCTGTTTGTCGATATAGTTAGATACGGCATTTATATGGCTTTGGCTTATGCTGAACGCTCCAAATCCGTCTTGCCATGCAAAATTATTAAGCAAACCATTTTTGTTGTTTATCCATCGTGCAGAGCTGGATTTCACTTTCCGTACAATATCCGATAGCGCAACGGTACGTCCCATCAACATTAGGATGTGAACATGGTTGGCAGTACCTCCAACGCGTATTGCCACACAATTGTTTTCATTTAATATCTCAGCTATATAGGCATGAACTTTCGCCAAATGTGTTTTTGGCAAAGTTTCCGTTCTGCCTTTGGAGGAGAAAACAAGATTAACGTACAGTTTCGATAATGATTGAGCCATTCTATTTTTTTAATGGTAAATAATTAGCCATTTTTTAATGGTGTGCAAATGTATAGAAGAGAGGCGCACGCTGCCCCTGTAAGGGGCTCATATCTAGGGTAGGGGCTTGCCCCTACCTCTTGAGGCTGATTTATGAACCTCGCCCCTGAAGGGGGCTCATATCTCGATTCTTATTGCGGGGCAAGCCCCGCTAACGATATGCGCCCCTTACAGGGGCAGAAGCGAGAATACGAGAATAGATGAGCGGCGGCGAGAGATAGGGGCAAGCCCCTATCCTGGAATATGAGTCCCTTTCAGGGGCGCTGTCGCCCCAATCTCGCGCCCCAAGAATTTCGTTAATTCGTTTAATTCGCTGTTTATCCGCGCCGCACAATCGCCGTGCCGCCCTCCTCCCCGATTCTGTCGGCCAACGTGATCACCACGCGCGACACCCCGGCATCAACGGCCTGCAGGCAGTTTTCGAGTTTCGGAATCATGCCGCCCGACACCGTGCCGTCGGCTTTCAGCGCCTCGAAGGCAGGGCGGTCGATTTCGGGGATGACGTCGCCCAGTTCCTGCGTGCCCTCCTTCATGCGGCAGACGCCAGGAAATTCGAAGCAATAGGTCAGCGTCACGTCGAAATAGGGCGCGAGAGCTTTTGCCGTCTCTCCGGCGATGGTGTCGGCATTCGTGTTGAGCATCTGGCCATTACCGTCGTGCGTCAGCGGTGCCATGACGGGCACGAGACCGCTCTCGAGCAGCTGCGCGAGGCGGCGGCCGTCGACGCGGTCGACGTCGCCCACAAAACCATAGTCAACGGTTGTGACGGCGCGGCGATGGGAACGTATCACGTCCATATCGGCCCCCGTGAGGCCCAGGGCGCACAGTCCGGCGGCATTCAGCTGCGCCACGACATTTTTGTTCACCAATCCGCCATACACCATCGTCACCACGCGGAGCATCTCCGTGTCGGTGACGCGTCGTCCCTCCACCATCTTGGTCTCCACGCCCATCTGTGCGGCGACGTCGGTGGCGGTGCGTCCGCCGCCGTGAACGAGCATTTTGAGTCCAGGGAGTTGCGCAAACTGGCTGATGAGCCTGCTGAGGGCGGCAGGATTTTCCACAATCTTGCCCCCCACCTTGATGATGTTGAGTTTCTCTTTCATGCTGTCGGTTGATTTTGAATACAAAAGTACAAAAAAAACGGGGATGACGGGGAATTGGCAACGCACAATGGAGACAACACACTGATGCCGCACCTCCGCCTGCCCCCTTTTACGGTCTCCTCGAAATGCCCGACAAGTCATCGATTCGCGGCCGCGGGTAGCGCTGCTCGCGGCCGACGGTAGCATTACTCGCGGCCGCGAGTAGCATTACCTTCGGCCGCGAATCGACGACATGGTAATGACATTGCAGGAACTGCGCTGAAAGGTGGGGTCGAATTAATCGAATTTTTGCAAACGGGGTTGCGGGGCTGCGCCGCATTTCGATGTTGGCCTCAGACAGCGTAACAACGAATTTAACGAATTAACGAATTGCCGGGCCGCTCGGACGCGGGGATTGCCCCTGAAAGGGGCTCATATTCCAGGATAGGGGCTTGCCCCTATCTCCCGCCGTGGTTCATCGATTCTCGCTGCTGCCCCTGTAAGGGGCGCATATCGTGGGCGGGGCTTGCCCCGCAATATCTGTCGAGATATGAGCCCCTTACAGGGGCAAGGTTCATAAATCAGCCCCAAGAGGTAGGGGCAAGCCCCTACCCTAAATATGAGCCCCTTTCAGGGGGGCTGGCGCCCCAGTCACGCCTCAAAGAAATTCGTTAATTCGTTTAATTCGTTGTTACGCCGTCTGAGGCCATCAATAAAATTCGTGGTTTTTCGCCCCAATCACACGCCCCAAAGAAATTCGTTTAATTCGTTGTTACGCCGTCCGTGCCCAACACCATCTTTCGCTATCACGGCTTCGCGGCCGCACAAAAAAAATCGGGCACCCCAACGGAGTGCCCGATTCTTCTTTACAAATAAACTATATCGTGGATGATTTAGTCCCACAATCCTTTGCCGAAGCCCTGATGATTTGACTTCATATCTGCTTCGTTATCAACAGTTTCATCGCTAATATCGCTAATATCCCTGCTACCGGCCATCATCTGCCCCTCAGGGAAGAAGCTAACAGTTTCTGACGTTGGCTTGATATACTCTTTCTTCATATTTTCTTGTATTTTTATTGGGTTATAGATATGTAATGATGGATCACTTAAGGAGCACTTTCTGTCCGTCTTCCGTTACGAAGATACCCTTGGCAGGATAGAGCACGCGGCGTCCCTGCAAGTCGTAGTACTTCTTGGCGGCAGCAGTGGCTACATTAACGTTGTCGATGCCAGTCACTTCGTCGCCGAAGCTGAAGGCCATCATCACGCCCTGAGCGTTTTGAACATTAGTCTGGGGCAGATAAGCCTTGTTGGCCACGATGGTGGTGAAGCTGGCTTTATAGAAGCCCACCTTTCCGTTCTTTTCAGCGAGGACGTAGTTGGTGCCGGCAGTGTATCCTGCACGCTTGGCGGTTACACCTTCGAGCTTGTTGCCAGTGAGAGTTGTTACCTCTTCTGTTGTAATGGCAAGGTTGATATTAGCCTCAGTAGCGTCTGTATTCTGAAGAATCACGCCCTGATTAGCTAGGATGACGCCATTAGTAATTTCCTCCAACTTCAGAACGCTTCCAGCGGCCTGGCTTGCGTAGTAAGCCTTCACTGCAGAACCTCCGGGAAGCTTGACATTGAACGGCAAGCAGAGCGTGATGTAGTCGTTAGCGGCGATGGTGAGAGGAACTTCGGTTACTTTGATGAACTGCCAGTGGTTGCCAGCATCGTTTCTACTAGTCCAAGTAGAGACTACATTATATTCATTACCATTAGCATCTGCTCCCATACCATTCTGAGCATTAACAAAAGTGTTATTGGCACCCATCAGGAACATGGTTGTTGCGTCATTTGTAGCGTTGAATTCAGAACGAAACACTACATTGGTCGCTTCTAAACTGAATGCCGTCTTGCTACTCTGATATTCATCCGCCGGAATATCCAAATTACCACCTAAAGCGACATATTTTTGTGTATTCACATTCCGCAAGTAAAATTTACCATCCGTAGCTTCCTCAAATTGCCAAAGGCGTGGCAATAACGGAGAAGAAAATTTGGTTCTCTTGATGTTTCTGTCGTTTTCGGTTTCTCCAACTTTAGTCTGGATCTTGCCATCTGTATCGCAGAACACAAATTCAGAAGAAAGATATTTATTCTTTTCGTCATTAGTCCCCACAGCACCTTGGTTGACGTTGCGAATCAGATAGTAAGCATTTGGATCTGGACAGACTTCATTGAGTACCTTTGCACCAATTTCAAAAAGTTCGTCAAGCGTGGTTGTAGCTGCAGCTGAACTTTTGCTTCCAGAATAATTTCCACCTTTCATCAAGGCGTTATTGCTTGTGTAGGAATAAACATCTGGCGTATTAGCGAAAGCTGTTTGACCCAATGTAAGCAACTCTTCTTTTGTTTTTTCGATAAAGAAGGTAGAACCATTACCATCAGCATTCCAAAGCCCCAAACGTGCATTAGGAGTATTTCCTGCAGTGCAAGAAGCATTCAAATACGCATTGCTCCCATATTTAAAGACCACGCTACTACCATCTTTCTTCCCAATGGTAAACACCGTACCATTGGCGTCAAACGTTGCGCGTTGCCCTGCTGTAGCTCCTCCATTCGCTTTCAAATACTTGCCAACGGCCTTGTTGTATATTTTAACGCCCAGACCAGATTCTTCTATACGCCACAACGCATTTAAGAAATTAGGATAGGTATTAGCTATAGCATTAAGATCTGTGCCCTTTTCTGTATTTGTATAGAAAGTATTCTCTTCAGCAACAGCCCGCAATACCCGATTACCATCTTTTATCCTAAGGCTATACCATTGTCCAGGCACAAAAGGAACATTATCACCATATTCATATACATAGTCAAACGTCATTTTCTCCTTCGTAACCATTTTATCTTCCGGCGGAGTAACGAGTTTAAAATAATAAGGAACGCTGGGCTCTGTACATTCTTCTCCAGTTGTAGCCATGCCATAAGCCGCTGAGAGTGCAACACCGTCCTTTTTAATATTCATTTTATAGAACACCTGCAACGCTGAAGCATCGTCATTCAAATTTGCTTTGCGAATCTTGAACCACGCTCTATCGCCATTACCATCCCAACCTGTCAGCAGGTTACTATCTGAGAAAACATCTAAATAATTGTTATCGGTACTATTTTTAATGGTGAAATAGCCAGCTTTCGGTTCCTCTTTTACATTAGTATATCTGTTCACAGTGGCTTCAGTTCTCAATTCAAATTTTCCTGCAGTTGTTGAAACCACAACACCACCTTTTTTGTGATGATCATATTGGATGGTAGGGATATAATATCCCGTACATGCTGATTCGAAGCTATACAAAGGAGTAGTACCTGATTTGTCAATGTGAAGTTTGAAAACGGCAAGTCCGTCTGATGCATCATCGTCTGTAATCTTGTCGTCAAAACCAAGTACCATGGAACCATCTGTCTTGATTTTAATGCATCTGTTTCCATCGAAATTCTCAAGGACGTAATATTCCCCATCTACAAGTTGGTTGACATTCGTAATGTCGGCACCAAAACCTGCGAACTTCTTGAAGGCAAACTGCGCACTTGCGGTGTTCCATCCTGCTATAAGAAGGAACATCGAAAGAATAGAAGTAATTTTTCTCATAAACCTATATTTTAAAATTATTAATTTTTGCGGATAACGTTATGCGCCACATCCGTTGCGGTGAGGGATGCGGCAGGAGGAAACGGCAAACGCCGCATCATGCCTGAGGGTTCAGGACATGATGCGGCGTCGCACACGGATGCAAGACGGGCTTGCACTATTGAAAGTAAATATTAATTCGTTAACAGAAGAGGGGGGGGTAAATCTTGTGCCTTCAACACACGCGAAAGCTGGCTTTGCTGAAGGGCAAAGCGTGCAAGGCGTTATGTGGGCAAAAGATTTCATTGTTTGGTGTTTTAATAGGTTCCGCAACGGCGGAGATACAGTTTGTTCGCCGTCTTTCTGTTGGAGTTTTGGGGTAAAGATAGTGCAAACCGTGAGCAGAGCTTGTAAGCTTGCTTATAAGCTTTGCCGAGGTGCAGCCTATCTTGACTTGGGAGGCAAAGTTATGTATTAAATTATTAACGTCCAAGCATTTCAGCGAGAAAATGCAACATTTTTTTTGCACGGCAATTTCTTACCAGCCGTTTTGCTATTTTAGAGGGGTGAAATCGGGGTTTTGGACAGGAGGGCGGCGGAGGTTCGAATTAATCGAATTTTTGCGGCGGGGTTGCGGGGCTGCGCCGCATTTCGATGTTGGCCTCAGACGGCGTAACAACGAATTTAACGAATTAACGAATTGCTGCGCGGCGAGGAGGGGCGGGGATTACCCCTGAAAGGGGCGCATATTCCAGGATAGGGGCTCGCCCCTATCTCCCGCCGCAGTTTATCGATTCTCGCTGCTGCCCCTGTAAGGGGCGCATATCGTTGGCGGGGCTTGCCCCGCAACAAGATTCGAGATATGAGCCCCTTACAGGGGCGAGGTTCATAAATCGGCTCCAAGAGGTAGGGGCAAGCCCCTACCCTGGAATATGTGCCCCCTTCAGGGGCAGCGTGCGCCTCTTTACCAACCTGTCTTTTTTCTGGATTTTGAACACCCTGCCCTTTCAGGGCGCTCGCGACACTGCCCCAAACGTTTTCGCGACATATCAGGGCTTGTCATACTGATAGGCGAGGCGTTCGCCGCCTGTCGCCGTGTGGATGATGCCGCAATAGCGGAAGCCGGCTTTGAGGATGAGGTGGCGCATGGGGTGGTTGTCGCGATGTGTGTCGATGCGGAGCGTGTGGTGGCGGTGCATGGCATAGCGCAAGACGAGTTGCATGATGCCGTGTGCCTCACCGTTGCTCGCCACGCGATGGATGGTGGCGTAGGGGGCGGAGGAGGGCCAGGCACCGTCGTAGATGACGGCATACGTGGGGTCGTCGCCAGGGCGAAGCACGAAGGTGGCAACGAGGCGGCCGTGTTGCTCGACGGCGTAGCTGGTGCCGGCGGCGATGTCGGCAAGGAGGATGTCGTCGCTGGGATAGCCGTTGACCCACTGGTTGGGGTTGCCGCTCTGCGCCATGAAGCGGCGGGCACAGGCGAAGAGCTGCTGGAGGGCGGGGAGGTCGGAGGGACGCGAGGGGCGCACGAGGTATTGGCCGCTGAGGGTGACGCTGTCGCCCTCGGCAGCGAGGGGATGGGAAGGGATGTCGGTCATGGGGGAAAGGGATTTTTTGGGGAGGGGGATTATAACGATGTTTGCGGCGCCAGCATTGTAGCTCACTTTGCTCGCAAAGTGAGGGGGACGATTTTTGGGGCGGCCTTCGCGGGCTGAAGGCCCAGCAAGTTGCACCGCTGCCCCTGAAAGGGGCTCATATTCCAGGATAGGGGCTTGCCCCTATCTCCCGCCGCAGCTCATCGATTCTCGCTGCTGCCCCTGTAAGGGGCGCATATCGTTAGCGGGGCTTGCCCCGCAACAAGATTCGAGATATGAGCCCCTTACAGGTAGGGTGTTCGAAATCCAGAAAAATATCTGCGCGGTTTTGAGCCAAATAACATGGCAGTTGCGCCGCTGCCCCTGAAAGGGGCTCATATTCCAGGATAGGGGCTTGCC
>UQCW01000016.1 GCA_900539625.1 uncultured Prevotella sp.
ACAAATCATCTTGTTGGCCCGCCCGGGCCCCCCCCCCCCCGGGCGCGGGGGGGCCCGCCGCGCGGCGGGGGGGCGGGGGGGGGGGCGCCCCCCCCCCCCGGCCCCCCCCCACCAGATATAGGATTTGAATCGAGAGACACTGTTGCAGCATCTTCATCACATGTCACGAGGATGTGCGAAAACAGAGAAAAGAGGCGGAGCAGGCGGTTTGAGATGCTTGTTCGTTGAACCCGAGCGGCCGATGGCAGACGTTCCCGCCCCACTCCACACATATAAAAAAGAGCGGCCTCGCGGGGCCGCTCTTTTTTTATGTAAATCAGTGATTACCTTCTGGTTTTCTTGGTCTTTCGAGTTTCACGCGAATCCATTTCTCGTGTGCCTCACGTGTATGTCCTGGCATTTTGTAAGACACCTGCAAGGTGTCGTTGTCCGCAAGGTGGAAGATGAGTTGGTTATCTTTCCCCTTCAGTTGTGGGTCGGTGATCGACCCCGTGATGTGCTCCACGATGGTGGAGTCGTTGACCATTTTATATGTGCCTTCATTGGTGATGACACTCTGGCCGGAGCGGTTGACGATGAGGAACGTGCTGAAAGTGCCATCACTTCTCAACACCTTCCATACCGGGAGAAGCATGGTGTGGCCGTCGGTCTTTGACACCTGCACCTGCTGCCAGATACCTTCCAAAGATTCAGGCTTCACGCTGTCGGCCATGACTTGCAGACCCATAAGCGGGGCGGCAAGGAGAAGAAACAATAACTTTTTCATGGATGATTTTTTTATTAGATATTTTCAATGAGCAGATGCTCAGTTTTTCTCCTTCTGCTGTTTCACCTCAACGGGCATGACTTCCTCGCGGTATTTGTTTTTTATTTTCACGAGCAAAATTGGACGCATGGTTGACATCATCTCCTCACCGCGCTTCACGGTGTAATACATTCTCAGACCCTGTGAGGCGCCCTTTTCCAGGCGTAAAGGGATGATTTCCGTTGAGACGTTTGTTTCGGGCAATACGATGGCAATGACCGATTCCTTTGAGAAATCAATGGACGTCGGGGCGCCGTCTTTTCCCATCACGGCGGCCATGCCAAAGAGACCAGAAAACTCTTCCTGCTTGGTGATAAGCGGATAGGAGATACCGACCACGTTGTTCTTCAGGAAATAGTTGTTCATCACCACGTATGGGATGTTCATCACTGTCTCTTTCTGATGTTTATCTGATAGATGCTGTATCGAACGGCAGGCAGTGGTTAAGCACGCTGCGGCGAGACAGATGACCATTGCAGGCATCCATATTTTGAGGCTCTTGAGTTTCATATTGTTGAATGGATTAGGATATACTAAACAAAAAGGCAAGGAGCGGCCAAGATAAGCCGTCATTACCAAATCACTTCAATTTTGCCGTCTGCGGGTTTCTGATGCCACTGGCCCCCGTCAAGAAGGCTTTGGCCGTTCCGAAGTTGAGGTTGAGGTCAAGACGCACGGGGAGGTGGTTTTTGTCGTCGGTGATATAGAACTTCACGACTTCCTTTTCCTCTCCATTCTCAGTCTCCATGAAAGAGAAGACGAGGCAGCGATAGGTCGTCGACGAGTTTTCCATCTTGAATTTCTTCTTGCCACGGTAAACGATGGCCTGCCAGTCGCAGTTGTTGCCGTCGGCCATGAGGAAGCGCATGCGTGTTCCAACCTTAAAGTCTTTGGGGTCAAACGAACGGGCCCGCAGCAGCATGCTGATCATGTCGAAAGCACAATAGTGTGAATGGAGTTTTTTGATTGAGGGCGCGTTGTTGTTACGCTGGTAGCGCATCTTGACGTGGCTCTCGCCGCCGCTGTAGGAATACCACACCTCGTTGCGGCGGTAAGTGCTTCCCTCATACGCCCCTTTGCGGAAATAGCGCGGAACGAGGTCGAGGTCGCAATAGGAAAGGAGCGTGTCGCGCATGACGAAGAAGCGGTCGGCCTTCTGCGAGCCACGCGTGATGAGATAGGTCCTATAGGCTGGCTTGCCGTTGTAGGTGCTCTGCGTGATGTTCATGTAAGCCGTTCCAGCCTTCACCCATACAAACTTCCAATTGAAATAGAGATCATACATCAGCGTCTCTCCGCTTTTGAAAGCCGTATTTCTTGAAGAACACTGTGCCGATGCCGCCACGACGGTGAACACCAGCATGACGAGGAGTGTAGATAACCTTTTCATAATTGTCAAAAACTTTTATCTTTTATTTCTTTCCCGCTCCGCGTTGCGGTTGCGGATGGTTTTCACCTTGTCGGCCTTCTGCTTGATCAGGCTCGCTGGTTTCTGCTTCGTCAGCGGCAGTTCCTTCACGCGCCAAACCTGCTCAATGTCCCAGTTTGGCCGCACTTCAATCTCCGTTGGATAATAAAACACTTCCTCTGGCTCCTGCTGCTTGAAGAAGTCGCCCGTGTCCCATCGTCCGTTGAGATTACGGTCGTTGAAGGCCCGGAGATAGTATTTCCCTGGTTTGATATAGAAGAAGTCGGCGCGACGGCTGGCATTGACGCGTTGCTGGCGTTCCACTCGCGAATCAGACGAGAGCACCTGCACCGTCATGGTGGTGTCGGCGCCAGGGAGCGAAACAAAGAGCGCTCCGAAATCCTCTTCCTGTCCGAATCTGAGGGTGTATTTCAAACGGGAGTTCACCTTTCCTGAAAGGCCCTGGATGGCGGCAGAGTCCACCTCCAGTTCGTAGCGCTGCCCGTATCGCCATTCACCGATGACGCCGAAATCCATGAGCAGTCCCTCCTTCGGGGGCGACATCTCCCACGGGGCGTCCACCAGTGTGGAGTCGTTGATTGCACGACGCAGATGAATTGCCGCCGTGTCGATATTCATAATGGGTTCGTCAAACATGAGGCGCGGATTCTGCATGGGCGAGGCCAGTGACGAAATGCTCGACTTCACGTTGAGGTGCTTCACGGGCATCGTCTCCTGCGAGAAATCGCCGCGCTTGTGGCGCTTCTCCAGTCGCTTCTTGAATTTCTCCATCTCCTCAGCCTGCGCCTTGAGGCGGCGTGCCATCGTCTGCCTCGGCACGAGCATGAGCGTGTCGGAAGTTGTCACAACGTTTTCCCCGAGAGAATCCACATAGGCATCGTAGGTGAGCGTCATCTGCAACGAATCGACGGCAGGCATGCCCACGTCTTTCAGCCAATAGGTGATGGTGTCGTTGCCGGGCGAGCGCTGCACCAAGAGGTCGTTGTCGGCATCGAAATTGATGCCCTTGAGCACCGGCACCATCTTCGAGGGCGCCGTGAAATAGAAGCGGAAGTATTCTGGCACGTCTCGCTGCGATTTCAGGAAATGGCGGTCGGTGTTTTTGGGTTGGAAAGCCAAGAGCACCAGATTGTCGGGCATGTAATGCGTGTAGCGGACGGTTTTGATGGAGTCGTAGTAAATCGTGTCGCGCCAAACCGTGTCGTAGCGCACATCAGGGAATGCCGAAGGCCGCACAATGGTTTTGAGCGACGCCAGCATCTCGCCGCGCGAGAGCATGAAATCGCCGTCAACATCCTTGAGCGCATAGACGCGGTAAGCCCCCGGGGCAATGCCCTTGATGGAGAAAAATCCGCGTCCGTCGGTTCTCGCCACGCGGTCGAAAGGTTTGGTGGTGAAAGCCGTATCGGTCGTGTCGCTATGCAGTCCCACCAAAATTCCCTTGAGAGGTTCGAGGTTCTCAGCGGCCAAGACGTTTCCCGACACCTCCATCGTGTCGAGCGCTTCGCCCGTTGAGAAATAATAAGTGAACTGCCCCAAAGGGTTTCCCTCGTTGTTGTCCTCAATGGCGTCAGAAAAGTCGATGGTATAGGTGGTGTTGTTTTTCAGAGAGTCGGCAAGGGCCACCGTTATGTGTTTTCCTCCCACCTTTATCTCCGGCGAGAGCAACTGCGGCGGCGACACCGTGACTTTCTCTATAGCATTTTCCACGCGGATGTTTTCGTCGAAAGCGATGGTCACCTTCTTGCTCTTCACGCCACGCTGACCTAAGGCCGGCGACATCGACACGATGCGCGGCGGCGTCTCGTCATAGGGGCCGCCGTCGGGGCCGCTTCCCGGATTGGCACAGCCAGCGAGCAACGCCACCATGAGTAGCGAAAGCAGACGCAGGGACTGGGACAGGGTTTCCTTGATGTGCATGAGATATTGTTTTTATGAAAAAGAGATAGAAAATTATCCCTCGTTGGTGTTGAGAGCGAGCACCTGGTCGATGATGTCGCGGTTGTTTGCCAAGCGTGGCACCTTATGCTGTCCGCCCAGTTTTCCGCGGCTCTTGAGCCAGTCGTTGAAGAGGTTACGGCGTGCTGGGATGATTTCAAGGGCCTGCAGCGTGAGACTCTTATAACGCTTGGCCTCATAGTCGGAATTGATGCGCTGGAGCGCTTCGTCGAGCAGAGTGGCAAAAGCCTTGAGGTCTTGCGGCGCTTTCTCAAATTCGATGACCCACTGATGGCGGCAGCGGCCTTCGGCATCCATAAACACCGGTGCGGCAGTATATTCGCTCACCACGGCGCCCGTTTTCTGGCAAGCCTCAGCAAGCCCCTTTTCGGCGTTGTCAACGATGAGTTCTTCGCCGAAAGCATTGATGAAACTCTTTGTTCGGCCAGAGATGACAAACTTATAAGGGTTGGTGGAGGTGAACTTCACCGTGTCGCCAATCTGGTAGCGCCAGAGGCCGCAGGTCGTGGAGATGACAATGGCATAGTTGCGCCCCTTCTCAACACCCCACAAAGGCACAGCCACCGCGTCCTTGCGGCCCACTTCCTCCAAGGGGATGAACTCGAAGAAGACGCCGTAGTCAATCATCAGCATCATGGCCACGTCGGACGGATCGTCCTGCAAACCGAAGAAACCTTCAGAGGCGTTGTAGGTCTCCATATAATGCATGCCCTCGCTCTTGATGAGCTGACGATATTGCTCACGATAGGGCGTGAAAGCCACGCCGCCGTGGAAGAACACTTCCAAATTGGGCCACACCTGGTCGATGGAACTCTTGCCAGTGATTTCCAGTGTGCGGTTGAGCACCGCCATCATCCATGAAGGCACTCCCGAAAGGTTCGTCACATTTTGCTTTGAAGCGATTTCGGCAATGCGGTCGCGCTTCTCTTCGAAATCAGAGAGCAGGGCAACACGCTTTGGCGGCGTGCGCACCACGTTGACCAACGGATTGATATTCTCAATCAAAATGGCACTCAAATCGCCAACAAGCGAATGCGGCAGGTTATAGTTGGGCGCATGGCTACCTCCCAGAATGAGGGCGCGACCATCGAAAAGGCGGCTCTTGGGATTGTTGCGCAAATAGAGGCTCACACAGTCGGTGCCTCCAGCATAGTGTGTGTCATGCAGGCCATCGCGGCTCACGGGGATGAACTTGCTCTTGTCGTTGGTGGTTCCCGATGACTTGCCATACCATTTCACGGTTCCCGGCCAAAGGATGTCGCTTTCGCCATGACGCATGCGGTCGATATATCCTTTCAGTTCCTCATAGGTGCTGATGGGCACCTTTTCGGCAAACTGTTCGTAGTTGCTGATGTCGGCATAATGGTGTTCCTTACCCCAAAGCGTATTTTCAGCACGGCCGACAAGACGTGCCAACACCTGGCGCTGCACTTCTTCTGCCTGCGTGGCATAGCGCTCAAGGCGGTTCGTGCGGCGAACAAAAAACGGGCGTATGATGGATGTTAAAGACATATTCAATTTTTAAATGGGAAACGGGGGCAGCTTTATGCTTTCTAAGTTTCACCAATAGAAAGCAGGTGGCCGAAAGCCGATTCGACCACCTGTGTTTCTCTTTTATTTGGATGTTCAGCTTATTTTTTTCCCGAGGAAACCGCTTCTCAGTTTTGGTCGTATGCGTGTTTCGGATAGTCGATGGTGTAATGCAGTCCACGGCTTTCCTTGCGCTCAATGGCCTGCCGCGTGATGAGATATCCCACGTTGATCATGTTGCGGAGCTCGCAAATATCGCGGGTGGCCTTCACGCGCTTAAACAATTCCTCGGTCTCTTCATAGAGCAAATCGAGACGCGTCCATGCGCGTTTGAGGCGCAGATCGCTACGCACGATGCCCACATAATTCGACATCACCTGCTCCACTTCGCGCACGTCCTGTGCAATCAACACCTTCTCTTCGTTGCTCATCGTGCCCTCGTCATTCCATTCCGGCACACGCTCGTTGAATTCATATTCGTCGATGTGTGCCAGCGAGTGTTTGGCAGCAGCTTCAGCATACACCACAGCCTCAATGAGCGAATTGGAAGCCAAGCGGTTTCCGCCGTGCAGACCCGTGCAAGAGCATTCGCCAACGGCATAGAGGCGATGGATGCTTGAGCAGGCGTTGAGATCCACCTTGATGCCGCCGCAGAGATAATGGGCGCAAGGGGCAACGGGTATGTATTGCTTCGTGATGTCAATGCCGATGGAGAGACATTTGGCGTAGATGTTCGGGAAATGATGTTTCGTCTCCTCCGGGTTTTTATGCGTCACGTCAAGACAGACGTGGTCGATGCCGTGGATTTTCATTTCCTTATCGATGGCACGCGCCACGATGTCACGCGGGGCCAGGGAGAGGCGTTTGTCGTATTTCTGCATAAACTCCTCGCCGTTTGGCAGGCGAAGGATGCCGCCGTAACCGCGCATAGCCTCCGTGATGAGATAGGCAGGATGCGTTTCTCCAGAATGGAAGAGCGCCGTTGGGTGGAACTGGATAAATTCCATGTCCTTCACCGTTGCCTTGGCACGATAGGCCATAGCAATGCCATCGCCCGTGGCGATGTCTGGATTGGTGGTAGTGGCATAAACTGCTCCGCAGCCACCAGTGGCCAACACCGTGACACGCGAGAGAATGGTGTCGATTTTCTTCGTGTCGGGGTCGAGCACATAAGCACCGTAACATTCGATGTCGGGCGTACGACGCGTCACTTCCACACCCAAATGGTGCTGCGTGATGATTTCCACGGCGAAATGGTTTTCCAGCAGCGTGATGTTCGGCGTTTTTTTCACCGCCTCGATGAGTCCGCGCTGAATCTCGAAGCCCGTGTCGTCGGCATGATGAAGAATGCGAAATTCGGAGTGTCCGCCCTCGCGGTGGAGGTCGAAAGAACCGTCTTCATTCTTGTCGAAGTTCACGCCCCACTTTAGCAGACGCTCAATGCCGGCAGGCGCATTGCGCACCACCTGTTCAACGGCCCGCGGATCGCTGATGTAATCGCCAGCAATCATCGTGTCGCGGATGTGCTTGTTGAAATCATCCACTTTGAGGTTCGTCACAGAGGCAATACCACCCTGCGCCTTGGCCGTGTTGGCCTCCTCAATGGAAGTTTTGCAAACGAGGGCCACCTTGCCTTTGCCCGAGGCAGCCACCTGGAGGGCGTAACTCATCCCGGCCACACCGGAACCAATTACCAAGAAGTCGAATTTACGTATCATTCTTCGTCGTTACTTAGATGTCGCGAAGTTACATTTTTTTTTTCGAATGATGGGAAACACGCCGGCTATCTATATACATAGGTGTAAAAAACTCAAAAAATAAAGGGCAGTCCGTCCCCCGATAGATATAAATTATTATCTTTGCCCCGTTTAACGGCAAAATGTATGCACCGAAAGGCTTGCACGCACCGCATTTCAATGCCTGTTCTCGATTTTCCGTCAGATGGTCATAGTTATGATGGGATTGAAATTCCAACCGCAATGAGAAACTATAATCCACTGCAACGATGGGATTCTCTCTCCAAAAGAGGATACAGAATTTTCCTCACCATTTCCCACACCGTGAACAGCGCCTTCCGCCATTGCCAAACACCTACTTAACTACCAAATATTAATCATGCAAAGCAAACTCTATTTCTCGTTAGCCCTCGCTTCGTCTGTAGCGCTAACATCATGTAACAAGCTCGGCGAGCTCTCTGCCGACAATTTCACAGTGACCCCTTCTCCTATGGAGGCTGTGGGCGGTAAAGTGCCTGTGACCATCAACGGACGCTTTCCTGAAAAATACATGAAGAAAAAAGCCATTGTGACTGTAACCCCCGTTTTGCGCTATGCTGAAGGCAGTGCACAGGGTCAGTCTGCCACATTCCAGGGTGAGAAAGTTCAGGCCAACAACACTGAAATTTCTTACAAGGTTGGCGGCAACTACACAATGAAGAACAGCTTCAACTACGTGCCTGAAATGGCCAAGAGCGAACTCTACCTCACTTTCGACGCACAGGTCGGAAAGAAGAAGGTGAAGGTGCCTGAAGTGAAGGTGGCCGACGGTGTCATCGCCACTTCCACGCTGATCAACCGCACTGCTGCCAGCGCCAACACGGCAACGGGCGAAGACCAGTATCAGTATGCCATCGCTCAGACCAAGGAAGCACAAATCAAATACCTCATCAACCAGGCTAATATCCGCACGAGCGAGCTCAACAGCGTGTCTGTTAAGGACTTCGTCAAGACGCTCCGCGAAATCAAGGCCGACCAGAAGGGCTTCCAGCTCGACAACATCGAAGTTTCGGCTTATGCTTCGCCAGAAGGTAAGTTCGACTTCAACAAGAAGTTGGCTGAAAAACGTGGCGGCACTTCAAGCGCTTACGTGAAGAAGTCTTTGAAGAAAAACAAGTTGGAAACTGATGTCGACACCCGCTATACGGCTGAAGACTGGGACGGCTTCCAGAAACTCGTGGCTGCTTCAAACATCCAGGACAAGGAAGTGATCATCCGCGTGCTCTCTATGTATGAAGACCCAGAACAGCGCGAAACGCAGATTCGCAGCCTCTCCGCTGCTTTCAACGAATTGGCTAACGAAATCCTGCCTGAATTGCGCCGTGCCCGTCTGACCATCAACTACAACATCATCGGCCGCAGCGACGACGAAATCGAAGAGCAGCTTAAGAACGACGCTTCTAAACTCTCTGTTGAAGAATTGCTCTACGCCGCAACGCTCACCGACGACGCTGCCAAGAAGGAAGACATCTACAAGAAGACGGTTCAGCTCTATCCTAACGACTACCGCGCATACAACAACCTCGCTGAAATGGCGTTCAAGAGCGGCAACACGACTGCTGCCAAGCAATATCTCGCACAGGCGCTCCAGAAGAATGCCAAGTCAAGCGAAGCCAACGCCAACTTGGCTTTGTTGAGCCTCGTTGAAGGCAACACCGAAGCTGCTGAACAGGCTCTCGGCAAGGCTGCTGAAGCTAAAAACTACAAGGAAGTGCTCGGCAACCTCAACATCGCCAAGGGCAACTACGCTCAGGCTGCTCAGGACCTCGCTGGCGTGAAGTCTAACAGCGCTGCTTTGGCACAGATTCTTAACAAGGATTATGCCGCTGCCGCTCAGACGCTCGCAACGATTGCCGCTCCGGATGCTACTACGAGCTATTTGAAGGCCATCCTCTCAGCACGCACGAACCAGAACACGCAGGCACTTGCCAACTTGAAGGACGCTTTTGCTAAAGACGCTTCTCTGAAGGCACGTGCAGCCAAGGATCTTGACTTCGCCAAATTGTTTGGCGACGCCACTTTCCAAAGCCTCATCAAATAATCAAAGGAATAATTCCTTATAATTTTTTCTGCAGCAAGAGCTAAAAGCACCAGCGTTTGCAATGCCAACCGCCGATTTCCATCGGGCGGCCAGCATCTGGCAAGCACAAGGCTTTTGGCTCTTGTTTCTTTTAGGGGAAATGCCCGCTAACCAAAGGGAAAGTTTTACGAAACACTCCCTCCATTTATCTCCAACGATATGAAAATCATCCACTCACGCTTGCTGCTCGCGCTGTCGGCCCTGCTGCTCGCCGCCTGTTCGCAGCCCAAAGACAAGTTTATCTTCGAAGGTAAAATCGCAGGCATCCAGCAGGCCGAATTTTATGTCTACAGTGACGACGGAGCCTTGTCTGGCGTTGACACCATACGCATCGACGATGGCAAATTCTCTTATGAATGCCAACTCACTTCGCCGGCTGTGCTGACACTTCTCTATCCCAATTTCTCGCAGACCTACATCGTGGCGGAACCAGGAAAGACCATCGAGATGAAGGGTGACGCGGCAAAATTGGGAGAGGCCGACATCACTGGATCGGAAGAAAACGAACTGCTCACGGATTTCCGACAGAAGCAAAACACCTTGCCGGAAAACAACCAGCGCCTCGCTGCCTCTGAGTTTATCAGAACACACAAAAAAACACTGGCGGCAGTGGCGGTATTCAAGAAATATTTCGCCTACGCGCAAGCTCCCGATGCTGCCACCACGCGTTCGCTGCTCAAAGACCTCACTAAAGCCCAACCGCGCAACGCCGCCCTCACGCTGATGGCGGAACGCCTGCTGGCGCAACTCAACGGTGCCGCCGGCCAAACGCTGCCTGATTTCTCTTTTGAAACGCTTGCCGGAAAACCTGTCAACAAGGCACAGTTCAGCGGTCGTCCCTTCGTGGTTTTCTTCACCGCCTCCTGGGCCGGAAATTCCCGCCTCATCGCCGAAAGCCTGCGCCGCATGCACAATGCCTACGGCAACCGCGTTGGTGCCCTTGTCCTTTCAATGGACTTAGACCGCAACGGCTGCAAGCAACAGATGGAGCGCGACAGCATCTCTGCGCCTGTCATCTGCGACGGTAAGGCTTTCCAAAGCAAGGCCGCACAGACACTGGGACTCCGCTACGTGCCTGGCAACCTCCTCGTCAACGCTGAAGGACGCGTCGTTGCACGCGACCTTGACTTCGACGAGATGGAGAAACGCCTCGCCGAATTGATGAAATAGCAAGATAAGGATATTATATATGATGTGTATATATTATAGGAGTACGCTTATCAGCCTGCAACACTCCTATATAAAATACACCACTGTCCCCTACCGACTTACCTTGATTTCCAAACAACTCTCCACAATGAAAATGAAGCATATCTTATCACGCCTGCTCCTTCTCGCCGCCTTCCTGCCCCTCGCCGCCTGGGGCGAGAAACAACCGACGGTGTTGCTCCACACTTCCGTTGGCGACATCACGGTGACGCTCTTCAACTCCACCCCAGCCCACCGTGACAATTTCCTCAAACTCGTGCGCGAAGGCTATTACGACGGGGTCATTTTCCACCGCGTCATCAAAAACTTCATGATACAGACGGGCGACCCAGACTCGCGCAACCCCATCCCCTATAAGGTGTATGGCGACGGCGGTCCTGACTATACGCTTCCCCTGGAGCTCGACCTCCCCCGCCACTATCACTACCGCGGTGCCCTGGCTGCCGCACGCGAAAGCGACGACGTCAATTCTGAGCGCCGCAGCAGCGGTTCTCAGTTCTACATCGTATGGGGAAAGCGCTACAGCGAGGCCGACCTCTCCGACATCTCTGAACGCATCTATGAAGCCACAGAAGGCCGCTGCGAAATCACCAAGGAAATGGCTGAGACCTACGGCAAAAAGGGCGGCACGCCCTGGCTCGACGGACAATACACGGTGTTTGGAGAAGTCTCCATCGGCCTTGACGTTGTCAAAACCATACAAAGCGTCAGCACCGACACTTCCGACCGCCCCCTCAAGGATATTTTCCTTCTCAAGGCATCGGTGGTGGAGTGAACAAAGCGCGAAAGGAGGCGCCCTGTCCTTCAAGGGCAGCATGCGCCGCTCTACAATCCTTTAATATTCCATTTTCCCCTACCCTAAATATGCGCCCCTTGCAGGGGCACTGGCCCACATAATCGTCTGTTGCGGCGCCAGCATTGTAGCTCACTTTGCTTGCAAAGTGAGGGCCACGAACACGTAGCGAATATAGCCAGCGCTTTAGGGCATATCTTCGTTGGATTTTTAGCCGTGTTTGGCCGCCACAATATTCGTCCCCCTCACTTTGCGAGCAAAGTGAGCTACAGTGCTTCGCCTCAGGCCTTCGCTGCATGTTCGCGCAGCGCTCCTTGTAGCGATGCCGCAACCGCCATACTATTTGGTCAAAAAATGCGCAGAGAATTTTCTTTTATTTTTACCCCTACCCTTCAGGAGCGCCTCTCTACCAACCCTGATTCTCTCAATTTTAAACACCCGCCCTCTTCCCCATTTCAGCCCGCAATATCCCGGATAACATAGAACGCTCTTTCTAAAAGGGCGTTTTTTATTTCTCCAGCTTACATTTCGATGTTTTTCAATCAAAAAAAACACCATTTTGTTAGCAGCTTTAAAAGAAATGTGTAACTTTGCAATCTGTTAAGCAACAGCAAGAGATTGCGAAGATACCTGTTGCCGCCGCCTCATCAAACAAGCAAAAGGGATAGGGGAAAAGCAACACGGTTTCCAGTCGAAAGACAAACGGTTTCCTGCCAATAGAAAACAACGGAGCGCTCCATACGGAATGCCCCATAAAAATAGAATAGAAAAATGAAAGCCTGCGAAGTTATTGAAAACCTCAAGCGCCGTTTTCCCGGTGAACCAGAGTACATCCAAGCAGTAAGCGAAGTGCTCGACACAATTGAAGAAGAATACAACAAGCATCCGGAGTTTGAAGCCGCCAGCCTTATTGAGCGTCTCTGCATCCCCGACCGCATCATCAGTTTCCGCGTCACTTGGGTGGACGACAAAGGCCGCGTACAGTCAAACATGGGCTACCGTGTGCAACACTCCAACGCCATCGGCCCATACAAGGGTGGTATCCGTTTCCACAGTTCTGTCAACCTCGGCATCTTGAAGTTCCTCGCCTTTGAGCAAACTTTCAAAAATTCTCTGACCACACTGCCGATGGGCGGTGCGAAGGGCGGTTCCGACTTCTCTCCGCGCGGCAAGTCAAACGCTGAAGTGATGCGTTTCTGCCAAGCCTTTATGACGGAGCTCTGGCGCAACATCGGTCCTGACACCGACGTGCCGGCAGGCGACATCGGCGTAGGTGGCCGCGAAGTGGGCTACATGTATGGCATGTATAAAAAACTGGCCCGTGAGAACACAGGAACGCTGACTGGTAAGGGTCTGGCCTTCGGCGGTTCTCTCATCCGTCCGGAAGCCACTGGCTACGGCAATGTCTATTTTCTCCAGGAAATGCTCAAGACGCGCGGCATCGACTTGGCTGGCAAGCGTGTGTGCATCTCTGGCTCTGGCAACGTGGCCCAGTACACGGCTGAAAAACTCATCGAACTCGGCGCTGTGCCCATCACGATGAGCGACTCTGACGGATATATCTACGATCCAGAAGGCATCACGCGCGAAAAGCTCGACTATATCATGGAGCTCAAAAACCTCTACCGCGGACGTATCCACGAATATGCTGAGGAGTATCCCGGTGTGAAATACGTAGCCGGCGCCCGTCCCTGGGCTGAGAAGTGCGACATCGCCATGCCTTCTGCCACGCAGAATGAAATCGACGGCGACGACGCTCGCCAGCTCCTGGCCAACGGCTGTTTCGCCGTGTCGGAAGGTGCCAACATGCCTTCAACGCCTGAAGCTGTCGATGCCTTCCTCGAAGCAGGCATTCTCTATGCTCCAGGCAAGGCTGCCAATGCCGGCGGTGTGTCGGTTTCTGGTTTGGAAATGACGCAAAATGCGCAACACCTCTCTTGGAGCGCTGAGGAGGTCGACCAGCGTCTCCACCGCATCATGGAAGATATCCATGCCCAGTGTGTGAAATATGGCAAGCGCGAAGACGGCACTGTCAACTACGTGCGCGGCGCCAACGTGGCCGGCTTCATGAAGGTGGCCAGCGCCATGATGGCACAAGGCATCCTCTGATTTTTTTTGCATACCAAATAATATTAAAGCCCCGTGGACACAGATTGTTCCACGGGGCTTTTCGTATTTCACTCCTTTCACCTCAACACGGGAAGAAGAGCGGAATGATGATCAGGGAGACGATGCCGAGAATGATTTGCAACGGCAAGCCCACCTTGACGTAATCCATGAAGGTGTAGTGTCCCGCGCTCATCACCATCGCATTGGGCGGCGTACAAATTGGCGTGGCGAAGCAGCAGGAAGCGGCCACGGCAGCCGTCATCATAAAGGGCGTTGGGTTGACACCGATGCCTTCGGCAGCGGCCCAGGCGATGGGCGCCACGAGGATGGCGGTGGCGGAATTACTGATGAAGGTGGAGAGCAGCGAAGTCACGATGTAAACGCCCGCCATAATGGCGATGGGGCCCATCGACTGGAGGGAGGAAACGAGACCTTCGGCAATCATCTTTGAAATGCCCGTATTGCTCAGGGCCGTGCTCATCGGCATCATACCGGCAATGAGCACAATACTTTCCCAACCAATCATCTTGTAGGCGCCGTCCACACTGCGCGTACATCCTGTCAACACCATTGCCAGGCCGGCCACGATAACCGATGCCACCGCTGGAACGCCGATTTGCTTTTCAAACACCATCGCAATCACCATGAGCACCATGATGAGGGCGGCAAGGGGTGCCTTATGGTCGAGCGAAACGTTTTGCGCCGTTTCGTCGGGACGTCCGATGACGAGCCATTCGCGCGTTTTCTTGCTCAAACTCTCAATGCCTTTCCAGCGGCCGTGCATAAGGAGCATGTCGCCGTTGTAGACTTTCTCGTCGCGGATGTCATCGAATATATAATGGCCGTGGCGTTTGATGGCCAACACGTTCAAGCCAAAACGCTCGTTGAAGTTGGCCTGGCGCAGCGGACGATTGATGAGGGCCGATTCAGGCGTGATGAGCACCTCTGCCAAACCGATTTCATAGAAATCCAATTTGCCTTTACCCTCGCGCTCTTCGTCTTCAAAGACGGTCAGATGATAATCGGTCGCCATTTTCTTCACATCGTCGGCATGTCCGAGCACATAGATGGTGTCGCCCGGCGAGAAAATGGTTTCAGGCGAGATGGTCTCCTGCGTGACCGAACCGAAGATGGAACGGTTTTCGCGGCGCACCTCCAGCACCGTCACGCCGTAGCGGTTTCTTAGATTGAGTTCCTGCACGGTGCAGCCCTCTATGGGCGAAGGCCCGTTGGTGGCCTGCAGGCGGAAGACACAGTCGTTGATATGATATTCATGGAGCAGTCCGGCAAGCGATTTGCCATCATCGGCCTCAGCGCCGTCGCGGCCCTTTTTGCTGAGGAAGATGCGACAGAGCGGCCAAAGGAGCAGCGTGCCCACGATGAGGAGAATAAGGCCGATGGGAGTGAAATCGAAGAAGGCTAAGTCGGGCTTGCCGTTTTCCGTGAGGTAATTGCTCACGATGAGGTTGGGCGGCGTACCAATCAAAGTGAGCACGCCACCGAGCGAACTGGCGAAGGCCAGGGGCATCATCAATTTGGAAGGACTCACCCCGCTTGTCTTACACATGGCCAGAATGATGGGCAAAAGGAGCGCCACCGTTCCGGTGTTGCTCACAAAAGCAGCCACAACGGCCGTCACGAGCATCACGAGGAAAAACAACCTTTTCTCATCGGTTCCTGCCAGTCGCAACAGGCGTCCGCTGATAATCTTGGCCAAACCGGTTTGAAACACGGCACCTCCAACCACAAAGAGTCCAATCATCATCACCACGGCGGAATTTGAGAAACCGGCCAGAGCGGCCTTGGCGTCTATCACACCCGTGGTGAGGAGCACGGCGGTTGAACAGAGGGCAATGATGTCGGAACGGATTTTTCCGATGATGAAGGCCACGATGGTAGCCACGAATGTAACGATGACGATGCCTATCTGCACATTGGGCAAGGCCATCCAGTCACCGAAACTGAAGAGCGGGGTTAACATGTTTTTTAATTAGGTTTATAGATTAGTGAAACGTCTGTACGGCCATCGTGCATTGTTTTTCATGACAAGCAGACCACCCTTTTCAAGTTTTTTCAACACCCTTGAATCAACCAGGCTTCCTGCTCTGTAACGTTTTTCACACCGCCGTCAGCGCCCGTTTTCTCCGAGCGCCCCCTAAGTTAACCCTTACTGCTGACGTGGCCAATTTTTACGCCCGCTTTTTCCGCACTTCCTATTTTATAACATGATTCCGACAGGCTTTGAAGGGTGGGGAAGGGCCTGGCGTGGTAATTTTGCACCACTGCTTTTCCCCACGTTCCCTATACTTGTCAGCGCACGCAGGACGAGGCACAACCGAACGTCGTCCTGCGTGCGACCGTGTCTCCTCCTGCGTTCGATCGTGCCTCGTCCCGCGTGCGCTGACAAGCATACTGAAAGAAATGGATAATCGTTTCCTCGGCATTTTTTTCCTGTAAATACCCGTTGAAAACCATGTTGAAAAGCAGTGTATAACCCCTCTCATAACTCTCTGCGGCCAAGCAACGCCGCCCAGGAAAGTTATCCCACCCGTTTCCACGGCTTTCCACCGGGGTTTTCAAACGCCGCCCCTCGTTTTTCACATACCCCCTTCCTGGTGCCGATAAGTTTTCAACACCATGTTAATAAATAGCCCCGCCTACCCGCTAAATACCTGAACAATATTGCCTCTCCGCCACACCTGTCTTGTGGATAAGGATGGGTATAAACCGGCAGTAAGAGTGGATAACTTTTGGGGGATTTCTTAGCCTCTCTTTTATCCACAGTTTCCACACCCCATCATAATCATCATAGTATTTTCTATTTATAAAAAAAGAATAAATACCCTATTATAATAAGAAGGGACTGGGGGATGTGGAAAAACGGGAAAGAGGGGAACACAGAGGGGGAGACGAATCATTGAAGGAAAAGACGGGAGACGATTGAAGCGGAAGAAAAAAACGGAGCCAAGGAAAGGGGAGATGCGGCATCGCTGCAAGGGGCACCGCGCGGACATTTGGCAGAGGTATGAGGCGAAGCACTGTAGCTCACTTTGCTCGCAAAGTGAGGGGGCGAATATTGTGGCGGACAAGCACGAGCTGAAAATCCAACAAAGTAATGGCCCAGAGCGCTGGTCATGTTCGCTACGTGTTCGTGGCCCTCACTTTGCGAGCAAAGTGAGCTACAATGCTGGCGCCGCAACAGACGATTGTGCGGGCCAGTGCAAATCTCCGCAGCGAGGGCGCTACCGCTAACCTTTGATAAAACCAAGTATAAAAGGGGTGTTATAGAAGGATATTTTATAACACCCCTTAATTTTTCTCTTCCAGTTCATTATTAATGCAGTCCACCCTTCCTCTCATTGAAAGTAAATACCTATCTTTGTAAGGTGAATTGGTGTGCAATGCAAGCACCGTGGGGATGATGCTGTGAAATGATACTATGAATACTATGAGTAGTGGAATCCGCTCTCGTATATTTGTAAGGCCATCCTCAAGCAATCAGCATTCAACAATAATCTATAAACAAACAATTTTATCTATGCGCAAAAAAAGCATGATGCTTCTTTTGGGGGCACTCTCCCTGCCCGTTTGGGCCGGTGTTCCTCCATTGGGCGGCTATTTCTACGGCAACATGCCGGCTCCTACAGGATGGGAGTGGCAGAGCCCCGACTCTGTAGCCTACAACAAGCAACAGCCTCACGCCTGGTTCTTCTCTTTCAACAATGTGGAAGAAGCCCGCAAGGTGTTGCCCGAAAACAGTACGCTTTGGCAGTCGCTCGACGGCGAGTGGCGTTTCCATTGGGCCAAGAACCCAGAGGAGCGTGCCAAGGATTTCTTCAAGGTGGATTTCGACGCCTCTGCCTGGGACAAGGTGCAGGTGCCGATGAACTGGAACGTGGTTGGCATTCAGAAAGACGGCACGTTTAAGTATGGCGAACCGCTCTATTCCAACCAACGTGTCATCTTCCAGCACAGTGTGGCTGTGGGCGACTGGAAAGGCGGCGTGATGCGCACGCCTCCCAAAAATTGGATGACCTATAAGAACCGCAACGAAGTGGGTTCCTACCGCCGCACCTTCACCGTGCCGGCAGACTGGAAGGGAAAGAACATATACATCAACTTCGATGGCGTTGACTCTTTCTTCTATCTCTACATCAACGGACACTACGTTGGTTTCTCAAAGAACTCACGCAACCTGGCGCAGTTCGACATCACGCCATATCTCAACAAGAAGGGTGAGAACGTCGTGGCTGTGGAGGTCTACCGCCATTCCGACGGCTCCTTCCTCGAAAGCCAGGATATGTTCCGTCTCCCAGGCATCTTCCGCAACGTGGCCCTTACGGCCAAACCGCAGGTGCAGGTGCGCGACATCAAGGCCATCCCTGACTATGATGCTTCTTACACCGACGCGTCGCTCAACATCTCGGCCGACGTGCGCAATCTCTCAACCAAGGCTGCCAAGGGATACACCATCAGCTATTCGCTCTACGAAAACAAACTCTATTCTGACGATAACACCCTCGTGCCAGGCGTGACGGCTATGGCAACGGTGGGAGAAGTGGGCAAGAAGGGCGAACTCACCGCAACGACCACGCTCCTCGCCGGCAACAAGGTGAAGCCTTGGAGCGCCGAAGCGCCACACCGCTATACGCTCGTGGGCGAACTGAAGGACAAGAAGGGCAATGTCGTTGAAACGTTCTCCACCATCGTGGGCTTCCGCAAAGTGGAAATCAAGGAGACGGCTGCCAAGGACGACGAATTCGGACTGGCCGGACGCTACTATTACCTCAACGGCAAGACCATCAAGATGAAGGGCGTGAACCGCCACGAAAACAATCCATCGACGGGCCACTATGTGACGCGCGAACAGATGGAGAAAGAAGTGTTCCTCATGAAGCGCGGCAACATCAACCATGTGCGCGACTGCCACTACCCCGACGCCCCATATTGGTATTACCTCTGCGACAAATACGGCATCTATCTTGAAGATGAAGCCAACATCGAGAGCCACCAGTATTACTACGGCCAGGCCAGTCTTTCTCACGTGCCTGAGTTCAAGAATGCCCACGTGGCCCGCAACATGGAAATGGTACACGCCACGGTCAACCATCCTTCAGTGGTGATCTGGAGTCTCGGCAACGAAGCTGGTCCGGGCAAGAACTTCGTGGAGTGTTACAACGCCATCAAGGCATACGATACGAGCCGCCCCGTGCAGTATGAGCGCAACAACGACATTGTTGACATGGGGTCAAACCAGTATCCTTCCATCGTTCAGACTCAGGATATAGCTTCCGGCACCAACCCTTATTATAAATATCCCTTCCACATCTCAGAATATGCCCACTCAATGGGTAACGCCATCGGCAACCTCGTCGACTACTGGGATGCTATCGAGAGCACCAACTTCATCATGGGCGGTGCCATCTGGGACTGGGTTGACCAGGCCATCTACGGCTACGACGCCAAGACGGGCGACCGTTTCTGGGGCTACGGCGGCGACTTCGGCGACGACAACAAGCCAAACGACGGTATGTTCTGCATGAACGGCGTGATGCGCCCCGACCTCACTCCGAAGGCGCAGTATTTCGAAGTGAAGAAGGTTTACCAGAATGTTGGCGTGAAAGCCGTTGACCTCAAGAAGGGACAAATCGAAATATTCAACAAGAACTATTTCGAACCCTTGCGCTATCAAATCGTATGGTCGCTTTGGAAAGACGGTGCCTGCGTGCTCGACAACCAGTCGCTCATGGGCCCGAAGAACATCGTTGGTCCGCGTGAGAAGCAGATTTACACGCTCAACTACGATTACAGCCAGCTCGAAGCCGGTTCTGAATACTTCGTCAAGGTGCAGTTCTTGTTAGGCAAGGATATGCCGTGGGCCAAGAAGGGCTACGTGCAGATGGAAGAGCAGCTCCGCGTGAAGGGTGCTGAAACTGCCGCTCCTGCTTTGGCCGAACAGACCAAGGCCGAAGGCAATGAAGTGTCTTATGCTTCAGAAAACGGCGCCATCAGCGTCAAGGGCAAGGACTTCGCCGTGAAGTTCGACACCAAGACGGGTGCCATCAGCGAACTGACCTACGGCACGCAACACGTCATCACCGACGGCAACGGACCGAAGCTCGACGCCTTCCGCGCACCGACCGACAACGACGACGGCATCGGTTTCCCGCGTGCATGGTTCCAGAAGGGACTTTGGGATTTGCAGCACCGCGCCATCGGTGCCCCAACCGTTTTGAAGAAGAAAGACGGTTCGCTGCAGGTGAGCTTCACCATTGAAAGCCAGGGCAAGGAAGGTTGCAACCAAACTTATGGCAACCGCGACCGCAACCCAGAAAGCGCCTACACCTTCAACAAGGGCGTCCGCGAGCTCAACGAGCAAGACTTTAAGTTCACCACCACGCAGATCTACACCATCTACCGCGATGGTAGCGTAGAGGTGCAGAGCGCCATTTCTGCCAGCCAAAACAACGTGGTGTTGCCACGCTTGGGCTACGTGATGAAACTGCCAACTGCTTTCAAAAACTTTGAATACTACGGCCGCGGTCCTGTCAACAACTATGCCGACCGCAAGACAGGCCAATTCATCGAGCGCCATCAGGGCATTGTGGGCGAGCAAGACATCATGCTTCCGAAGCCCCAGTCGATGGGCAACCGCGAAGAAGTGCGCTGGTGCGCTCTGACCGATGCCTCAGGCAACGGTGCAGCCTTCGTTGCCGACAGCGTCATGTCGGCTTCTGCCCTCCCGTGGAGCCAGCAACAACTCTCTGTGGCACCCCATCCCTACCAGCTCGTGAAGAGCGACGGCACCTATCTCCACCTCGACGCCAAGGTGACGGGTCTCGGTGGTGCCAGCTGCGGCCAGGGTGGTCCGTTCCAGCGCGACCAGGCACGCAGTGGCAACTATAGCTTCGGCTTCGCCATCCGTCCTGTCAAGGCTGGCAACGCCGCTGCAGTGGCCAAAGTTTCGCTCACTGGCGAACAGCCCATCACCATCACGCGCGACGACGCAAAGGGCAATGTGGTGCTCCATACTGCCAACAGCAAGCGCGTCATGATGTACACCGTCAACGGTGCGAAGAAGGCAAAGGTCTACAGCCAGCCCTTCAACCTCCACCAGGGTGGCAAGGTAACGGCTTGGTATAAGGATGCTCCGGCGTTCAAGATGAACATGGAATTTAAGAAAATCGAGAGCGTGCCTCTCAAGATTGCTTTCTGCTCATCGTTCGAACCGAAGGAAGGTGATGCCGACAACCTGATCGATAACAACGCAAACACCTATTGGCACACGATGTATTCTGTCACCGTTGCCAACTATCCTCACTGGATTGACTTCGACGCTTCCAATGTGAAACTCATGAAGGGCTTCACCTATATGCCACGTCAGGACAGCAGCAACGGACGTGTCAAGGAATACGAAATCTATGTAAGCCAAGACGGCAAGAACTGGGGCAACCCAGTATGCAAAGGTGCTTTCAAGAACAGCAGCGCCGTTCAGCGCGTCATGTTCGACAAGCCTGTCAAGGCACGCTACATCCGCTTCCGCGCTGTCAGCGAGCAAAGCGGCCAGGACTTCGCTTCTGGTGCCGAGTTCTCACTCATCGCCGACTGACAACCCGCCGCTCTTCCCGTTGCCAAAGCAACGGAGCGCGCGTTTTGACAAACAATCATAAATAATCTGGCTACGCCATGCCCCCACATGTGCGTAGCCGGATTTTTTTTGTTTTTGGGGTAGGGGAAAATAGAAATATTAAGGTTGGAAAATTGGGGAGCTTGTGCGGGCCCACACAATCGTCTGTTGCGGCGCCAGCATTGTAGCTCACTTTGCTCGCAAAGTGAGGGCCACGAACACGTAGCGAATATGACCAGCGCTCTGGGGCATGACTTTATTGGATTTTTAGCCCATACCTGGCCGCCGCAATATTCGCCCCCCTCACTTTGCTCGCAAAGTGAGCTACAGTGCTTCGCCTCAGGCCTCCGCCGCATATCCGCTCATCGCCCCTTAAAAACGTTCAAACTGTAAAAAATCTCGGGGAATTACTTCCAAATGGTAAAAATGTAAATTTTTGCATTGGCCGTTTGTGGATTTTTATTTAAATTTGTGATGTTGGCAAAGCAGAAGGCCGACATAAAACGTTAAGGGGTGTTTTCATAGAACCTTTTCAGAACTCAACTCCTCTAAAGAAAAACCTTGGTAAGAGATAGAGGTTCATCAGACCATCAAACGAGAATATACTGACACACATTTTTAATTAACTGAAAGTCTAACCCAAGCAGGTGGAAAATACAATATTTGATGACCTGCTTATAAACAAATCTTTATGAAATCGAAATTACTAAAGCGTTGTTTGGCCCTCATGGCATTTTGCATGTCGGCCGTCATGCCCGCCGTGGCCGACGATTTTCAATCGGCGTTGGTGGTGTGGCAAGGAGATCAGGAACTATATAGTTTCTACGTAGCAAACAATCCGACGTTGAAAGTCAGCAACGGATATGCCGTTGTGCAGTCGGAAGGCAAATGGGAGACGGAGAGTTATTTCCAGGTGAGCCAGCATGAGTGTTATTTCAGTATCCCGATGTCGGAATCGTCCAACTATAAGATTTCGCTGGAAAAACGCGACTATATGGGCGTGTTCGGACACAGAGTGCCGACTTCTATTGAAGAGAAACTGACCGCTACCGCGCGTCCCGCATTTTCCATCCAAGGCGGCGTCTTGCACGTCGCTGGACTGAAGAGCGGCGAACAAGTGGCTGTTTACACGCTCGACGGCAAGACCGCCGTGCAGGTAAAAGCCGACAGCGACGGACGCGCTTCGGCTTCTTTGCGCCAAATGTCGGGAACAGTCATTGTGAAGGCTGGCAATGTATCATTTAAAGTGTTGATAAAATGAAGAGGATAAAACATATCATCTGTCTGCTCGCCGTGGCGCTGGCAGGCAGCGGCAGCCTGAATGCCCAAGGATTGGGCTTTTATTTGGGCGGCAAGCGAGTGGAACTGGTTGAAGGCGACTCCATCAACTTCGTGAACAACGATAAGGGCCAGGTGGAAGTGAAGGTGAACAAGGACGGCCAGGTGGAAGTGTATCGTGGCGAGGAGATGACGTTCTATGGCGACATTGAGCGCTATTTGCTCGACATCAACAACGCCATGCACTATAATTTAAGCGAGACTTATCACGCTGGCTTTGGTTACGGTGCTGTCATGCACATGCGCGACGTCTTGACGGGCGACCTTTACCGTCCGGATAACGGTTACAACTGGTTTCAGAATTTGGCAGAAAATCGTATAGGTGTGAACGAAGTATCCACCGTTTACATGTGGCGTTTCTATGAGAATGCCATCACAGCCTGCAACAAACTCATCGGGGCCATTGACGAAACGAAGGCCAGCCATCAGCAGAAGCAGTATCTCGGCGTGGCATACGCTTTCCGTGCTTTGTATTATCTCGACATCGCTCGCATGTATGAATATCTGGATTGCTATGAAACCAAACCTTTGTCGAACACTGGCAAGAACATCAGAAACCTGACGGTGCCCATCATCACGGAGAAGACCGCTGAAAAGGATGTGGCTCAACTGAAGCGTGCCACAAGGGAGGAGATGAAGAATTTCATCGCCAGCGACCTTGAAAAAGCGGGAAGTTTCCTTTCAGACTTCCAGCCCAAGAGCAAGCGCCTGCCCAACTTGGCTTGCGTTTACGGCCTGCAGGCACGCTTGAATATGTGGGTGGAAAACTATGAAGTGGCAGCCGCCTATGCCCGGAAAGCCATCAACCAGAGCGGTTCACAGCCGCTCACGGAAGCCCAGATGTATGACCTTGAAAATGGCTTCAACAACATGGCCCCTTCTTCATGGATGTGGGGAGCGCAGCCGTCGGAAGACAGCAATACGGGACTTGTCAACTGGGGTGGATGGATGAGCAACGAAGCCGCTTTCGGCTATGCTTCATTGGTTCCCGTGTGCATTGCTCCGTCGTTGTTCAAGAGGATTGATTTAGATGATATCCGCATCAATCTTTTCAAGAAATATGAAAACAGCGGCAACAAAGAGCCGCATTTGTCGGATGACGTTTACAACAAGCTTCCCAGATATGCTTCGCTGAAGTTCCGTCCTTACAAGGGAAATTATAAGGACATGAACATTGGCTCGCATTCGGCCTATCCTTTGATGCGCGTTGAAGAAATGTATTTCATTGAGGCTGAAGCAAAGGCACATAGCTCTGTCAGAGAAGGATTGACGTTGCTTGAAAACTTCATGAGTAAATACAGACGGCCCAACTATGCTCTCGTGGTGAACAAAGACGATGTGGCTAAGGAACATGCCATCAAGATGATTGTTGAGCAGAAGCGCATTGAACTCTGGGGCGAGGGGCAGTCTTTCTTCGACTATAAGCGACTGGATATGGGCGTCGACCGCACGAACCAGGATGACGAGGACTACATTCCATATTCACAGCAGCTTTGCTGCGCCCTTTCGCGTCCGGCATGGATGAACCTTGTGTTCCCGTCATCGGCCAACAGAATGTACAAATGGAACCTCATTGGCCAGGAAAACCCCGACCCCTCAGGGCGTTACACCCCGGGCGGAGGCAGTGCTTACGATACCAACAACTATTATAATGTGCGTCTTTCCAGCGGCCTTTTCAACGAACTCTTCAACATTGGTCTGCAGTCAGAATATATTGATGTGAATGCTTGTGCATTAGACAGCCATGAAGGCATCGTTTTGAAAGAACCGTTTGCGCAGCTCGCCGACTCCACGATGATGTATGATGGTTCCGACATCAGCATCCAGTTTGACGGCGAAGTGGCAACGCTTCCTCTTCAGCCCTTTGGATTCTACATCAACGGCCAGCAGGTGATGGTGAAATCCGTTCAAAACGGAAGTTACGTCAACGGTGTGGTCATGTTCCCGAAGAACAGTTTGGTTGTGACTTACGGCGATGTACAGAAAGTTGTCAACAGCAAGTCGGCCACGGAAATACGTTTGCAGGGAAGCGTTCGTCCGTCCTTCTCCGAGCTGGTTCATTTCTCTCAAGACCAGGCAAACAAGTCCAGCGTATTGGTTGATAGCGGACAGAGCTATCTGCGTTGCAAACTTTACATGAACGATCTCGACGAAGTGCGCCTCGTGTGTGTGCCGCTTTCGCAGGCCGAAGCTGCCAAGTCTCAGCTCAAATACGATGCCAGCTACGGCGTGACAGCCAAAGACACGGGCTGGGTGAACATTCCGATGTATGAAGTTTATGGCCAGTTTGCCGTTGTCGGCATAGGATACAGTCATGGAAACGTTGCGTATGAAAGTATTCATAGTTATGACGCGTACAGATATCCTGACTACAGTGCGGAAATCAGGCGCGGCAATGCTGTGGTCAACAAGGATGGCAAATGGGATGTGCAGACAGTGTACTCTTTCGGCCCGCACGTGGAAAAGGGCTATGTCGCCTTGGTGGAGAAATATGCAACGGAAGCCGACATCAAAAAGAAGTTGGAAACTGGCACCCTGCCTTCATGCGTGGAAGTGACTACCACTCATACGTATAAAGTAGAAGAGGTTGTGGTTCCCTATCCTCAGAAAACCGCAGAATATAAGTTAGTTACCTTGGCTGTGGCAGGAGGCGAAGTGGTGAATGTCGAGTACAACAAAGATAGAAAAGGTAACGATGTGATTTACGAATGTCCGTCGCGCAGTCTCTCCATCAACCTGGCCAGCCATAAGAAGGAAAACAATATTGCCAGGTTGACCTATACGTATGACGCCTCTGAATTTGACGGCGCTTACATCGCGCTCCTGACAGACACCTTGCTGCAGGGCAACGTATGGGAAAATGTGGCCCTGGCGCCTTATAAGGTGAAAGTGTCGGGTAAAGACTCTGTCGCAATTGAAGTTCCAAATCCCGTGCCCGGCATTTACTACACGGTGGTCATTGCTGGATGTGACGCAGAAGGCAACATCGTGAAGGACGTCAAGGGAGCGAGATTCTGTCCTGCCGTGCTCGACAGCAAGTGGTATTCCTCAATATCAGAATGGATGGCCGACGGCCGCGATGCCAGTGAATGGCCGCTTTCGAAGAGCGACAGCACATGCGTCATGACATCCGACGGTTGGTCTGGCTATAAAGACCGTATGCCCATCTCCTATCGCTATTCATCGCAAACAGGCAAGGGCCAGTTCAAACTGAAGAATTATGAGGGCGAATGCGAATTCATTATCGACTACGACCCCTTGACTTCCAAATGTCAGGTGGCAAAGCAGAAAGTAACAGTTCATCCGCAATACGGAGATTTGTTTGTTTCTGATGCCGTTCATTACAGAGGAGGAAGCTATGATATATACCCTTGTACGTATAACAAGCAGACAGGCAAATTCTCCCTTGTTCTGGAATACTTTGTGAACGCAGGAACTTTCGGTAATGCTGAAATAATCATTCAGGTCGACGGATTGGGCAATGGTGCCAGCGCCGCTCCTGCCGTCCAGACGGACACCTTGCAAGGTGCAGCAAAACTGAAGAACTTGAAGCTGATTCCCAACAACCTGTTGAAGCAAGTTGAGGCTGAACGATAAAACATAGATTATTTGGATGTGAGGCATGCAGATGGTGTGTGCCTCACGCCTTTTGTAAGTAGCTGTAAATCAAAAGGAACTTTATGGTGTCAAGCAAAATGATACCATAAAGTTCCCATTGTCTGCAAGAAATAAATCTTGCGTAGTTTTTGGTAAAACACGAATAGTTAAATACAAATCAGTAGTTAAGATTTGTTAGCTATTTCTTGCAGCTTTAGCAGAATCATTTTACCTGTTTCCTTCCCATACTACCATTACACTTCATATTCACTCATTCTCATACGCACAATTCGTCCTTCATTTACTTGAATTGTTATAAGCAAAGACTGGTTATATGCCCCCTGATGTAAAAGAAGTGCAAAATCATTTGTACCATCCATTCGTCCGATTTGGACTCCAATAGGATTAGAAACATCTTTCAACCTATCGAACTTACTGCGTAAATAGTTCATATATTCACGTCTGCTCGACATTTCATAGAAAACAGCATCAGATGTATAATGAAAATCTTTGTCAAGGTATGGTTCAATAATGTCACCATCAAGGTTTTGCCAACATAAAGCGACCTTTTCTATGAGTTGCTTTTGAGATAGAACTTGCGGTAATGGATTGTTTTTATCCCTTAGCAGTGAGATAGTCTCAAACTTTGCTGCATAAGCAGCGCCACAGACATTCTTTTGGCCATTGGTGTCAAAACACCACAAATCGCCTACAACCAATATTGGTAGGATTCCTCGTTTCTCCACGGATTTTCCAAGAAATTTCATATCAATTAGAGATATATCATCCATGTTAGGCATAACGTAAAACCATGTGTCATAAGAAACACCATCCATTCTATAAATAAGATCTGGTTGTTGTTTTAGCGATGAGAACAACCCTTGAAAGATTCCAGTTTTTCCTGCACTACGATATTTCCAAGAATCATCCATCTTTCTTATGTTGGAGCCGCAATGAAGAAAACTCTCATATATGGCTTCAACGAGGAAGTGTTGAACTCCCTCCATTGTCATTATATCGCCTCTATTCTCACTCCCCGTACACCGGTGAGTATAGACATACGGTTCACCGTTTGAAATCAGTCTCATCATATTTTTTAGTTTTACTATTGTTAATTAAAAATAGTTTGAATTAAATCCTGTATTTCGTGTAAAAACAGCTGGAGCAAGGAGTATTCAGCTATCTCCAGCAGCTGCGTCTACCATATAAGTACGAAATTCATCATTCTCGCGATTACTCAACCGTTTAGCAACCTCCGTTGCCACCTCTTGACTCATCACTATTATTTTTTGAAGAATAATTCAACATGGAAAAATCCACGAAAAAGCGAATATATCAGGCTCATATGAGAATATCGCCCCAATGGTACCGTTGTGCGGTCGGATGGTACCGGTACCAAACCTCCGCTACACACGCTGCTGAGCCATTATGTCAAAGAAGGATAGTTTGAACGGTACCACTCTTCCGCTACGAAAAATCCGACAGCGTGAATCAGCGGTACCAAATCGCCGATATTATCACATATACAAAGCTGTTTTTCTAATGGCGGTCATTAGAAAATGAAAAGAAACTTTTTCTAATGAGCGATTTGGGTAAAGAATGATATTTTCCAAGAATACCGTCAAAGATGCAGCAAGACTCTCGCTTGCACGCTGGTATAACAAAGTGGACGACTCTGGTTTTAAGAGTTTTAATGTTATTGCCGCCACGCTTTACGAGCATTATGATGAAGTCTTGAACTTCTTTGTTAAGGGCAACTAATGCTTTTGCAGAGTCATTCAATGCTAAAATTAAGGCGTTTAGAGCTGCTTTAAGTGGAGTAACGGATATAAAGTTCTTTCTTTTCAGACTTACATAGCTATATGCTTAATCCCCCTGGTTTATCGGGTGAGCCGTACTTACCTTTTGATCTTTTATTGTATGGATGGATATGTTATTATCTCAGATAGGGTTTGACAATATCTATGCTCCAGGCGTAGTTAAGATTGGCTTGTGAGCCGTCAGCAAACGAACCTGAGGTAATACCCACGACTTCGCCATATTCATTGATAAGAGCACCACCACTGCTACCGTGGTCAATAAGCGCACTAATTTGCATAAGATTATCTGCACGCCATTGAGACACTTCGCCAGAGGAGAAGGTGTTTTCAAGACCTCGTGGACTTCCGATAGCATATACTTTCTCTCCGATTTTCGGTTTTTCTGTGGCTATAGGTATATAGTTATTGTTCTCACAATCCACTCGGAAAAGGATGAAGTCTTCATCTTCACTCCTTGTAATAATCTCAGTAACTTTATATGCCACGTCACTGCCAACTAATTTGATTTGTTCTAAACCCATACCTGTTCCTTTGAACACATGGTAGTTGCTCACAGCAAGACCATCATTATCAATAAAGAAGCCAGAGCCTTGATAGGTGTTGGAACCATCAGTTGTAAACACCATAAACACCGCGCTTCCGTAACGGTCGAAAATTTGTGAACCTTCCAATTTGTTGCTGGAACGTTTGTTGACAATTTTACTTTTCCGAGCAGTTGAACGTGACGACTTTCCATTGGAACAATCAGCCATAGTAGTGCCAGGACGCTCTCGGTCACGTCGATGGCCCGACTTGTGAGCGCATGACACAAAGCATATTACCAAACAAAACAGGATGGCAACATGTTTAGATGTTATTCTTTTTTGCATTTTCAGCATCATCAATAATATTTTTCGGAATAATATGTATAACAAAACGTTGGTTGTCTCTTTCTTTGCCTCCTCTTTCTCGCATCAGGGTACCATCCAACTGCTTGAAGCGTTCGGTATTTTCTCCGCCTGTATAGCCAAAGTTATATCTACCATCACCACTTCCTGCTATTTGAATTTCGCAGTTTGCTCCGAAATCAATATGACAAAAATCCTTCCAGAACTTCATCAATGTAAGGGCTCGCTGAAAACTCCAATCGTAGTTAGCATCGGTCTGCTTTGTGGAGTTGCGCGAAGCTTGACCTTCAATAATGAGCAAGTACTGGTTTCCATCATTCCTATCAAGAAACTCTTTGATTTCAGTACCTGCTTGGTGAAGGCTTGCAGTGTCAGCCTCTAAATCGGATAGCTTATATTTGGTTTCTTCAAAGAAACACCTTACGTCGAGGACATATTTTTTATACTCTGCTCGATACGCAAAGTTCTTTGATTTGCCCAATTCTCGGGTTGAAGCCTCTACCTTCTTTATCTCTTCAAGCTGTTTCTCTGTCGCCTCCATACGCTTATGTAGAAGCACAATAACGAGGACGAAGAGTGTTAGCATGATGAAGAACAAGCTCGTCATCAAGTCCGAGTAACTGGTCCAGAAAAATGATTCTTTCTTTTCTGCCATATATACTTAATTGTTAGCATTTTGAGAAGGGACTTGCTGTACAGAAGCCGCTTGGACAGGTTGTTGAACAGGATTCATCTGTACACTGTCCTTCATTTGTTGTATAACCAAAGTGGAGTCTTTTTTCTCATCTATATCTTCAACGGTAGTTTCTATCGACGCACTATCAGATGCGAACCAAATATTATAGACTGTGTTTGTGATACAAGCCAATGTAATAAGAATCACTGACACTACAACAGTCCACTTCATCCATCTTGGCAGAATAGGCTGAACTGAATAAGGCGAGAACTCCCCTCTGAAAGAAACAGAGGTAAGTTCCTTGACAGTTTGTGTCATTGTACCACTTACTTGTGAAGCAAGTGAACTGTTAGAACGTTCCATGCGGTCTATGAGCTTATCTAATTTGCCAGGAATTCCAGCAATTTCTACAAGCTGCTTTTGTAGCATCGGAATTTGGTTTAGTTCTGCTCCAAATTGAACTCTTAACTCAGTATTTAACCTTTCAAAAGATTCTCTCTCGTCTGCAATTATTCTCTTAAACTCTTCTGCTTGCTGAACCAGAGTTGAATTAAGTTCGCTTGTATTGGAGCTGGCTGTTTCTTTCAAAGTCTGCAGCGCATTTCGCAATGCCACGTCAACATCAGCAGAGTCTTTAGCGATTTCTGCTTTGTGACGCATAAAGAACTGCTGAATTTCCTCTAATACATGTAAGCGGTTAGCTTCTTGCTCAAATTGAGTGGTAAAAGTATGGATTGCATCAGTATAGCCGTGAATATCATCCAAATACTCGTTAAATTGCTCCAATTTGTCGGTACATTCTTTCAGTTCTTCAAGTACGCGAACATTTGCTTTTGCCATCTTCATCACGTCCATGTCATGTACGGCTTTGATAACGTCGCCCTGAATGCGGTAGGATTCATTAACCTCACGCAATGCACCGCGCAGTGAAGAGGTGTTCTCAGCAAAAGTGTTGTTGAACTTATTAAGATTCTTCACCAAGCGATTGAGTGCATCGGAGGTATCAGAAGGCAGCTCTGGCAGTAGTTTTGCTTGAAGCCATGCAAGAAAGGTATTCTTGCCGGATTCACCTTGCAGTTTATACCTTTTAAATAATAATGATGCTATGGTGGTGAGCATGATACCCATGATGCTGGCAAGCATTGCCCATGCGACCCCTGACAACAAATCGTTTACACCATCTGCGGCAGTTCCAAAATTTCCAGATCCAGATGAAAGAAGGTCTGTTATACTACCCGTCGTAATAAGAGAACCTAAACCGACAATCACACCTGCCATCGTTCCTGCGAGCCCGCAATACAGTGGAGTTGGTGTAAGCGTGTTGATGTCATTCTCCACAGAATCACAGTGGCGGTCCACTGCATCCTTTAAAAGCGAGAAATCAATCACTGATCCAGAATTATTTTCTAAGTATTTATTGATTGATTCTTTGATTGATTCAAAAACATTGTTACCACGTCCATAAATACCAGAAACGAAATTCGTCTCAGGATTATGAGCGATACCCCAAGAATTTTCTTCCGCAAAGATTTTTTTGTAATCTCTCATGCGGAGTACATTCTTCACAAAGAAGAATATCTGTAGCGCGATTATTGCAGCTACGATTATAGGAACTAAAATTGACATCTTATTTCAATAATCTGATTTTAAGTGGTTTGGTTACTTTCCATGTGCTCTCGTCAATCTTTTCGCAAATTCCATTATCTTCGATTCGGAAATCAGTAGCTTCTTTAATAGAGCATCCACTACATTCAACTTTCTGTTGCCAATCGTTTCTTGATTGAATCTTGTCCAAAGAGATAATGTTGAATTTTCCAATAATTGGACTAGTAAAGGATATTTTGAATACACATCCCTCTTGATTGGAATCATATATCGTAGTGAAGTATATGTCTGTATCGACTTTTGCATACCCTACTTTTTGATATTTATTTTCCTTTCGTGAAGAAACAGGCTCCTTCCGTGTGGATACGGGTTGAGAAGTAGTGATTGTTATATTTTTAATAACTTCAATTACTTGAGCCATTTGTTTTTCCAATTGGCGTAAACGACTGTCAGAGTTAGGCGCATAAGAAGAACTTGTATTTGACATTCTATTATTGCGCTGTGAAGATAATAAGTTGTTTACATTTTCTTGAAGTTCTTTAATTCTACGAGATTCGTCAAGAGATTTCTTAACAATTTCATATACCCGTTTTTCTCTTATTCCTTTAGGTTTAAGAAGAGATAAAATAAGAGCTATCAAGCCTAGAACAAAAGCCAAAATTGAAATGTAAGCCCATGTACTTTTAGGGCTTTTCAATTCTGCTATTTTTTCTTTCAGCTCTGCGTTTTTTTCCTTGGTAAAATTTAACTCTGCTGTAAGTGTATCAACTTTATTTAAGAGTTGTGTCATAAGAGTATCCTGATCTGCAATTTTTTGTTTTACAGAATCTGGAAGTTCCACAATTGTCCTAATCTCATCTTTCCCTTTTGAAGATTTATCATCCTCAAAGAAACTACAAGAAGATAAAGCTAAGATGGCAGTCAACACTATGAGACTATAAACTTTTTTCATATACTTGAATTTTCTAAGTAATACTCCTGTATTTTGCTTGAAATAGACTGAAGGACACCCTTTATGGGGTAGAATGTGATAGCGTCTTCGATAAGATTGTCCTTATTACCAGACTCCTTAATAGAGAGCTCTATGCCTTTGTCAAGGTATGTTTCCAAGTCCTTGGTGCATTCTTCTTTGGCAATCTTCATAGTGACATTATCAACACCGAAGTTATTGTCTAAGTTGAAAACAGACGGTATCTCTGTAAGAGTAAATCGAAAGAAGTCATTAACAGACTCTATGATATCTGCTTTGTAAGTATCAGAAATGGACGCATATGTGTCGTTTGTACCAACCAGTTTGCCAGACGAGTCTCGTAGGACCAAAGTCTCAGGCTCTTCATCGTAAGCTTCTGCAGCAATCAAGCCACCCTTACAAGTAGCTTCTTTAGGATTGGAACCCTGCTCCAATCCCAGAATATCCAAGGCTGAGCCATACTCAGATTCCAAAACTCTCTCAAAGATGATTTTGGTGTATTTGCTAAGAATCTTTGGGTCTGACGATATAATGCTAATTATCTTACTACCATTACCGCTAAATGATATATGGCGAGGAACTTTCAACCCCTTAGTCTTTACAATTTGAGCAATGTGATAAATGATAGCTGTATAGAAGATGATGAACACTATCTTAAACTTAGTGTCGTTTTGAAGAATCTTATTGAAATCGATATTGTTTCGAGAAAGATCTTTCGTTGCCGAATTGTCTTTCAAAGAGAACAAATACGATGCCATGTCTGCTGGTTGCCCAAGATTGTTGTAGTAAATATTGACAAGTTCATTCAAAACGGTTCCAGTTTTTGACTGAAGAAGGCCGAGAATGTCATTCTTGAACCAGTCTACAATACCATTATTAGGATTGATGTCAGAGAAAGAATCCTCAAAGAGCGAGTTCGCAGCGAACTTAAATGACGTGATATATTCTACTTTGCCGTTTGAAGAGAAGGCAATATCAGTAGTGCCACCACCAATATCCACATTAACGAGGTTCGTTGCTGTCGCATATCTACGGAAGTAGAATTGTATTGGAGCAACAGACTCTGATAGATTTCTTGTCGCACCATCATGGTTAAACAATTCTGTGTAGGAGTCGTTCCATGCCATGCGTAGTTGAGCAAGGCGGCGTGGTGACATGCTGTTTGGATAGAACCATGTGATTTTTGTTCGTGCAAGGCTACCGTTATTTGCAATGACCTTATTGCGAATTATCATCATGATATTACGGATGTAAGCTTGCATTGCAGATTGTGCGTTAGGCTTACTGCTCCATTTGATATTGACCATAGGCTTCGCGTTGTATGCAATGCCATTTTTTTTATTGTATGTAATATCGAAATTGATTAAGCCGAATGTTCTTAATTTCTCCGTCCAGTCAGTAGATTTTGCATAAGACAAAGCGGTTCGTGTTGGGAAAGAGAAATCAGAGTCATCTCCTACCACAGCAGGAATGAAATCACGAACCATCAAGTCGTTTTCATCAATCAAATCTAAAGGAATGAGTTTTCCTTGAATTTCGCGGAAGGACTGAACAAAGAACTTTGCGCATATAGATTCTGAGTCTTTATAGTTGAAAGAGTCAGAACTATTATTATCAGCTTTCTTAAATTCAATATGTGTATTAGATGTACCCAAGTCAACAGCAAATTCAAAGTCTTCCAGATTTTGATGTGTGAGGACGTTTGGAATAATTACATTGCTAACACCTCCCTTATTAGCAACTCTGATAAAGTCAAAGTTGCTATTCTGGATTGTATAGGTTTCGGCCTTAAAGTCGAACAGGCCTTTTTCTTTGTTTCTGCAATCAACAGGAATATCACGTATGATTTCCCCTTCGCGGTAAAAATCAAAATTGAATTGATTGGAGAATGTACTTACGCAGGAAACCGTATATAGAGCATCGTCCTCATTTTGGAACTTTATGGCAGGCATTACAAGACCTGTGAAATCGAAGGTTGTCATGCCACCAGAGTTTTGAGTCTCTGAGACATCTGCTTGCCTCTGGGCATAATAGATACGCTGATACTCAATGTAAGTTATATTACCATTACCCATAATAGGTATGCGTATAACTACATTTACTGAGCCACCAGCAATAGATTCCATCTCAAACGCTGGTTTACCGTCTGGCATAGTTGAGTTGAGTGTTTCAATGGAGAAGTACTTGAAGTAAAGAGGCTTAATCGGGAGCAAGAAAGAGGTCATCTGCTCTACATCTTTAATATTCCCGTCGAAGAAATACTTCTTATTCAAAGAATGAGGGACCTTGACTATAGAATCTTCAAGGAAATCTCCTATGGTCAAATATGCAAAAGTTGAGCCTTCATAAGGTAGCGTTCTACGTTCGATGTTAGAAACATTTGGTTTGTATGGTGCTCTATTTGTGTTTCCCCATGTACCATTAGCATATTGCAGACTGGCATATTTATTTCCTGCTTCAACGGGAAGAACAAGAGGCTTCACACCTGCTACGCTTCGTTCGGGACGGATTGTAAACTCGTTTTCAATTTCTCTTGAAGATTTCTTCTTAAACAGGACAGTACCAAGAACTTCAACTTGGTTACTCTGTTGATGTGACTGCACGTCAATATAAGAGAAATCCTTAGCTGATGCTGGGGTAATCTCGTTTAACTTGTTCTTGATTATCTGGTCTGAAATAGCCCTGAATGTCAAGTTAAGATAATTCTCAATTTCTGGGAACAGGTTTGAGAAGCCGGGGATTGTCTTTCGGAGTGTCCACCATGCCTTAATGTAGTCGAAGTCTCTTTTATAAAGGGGTACATAGTCGCCGTCAAATGGGCGGTCATTGTTTGCAAAGAATATGTCCTGAATATATTCAAGGCTATTCGCACCGCTAAAGAATAACGTTGACGGTGAAGTGGCACCGATGATGTTTAATTCATCTGGCCCATTCGTATAATTCAGAAGATAGATGTTCTTCAACTGTCCGAAGTTATATGTGCGAGCATCGGAAACAAGATACTTCTGCAAGGCATCGCCCACATAGAAGTGGCTTGCGTTTTGGTCGTTCTTCAAAGCATCAATCATCACTGACGGATTCCAGGTAATGATTTCAATCTTATCTTTGAATTTATCTATATTGAAAAAGATCTCACCGACATCTAAAGTATCTGACACCATCTTATGGAATATGGTGTCGCCTTCCAACTCTTTAATATCATGAGTAGCTCTACGACATACTTCCCTAAAAGCTGTTTTCACAAGATCTATTCTTGCAAATGGAGATGGGATTGAAGTAATTTCATTTTTTGCACTTGCTCCATCGGGGTCTTCTATTGTGTCTCGAGCATTGGAATTGTACGGGAATGCTGGGCTTTCGTTCCATTCTCGAATGGTGGACGTTCCTTCTCGATATAGTCTAAATACTTTTGACATAGCTACGCTTTAAATTTTTCGTTAAACAATTTCGTCATGGCAAGGAAGAACATTTCAAGGAACTTGTCGTTATCTCCTTTACTATGGCATTTCTTGACAGCTGAGTTCAAACGGTCGGTTACTAAATCATAATCAGATTTAAGGCTGACTATTTTTTTAGGCTTAACTCCTGTGACGACCTCAAAAGGTTTATCTTTTGTGTTAAGGTTAAAAAGGTCTAAAGAGCGTTTATTTCTCTTCATTTCATCAAGCCATTCGATGAACAAACCTGTAAGATGCTGAAGCTCCGTCATGAAAGAAGACCCGTACAGACCGTTGAAGTTATCATTGTTGGCATTAAAATCCTTAGACGAATAATAGTCAAACTTGTGATTCAGGCAGTTGGTCATCATCATGAACTCTGTCAAAGGGGCGAAAAGCATACGTTTTTGATTCTCGTAGAAGGAGTCGAATGTAACTGAATTAATGAGATCCTTCAGACCAAGTTCTTTGTTTGACGTATTTGCGTGTTGCTTATTACTGAAATCCACGATAGCAGTAGCAGCAAGGAATTCTATGAGATGAGCATCGTTTTGCTGTGCTGATCCTCCTTCGTGGTTTTCGTAGGTATTTGTAACATTATCAGCAAGAAAATACAGCGCATCAATAGACTTATTCTTGCTGATATTGTTTTCGTAATAAGCCAATGCAGATTTAGTTTTAGAGATGAAGGTTGATGAATCAATCTCGCTTTCATCGTCATTCTTCAGTTTGAAATATGGAAGAATTGTGATGGCACCAATTTCTGCATGGTTAATCAGATCATTGTTTGGGAAGTTTGTTCCCGTGCGAAGTGTTTTCAGCAAAAGTGGAAAACCGCTGGCGCCCGTTCCACCAAAAATGGAACTGATGATAAAGATTTTGTCGCCTGCCTCAAAGTTGTTGGCAAAGTCCTGGAAGTCATTAGAATCCACAATTTGATTAAGCACAATGCTACCAATATTGGGGTTGCCTTTAAAACCGACATCCATTGACGAAGCCAAGTTCTTTTCCGAGAAAAGCATTCTTATCATGGCCTGCGATGACTTGTTCATGGAAGGCAGGTCGATAAACTGCGAGAACGTCTTATCATCAGTGTCGTTGATACGGAGCGTATAATTCGCAAGAATCTGCGACAGTTCTTTTCTAAAGAATGTCGACTCATTTTGGGGAGAGAACGAGAGGGAAGAACGAATAGACCTGTAGATGTTCATCAGGGCTACAGTTCTTGTCAAGTCTGCATTAGAAGCATCGGGATCTATGATGACAGGCACGACTTCGTCTGCGCCAATGGTTACACCTGCTGCCATCATCATTGTGAAAGAACGGAGAACACGCGCACCTGTTCCTCCAATTCCGAATACATATAGTTTTGCCATGATTAATAATATTTATGTGTTAAAATGGAGCTCGTGAGCAGTTAGTACTCCACCACTTGATAATATACGAGAATATTATGAAAGCTATAATAGCATTAAGCATATTGGTAACTCCAAATGCAAGGATGTCATCTGAATAGATAGGAAGGTCAACCATCTTTTGGGTTGCTGCATCTTTTTTCACCATTAATCCTGCATAATAATCTTTAAGAACCCATTGCCATCCGACTACAAAGTTTATCACAGCGTTAATACCCAAGAATATAAGCCATCCCCACCAATTGTTCAGGCGTGGATGATTAATAATGTAATAGTAGCAGACAGCTACAATTAGGGAAATCACCAACATGGTAAGGCCGATGCCAATAAACATGTTGCTTAACTGCTCTGGAGATGATTCTCCCCAAAGATACTCTGCAAGTTCTATTCCAAAGAAGTCTTCGAGCCAGCAGTAGATACTTCCAAAAAATTCACTCATGATATTTAACTTTATTTATTTTTTAATTCAAAGGAAACCGATCCGTATGTAGTTGAGTTCTTATAGGCTTCTGCCACACCCTTAATCAGTGCCATTAGTCCTGTTGTTTTGTCAAGGTTTTCTTTTATATTTTGTCCTGTTGTGTCATCTGAATTAGATATCCATGTCGCCAAATAAGGGTAAGAAAAAGAAACCGTTTCTGATTTCAATGTCTCGGGATTGGAGATTTCTAAAGTGACAACATGACTATACGGACTATCTGTAGCAGTAATCTCTTCAACCGACACCACTGCTACTTGTTGAGGGTTAGCAGATTTGTATTGTGCAATATTCTTATACAGATTGCTGCTTTGCAACGATCCTCTTAAATTTACGAGTAATTCAATATTTATTTTTCCTGAATGGTTTGTTACATAAGTACTTTTACTTATATCGAATGGTATTTTCTGTGGAGCTGCGTACGCACAATATTCTTTAATACCGCCTATAATATTCTCGACAGGAACCTTTTGGTTGAATTCAGCCAAATACCTTTGATTACCAATTACCCAAATATAGTAAGGTCGTTTTACATCCTTCAAAAATTCCCGATTATGTCCGCAAAACCAAAAACCACTAAATTTGGAGTCAAGTTTGATTATTTCAACTCCCAATTCGGGATTTTTTGCCAGAGCTTCATTAAACGTGTTTTTGATAGAAATCTGGTAATTCCCTAAAAAATCAATCGCATTCTGAGGAATGTCAAGGATACAATCTGAGATAAATATAGAAACCGTTTGTTTGCTATTAGCCTTTACTATCGTGTTAAAAATCTGACGAAGGTCTGTATGACTTCGGTTTCCACCAGCTTTAGCAAAAGATTGTGGGGTAAGATTTTTAATATATGTATTTAAGTCCCCGGTGAAAGGGATAACTTTCGAATTGATATAGTACAATGAACAGGATGTAGTCAATCGCTTCAAGTCGCTTACATAATCAAAAACTGCATCTTTTAGATTTGATCCAGCACACATATACGCATCCATACTACCGGAATTTTCTACATATACTTTTAGCTCAATAGAGTCTTTTATTTCCTTTGGAGCTGGTACTGCATCCCATGTTAGTTCGATTTTACTACCCTTCCCAACGCAGGTAGAGATAACTGCAATAATGATGATTGTACAGATCACAATCGGAATAATGAACTTTTTATTCATATGAACTTCTTTAATCTTTATTTTAATTGTACTTTTGTTGGCATTAGTGATTGCCACTATCTCAAATCAAACTTCCATGTTTTGGAATGGCAAAAGAATCTTTTCAAAAGACACTCCATCCATGCCCCAGACATTTAATTTGAGATATTTGGGCCTCTCTTTACACAAGGAGCCAATATAAACTTATAGAATTTATAACTATAACTCTCGTCCTCCCAAACATCTATATCCTATAAGGGCATAATAACAATATGTTGATGACAAATGATACACATAATACAAATGGGAAAAGTATCTTTTTTATAAGCATATTTGTTATTATTCAACAAATTCTAGAAACGCATTTGGCACATATGCTGTCACTATCGTTATCAAACCTTCAACAACCACACCCACTCTCTGTTGTCCTTGCCATCTCGCCACTCGTCCAACGACTCCCTTGAATGCACCATCAACAACTCGTACTAATTGTCCTTTCTCGAACTTGGGCACTTCGTCTAACGACACGATAGTATTGTCCGCATCGGCTTCGCAGATAATCTTCAGACTTTCCATTTGATAGTCGGGAACTATCAGCGGAGTTTTCTCGATTCTGTTACCAACATGGATGTGGCGATAGTAAAAACGAAGGAATGGGAGGTTTACGTTGTCGTAAACGAAGGTTTTGATTTGGTTTTCTGTACCGAATGCGAAGAAAATGTTGGGCAAACGTGATTCGGTGACAACTTTGCGTTTGCCATTGATGATTTTAACTATGGTGGTAGTGGGATAGAAAGCGGTGATGCCTTTGTTTACCAGATAATCGTATGCTGTTTTTTCTCTGCCATATGTGCAGCGAAGGGTGTACCAATGAGGAATGTCTTCCTGCTTCTGTTGCTTTAATGCCGTTCCGCTATGCGCATTTCTGGTGGACACCCCTGTTTTTGAACTCTCCGTGTTGGCATTACTTTGAGTTTCGGGGAGGGCGTTGGGGGTAAGCCCAGCGCTGGGAGGAGTTTCACCACCTCCAACGGTGTGTACATTTTCTGGTGTACATTCATCGATTTTCATATCGGTGCTAACTTTATTCTAGACAGAACTCGGTTAAGTTGCGACACAAAAAAAGCGTGAGTCGTCCTGTTGTCCGTCCCACGTACCAAGGCTCTTGCATTGCCAAATCCAGTTGAACAGACAACGTTAGAGCCCACGCCGATATGAAAATCGCATCCGTAAAGAGACCTATACAGCATATTACATTGCACCCCAAAGGACACAATCTATGCTTACAAGGTCTCCACGGGATTGATATAATCACACCCGGGACATCTACCGTTGCTACGTTCAAGACTGGATTTTGAATTTGCAAGATTCGGTACGTCTTAAACACAGCGTCGAGTAAACGCCTTCAATATGTCAGAACTATCGTCCCACCCAAGCCCGCTTCGCACAGATATGTCTTTCGATTTTACCATGCTCCACACGGCGTGAGCTGTCTCATGATACCAGTTAAAAGAACTCGTCTTGAGCTGGTATTTAGTTGAGACATGATAGTCCAAGTGCAAATATAAACGTTTTTTATTAGAATAAAGAATAAATCTTAAGAATTTTCATTGCTCACCGAGCAATTAGCATAAAATCACCCATAGTTGGATTTGTTTGAATCGTATTTTCTCATGCCATACATCGTGGTTAGCTCAACGCTTTTGCGATTTTCTCTTTGTTGATACTCACAATCCCATTTTCTGTGTAACGTCCCAATTCGTAAGCTGATTAGTACAACCATTAGAACCACCAAGCGAGACGTATGTATCCGCACTGCAAGACATATGGTCAATGAATGAAGGAAATGGTCAATGATGCTTTGGTATCTGTATTGTCTTGCTTGCGCTTCTCTATACGCTGCAACGCCTTTATAATCTCTAGCTGTTGTTTTATCTCATTCCATCGGGCCTGGAAGTATGAGGAAGTTATCTACTCGCGGCCGCAAGTAGCGCTACCTTCGGCCGCGAGTAACATTACCTTCGACTGCGAGTAGCTCTACCAGCGGCCGCGAGTAGATATTGTGATTAGGGGATAGGGTACAATCATGCCATAATAGGGGAGAGTTTGTCTGCCAATTTAAGGTTGCAAGGAAATGGTCGCGGTAAGTTTGAATGTATGGTAGAAGACTTATGGTTTTTTAGAGGGAGGTAAAAAGGAAAGCCTTTATCGATGCTATTTGCATTGTCATCCGCTTGCTTCACTTAGTTCCCTCCCCGCGCAACAATAAATCCAAGGTTTTTTTCGTTGTCTGAATTATAAAAGGTAAATTTGCAAGTGTAATACAATCAACATTTTAAAAGTTATCTATATGAAGAAAACATTACTGCTATGCTTCTTCTGCCTGCTTGCCATTTCGCAACTGTGGGCGGCAGAAAAGCCGAAGGTAAGCGTCGGCGACGACGTGACATGGTTTCTCGTTCAGATGTCGAACGGGAAAGGTGTGCTCACGGCGCAGGGCGACGGCGAAGAAGTGCTTACGGGCATTCCGATGGGACGTGACGCACAATTCTGGAAAATCGAAGGGTCGGCAACGACGGGCTATACCCTCACAAGCCGTTCGGGCCTCACGCTCTATACCACTACGACTAAGCAGGAAGGTATGTTCAAGGCCGGAAAAACGCCTAACGCCAACAAATATTTCGTTTGGCAGACCACGACTAATGCCAACTATTCTGGCGATTTTGTGATTTCGCCGAAGGTTAATCTGGGCGTGTATATGAACCAGTGGGGTGGTGCCGGAACGGGTAAAAAACTCGGACTCTGGAATGACCGCTCTGATGCCAACCAGCCGCTCACCTTCGTGAGCGAGGAGAATTTTGAAAAGATGGGCAAGATGCTCTCTTTGGTGCCTTATCCTGCCAGTGTGACTAAGGGCGACGGCTCTTTGAGCCTCTCGAAAATCGACGGTATCGTGGCAACGGGCGACGCTCCTCTGCGCTATGCCAGCGAATTTGCCAGTCAGGCCAAGCGCACGCTGGGCATCGACCTTCAGGTGAACCCCGCTTCTGCAGCCTGCGCTATCTCTATGGTGGCCGACAAGACGCTCGAACACGAGGCTTACCGACTGAACATCAACGCCTCGGGCGTGGAAATCGCTTCGACCGACAGCACTGGTTTCTTCTATGGTCTGCAAACCCTCAAGCAGTTGCTGCCAGCGGCCATCTATGGCAAGACGTTGCAGAAAAACGACGGATGGACGCTGCCTTACGTGGAAATCGTTGACAAACCCAACCTCGGCCACCGTGGTTTCATGCTCGATGTGGCCCGTCACTTCTTCTCTAAAACAGAAGTGATGCGCGTGCTCGACGTGATGGCTTCTTACAAGATGAACCGTTTCCACTGGCACCTCACCGACGACCAGGGATGGCGCATTGAAATCCCTGAATATCCGCGTTTGACGGAGGTGGGAAGCGTGCGTGCCGGTTCGTTCTCCAATGCTGGTGGCGCTTCGAAATTCTTCGACGACACGGAATATGGTCGCGGCATGTGGTATTCGCTCAACGACTTGCGCGAAATCGTGGCCTATGCCAAGGACCGCAACATTGAAATCATTCCTGAAATCGACCTCCCGGGACACATGGTGGCTGCCGTGGCTGCTTATCCAGAACTGAGCTGCGATCCTTCGAAGTCTTACAGCGTGCGCATCGACGGCGGTATTTCGAAAGACGTGCTCAACATCGGCAAGGACGAAGTGGTTGACTTCCTCAAATGTGTGCTCGGCCACGTGGCAGAGGTGTTCCCTTATCAGTATATTCACCTCGGCGGCGACGAGTGTCCGACAGACCAGTGGGCCAACAATGCCGACTGTCTCCGCCGCGTGAAGGAAAAGGGACTCTCGGGCGTCAACGAACTCCAGTCGTGGCTCGTTGAAGAACTGGGTCTTTATCTGAAGGAAAAATACGGCAAGGACATCGTGGTTTGGGACGAACTCCTCTCACACTGGAATGCCGACAACAAGGTGAAACCCGTCATCATGGCCTGGAACAACATCAACATGAGTTCCAAGGCTGCCGACAAGGGTTTCAAGAGCATCGTGGTGCCTTACCAGTCGCTCTATCTCGACATGATGCAGGTGCCGATGGCGCAGAGAGACATCAACGAGAAATACCAAGGCGGATGGGGCGACAACTGGGTCAACAGCGTGGAAACCGTCTACAATGTCAACCCCGTGGCTTCGCTCTCAGGACGTGAAGACTTTTGTTTGGGCGTTCAGGGAAATATGTGGACTGAAACGTGCAACGACAGTGTGGAACTCGAATACCAGCTCTTCCCGCGCCTCTTGGCGCTCTCTGAAACGGGATGGTTGCCAGCTGCCAAGAAAAACTGGGTGGGCTTCTATATGCGCCTCCAGACGCAGCGCAGCGTGCTCGACGAAATGGGCGTGACGTATGCCACTCATTATTTCGAGAAACCCGAACAGACGGCGGCGCAAAAGGCCGTTGAAGAGGCTGAGGAAATCATCGCTGCCGCTGGCGATTACGTTGGTCTGCCTGCCGCCGACAAGAAAACGGCAATGACGGAGGCGCTCAGCGATTTGAAGGGCGACATGGAGAATGCCGACAAACTCGCTGCCCTGACAGCGTCTGTCGGCCAATATAAGAAGGCTGACATCACGATGCCGGAAGAGGGAAAATATTATCAGATTCTCTCTGCTTCCACTTACTACAAGGCAAAATATGAAGGTTCTTCGCTCTATGCCAGCGACAACAACGTGCGCTTCCACTATACGAAGCAATATGAACCAGAAGAAATCTGGCAGTTTGAAGCCGTGACGGGTGGCTATAAGGTGAAGAACGTCATCACGGGTAAGGCTTTGACCATGCCGGCGGGCAATGCCGAAAACATGACGTTGACGGCAAACGGCAGTGTGATGAAAATTGCGCTCGCCACTAAAGCCAGCGGACAGTACACTTACATTCCTGCCGTGCTCAACATTTCCTCTGGCGGCAAATACCTCACGGCCGACTGCACAGGCTATGCCAAGAGCGGCACTGACGCTGCGCTCTGCTATCAGGGCACATGGCGCATTGTTGAGGTGAAAGACTTCACCTTCATGCTCAAGCACCTCGTTGAGAAATGTGAAACCGTTTTTCACAACGCAAAACCGGGCGAGATGGGCGAACCGACAGAAGCGGCCCTCAGCTTGCTCAGCGATGAAATCATCGCGCCGGCCAAGGCGCTGATTGGTAAGGGCGCTGTTTCGCGCAGCGAATACGACAAATTCCTCGCGCTCTACGCACAGTTTGTGGCCATGCCACGCACCTTTGTACTCGACGCGCTGGATGAAGGTTACTACTATAACCTGCGTAACGCCTATTTCACCAACTATCTGGCTATGGCTTCCACTTCCAACACGGTGCAGCCCCGCACGATGAGCAACAACACCGATGCCTATCAATGGCGCATCCGCAAGAATGCCGATGGCACGGTGAGCATCTTCAGCAAGGTGGGTGACAAACCAGCCTATCCAGCTTCCGATGCCGAGACCAAGAACATCCTCTTGGGCAAGGAATATTCATGGAAGCTCGATCAGCACACTTGCGACGAGGGTAAGACGGGCATCCGCATCATTTCAGCCTCTGGTGCTTACAGTTGGTATGTCAATGCCAGCAGCTGGGCCAACAACGTCATCCTCAAGCCCATTGCATGGGGTGCCAGCATCTGGACATTTGAGAAACTCAATATCTCAACGTCCATCAACAATGTCAACACTTCTTCTGCCGCTTCTTCCAACGTCTATTACGACCTTCAGGGAAGACAGTTGCACCAGCCCGTGCAGCATGGCGTTTACATCAACGGAAACGGAGAAAAGGTGATTCGCTAAATGATATGTAATGGCGTTCTTGAAATCCCTTTCAGTACGCCTAAAATAAAAACATGGAGACCAAACAGCCCTTGAGCGTTTGGCCTCCATGTTTTTTGTTGTGGGGAAAGGCTTTCTAAAAAAGTTTTTGTGGAAATTTTATTTTGTGGTTTCAATATTTGTATATAGCTTTGCAAGTATAAACTTCATTATATTGAATGTTATATGGAAGAATAAGCCGTAAATATCATTATAATGATAATAAAAATGTGTGCAAATGGCAGACTTTTATGAATATTCAACACCAGAACTTGTGCGCTTGCTTGGAACGCGCTTCAAGGAGTATAGGATGCGCTGCAACCTCACTCAAAGAGAAGTTGCCGAACAGTCGGGTGTAGGTCTGACAACAATACATAAATTCGAGAACGGAACAGCTGGCAATGTCTCATTGTCTACATTCATTCTCTTGCTGAAAGTTGTGGGCCAGATTGATGCACTGGATGAAGTGCTTCCCGAATTGCCAGAATCACCCTATCTGGTGCGTAAGGACGAAAAGAAAGCACAACGCATTCGCCACTCTAAATAACCCATGAATATATATGATAAAGTTGCTAAGAGTCATACTCTGGGATGAAGAAATAGGCAGGTTGGTGTGGGACGAGCGTCGCAGACTATCATATTTTACGTACAACCCAGAGTTCGTTAAAAAAGGGCTGAACATATCGCCATTATCTGCCCCTGTTACAGGGGTAAGAGCGCTTGCGCCTGTTTGGGGCGAAAGTGAAAAGATATTCCAAAGACTTCCTGCCTTTGTTGCCGATTCATTACCAGATGCCTGGGGCAATCAGTTGTTTGACCTTTGGCGTCAGCAAAATCACCTTTCGGGTGCGGACATCAATCCTCTTGACAAACTGTCGTTTATTGGCAGGCGAGGTATGGGTGCCCTGGAATTTCTTCCGGAAGTGAGCCATGAGCGAAAAACAGAAAAGATAGATATGAAATCGTTGGCGGATTTGGCAGAGCGCATCTTTGTGGAAAGAGAAAATGCCCGTATATTGCCAGAAGAGTCGATAACGATGCAATCATTATTGACGGTTGGTACTTCAGCCGGTGGTCGGCAACCAAAGGCTATTATAGCCATTAACCGAAAAACGGGTGAGATACGTAGCGGACAGATTTCTGGCTTGGAAGATTTTGATTATTACCTGCTGAAATTCGGCAATTCGGAATATTGCTCATCGGAATTGGAAATGACATATTACGAGTTGGCCACAACTGCGGGAATCAACATGATGCCATCGGAACTGTATGCCGTTGAAAACAACAGGCACTTCATGACAAAGCGATTTGACCGCAACGGAACAAAGAAAGTGCATACCCAGACATTGGCCGCGATTTATCCTGACGCTGAAAGTTATGAACAATTGATTGCGGTTTGTCGTAAGCTTCATCTTCCAGAGGCCGACTGCCAAGAGGTGTTCCGCAGAATGGTTTTCAATGTTCTGGCAAACAACACGGATGACCACAACAAGAATTTCTCATTTATAATGAATGAAGATGGTTCGTGGCGCTTGGCTCCTGCCTATGACATGACTTATATAATAGACAGAGGTGGCTGTCTGCCTAATGAGGAACATTGCATGTTCATACGTGCTAAACTCCGTGGCATCACTCGCGAAGACGCAATTGCTTTTGCCCGTGACAACGGCATTCGTCGGCCTGAAGCTGTTATTCGCGATGTTGTTGCTTCGCTAAAGAAATTCCGTCAAGTGGCATTGAAATATGGGGTTGAAGAAGAATGGATTGGCAGAGTGGAAACCACAATCATTAAGCATTTAAGGGATTGGGGAGAATGGGATAGCCAACCGTCTTCGTCTGCTATTGTAATCAATGGCCATATAGTCAAGAACGTTCGTATTGAAGAAACATATAAAGGCAACTACCACCTGTATGCTGATATTGACGACGTGGAGCGCAAATTTGTAATTGGTAAGAACAAAGAAGAATTTTCGTATATTAAGCAGACTGGCGTTGCGAATATTTCAAATGGCGAGCTGACCAAAATGGCTGAGAAATATTTTAAACTTTAGAAGTTTTACCGGAGCAATAATATTGAATATTATGTGTCAGACATACCGTCCTATTGGGTAGGGTGTTCAAAATTGAAATATTAAGTTGGTGAAGATTATGCGGAAAAAACCTTGTCTGCGGTCCTGCGCGGGCTGAAAGCCCAACAAGTCCAGAGCAACGCCCTGGGTACCATGTCCCTACACCCTACCTTGCTTGGCCGCTGACAGGTAGGGTGTTCAAAATTCCATAAAAATCAAGGTTGGTAAAGAGGCGACAGCGCCCCTGAAAGGGGCTCATATTTAGGGTAGGGGCTTGCCCCTACCTCT
>UQCW01000017.1 GCA_900539625.1 uncultured Prevotella sp.
CCTCACTTTGCGAGCAAAGTGAGCTACAGTGCTGGCGCCGCAACAGACGATTGTGCGGGCCAGTGCAAATCTCCGCTACGAGGGCGCTACCGCTAATCTTTAATATTTCGATATTGAACACCCTACCACCTACTTATCCCAACAGAGGGGTGTCCTGAAAGTCCGTAGATTTTCAGGACACCCCTTGTCGTCTTGCTAAGGGATGGGCTCGCCCGCAAGGCACCAGAGATTCGCAGCGAGAATCAAAAAATGAGTAAAAGTCGCGCACGTGTCATATTTTTTTTCTATCTTAGCTATCTAAATTGGGGTAATGTGTACCTGCCCCTCTTGACTTTCGGCAATATCTTCTGCCGGAGGCCCCTGCTCAGATAAAAACAAAAACATATATATCAATGATTTATAAATGGACCTATGAAGAGCCGACGGCCGACGAGACCGCCGCAGCAACCGCCTTGGCGCGGGAGGTGAACATACACCCCGCACTTGGGCGACTGCTGCTGAAACGCGGAATCAAGACGGCGACCGAAGCCCGGCGTTTCTTTCGTCCGCAACTCTCTGACCTGCACGACCCTTTTTTGATGAACGACATGCAGGTGGCCGTTGACCGGCTCAACCAGGCGTTGGGACGCAAGGAACACATCATGGTTTATGGCGATTATGACGTTGATGGATGCACGGCGGTGGCACTGGTCTACAAGTTCCTCTCGCAATTCTATTCCAATATCGACTTCTATATCCCCGACCGCTATGAGGAAGGCTACGGCATCTCGCGCAAAGGTATCGATTTCGCCGCCGAAATGGGGGTGAAACTCATCATTGTGCTCGACTGCGGCATCAAGGCCGTTGAGGAGGTGGCTTACGCCCGCGAAAAGGGCATCGATTTCATCATTTGCGACCACCACGTTCCCGACGACGAACTGCCGCCGGCCGTGGCGATTCTTAATCCGAAACGCCATGACAACCGCTATCCCTATACCCACCTCTCGGGCTGCGGCGTGGGATTCAAATTCATGCAGGCATTCGCCACCAGCAACGGCATTGAGTTCAACAAGCTCTCGAGCCTGCTCGACCTCTGCGCCGTGAGCATCGCGTCGGACATCGTGCCAATCATGGGAGAAAACCGCATACTGGCCTGCCAGGGATTGCGCTGCCTCAACACGAATCCGAGCATCGGACTGCGAGCCATCGTGGAGGTGTGCGGACTCTCGGAGAGGGAGCTTTCCATGAGCGACATCATCTTCAAAATCGGCCCGCGCATCAATGCGTCGGGACGTATGCAAAACGGAAAAGAGGCCGTTGAGCTCCTGGTGGAGAAAGACTATCAGGCGGCTCTCGAGAAAGCAGGCTGCATCAACCTCTACAACGAAGCACGCAAGGACCTCGACAAGCAGATGACCGACGAGGCGTTTAAACAGGTGGAACAACTGCCGGGGCTTGACGACCGACGCAGCGTGGTCATCTATAACGAATCGTGGCACAAGGGGGTTATCGGCATCGTGGCCTCTCGTCTGACGGAACAATATTACCGCCCAGCCGTGGTGCTGACACGCTCCGACGGGGTTGCCACGGGGTCGGCACGCAGCGTGTCGGGCTTCGATGTCTATAAAGCGGTGCAGAGTTGCTCTGATCTGCTTGAGAACTTCGGCGGCCACACTTATGCCGCTGGGCTTTCCATGAAGGTGGAAAACGTGCCGGAATTTGCTGAACGCTTTGAGGCTTATGTGCAAAAACACATCATGGACACGCAAACGGAGGCTACACTGGCCATCGATGCCTATCTCGATTTCAAGGACGTGACGTTTAAATTCTATCAGCAACTCAAGCGCTTCGCGCCCTTCGGTCCGCAGAACGAACGCCCCGTATTTTGCACACGACGTGTCTACGATTACGGCACAAGCAAGGTGGTGGGCCGCGGACAGGAGCACATCAAGCTCGAATTGGTGGACAACAAGAGCAACAACGTGATGAACGGCATTGCCTTCGGACAAAGTTCGCAGGCACGATACATCAAGACGAAACGTGCATTCGACATCTGCTACGCCGTTGAAGAAAACACCCACAAACGGGGCGAGGTGCAACTGCAAATTGAAGACATACGCCCCTGTGAATAAGTAGGTGTTCAAAATTAGTTTATACTATCCATGTAGGAACAAAATAATACGACAATTCAATATAAACTAATTCTGAACACCTACCTAAAGAACCACTATCGAGTATGGACAGGTTTCACGAGATTTTGAAGCAATATTGGGGCTACGATGACTTTCGCGGCATTCAGGCGGAAATCATCGAGAGCATCACGACGGGCAACGACACGCTCGGACTGATGCCAACGGGCGGCGGAAAGAGTATCACGTTCCAGGTGCCGGCCCTGGCACTTGAGGGGATGACCATCGTGATTACGCCGCTCATCGCCTTGATGAAAGACCAGGTGGCCAACTTGAAGAAAAGGGGCATACAGGCGGCGGCCATCTATTCGGGACAAACGCGCAACGAAATTCTGAAACACCTCGACAACAGCATCTTCGGTGCCTACAAACTGCTCTACGTGTCGCCAGAACGCCTCGGCACGGAGATTTTCCAAAACAAAGTGAAGCGCATGAAGGTGAGCTTCATCACCGTCGACGAGGCCCACTGCATTTCTCAGTGGGGCTACGATTTCCGCCCTTCTTACCTACAGATTTCCCAGATACGCCAACTCCTGCCAGAGGTTCCCGTGCTGGCGCTGACGGCCACGGCCACTCCGGCGGTGGTTGACGACATTTGCGCACAGCTGCACTTCCGCGAAGGACAGAAGCGCGTGTTCCGCATGAGTTTTGCCCGCCGCAACCTCTATTATGTGGTGCGCAAAACGCAGGACAAAGAAACGGAACTGTTTCACATTCTCAGAAACATAAAGGGGGCCGCCATCGTTTACACGCGCAGCCGAAAAGGCACATCCAAAGTGGCGGAGAAACTGCGACAAGAGGGATTCACGGCCCTGCACTACCATGCCGGACTGAGCGACATCGACAAAGACGTGAGGCAGAAGGCTTGGCAAAACGACGAAGTGCGCATCATGGTGGCCACCAACGCTTTTGGCATGGGCATCGACAAGCCCGACGTGCGCGTGGTGGTTCACATGGACTTGCCCGACTCCGTTGAGGCATATTTCCAGGAGGCGGGACGTGGCGGACGCGACGGCAAACCGGCTTATGCCGTTTTGCTCTACAACCGCTCTGACCACGGGAAAATGCTGCGGCGCATCCCCGAGACCTTCCCCACGAAGGAATATATCGCCGATGTCTATGACAAACTTGCCTATTTTTTCCAGCTCGCCGTTGGCGACGGAATGAACGTGAACTACGAGTTTAACCTGCAACGCTTCTGCGTCAATTTCAAGCTCTTCCCCGTACCAGTGCTAAGTGCGCTTCGCATTCTCACGCAGGCTGGCTACATCGACTTTCGGGAGGAAGAGGAAAACACCTCGCGCCTGCTTTTCCTCACTGGGCGCGACGACCTCTACCGCCTGCACCAACTGCAAGGCGCTGCCGACAGGGTGATTAAAGGCGTGCTGCGGCTCTATGGCGGCATCTTTTCCGACTATGTGCCCATCGACGAGCAACGCCTCGGCGCGGAATGCGAAATGACACCGCAGGAGGTCTATGACGCGCTGGTGTTGCTCACGAAACTGCGCATCATCCACTATATCCCACACAAGAACGTCCCACATATCACCTATCTGCAACGGCGTGTGGAACGTGCCACACTCTCGCAAGAGGTGTATGAGGAGCGCCGCGACGATTATCTGCGCCGCGTCAACGCCATTCTCAATTATGCCGAAAAAGACGACCGCTGCCGAAGCCGCATCCTCCTTGACTATTTCGGGGAGACAAAGAGCGAAGACTGCGGACACTGCGATGTGTGTGTGGAACGGCGCAAGGAGAAAAGGTCGCTCGAAGAGGTGTGCCACATGATTGAAACCATGATGGCCGACGGACGTCCGCGACAGGTTGACGAATTCTGCTCAGACCGCTTCTCGAAAGAGAAAGTTGCCGAGGCGCTCCAATATCTCACCGATGAAGAAATCCTGACTTCTGACGACGGATTCTACAGGATGGTCGAAGGGGAAAACAGGTAGTCCATGAAAGGTGGGGCGCTCAAAATTCAGAAAATTAAGTAGATGGAGATTGTGCGGAAAAAGCCTTATCTGCGGCCCTGCGCGGGCTGAAAGCCCAACAAGTCCCCAGCCCAGGGCAACGCCCTGGGTGCCATATCCCCATTCCCTACGCCCTGTAAGGGCAAAAGTAAAAGCCAACTGTTCGCCCATACTTTTGCCCTTACAGGGCGTAGGCGTTTATACGCTGATACCCAGGGCGTTGCCCTGGGCTGAGAACTGGCTGCCCTTTCAGGGCGTTCCTTTTCGCGCTTTGTTCGTTTATCATGTGCGCATCAACCACCACTTACCATTTGCCCCAAAATCGCGCAGAGATTTTTCTGCATTTTGCCCCTACCCCAAGGACATAAACAAGGAGTGCCATACTCCAAGCATCTATCGGATGTTTGAAGTATGGCACTCCTTATTATATATAAGCAATTGCTTATGCCTTCTGGTCTTTCTTCTCCTGAACGATGGCATCGATGACAGCCACGGCAGTGATGTTGACGATGTCACGCACGCTGCATTCGAAGTCGGTGAAGTGGATAGGCTTCTTCAATCCCATCTGGATTGGGCCGACAACTTCGGCATCTTCAGCCATCGACTTAATCATCTTGTATGAAGCGTTGGCACTCGTCAGGTTCGGGAACACGAGGGTGTTGACATCCATGCCTTTCAGGCGTGTGAACGGATATTTGTCATCGCGCAAGTCCTTGTCGAGCGCAAAGTTCACCTGCATTTCGCCGTCGATGGCCAGGTCGGGGAACTCACGCTGCATCTGGTCAACCACCTGATGTACGGCCACGGGGCTTCCCGTGTTGTCCGTGCCGAAGTTTGAATACGATAGCATGGCAATCACCGGCGTACGATTGAAGAAACGCACCGTTGAAGCCGAGAGCTTGGCGATGTCGAGCAACGTCTCGCTGTCGGGGTGGCGGTTGATCAGAGTGTCGGCAATGAAGAGCACACCCTTCTTGGAGTTGATGAGGTGCATCGTTCCGAAGTGATTATAGCCCTCGCGGATGCCAATCACTTCCTTGGCCACCTTGATGGTGTTGGAATATTTCGTGTAAAGACCGGTGATGAAAGCGTCGGCATCGCCCGTCTCCACCATCATCATGCCGAAGTAGTTGCGCTCGTACATCTTGTCGATGGCTTCCTGCAACGTGTAGCCCTCGCGCTGCTTCTTCTTCGCCAGGATTTCGGCATAGCGCTGACGGCGCTCCGCTTCACTGTCGTTGCGAAGATTGAGCACCTCAACGCCGTCGAGGTTGAGCTTCATATCTTCGGCCATCTTGCGAATCTGCACGTCGTTGCCCAAAAGAACTGGATGGCAGATACCCTCCTCTTTGGCGCGGATGGCAGCTTCAAGCATAGTGGGGTGCGTGCCTTCGGCAAAGACCACACGTCGCGGCGAGAGGCGAGCCGTGTCATAGAGGTTTTGCGTCAGCTTGCTTTCCTGTCCCATCAGTTCGCGCAGTTGCTGGCGATAAGCCTTCCAGTCGGTGATGACCTTGCGGGCCACGCCGCTCTCAATGGCGGCCTTTGCCACAGCCATTGAAACCTCCGTGATGAGGCGTGGGTCGACTGGTTTTGGGATAAAATAATCAGGACCGAACGTAAAGTTGCGCACATGATAGGCACGGTTTACGATGTCGGGCACCGGGCGGCGTGCCAAATCGGCAATGGCGCGTGCAGCGGCGAGCTTCATTTCCTCGTTGATGGCCTTGGCGGCGGTATCGAGGGCGCCACGGAAGATATACGGGAAACCGATAACGTTATTGATTTGGTTAGGATAGTCGGTACGTCCCGTGCTCATCAACACGTCAGGGCGTGCGTCCTTGGCATCTTCATAAGAGATTTCAGGTACAGGATTGGCCAGGGCGAAGATGATGGGGTTCTTGGCCATTGAGCGCACCATGTCTTTCGAAAGCACGTTACCCTTCGAGAGACCAACGAATACGTCGGCATCCTTCACGGCCTCTTCCAGGGTGTGGATGTCGCGGGTGGTGGCAAATTCGCGCTTCTGCTCCGTCAGGTTTTCGCGGTCAACACGAATAACGCCGCGAGAGTCGAGCATCACGATGTTTTCCTTGCGTGCGCCAAAGGAGCAATAGAGACGGGTGCAGGAAATGGCGGCCGCACCGGCACCGTTCACAACGATGCGGGCATCTTCCAGTTTCTTGCCTGCCACGTCGATGGCGTTGATCAAGCCGGCAGCCGAGATGATGGCCGTTCCGTGCTGGTCGTCGTGCATCACTGGGATGTCGAGCTCAGCTTTCAGGCGGCGTTCAATCTCAAAACACTCAGGTGCCTTGATGTCTTCCAAGTTGATGCCACCGAACGTCGGGGCAATGGCCTTCACTGCCTCAATGAACTTGTCGGGGTCTTTCTCGTTGACTTCGATGTCGAAAGCGTCAACGCCGGCATATATCTTAAAGAGCAAACTCTTACCTTCCATCACTGGTTTGCCGCTCATGGCACCGATGTCGCCCAAGCCGAGCACCGCTGTTCCGTTTGAAATCACGGCAACGAGATTGCCTTTGTTGGTATACTTATAAGCATCATGCGGATTCTTCTGAATCTCGAGGCAAGGCTCAGCCACGCCCGGAGAATAAGCGAGCGAAAGGTCGGTCTGTGTGCGATAAGGTTTAGTGGGAACGACTTCAATCTTTCCCGGTTTGCCTTGCGAGTGATACAGCAAGGCAGCTTCCTTTGTAATTTTTACCATTGGTTTGCTTTTTCTTGGGTTAAGTTTTGCTGCAAAATTAGCGATTTATGGCAAAGTATCTGCCCCGTTTGCTTTTTTTATGTGTCGTTATATCACAAAATTACATACTCCATATAGCAAGATGAAGGCTTACGAGACGAAATAGCGGAAGGCCATTCAGCCGCAATCGATTTTTGTTTGTAACTTTGCGCCTGAAAAGCCAGTGGTGGCCCCTACCCTTGCCGCATTGCATGGGACGCGGGCCTTAAAAGGGAAACGGGTGGAAAACCTGTGCAGTCCCGCTGCTGTGAGTCCTGATTTTCATCGGTTCAGAAGATGTCACTGTGGGCGTAACGGAAGCATTGCCAGCCAAAGCAAGCGCTGCGTTTCAAAGAAATTCCACGGGAAGACGAACCAGATGAGGACAAGCCAGAAGACCTGCCACATGGTTGTGAGCCGCTTTTTGTGCCTCGAGGAAGGCATAGGCTCGGCAAAGGAAATGCCAAGGAGGTGTTTCCAATGACCAAAAAAGTTTTATGACGAGAAAATTCCGATACGTGCGGACTCTGTTCGCGCTACTTGCTTGGGCTTTGTATCTGCCAGAAGCAGAAGTAGCAGAGGCGGCAAACGAAATACCGAAGACCGACAAGGCATCCTGCGCCTTGAATGCCGCAGAGGCTTTTGAGGGCAACGACAGCGCTTACCATCTTTCGGAGGCTGTTGTCAACGCCAAACTGAAGCACCGCGAAATCATGGTGCCGCAAACGCTTTCGGGCGAAGCACTGAAGCGCATGAGCAATCTCAACGTGGCCGACGCGTTGCGCTATTTTTCTGGACTCCAACTGAAAGACTACGGCGGTATCGGTGGCATCAAAACCGTCAACATCCGCAGCATGGGCACGCATCATCTGGGCATCGCCTACGATGGCATTGCGCTCGGCAACGCGCAAAACGGGCAGATTGACCTGGGACAGTTTTCGCTCGACAACGTGGAGGAAATTTCGCTCTACAACGGACAACGTAGCGCAGCGCTACAAACGGCGTCAGACTTTTCCAACGCCGGCACCGTCTATATCCGCACGCGCCAACCGCAGTTTTCTGCCGACAAGCCCTGGCATCTGAAACTGAAAGCACAGAGCGGCTCAAGCGACACGTGGCGCCTCAACGCCCTTTGGGAGCAACGGCTCTCGCCACTCTTGAGCCATTCTCTCAGCGTGGGAGGACTGATGTCGAGCGGGCGCTATAAATTTCGCTATCGCAAGAAGACACCCAGCGGAGCTGTGGCCTACGACACCACTGCCGTGCGCCACAACGGCGACATCTGGGCGGTGCGGGCCGAAGAGAATCTCTACGGCCGTCTGACGGCGGGGCTGTGGCAGATGAAGGCATACACCTACCATTCTGAACGGGGCATTCCCGGTGCCATCGTGAGCAACGTCTGGCGCAGAGGGGAACGGCAATGGGACCATAATTCCTTCCTGCAAGGCAACCTACGCAAGGATTTCGGCGAACGGTTTTCTTCACGTCTGACGACGAAGTATGCCTACTATCAGACACGCTACGTCAACAACGACGAGACGCAAATTCATGTGGACAACACTTATCGGCAGCAGGAGCTCTTTGCTTCCTGGGCCAACGCCTATGAAATTCTCCCTCAATGGTGGACGCTTTCCTTGAGCTATGACTTCCGCTGGAACCGCCTTGATGCCAACTTGACGGATTTTGCCCGGCCGCGCCGCCTGACGCATGCCCTGGCCTTGGCTTCTTCGGTGAACGCGGGGGGACTGAAGGCGCAGGCATCGGTGGTGGCGCAGGACATCAACGACAGGGTGGAAATCGGCACAGCGGGACACCTCCGTCCGTCGCTCTCTCCCGCCATTGTCCTCTCCTACGTTCCCTTCCCCGACGCCTGGCTCACGCTACGCGCCTTTTGCAAACGCAGTTTCCGCATGCCGACGTTCAACGACCTCTATTATGCCGACATGGGCAGTTCGGCGCTGAAGCCCGAGCGTGCGCTGCAATACGATGCCGGCGTCACTTTCGAAACGCCCAAAAGCCGTTTGCCGCAGCGCTGCCACTGGCGTTTGCAGACCGATGCTTATTACAACTCCGTGGGCGACAAAATCGTGGCCTATCCCAAAGGGCAGCAGTTTCGCTGGACGATGCTCAACTTGGGGCGCGTACATATCAAGGGAATTGAGGCCTTGGGCGAACTGACACTGATGCCTTCGCGCAACTGCTCGTTCACCGCCCGCTTGCAATACACTTACCAAGATGCCCGCGACGTGACGAACCCGAAAAACTCGTTCCACCGGCACCAAATTCCCTACATTCCCTGGCACAGCGGCACCGCCGTTCTGGCTGCCACGTGGAAGGCGTGGAGCCTCAACTACAGTTTTATCTATACGGGGGAACGCTATTCGCAACAGGAAAACATACGTGTCAATCATCTTGAACCCTGGTACACGCACGACCTTTCCTTGTCTTATCAAGCGCAACGCTGGCAGGCACGGTTGGACGTCAACAATTTGCTGGCGCAAGACTATGACGTGATTGTCAACTATCCCATGCCGAAACGCCATTTCATGCTGACGCTGGAATACGACTTATAAGATAGGACTCTCCCCTTTCCCATCCACCATTACTACTTAGAACATCCCATATATGACAAAAAGAATATTCCTCCTGGCTTTGGCCCTGCTGACACTGGCGGCCTGCCGAAACGACGAACTGATTTTTGAATCTGAAACAGAAATCACGGGCGGAAAAACAGAAAGCGTCAACATCTCTGGCCTTTACGTGCTCAACGAGGGCAACATGGGCAGCAACAAGGCGACGCTCGATTTTCTTGACCTCGTTTCTGAAACTGGCTCGCCGGTCTACCACCGCAATGTTTACGCCGCTTCCAACCCCAACGAGGTGAAGGAACTGGGTGATGTCGGCAACGATGTCAAAGTCTACGGCAGCAAATTGTGGATGGTTGTCAACTGCTCCAACAAAGTGGAGGTACTCAATGCCTACACCTGCAAGAAACAGGCACAAATCAGCATTCCCAACTGCCGTAGCGTTTGCTTTAGCGGCCCTTACGCTTATGTGAGCGCCTACGTGGCTCCTGTGGCGATACGCCCCGATGCCGAAGTGGGAGCGGTTTACAAGATTGACACGCTGTCGATGCAGATTGTCGACAAGGTGACGGTGGGCTATCAGCCTGAAGAGCTCACCGTGTTAGGCCACAAGCTCTACGTGGCAAACAGCGGGGGCTACCGCACGCCCAACTACGACCGCACCGTGAGCGAAATTGACTTGAATACTTTTAAGGAGGTGCGCAAAATTGATGTCGACATCAACCTCTCGCTCCTGCGTGCCGACCGCTATGGGCAACTGTGGACGGTTTCGCGCGGCAACTACAAAAACGCCCCTGCCCGCCTCTATTGGCTGGCGAAGGATGCCGACGGCGCGATGAAGAAGGCAGGCATGATTGATGTGCCAGTGAGTAACCTCTGCATCGTGGGCGACTCGCTCTATTATATCGGTGTGCAATACAGCAAGGTGACGCAGAGCAACACCATTTCTTACGGCATCATCAACGTGAAGACGCATGAGGTGGTGACGCGCAGTTTGTCGTCGGCTCCCGAAGTGCAACAGATTGAGATGCCCTATGGGATTATTGTCAATCCAGAACACCGCGACTTCTATCTGATGGATGCCAAAAACTACGTGTCGAGCGGACGCCTGCTGCATTTCAAGGCCGACGGCTCTTACGATTGGGCTGTCAACACGGGCGACATTCCGGGACACGCCGCGTTTGTTTACCACAAACCTCATCTGCCCGAAAATCCCGACACGCCTGCTGTGCAACGCAGCAAATTCATTGCGGCCGTTGACGAATATGTGCCAGCGCCGGGACAGCACGTCAACGTCCTGCCGACCTACGAGGCGGGCGACGACGCGGCGGCCATGGCGCGGAAATGCACCGAAGCCATCGGCGGAGACCGCGGCGGACTGGTGAGTCTGGGAGGCTACGGCGGCTATATCACGTTTCATTTCGACCACCCCGTGGTCAATGTCAGCGGCGAAGCGGATTTTCTCATCCGCGGCAACGCCTTTGAGGGCAACAGCGAACCGGGCATCGTGATGGTGTCGGAAGACGTGAACGGCAACGGCTTGCCCGACGACCCTTGGTATGAACTTTCTGGAAGTGCGGATATCGACAGCGTGGGCAAGGTGGTGTATGGCTACGAAATCACCTATACGGCCAACGCCCTGGCCGACATTCCCTGGACCGACAACCAGGGCCGAAACGGCGTTCTCGCCCGCAACCAGTTTCATGCTCAGGAATATTTTCCCCAGTGGCTCTCATCGCCCCTCACCTTCAAAGGCACCCTGCTTCCTCCCAACGGCGTGAACCAAGGAACGGAGGAAGCCCCCTACTGGGTGCTCTCGTCCCTACGCTACGGCTATGCCGACAACCATCCTAACAATGATGCCAACGGCTGTAGCTTCAACATCGACTGGGCCGTAGATGCCAACCGCCGCCCCGTGAAACTCTCGCGCATCCATTTCGTGCGCGTCTATTGTGCACAAAACCAGTTGTGTGGCTGGCTCGGCGAGACGTCAACGGAAATCAGCGGCGCAGAGGACCTCCACGCAGAGGCTGCAAAATGATGCCAGAGGACTGATGCACAAGATTTTATCATATCGAAATATCAACCATTCAAACACAATTATTATGAGAAAAAGAATTACGCTTTTCTTGTTTACCCTCGTTGCCTTCGTGGCAAGTTTCGCACAGGATGCGGCCAACGCAGGCCAGTCATACGGTGCCTTAGTGGTCAATGAAGACTGGTATGGCCACCAGAATTCATCCATCAACTATCTCTCGCCCAACGGCGAATGGTCGTACAACGTGGTGGAGAACGTGGGCTGCACGGCTTGCTATGGTGCCATCTTCAACGACAAGTTCTACATCATCTCCAAGACAGCCAAAGACCCAGGGGCTTCTGTCTCTGGTGGAATGATCACCATCTGCAACGCCAAGACCTTGGCCGTTGAAAAGCAGATTGAAAACATCGACGAAAGCAAGCTCAATTTCCAGGCCCGCAGTTTCGTGGGCGTATCTGCCGAAAAGGCTTACGTGAGCACTTCCGATGGTATCTACATCCTCGACCTCGTCAAACAGGAAATCACGAAGGAAGTGACCGACGCCAACGGCAAAGGATTGCAGGGCGAATGCGGCAACATGATTCTCAAGGGAGACAAGGTTTACGCCGTCACCAAGAAAAACGGCCTCGTTGTCATCAACACGGAGACCGATCAGGTGGAGGCCGCTTTCGAAGGCGACTTCAAATCCATCGTCTGCGCCAAAGACGGTTCGCTTTGGGCCAACACGGCTTCAAGCATCTGCCGCCTGAACACGGAAACGATGAAAGCGGAAAGCGTGGCGCTCGCCGACGGCATGCACACGCCAGCCGTTGACTACGCATGGACGACAGGAACTTTCTGTGCGAGCGTACAAAACAACGTGCTCTACTGGGGTTATGCCTCTGGCTGGACTGGTCCCGACCACATCTACAAGTATGACATCGACAAGAACGAATGCACCGAAATCGTTGACCTCACGAAAACGGCCGCAGGATGGTTTGTCTATGGCTGCAGCTTCCGCGTTGACCCCACAACAGACCACCTCTTCATGAGCCTCTTCAAAAGCTGGAGCAGCACGGACTACACGGTCTACGAATGTGACGCCAACGGCAAATTCCTCGCCGAATATCCCATGACGGGCCTGAAGCACTATTGGTTCCCCGGCATGTTTGTCTTCCCAAGCCAGAGTGTCACCACTGGCATCGAGCAGGTTGAAAACACCGCCGCCGAGAAAGCAACGCCTGTGGCCTACTATGCGCCAAATGGCCAACGCCACTCTGCCCCTGTCAAGGGTGTGAACATTGTACGCATGAGCGACGGAAGCGTTCGCAAGATGATTCTGAAATAAACAACGGTAAGACTGGGATTCCCCACCCCGTCATGCCTCCAACAACAAAACGAGCCACGAAACCAGCGGAATACTTCCAGCAGGTTTCGTGGCTTTTTTCATGGCCCTACTGGTGTTCTGACGCGCCTTCCGTCTGCCCGCAGCGTCCTGGCGTTCCACAAGCGCGGCTTGGCAGGGAGAAAACTTTCTTTTTCCCAAAAGTATCTTGCATTTGCAAAAAGAAAGTACTATTTTTGCATATCTGTTGAACAGAAAGCGGGGCTAACGCAGCCCCCACGCGTTCACAATCTGCACAAACAAAAATCACCATCTAAATAACAGACAGTTATGAAAAAGTTTATCGCATTTATGGCTATGGGCGCAATGGTGCTCACGGCCAACGCTCAGAAAACCGTTCAAGGTTCGGGCTTTTACGACAACTGGTCGGTTGGCGTTGTTGCCGGCGGCATCACCCCAACCACCCACTCGGCCTTCTTCAAGAACATGCGTGCCACCTACGGCGTTGAGCTCACCAAGCAAATCACGCCGGTCTTCGCCCTCGGCGCACAATTCATGGCAGCCAACAACGTGAGCGAGAGCGCCACCGTCTTCGACGCTTCAAACCTCAGCCTTCTCGGCAAATTCAATGTTTCCAACGCTTTCTGGGGCTACCAGGGCAAACCGCGCTTCTTCGAAGTGGAAGCCGTTGTCGGCGCAGGATGGGGACATAATTATTATAATGCCTCAGCCGGTTCAAGTTTCAACTACATGACCACCAAATATGGCTTCAACCTCAACTTCAACCTGGGCAAGAAGAAGATTTGGACGCTGTCGCTCAAGCCGTCAATCGTTTACAACATGGACAACGGGAAAACCAGTCCTTCTTGCAACATCAACAAGAGCGCCATCGAATTGCTCGCAGGCGCAACCTACCATTTCAAGAACAAGAACAACGGCCAGCACTACATGACCTTCCTCCGCGCCTACAACCAGGGCGAGATTGATGCCTTGAATGCGAAAATCAACGACCTCCGCTCACAGGTGTCAGGCAAAGACCACGAAATCGCCAAGCAAAATGCCAACATCCGCTCGCTGCAGCAAATGCTCAACGATGCCCGCAACCAGAAGCCTGTGGTTGAGACCATCACGAAGTCAACCAACTCTATGGAGCAAACCGTCACCTTCCGTCAGGGCAAGAGCACAGTGGATGCCTCGCAGCTCCCCAACATCGAGCGCATCGCCACGTTCCTCAAAAACCACAAGAGCGCCACGGTGAGCATCAAGGGTTACGCTTCTCCTGAGGGCAGCGCTGAAGTCAACGCCAAAATCGCCAATGCACGCGCTGAAGCAGTGAAGACCATCTTGGTCAACAAATACCACATCGCCGCCGACCGCATCAAGGCTGAAGGACAGGGCGTTGGCAACATGTTCAGCGAAAGCGACTGGAACCGCGTCAGCATCTGCACCATCAACGAGGCTAAGTAAAAAATCAAACATCATTCCGCTGGAATATACTTATATAACAGGCGCACGTGCATCCAACACGTGCGCCTGTTTATTTTAACCAAAACATAAGCCGACTATGGTTAGTATTTGCTCATCAACCAAGGCTTCGCTGGCAAGCAGCGGCTCATGCCTTATCTCAATCGCCAGAACAATGATGACCTTATTCTTGCGGTGCAATCGGCTGGCGTGAAACGCGGAAGAAACGGCTTTTGCAAGAACAAGTCAACAGAGAAAAATCCTGAATCTGAGGAGGACTTGTTGGAGCATCGCACCGATGGCACGGATGCTTTTGATACGCTGTATATTGGGTGTGAGAAGTTTCCGCAGCATGATTTTTATGGGGGATTTGTGGGAGGAGTGAGATAAAATGTCTATTTTTGCGAAATCGAACTAAAACTTTTTATGATTATGAACAAAGTCATTGCTATCTTAGTTGCATTCTTCTCCGTATTCTGTACGTATGCACAAAAAGCGGATAAGTCTGAACAGTATCGTGTAAGGATAACCAAGGTGGACGGAACTACTTTGGAAGGCTACTCCATGACAAGTTTCTACAACACCATGCTTCCTGAAGTAAAGAAGTTTACCTTTAGCACAGAGTACAAGGGGGAAACTACTACCTATACGAGTGAAGAGGTGAAAAGAGTGGAGTTCGTCAACCTTGAAATGGATTCTATGCCTCTTGTCTACGAATCGGTTCAAGCATTGTCCACTATTCCTGGTCCTCTCCGCAAAAACCCGAAACCATTCAAGAAGCCTGTTTTCTTGCGCCTTTTCTATAATGGCAAGAACGTAAAGGGATATACGATGTCCTTTGCGGACAACACGTACACCAAAAGTTCCACCATTTCACGCGACACTTGGAAATACTACTACTTGACCAAGGATGCCACCTATGCGAACGCATATTGGCTTGATGTCAAAGGGATACGAGTTGCAATAAAGAAGGAACTAAAATTTGCTTTAAAGGATTTTCCTGAAGTCATAAAGAAAATAGAGAATGATGAGATTTCATTGAAGGAGTTCAAGAAAGACCCGAAAATGATTTTGCCACTGTTAGATCAGTCGTACAAGAAGTAGTAACCCATTCTCCCAAGCCCTCCCTTTCGGGCAATCCTTTCTTTCAGCCGCCGTGCGCATTGGCTCTCTTGCTGTGCGCATGGCGGCTTTTTCGTGCGCTTGGTTGTGGAGGAGTGGGAGAGGTGGGCTACATGGGGGGGAGCTATATGTGGGGCGGTGGCAAGCGCCTTGCTTCGGCAATCTCGTGACGTGGCAGAAGCATTATCGGAGATGTTCTTGGTCGTCCCGTGCGCTTTGTCGAAAGGCAGAGCGCATAGCCTTGGACTTTTGCAGTATTCGCAGCATTGTCACCGCTGATTGATACGAGCCAGATGTGGGTGGCTTTTGCTCAGATTTTACCACTGGCAATGAGGATAAGATGGTCGCTTTCTCTCATTTTCTTAGATTTTAAGTGTGTGACGATGTGGATTTGAAGAGGTCGGTTTCGATGAGATGTTCATTATGCTGTCAGCAGAGATTTTTGGCGATGGTGGCAGCTCCGGCATAGCTTGCCCCGACAAACATATTCGGCATGCCTTCTTCGGGTTTATCACCACCTGACAGATGACGTGGGGTCGTCTCCTCTGCTACGATTTCCACACCATTGACGCACTCGGAATGGGCAGTGTGTGTCATATTTATACTATCGTCCATTTTTTACAAGGGGCAGCAAGGTGCTCCCATTATTTTTCCTGTGCAAAGTCAGTGCAAGGTGAGAGCAATGGCAAAACGAGTTTTGACATTGCCGAGCCGTAGCCTGACTTGACGAAGAAAAGTTGGCATGAAGCGGCTTTGCGGCAAGGGCGCGTTTCTCTTATCACAAAAAATTTTCAGCAAAAGATGTTCGTTCCTCTGCACTTTTTCCAAGCCCGTGAAGGTAGGGTGTTCAAAATCCAGGAAAATCTCTGCGGGGTTTTAAGCCAAATAGCAAGGCGCTTGCGGTGCAGCGACAAGAGGCGCCACGCGAACATTCGGCGAAGGTCTGAGGCGCAGCACTGTAGCTCACTTTGCTCGCAAAGTGAGGGGGACGAATATTGTGGCGGCCAAACACGGCTAAAAATCCAACGAAGATATGCCCTAAAGCGCTGGCTATATTCGCTACATGTTCGTAGCCCTCACCTTGCAAGCAAAGTGAGCTACAATGCTGGCGCCGCAACAGACGATTATGCGGGCCAGCGCAAATCTCCGCTGCGAGGGCGCTGGCGCCTCTTTTCCAACCTTGAATTATCTGGATTTTTAACACCCTACCTGTGACGCGGAAGTAAACCGTCCGGCGGCATCGCTCTGTCATAATTTAAATGGCTGTCCTTAAGGCTAAAGTCATTCGCCAGGCTAAGAAGAAGTCTGCTACCCGCGGCCGCCGTTCGTGCTACCCGCGGCCGCCGGTAGCGTTACTCGCGGCCGCCGTTCGTGCTACTCGCGGCCGCGAGTAGATGACATTGTAAAGGATTTTTGGAATCCCCAATGCTGTTTTCCTATCATTAAAGTTCTCTTTGGGATAAAGCAGTATATTTACGTAGGGTGATTTTTTTTTGCGCTATCCCTTGTCCTCCAATCCTAATGACTTCATGTCCTTAATTGCACGTAAAAATCAAGGGAGCACCCCGATGCCCCTTCTCAAGTAAAAAATCTTCAAAAGTATAAATTATCATGACACACACTGCTGTACATTCCGAGTTTGTTTCAATGGGTTTCAATCGCAAGCGCAGAGTTTCCTTCCCCCACGACATCTATTAGGTGGTGGTTAAGTGGCAAACTCTTATCTGTTACACTATTTCGAGGGAAACGTACTTTCACGTTCTTCTTAACCGATGAAGTTCCCACGCTCACGCTGATTTTTCAGAATGAGTTCAATGTGAGTGATACCTTATACCTCACTGCCCAAACCAAGCGCAAGGTTTCTTTTGACCGCAGCTTTGCTGTGTGTTGTGGAAAATCGTCTGCATACGATGATAATACGGAGATTGAATATGAGAGCGAGACGTCCTCGCTTTCCTATTCCTTTGCCCGTCATCTTACGCAGGCTTTGCAGTCTCACAAACTCTACTTGATTTCTCCTGAACTCCCTGTGGGCAGTTCCATTCTTATTACTGACATCGAAAGTGAACTTTCTGATGCCACCAATGCGAACAACCATTTGAAGTTCAAGTGGAAACCGCTTCGCAAGCAGGTGCCTTTCACCGTTCCTCGCCCACATAATATCTTCAACAAAGTTTACAACAACACTTTCGACTAATGCCCCACGCTATCCATATCACCACGCTCAAACGTATGCTCCAATCCCCCGAACCCGTAGACCTCAAACTATGGACCCGCTCGGGTGAAATCCTATGCTGGCACCGCTGCATCTCTCTCCGCTACGACTTCTACAAAGGCACGCGAAGAATGAAACTGCTGGATAGCAACGAAATCCGGCAGCTGAGAGATGTCTGCGTGTTTGAAATCAATGGAATGGAGGTGTTTATGTAAAAATAATTACTGAACAAATTGCATTACTCAGAAAGTTTTCGTACTTTTGCAATGCTAGAATCCGCCACGCTTCCCGTAGAACAGCGTACCAGGGCGGAACTTTTTGTTTATATAGGCTTATGATTTATACGAACCCACCACTTAGTACAACTACTCTAATTACAAATCTAAAGACTGATGGTCTCTCTGTCAATGATGAAAATTTTGCAGAAGACTTCTTGAACAATGTAAGCTACTTTCGATTTAATGCTTACTTGCGTCCTTTTGAAGATGTTAATGGTTCAATTCGTTTCAAACCTAACGCCACATTTGATAAAGCGGTTGCTCTTTATCGTTTTGATGCAGAGCTTAGAAACCTGCTTTTTTCTGCAATACAATTAGTTGAAATCTCTTTACGATCAAAAATAATCAATCAGTTTTCGTTGGCTCATGGTGCTTTTTGGTTTATAGATCCAACGATGGCTATAAATAAACATAAGTATTCTGAAAACCTCAGTACTTTAGAACGCGAGTTATCTCGTTCTAAAGATGACTTCATACAGAAGCATTACGATAAATATGGACGTGAAGACTTTCCACCTGCGTGGAAATTGTTAGATCTTACTTCTTTCGGAACACTCACTAAATTATACTTTAACTTTGCCGACCGCAGAGTGAAGAAAGCAATAGCTCGTTCCTATGGGGTACCACAGCATGAAATTCTTGAAAGTTGGATGAAAGCGGTTAACACCTTGCGCAATTCATGTGCGCATCACAACCGCGTTTGGAATCGAATCATGCCAGTCATGCCTCAAATTCCTTTAACATTGCGTAATGCATGGATTTCCTCTCGTCCAAGCAATTCTAACAGACTATATGCAGTCTTATGTTGCCTTATCTATTGGCTGAACTCGTTTCACCCTAGCAACTCGTTGGTTAATGACTTCAAAAAATTATTAACCAAATATCCCAATACAGATGTCGCAGCCATGGGATTCCCTAACAACTGGAAAACTGAACCTTTGTGGCAATAATATAAAGCTAAGTCCTATTGCTTACTATGGGACTTAGCTTTATTTATATGATTCTATAGCACTTCCTGAATAACCAATTCCAACATCGGAATCTCTCTTATTACAAGATAGGCATTACAAAGTGTATTACCACGAAACTCCTTCATCGAACTTATATCTACTTCTGCTCGAATATTAAAGTGCTCACTATGGTAAAGCCAAGAAATACGGCCAACACCAATGAACTGTAAAAGATGATTATTGCCATATAGAAAGGAACGGACAACAAAGAAAACAAGGTTTCCAATGTGCTACCCGTCATAAATAGCTGCAAACGAGAGTGGTCGATCAATCGCTGTTGGTCGTCGCCAATACTCTTGGACTCAAAGATTGTCATGGATAATTTGAGAAATTTGCGTAAGTAGTCGCCCAATATACCAATGCTGATTTGCGTACTCATCGAAGGTGGCACTATTCATGCCAATGGCTGTGAGCGAATCGCGAATACCAGCTACGCTCACTCCCTCACGTGTGAGGGAGTGAGCGCAGATAAGATAAGGGATAGCCTTTACCATAATACGATGCAACCATGCGCACACAGGCAGGACCGCAATCCATTTGGTCAAACTATCGGGAGAATTTCATGCTTTATTCTTTTAGTTTTTCTTTTTCTTGGGCATCACATTGAAGCGATATACCACGTGGAGCATTACGTAGCGAGGTTGCGAGTTAACCCATGTTTCTGTGCGACCTTGGGCATTCACAGTGTGCTGCACGTTGCTGATTTGCTTCAAGATGTCTACTGCATTGAGGCGGAAGGTAAGATTACCCTTTAAGATGGTCTTGGCCACAGAGGCGTTCCACACCCAGTTGGTGGTGTTGAGAGTGTGGTCACTATAGCCGTTACGATTGTAAAGGTTGAGGTCGGTGGTGATTTGCCAATTCATTGGTAAATTGAGGGTAGCATTAGCACCTGCTGTAATGTCGAAAGCAGATATATTGTCATACCCCTCGCGCGCTGAACGGCTGTTGAGCCATGAGAGGCTACCACGGATGCCGAAGGTATGTTTACCTACGCGATAAGATAGAGCCAATTGCTCACCAAGCGTTAGGTTGTTCACCACGCTGCGCTCGAGTGTTTCACTTTCAGACGCATAGTCTACGGAGTGTACGTATGAGGCGGTGGTTACAGTCTGAAATTGGAAGGATTCCTTCTTTCCGAAAGGCATTGAATATTGTACGGATTCATACGTATTCCAATTGCCATTAATGTTTTTGGGCATCCATGTGCTCACGCCTGTTGCACGATTGTAGAGGCGAGCCTGCGCTATGGCATTTTCGGTGCGGCCATAACTTGCATAAAGTACAATATTGTTATGTCGTTGATTGTGGAAACGTGCATAACGCGCATTCACACTGTGCGTGCGAGGCTTCTTCAATCCGGGGTTGTTAATATAGATATTTGTAGGGTCGCTGTCATTGATGGTACCAAGTTGGTTGTAGATGCTTGGTACATTCTTTGTGAAACTATAATTTGTCTCTATCTCCGTACGAACCTTCTGCCCGTTGTCCTTATATTTGAACTTCACTGTCGGGGTAAACTTGCTGATGGTTCGTGACAACAAGGTGTCCAACTGTGCCTTGTCGTAGTCCAAGCGTTCGTGCATAATATCTTCGCGCAGAGTGAGATCTGCATTGAAGCTCTTGCTCGAACTCGCATTTGGTACATAGAGATACGCGAAACTTACAAGTGGGCTAATCTTGTTTTGTGTCAAATTAGAAGCATAGGTATTGTTGAGATCTACAGCCAACTGTTCTGGACTGATGGCAGAAGGGGGGACCATCATGCTTCCATTAGCTCCGTTTGCAAACTCTTCATGCAGATGCAGCAAAGTGTTGACTTGATCGTAGCAATGAAAGTCATACTGAATCTCAGGTTTGATTAAAGCGTAATGTCCTGCACCGCTCTGGTAAGGGCTATAGTTCCATGTATAGGCAATGTCGGCATTCATTCCATAATTCTTCGAGACATAATCGGACTTTTGAAACAAATTATCCCCACTGCCCGCATTGGTTGAAGTTGGTCCGTACACTCTGTTGAATGAGTTGAGGTAGCGATTTGTGTCGCGACGATAGTTTCCCGTAAAGGCAATCTCCATATTATCGTTTGTCGCTGGGAACGAAATGGTTGTGTTCGCGGCTAAATTAGCGATTATCCAATCAGACTTGCCGTCTTGGTCATTGCCTATACGTGTTAAGAGGTTGCGAGTGAAACGCGAAGATGTCATTCCATTTTGAGCAAAGAGAGAATCGAGGGACTGCACGCGGTATTGCTCCTCTGGATTTTCTGAGAATTGTGCTCGATGACTTATGCTTGTGTAATTATTCTTCAAATAATCGATAGAGGGCCTTAACTCGAAATATGCATGCTCGGCGGAATACTGAAATTGGTGTGCTGACATCAGGTGCAACTTCCGATCGTTGCGTAGAGAATGCGAACGCTCAAAGATGTCGCCTGTGTTGAAGTAATTCACATTGCTGCCCTTATGTTCCACTTCGGGTTCTTCGTGGGTAAGAGTGACGTTACCAAAGACTTTGGCACGGTCGTGCGAATATAGATAATCCAATCCGCCCATTTTTACGTCCAGTTCTCCGTCTTGTGCCCAGCCACCGCCCCATTGACCTGAGGAACTGCCCGTCTGGGTATCCTTGATGTTGTTGAGATTAGCAAAAGTAGCAAGTCGCATTTTACCGCTATACCCCATCCCGAAGGCTTTGCCCAAGTAGCGGTCAGAAGGGAATCCATAACCACCTTCCACATTGCCTAACCAACCTGTGGAATAGGCTTTCTTCAATATCACGTCCATCACCATGTGCTCGTCTGCACCATCGATTTTCTTACCATTGACTTTGGCTTTCAGATAATCATCGTTTGCCGCACGGTCGTACACCTTAATGTTCTTCACCGTATAGGCTGGTAGATTTTCAAGGGCAACTTTGGGGTTGCCCGCAAAAAAGTCCTCGCCATTGACCATAAGGCTTTCGATAAACTTTCCATTCACCTTGATTTGTCCGTCTTTGAGTTCTGCTCCTGGGAGTTGTGCCACCAATGCATCCAACATGGAACCTTCTGCCAAGTCGAAAGCTGCTGCGTCATAAACCACAGTGTCTCCTCGCGTCACCATCTTGATATGAGTGGCACGGACAACGACTTCCTTCAACTGTCTTGTCTTGACTTTCTTCATCCAAAGCGTGCCGATGCCAAGGGTAGTATTGCGTTTGGAGACTACTGTGAAATCTTTTTGCACTTCATTGTAACCTTCTTTTTCTGCACGCAAGGTATATCTACCTGGGCGAAAATCAAATTCAAGACGATAAGTGGCGCTCTGTACATCAGCATATGTCACCTTATACGGCACTTGAATGCTATCGTTGAGGTACAAAGTATACAGAGCATTTTCAATAGGCATTTCGGTAACCTCTTCATTGACTCCAAAACTTACTAAGCACTTTTGAGCATTGGCCACATAGAACTGGCAAAGCATGAGAACTAAAATGGAGAGAAAATTTCGCATATATATATATGGATTTTGTTTTATTATTTTTGATGGTGTAAAATTAGGATTTTGCTATCAGAGGTGAATTATCCAATTCATATTTCTATTGTCATTTTCAAATAAATCACAATACAAACACAAAAACATACAAGAGAAATGCTTACCTTTACAGCCAAAAACAAACTAGGATTTATGCGGAAATCACTTTTTTATAAAAGAACTTTGCATACAAAAGATGGGGTTATTCCTCAATATTGTAATAAGGAAGGTTCTTACTTGAAAGTTATACCACACAATGGGAATTTGGATACTGAGTTACATACCCACAATTTTCATCTAATTTTATGGATAAAAAAAGGACAGGGGACTCATTCGATAAATTTTCAAGATTTTCCAATAAGTGATAATCAAATATTATTATTTTCACCAGGAGACTTACATAAAGTAGTTTGCACGAATGAGGAAGACATCGCAATAGCCTTTACAGAGGATTTACTCAATCTTTTACCATTAAAAATAGCCGATTGGATTCGTTATAATGTATTCTGCAATATTGGTACTCCACCAGTTGCAACTATTGATGACAACATCGCGGAAATACTAACGAAGTGGATAGAAGTTCTAAAATCGTTACTTGAAAATCAGAAGGATGATATAAATTATTGTACTGCAGCTACAATATCTGTAATACTCAAGATTTTAAAGGAACATGCCTCTTGGGAAAATGATTTCATGGATTTTACCCCCCAAAAAAATAAAAATAATATATGATTTCAAAAAATCGATTGAATTTAATCTAAAAAAATCGCATTCGCCTGCATTTTACTCTATAGATATAGGGGTAGCAGAAAGCAAACTATCAGCTATAACGAAAGAGATTTATGGATTAAGTCCCAAAAAAATCATAAATGAAGGAATAATCTTAAAAGCAAAAAAACTGCTTGCAGAAAACGAACTCATAATAAAAGAGATTTCTGAAGAATTGGGTTTTACCGATGCACCACACTTTGTAAAATTCTTCAAGAAAGAAACAGGTATGACACCAGGTCAGTTTAAAGAGACCTTATAATTTTGTCTTTTCCCCACCGCTCATTCGGTCATAGTTTTGCACCAAAAAGTACAAGACTATGACCGAATTTCCATACATCAATTCTCTTCTTCCCGATTCTGCATATAAAAAAAGAGGAGGTCGAAAAACCTCCTCTCTGTGATTCGCTTGGGGTTCGAACCCAAGACCCCAACATTAAAAGTGTTGTGCTCTACCAGCTGAGCTAGCGAATCAAACCGTTATTGCTGTTAAGCGAGTGCAAAGTTAAGGCTTTTATATTGAACAACCAAATGTTTTCACGAATTTTTTGCTTTTATTTTAATACTTAGCCGAAAATGAGGGAGAAACTGGCGAGGAAGACGGGGACGCTGCATCGAACAAAGGGGAAGACCTAATGACGGGGAGGCTGTCTACGCGCCTCATTTCCTATTATTTTCAGCGCATCTGGGAGGAGACACGAGCGCGTCTGCTCCCAGACACGGACGCAGTTGCTCCCAGACACGGACGCAGCTGGGAGCTGACACGAACGCGTCTGGGAGCTGGCACGAATGCGCCTGGGAGCTGATACGGGCGCATCTGGGGGCAGAAACGAATGCACACTGTCCCGCGTTCGCCATAAGACATAGGGGAAGGAATGGCGGGCAATTGGCGACATGGGGCGGGAGGCGCTTGGAGAACTTCGCACTGCCGAAGAGGGGTTCTGCCAACCTTATTTGCCAAGATAACACGTAATTAGCGGATTTATGCCATCTCAAGCAAGGTATTCGGAAAGATGGGGGAGGAATCCCACATGATTTTTGTAATTTTGCAGACTGTTTAAGAAAAGACGATGAATATCTACGGGATATTCCATGACTACGAAAACCACTTTCTGGCCGGTACGCCAGGTTTATGAGGTGTTGAAAGATTTCTGGTGTGCCTGAGAGAATCACTGGAAATGCTGAAAAGGATTTTCACGACACTGCATAATCGCACATGATAACAGATTATCACATTGTACAACAAACTAAAATATGACACAAACGAACCAGAACAGCGAACAAGTGCTGAGACACAAACTCGACCTGCTGCTCCGAACGGGCCAACTGCTCCTTGAAAGCGCAGCAGACACCAACCGCGTGATGCGAAACATGAAACGTACGGCTGCTTTTCTCGGACTGCCCGAAGAACATCTGCACATTTATGTCACCTACAACATGCTGATGGTGAACCTCAGCGACGCCGAACACTCTTTCTCGAAATTCCAGCGCTGCGACAAGCATGGCATCAACATGACGACCATCTCGCTCGTGAGCAAGCTTTCTTGGAAGGCCATCCGCGAGGACTATTCCATTGAACGCTATGAGGAGGAACTGGAGAAGATCAAGAACCGCCCGAGAAACTATACGCCGTGGCAGGTGGCCATCGGTACGGGGTTTGCCTGCGGCGGCTTCTGCATTCAGTTTGGCTGCGACTGGATGGCTTTCCTCTATGCTTCGCTGGCCGCCTGTCTGGGTATGCGTCTGCGCGGAAAACTGGTTGAAATGGGCATGAACGCTTACATGAGCATCGCCACGGCGGCTTTTGTCTCAACAATTCTGGCTTGGGCCTCGATGTTCCTGCCGTCGACCTGGACCACCACCCCGCTCCACCCGCTTTTGGCCTGTGCCTTGTTTATCGTGCCGGGAGTGCCGTTGATCAACTTTGTGGACGATATGCTTGACAACTATATTCAGGTGGGCCTGACGCGTGCCATCAACACGTTCCTCATGCTGGCGGCCATGACTTTCGGCATTGCGTTCTTCCTGAAGGTGTCGAACTTCGACCTGGCACAGTTCCAACACATCTCGATGATTCCGCACCATGAATACTGGGAATATGCCGCAGCGGCTGCCATCTCAGCCATGGGTTTCTCCATGATTTTCAACATCCCGCGCCGCCTGCTTTGGGTGGTTGCCATCGGCGGTATCATCGCTGTCTGCACGCGCAACTTTGTCAACCTCGGCCCGAGCAACGACAACATCGGCCTCGACATGGGTCTCGCCATCGGTTCCTTGGCTGGCTCAGCCCTTATCAGTGTGATTTGCGTGAAGGCCGTCCACTGGTTCCACGTGCCCAACCACGTCATCTCCATCCCGAGTGTCATCCCGATGGTGCCGGGCGTACTGATGTACCGCGCCTTGGTGGGACTGATTGAAATGAACGGTGTTGTCGGCGAACTGACTGACGCCGTGAAATTCGGTATGGGTTCTGGTCTGACCATCATGTGCATCGCGCTGGGCGTAGCCATCCCCAACATCTTCGCCCGCCGCTTCATCGCTGCCGACCGACAGAAATTACTGAAGCGCCTCATCGAAGAACGCCGCCAACGCGGACGCTTCGAAAGTTTTGAAGCCATCGACAACGAGAAGCAGGCGCAGAACGTATAAGAAGTTTTACAAATCCTACATACAAAAAGAGCATGCGACACTTTCCAATGATGTGTCACATGCTCTTTTTTATTTGCGAGTAGGGGTTCTGAAAACAGTTTAGAATCGCGCGTTGGCATTTGCCTACAAGCGTTCGTAGTCGGCAAACGTGTAAGGCACGGCATTTTTCTCGTCGGCCTCGTGGCTTTCCGAGTCTGTCAAATGCCATTCCATAGGGTCGAACTCCGGAAAGAAGGCGTCGGCATGTTCAGGCGTGGCCTCAACATGGGTGAGGCAAAGGCGGTCGGCCATTGGCAGGGCCTCCGCATAAACGCTCTCGCCGCCAATGATATAGATGTCTTCTTCGGGCGCACAAGCGTCGAGCGCCGCCTGCAAGGAAGGGAACACTTCGGTGCCCTCAAAGGAAAGACCTTCCTGGCGCGTGAGCACGATGTTGCGGCGATTTGGCAAGGCACCTTTCGGGAGCGACTCAAAAGTGCGGCGCCCCATAATGATGGTGTGTCCCGTGGTGAGGGCCTTGAAGCGGCGCAAGTCGGCCGAGAGATGATAAAGCAGTTTGTTTTGATAGCCAATGGCGCGGTTGGCAGCCAAGGCACAGATGATGGTCAGCATGGTCTGATGGTTTTTGGAAATGGGACGTGGGTTGCAGAGAGTTTGAGGAGAAGAAGAGCAGAAGGGCGAACGCTTTCCGCGTGAAATGCGACCGTAGGCGTTACGAATTGGATTTACGGAACGTTTCTCACGCCTGTCTGTCCGTCAAACGGAAACCTTTGCGGGAATGTGTGGATATGGGTCGTAGCCCTCCAACTCGAAATCTTCATAGCGGAAGCTAAAGAGGTCTTTGACGTCGGGGTTGATTTTCATCGTTGGCAGCGGGCGCGGCGTGCGCGTCAGCTGCAGGCGGGCCTGATCGAGATGGTTGAGATAGAGGTGGGTGTCGCCCGTGGTGTGGACGAAATCGCCCGGCACGAGTCCGCAAACCTGCGCTGTCATCTGCAATAAGAGGGCGTAGCTCGCGATGTTGAAAGGCACGCCGAGGAAGGTGTCGGCCGAACGCTGGTAGAGCTGGAGCGAGAGGCGGCCGTCGGCCACATAAAACTGGAAGAGGAGATGACAGGGGGGCAGGTTCATCACGCCGAGGTCGGCCACGTTCCATGCCGACACAATCATGCGGCGCGAATCGGGCGTTTCCTTGATTTGCCGGATTACTTCGGCCAACTGGTCGATGTGGCCACCTTTATAATCGGGCCATGAGCGCCACTGATAGCCGTAGATGTGTCCGAGCTCGCCATTTTCGTCGGCCCATTCGTTCCATATTCTCACGCCGTTTTCCTGCAAATAGCGCACATTGGTGTCGCCGCGCAAAAACCAGAGAAGTTCATGGATGATGCTCTTCAAGTGGAGTTTTTTTGTGGTGAGAAGCGGGAAGCCCTCTTCGAGATTAAATCGCATCTGATGGCCGAAGATGCTCTTCGTACCAGTTCCAGTGCGGTCGGCCTTGACAACGCCGTTGTCGAGGATTTCCTGCAATAAGTTGAGATATTGTTTCATGCTTTTGTTGTGTTTCTAAGATGTGAAGCGGGGTTTTCGTTGTCCGCTGAAAGCGTGTGCAGAATGTGTCGGGACGAGGTTTCAGTTTCCCTTGAAAGGTTTGCGCCAGTCGCAGCCTTCTTTCCAGCGGGAGCAACCGTAGGCAGTTTTCCCTTTGATGACTTTTCCTTCGCCGCATTTTGGACATTTGCTGCCCACGCGGACAATTTTGCGCTTCGGTTTCCCAGCAGCCGGCGCTTCAGAACGGCTGGCCTCTGCGGCGGCACGGAGGCGCGGCGGCAAGGCAGAAGGCCCCGTTTCCGGCGCTATGCTCACGCGGCGGTTGCTGTTGTCGGAAAGCACCTGGAAGACCACTTCGTTGACCATTTGTTTTAGCTCGTCGACAAACTGGCCGGCGCCATATTCCTTCTGCTCGATGAGGCGTAGCTTGCGCTCCCAGCGTCCAGTGAGTTCTGCGCTCTTGAGAAGTTCTTCCTGGATGAGATGGATGAGTTCAACGCCAGTCGGCGTGGCCACCAGCGTTTTGCGCTGACGGCGTATGTAATTGCGTTTGAAAAGCGTTTCGATGATGGCGGCACGCGTTGAAGGACGCCCGATGCCGTTCTCTTTCAATGCGTCGCGCAGCTCTTCGTCGTCCACCATGCGGCCCGCCGTTTCCATGGCGCGAAGCAAGGTGGCCTCGGTGTAGTATTTCGGTGGCTGCGTCATTTTCTGCGCCAAGTCGGGCACGTGGGGACCACTTTCCCCCTTCGTGAACACGGGAAGGGTGCGTTCCTCGTCCTGCCGGCGCTCACCGTCGGAGTCGGCATTATCGCTGTCGGCGGCCTGGTTGCCCTGCATCAGCACCACGCGCCAGCCCGCATCGAGAATCTGCTTGCCATTGACGCGGAAGGGCACTTCAGCGGCCTCGCCCGTTACGGTGGTGGTGGCGAAACGGCAGTCGGGATAAAAGACGGCGATGAAGCGACGTGCCACAAGGTCATACACGTTGCGTTCGATGTCGGTCAGCGCATTTGGCGCGACACCAGTGGGGATGATGGCATGGTGGTCGGTCACCTTTGAGGAATCAAACACCTTTTTGCTCTTGCGCAGTGGGGCACCGCGCAAAGCGGCGAGCAATTCGCCATATTGGCCGCTGATGCCGTTGAGAATTCCTTTACACTTGGCATAAATATCGTCGCTCAAAAAGGTGGTGTCGACACGCGGATAGGTCGTCACCTTCTTTTCGTAAAGGCTTTGGATGATTTGGAGGGTGACGTCGGCAGAATAGCCGAATTTCTTGTTACACTCCACCTGCAAGGAGGTGAGGTCGAAAAGACGCGGCGGCGCCTCCGTTCCGTTTTTCTTCGTCACGCCCGTCACGGTGAAGGGCGATTCCTTGATACGTTCCAAGGCGGCACGGGCTTCGGCCTCATCGGTGTAACCGCGTCGCGAGACAGAGGATTTCTTGCCGTCGCCAGTTTCGCTTGCCGCGGCCTCGTCCTCGTTCGGATCGTCCATGACGGCGGTGAAGACCGTGTCGCGATAGCGTGTGGTCAGCACCCAGTAGGGCTCGGGCTTGAAGTTGGCAATCTCCTCACCGCGCCTAACGATCAGCGCCAACGTCGGCGTTTGCACACGGCCGATGGAGAGGGGCGGCACACCGCGTTCTTGGCGGCCATATTTGAGCGTATAAAGGCGCGTGGCGTTCATGCCGAGAAGCCAGTCGCCGATGGCGCGACAGAGTCCGGCTTCATAGAGCGACCGATAATTCTCCTGCGGTTTGAGCGCCGCAAAGCCCTCGCGGATGGCTTCTTCGGTCAGCGAGGAAATCCAGAGGCGCTGCACGGGGCATTTGGCTCCGGCTTTCTGCATCACCCAACGCTGGATGAGTTCTCCCTCCTGCCCGGCATCACCGCAGTTGACAATGCTGTCGGCTTTCTGCATGAGGCTCTGAATAATGGCAAACTGATGGGCGATGCCTTTGTCTTGCTTCAGACGTATGCCAAAACGCTCAGGCACCATCGGCAAAGCCCCGAGACTCCACCGCTTCCATTCGGGACGGTAGTCCTCGGGGTACTTCAGTTCGCAAAGATGGCCAAACGTCCAGGTCACCTGGTAGCCGTTGCCTTCCATATAGCCGTCGTGCGACGTGTTGGCTCCCAAAACGTGGGCGATGTCACGCGCCACACTCGGCTTTTCGGCGATACATACTATCATATTGTTATAAGTAGGGGGTCATTGATAAAAAATTGGGGAAGTGGCGTCTGCATCGTTTTCTTCCACGACGAAACGCATCTGCGCTGCGTTGAAGGCCACGCCCTCACCGGCAAAGAGGCGGGCGATGGTGCCATCGGCGGCCAATGCCTGCGGCGGTCCCTCGGTGAGCCCATCGGCAGAGAGCACCCACAAGCGGCACGCGAGCTGAAGGGCGAGTTCAAGGTCGTGGGTGGAGAAGAGAATGGTTTTGCCATGAACCGATGAGAGCCGCTCCAAGAGCCTCAGCAGCGCCACCTTGCCTGGAAAATCCAGAAAAGCCGTCGGCTCGTCGAGCATGATGACGGGCGTTTGCTGGGCCAGGGCTTTGGCAATCATGACGCGTTGCCGCTCGCCGTCGCTGAGCGTCTGCACCCGCCGTTTCCGCCAGTTGCCAACGCCCATCTGCACCATAGCGTCCTCAACAAGTACGCGGTCGGCAGACGTCAGGCGCCCCGACAATCCGGTATAGGGCAGGCGACCCAAGGCCACGACGTCTTCCACAGTCAGCGATTCCGACTCCGTTCGGGCTGTGAGCACAACGGCCACCAGGCGCGCCAATTCGCTGGCGTTGTATTCGGCAAGCGCCCTGCCCTGCCACCTCACTTCCCCCGCCAACGCGGGCTGCAGAGCGGCCAGCGTGCGCAGCAACGTGCTCTTTCCTGCCCCGTTCGGACCGACGAGCGCCGTCAGCGAGGCGGGCAGCAACTGGGCCGTGAGACCCTTTGCTACCACCTTGCCACGATAGCCAGTGGAGAGATTGGAAATGCTTAAGACGGGCGATTTCATTTGCTTATTGTTGGGGTGCCTGATGTTGGGCTTGATCGTTGGAAGAGAAAGCATAGCATCCTGTGTGACCGATGAGAAATCTCATAAACGGCAAATAGACAGGACATAAGGATTGTATTCCTTACTCCAAATATTGTTCATATCCATTTTTACAATTACAAAGGTACATCGTTTTCGCGGAACAGCCAAGCATTGGCGGCAAGCATGCGGCGGGCAAACGGAACAAAAAAATATGGAGAAGATGGTGGCGCATTCAGAGAAATGATTTAAATTTGCAATTGAACATCCGCTTTGCTATGGCGGAGAAAACATTACACACCCATAATTTGTCGACGCGTTTACCAGACAGGAAGAACAAACACTCTCCCCCTTCTGACAAACACAGACAGTTTTCTAAAAGACGAACGCTTATGAAAAAGATGCTCCTGACAGCCATTTTTGCCGTTATGGCAACGGCAGGCAGTTTCGCCCAACGCACCCCGCACGCCATCGGTGTACACTTCGGCGGGTCAACCATGGATTTTGAATATCAATACCACTTCAACAAGAAGAACTTCCTTGACGTGACTGCAGGAATCTTCGACCTCGACAAGGGGTTCTGTGCTACGGCGGTCTACAACTGGAACATCCGCCAGTGGCCCAACTGGACGCCACGCTTTGCGACCTGGAAATTCTGGGGTGGCTTTGGCGGCGGCTTCGGTTTTTATGACGATGATGACGACGACGATTTCTTCCTCGGTCCGGTCGGCACACTGGGATTTGGCTTCACGCTGAAAGATATTCCGCTCACGCTCGGCATCGACTATCGCCCGATGATTGCCATCAACGTGGGCGACGACTGCAAAATCATCGATTCGGGCTTCAAAAACCTTGGTGTGACGCTGACCTACCGCTTCTGATTTGCCCCAACACCACTTTGACGCATACACCAACGCCGTGATTGCAAGGGAGAAGACAGTGCTCTCCTTGCAATCACGGCGTTGTGCTTTCATACGGGCAGCCGCCACATCCCTAAGGCCCGCCAACACTTAACAATACCGTCAACGCCACTTTTAAAGACGGCCGTCACCACTTCACAAGACGACCGTCCCCACTTTACGAGACGGCTGCCACACCTTACAAGACGGCCGTCCTCACCTTACGAGACGGCTATCGCCCTGCAAACCGCCTTGCAAAACTGCCGCCGCCAACAAAAAAAGCCTTTTTTATTTTGTACTCTCTTCGTTTTACACTATCTTTGCACCCGATTTGCATCGCGCCCTTCGCAACAATGCCAATCACATAATTTAATATTTTCATTAGGAGAGATGCTCGAGTGGTTGAAGAGGCACGCCTGGAAAGCGTGTATACGTCAAAAGCGTATCGGGGGTTCGAATCCCCCTCTCTCCGCAGTAAAAGCCCTGCAAGTCGAAAGACTTACAGGACTTTTTTGGTAGTATGCTCGGCATGAGCATTGTCTAACGGGTGCAAGTGGATCAAATAACCCAACTTTAACGCTTCAAAGAAAAGCATCCTTCACTATGGCTTTTTTAACCTATTTGGGGTCTGGAAACTGCCAGATGGAGATTTCTAAAACAGATTCACTACGCGGTCGATGTCAACCGAAAGTCCCACTGAGAAGGTGCGACCGGTGGTCATCGCCGAACTCCAATAATACTTCTCAGGTGTATAATCGAAGAGATTATCTACCGTGAAGTTCAGATTAACGGCATCCAGGAATCGCTGCTGAAGCGTGAACTTCCACAACTGATAACAGTTGTCATGCTTCTCGATGTTCGTATCTGGAGATGACAGGTATCTGCCTGACAGAGCGGCATTGATACGATAGAACGAACAGAGCTGACGGTCGTAGTCGAGACGCCAGGTAGCTGAATGCGGACGAGGCTGAGAGAACTGGGAATCTACGCTTCTGCCACCCACATGGAGATAGCTGTAGTCGAGTTTCACGCCGAGACCCATATCCGAACGGTACTGGACACTGAAGTCGATGCCGCTTACCTCTACTCCATCCTCGTTGCAATAACGCGAAGCTACATCCGGCTGACCGGTTCCCGGGGTATAATCGGCATAATCCTCGGTAGTGATGCGCTTATCATACTTATTACAATAGCCCATCAGGGTAAGACTATACTGACCGGTAAAGAAGCCTGCATTCTTCACTCTGCCGGTATGCTCCAACGCCAGGTTGAAGTTGTTGCTCTTCTCCGGCTTCAGATCCGGATTACCGTAAATCATCTGCATACCTGCCATATCAAAGTTCATATACATCTCCTTGAGGGTTGGGGCACGGAATCCACCGGCATAGTTGGCACGGATGGAGAAACCCTTCCACTTGGTCATCAGAGCCAGTCGACCGGTAGTGGCATGCTGACTGGATGCAGAGAAGTAATCATGACGAAGACTTGCCACGATGTTCAACCACTGCAAAGGATTGTAATCGAACTGGGCGAAGGCATCGTATGAATTCTGAGTCTTGGAACCATTGTTGGCAAACTGATAGGTGGTGAGATAATCGTTGAGGAAATCAGCACCTGCCGTCAATGTGTTCTTGCCGAAGATACGGGAATAGAGGGCACGGACGGTGTTCTGACGGTTGGTATAATCGTGGTCGTGAGTACGCTCATCATTCACATATCGAGCCTTGTCATACTGGTCGAAGCCGTAAGAAATCTCCAGATTATCATTCTCCGAGATATTCATCACCGACTTCAGTCCGGCAGAATAATCCATGTAATGATCATCATAATTGTTGCGCTTGCTGATACGATTGAAATAACCGCCACGACCTATCAGCTTCACCTTGTTAGAGAGCTTGTAGGTAAGACGCTCCTTCACATTGAAAGTCTCGCCACCATAGATATGGAGGATATTGGATTCTGTATCGAAAGGACTGGTGAGCTGCACCTCATCTGATGTAGTGCGCTGTATGCTGGTCTGCGAATTCCACTTTCCAGCATTGAAGTTGAAGCTTCCGCCGTGGCGCCACTCCTTGTTAAAGTCGTTGTAGCGGGTATTGACATTGGCAGTCCAAGGTTCGCTGTTTTCACGGGAGATGATATTGATGACTCCGGCTACGGCATTGGCACCATAGAGCGCCGAAGCTGCACCCTTTACTATCTCGATACGTCCTACATTATCCAGATTCAATCTGCTGTAATCTACGTTATCCATGGTTTCGCCAGCCAATCGCTCTCCATCTACGAGGAAGAGCACAGCGTTTCCGCCGAAACCATTCATATTGAGCGAAGTTTCCTGGTTCATGGCATAGCCGAATTGCAAACCCGGCATCTGCTCGGTGAGGAGGTCCTGGATATTGGTAGCATCAGCTATCTTGATATCATTGGCAGTAATCAGACGGGTTACCACAGGAGCATCCTTCAAAGCCTTCGGAGTACGGGTTGCAGTTACTACCACCTGATTGAGGGCAGTGGCATCCGGCTGAAGACGAAGAATATGCTGATTGCCCTTCTTCTCATCCGCCTTCAGAACGAAGGTCTGAGTCTGATAGCCCACAAAGCTCACCTTCACTCTCACGGCTCCATCCTTGGCATAAGGAATGCGGAAATATCCATCTTCATCAGTTGTCATTCCTCCCTTGGCATTCACCATCTGGACGGTAGCACCCACCAGAGGTGCGCCCGAATCATCGAGCACTCTACCCACGATATCACCCTGGGGTTCGGCTTTCAGATTCAGGCACAATCCGCAAAGGATTAGGAATAGTGCGAATATCTTTTGTTTCATCGAGTCATATCAAAACTTATCCTGAAACAATCTTCTTATTTTGTACAAACAAACTTACCAATCATTGGCATAGGCATCTTGCCATACTGCACAGAATAGTTGACGGTCAGGGTTTTGTCCTTCAATGTACCCTGCAAAGTAACAGTGTACTTCTTCTCTGCACCATTCACGGTAACAGTACCAGCATAATTTTCCTTAGCGAATGCATAAGCACCATTGGAACCAGAAACCTTTACAGCAGGAACCTCCAGGGCAGGAAGAGCCATCATGCCCTCGCCACAAGCAGGTAAGGTAACCTTGGCTGTAGCATCATCTACCGCCTCGATCTTCATAGTAACATTCTCGTATGTAGAAGACCCACCCATTACGGTCATATCCAGAGAGCTGGTGTATGAACCGGCAATTTCCTTGGCAGCTGCCACAGTATCATCCTCTTCACTGCTGCAAGAGCTGAATGCTACACACATAGAAACCAAAGCCAACATCATGGCCATCATTGTCTTGAACTTTTTCATACTTCAAATTGATTTACTTAAATTACTTAATTATTATGATTATTAGCGATTTATGTTATTGCTTACAGATATCACTTTAGCTTTGCGTCGGTTTCGTTGTCTGCGCAGGATGATATATCCCGAAAGTAAAGTCAGCGATATTATCAATCCTGACAAGAATACGAAGAGGTCGGAGATAGGACCAAGGAATGGCGAATAGCATCTGCCTACATGCAGCTCTAACGCCATATTCCATAGCGACATCTTAGCATTGGCAATTTCTGAAGGCATCTGCAATTTCTCTGAGGCTCCTTTTGTATAGTCGAAGACTATTGGGTTGCCTAACGAGAAGTCATTGGAATATCCACTAACCTGCGAATTTGAAACAGAGCGCATCGATGTTTGTTTGTTTGGCTTATGGCTAAAATAATCTACCACTCTGCCCGACATTATATTCCAACGATACAGACCACTAAACGACCCTACTATCCATTCGTCACTTGCGCTATCTTTCTCGAAAACCGTTACTCCCATCGGACTTACGGTTGGCGCCTTATGCTTTGCTATTAGCATTGGGGGTTCTACGAAATATTCATCCACCAGCATGAAACCATCAGAGGTTGAAACTATCCAATAGTCTTCTGCTACATCCCATCTTATAGCTCTTAGTTTATCATGCCATACGTTGTTGCTATCAGTCTGTGCCGACATTTTCTTCATTACCAATGGTATCATCAATGGTGGGCGAAGACACATGCCTGTAATAGCTATCCAAAGGGTTAGGATAATGGTGGAATACCCAAAGCGATTGTGCCATTTCATATTCCACACCATCTGTCGTCCACGACTCTTCACAGAGTTTTTCTTACCTTGGCGCTTCAACCTACGGATATCATAGGGAAGAAGGAATATCACTATTCCTGAGAGCGACAACATTATTAACACTACAGCTATCGCATCGACAACAAGCCTACCCGCCATACCAAAATACTCTCCACTATGCAGTTGCCACACAGTTTTAAAGAGAGTTGTAGAAGGACTATATCCTGTTGGGGCAGGTATTGTGAGAGTTTTAATTGCTCCATCCAACACCATGTAGACTTTAGAGCGTGATAACACTATAATGCTCGTACTATCCTTAGTAAGACAAACATCGGCTATTCGCTCTTCATTGTTGGGTAATACTATTTTCTTCCAATTCTTACCCTCTCTACAATATAGGTCATATTGCGTTGCGCACCATAATCTTCCATTCTTTGTCTTTACGACATTGCGGATATTGCGATTATCGGCACCTTCATCAATACCTTCGTTGAAATCATGCCATTGCTCACCTTTAGTATCTGTCAACCATAATCCAGCGCCTCCAAACACCAGCACAGAGTCTGCACCTATATTCCGACTACCCTTAACCACTCCATTATTGAAATTGGCTACGTGGTAGTTGGAAGGCATCCAACATCTATCTACATCACAACTACGAAATAATTGTCGATGATTGAGAATAATGCCAGAAACGCAGAATATAAGCATGAACACCGATACTATCAAGCCTATCCAGCGATGATATTTTTTCCAAGTTATAATACGTCTCATTCAGGCACATATATTATCTCGCCATTCTCAAGTTGGTAGGCGATGCCCACCTTCTTACCCTTGTTGCCCGACTTCTTACTTTGGTCTTCTGAAGGAGTATAGCGATTGATCTTCTGTCCATCCTTGGTAATGATTTCCATATTCTCTTTGCCAGGGTTCTTCACCATCGTGAAGTTATCCTTGCTGAACATTTCCGTCATATTATAGCGCGAAACGAGTGCCACCATCAGGGCGAGGGCAAATACCATCGCCACATCGAAGAGGTTGCTCACTACGCTCATCGGATCATCATCCTCGCCATCATGCGAGAGACGACTTCTGCGTCTTTGTCTCATATTCTTTTCAAGATGTTAAGGAGTTACTTCTTCTCATCAATCAGGTCTGCCATAAACTCGAGGTTGCTCATATCCTCGGTGTACCAGCGGTTCTTGGTCTGCTTGGTTACAAAACCGATGGCTGCAGAGAACAATCCCACTACGGTGGTAGCGAAAGCCACCTGCATATTGTAAGCCATCGAAGCAATATCGCCAGTAGAAAGACCTACCAGGGCTGGACCCATTGGAATCAAGGTACCCATCAAACCGAGCATCGGACCCATCTTCAGGAGTGTAGAAGGAAGAGAAAGATCCTTCTCTACAAACTGCGCATACTGGTCGAGGATGCGGTTTACCTGCGCCTTGCTCTGACGGTTGTCCACGAGTTTCTTCATATAGGAAACGATGACAGCCTGCTTGTTCTTTGGCAGGCGATCGCCCAAGGTATCGATGTTGTCGAGTGTCAGGGTGTTCATCTGTTCACGAATCTCCGCACCCGACTTGCGCTTTACAAGATACTGTCCGAAGAAACCTCCGAGGAGCAGCAAGGCTCTGAGGAAGAAGAAGATCAACAAAATAATCACAGGAACCAGCATGCCTGTGGAAATCCAAAACAATACGTCTGATATGTAATTCATCTTTTTTAATGTGTAATATTTAGTGTTTAGTTGGGGCTTGCGCCTTTACAGTTTCTGTGATAAGCGCTGCATCTTGATGCGATAGTAGCCCCACCCGATTGCCATTCCTACGATGACGATGGCGATGACCCCAAGAAGCGAAAGGGCATCGAAACTGTTGAATCCTGCTACCGCTGTCCTGCCATTCACCGTACCGATGATGCCCATCAATCCGAGCAGCACCTCTACCAGAAAGAGCAGTTCCAAGCGGATTGGTCGCTCCGGCAAGAGCCATCTCAAACCGTAGGTGAATACCGGTGTCAAAACCAGCAGCACTACGGCAAGCACCCATGCCACTACCTGGAACGATACGCCGGGAAGCAGGAAGATGGTCATCACCAGAACACTGAACAGCACTGGGAAAAACAGCAAGCCCGGGAAGTACTTCAGGAAGATGAAGAACACCCATTTGCGGCGGCTCACATGTTCTGAAGTCTTCAGATCTACGTGATGCACACAGAAAAGCATCGTGAGTGCCACGTCGATGCTCAGCAGCACTGCCATATCGAGCATCAGCTTCTGGTCGGCTATCCAGGCGGCAATCTGCGTCTTCGACTGCTCGATGGCGAATGGCCAGGTCATTCCCACGAAGAAGGCTACGAGCACCGAGATGATCATAATCTCCTTCACTCCGTGGAAGGTCTGCTTCAGCACAAAACTGAAGCAAACCAATATCATCATTACTAAAACTAATGTCTCCACTATTAATATTATACTATTTAGTATAGGGGGATATGTTATCCCCTTTACTATTCTACCATATTCTTTCTTCTTCGGCGAATCAGGATAGCCAGCATCACGAATGCTACGATGACGATGACACCTACCACGATGCCGCTCACCACAGTAGTGGTCTTCTGAGCGTCCTCGTTCAGCGTCTCCTTCTTCATCACCATACCCTTGTCGCTGCTGTTCTTCGCAGCCTCAGCATCGCGAATCTGCTCTACATTCTGCTGATATTCCTTGGCAGAAGCAGCATCGGTCTTGCTGGCGATATAGTTGCGGAGCTTGGCATTGTCGCAGACGAAACCGGAGCATGAAGGCTTATACTTGTTCACAGTCTCGGTATGAAGCTTGGCGATGTCCTTGATCTGCTGAGGAGTAGCCTTCCACATTCCCTTGCGGGCACTCTCCATCATCACGGCGGTCATCTCCATCAACGCTGCCGGATTCTGCTTGTCGAAGAACTCCTTGGTTCCGAGATGGTACTTGTCCTTGACATATACATTATATATCTCGTCCCACATCTCCTTGTCGATAGCCTTTGGCTTCATCACATTCCAGCCGTAGGTATTGGTTACGATTTCGGCGAATGTGCTGGCACTGCTGGCTCCACCCTTCATTTTCTCCTTGATATAGGCAGGGTTGAAGATGGTGGTTCTGCTCTCGATGCCGATAGCCTCCTTCACCTCCTGCATTCTCATATTGCTATGGTTGCGATAGTCGGCGAGATAAGCATCCGGATCCTTACCGGTTACGTTGCGGACTGCGAGGTTCATACCTCCCATGAATTCATATACATGGTCGAGACTCAAGGCACCCCAGGTGTTGCTCTGTCGTGGCTGAACCACCACATCGGTACGGGTCAGCGCTGCCTCGAAAGCAGCCTTGCGAACGATTTCCCAGTTTTTCTCATCACCATAGAAGGCACCCATATTGTTCATATAAACCTCGGCAATCTGACTCTCCTTATCCCAGCGGTCGCCTGCGGTTACCATCTCCTGGATACCGGTACCATAGTTGCCGTTTACGCCACCAAACACTCGATACATACTTACCTCGCGTGCCTCCTTTGGCGACATGCCCTTCTCTACGAGCACTCTTTCGGATTCGGTAACACCGGCTTTCACCAGGTTTTCGTACTTATCACCCTTGGCATTTGCCGCCATCTCTATCGCCTTATTGATGAGGAAGAGACGGGATGCTGCCAGGTCGCGGAGCTGACCGGAAGTCTGAACCACGACATCGATGCGAGGACGGCCCAACTGCTTGGATGGGATGAGACGCAGATCGGTAACACGACCGAAGGCATCTCTTACCGGTTCTACACCGAGCATATAGAGAATCTGGGCGATGGTAGCCCCCTCTGTTTCGATAAACTCGCTGCTCCAGAGTGTGTAGCTCACCTTACGAGGATATTCACCCTTATGTCGCTCGCAATACATCTTGATGGTATTGTCGCAAAGTTCCTTCGCCTTCTCCCAGGCATCCTCCGAAGGTGTATTCTCCACATTGATGGAGAAGAGGTTTCTACCTGTTGGCAGAGTGTTCGGATTCACAATCAGGTCACCACCAGGAGATGGAGCGGTAAAGCCGCCATTCAGGGCATTCATCAGAGAAGACATCTCGTTGAGCGGACTCTGACGGAGTGCCTCCGAATACTTGCCCACATTCTGCAAGGCATGTTCCACGGTAGTGATAGCCTGAGCCAGACGAATCTGCTGACGGGTATATTTTGGTGCTTTCGACATCATCATACCCTTATCTTTAGAAGATTCCCCGGTCTGAGATGCCTTGCCCTTGCCGGCTTTCGCCATCTTTGCCTTTTTCAAATCTTCCTGATACCATTTCTGTCCCTTCTTGATGGCTTCCATCATCTTGTCAGGGAAGTGACCGGTCTGCTCCATCTTCTCAAAAGCCTCACGACTCATCTGCAGAACCTTCTTCTCATGAGAAACCTTGGCTGCACGGAGTTCGCTTACCGTACGGTTATCTACCTTCTTCGGCTTCGCCTCCTTCGCTCCACCCATCTGGCCTGCCATCTGCATCATCATCTGGATAGGATCCGGAGCAGCCTGCATCGCCTCAACTTTGCGAGCCATCTGGAGTTCGGCAGGAGTGATTCCTACATAACGGCAGATGTATTCATCTGAAACCGAGGCTGAACCCAGAAGCTGGGTCACGGTGTTGCGTGCCTTGCTCAGATAAAGACGGTCGAAAAGCTGCTTATGCTTCTCCACACCCTCCTGGGCACGACCTTTCAGCTTATCTACTGCCAACAATCCGTAGGCAATAGGATCTGTAGCCATCGCATAGACACTGGTGCGGACATCATCGTTATCGTATGGCACACCCAAAGTATAGAGCTTGCCGGTAATCTTCTCGTTTGCCAACTCTTCTGCATAGTTCTCTACTCTCGCAATTTCATCTGCAGAATAAGGCTTGTTCATCTGCTTAGCATCGAGTCCCAGTTCTCGGGCGATTCCCATCTTCACGGTCAGCGCCTTCACCTTGAGCGACTGTTCGGCAGATGCCTTCTTCTCGTATGACTGGATGGCATCGCTCAACTGCTTATAAGTCTGTCGCAATTCGCTCTCCTTGAAAGGAGGAGTGAGATAGCTCTGGGTCTGGGCATAGGTGCGGCGCTTGGCAATCATCGCCTCGCCCACATTGCCGATAGTATATATATAAAGATGTGGAACCACACCAATCAATCGGTCACTCCAGTCGTTGCTGCCGAGTGCCACCTGCTTTCTCGGGGTATATTCCAGAGAGCCGTGGGTTCCGAAATGGATAAGTGCATCGGCACTGAAACCATAACGTGCCCAGAGATAAGAGGCAACATAGGTGTAAGGAGGTGCCTGGTCGGTGCCATGCACAATCTTGAAGGAGTCGCCTCCCAAGCCTGCCATCACCTGTGGAAGCAATGCCACATTACCAAACTGCAGTCTTGCCACCGCCAACTTACCATCATCGGTAGCCATATATTTGCCAGGGAAGGAACCATAGAGCTGATTCATCTCCCTGATCATCTTCTTAGACAAAGCCTTCTGGGTCCATCCGGCAAACTGCTGAGCAGTAATCAGGGCAGGATGTCCCGACTGGAGGAACTTGGTATAGGCACCTTCGGCATAGGTTCCGAAGACGGCACCCTGAGCCTGAATCATCTTTGCCAGTTCCTGAGGATTGGCAGGCAACTTGCCTACATTATATCCCTCATTCTTCAAGCGAACCAGGAGATTGTAGAGCGATGGAACCACTTCCATTCCCGAAGCGGTGAGAGCATTCTGCCCCGGGCCCTTGAAATAGAAGATAGCGATGCGCTTGCTGCTGTTCTTCTTGTTCTTCAGATTCACATAGCCCTGCACGCTCTCCACGAAACTCTCCATTCTGTCCGGGATGCCGTAAACCTCCTGCAAGCCCTCCTTGTTGATGCGCTGACCGAAAACCACGTATGGACGGATGGCACCATCAATCTCCGGAGTCACGATGCTCTGCGACATGAAGCCGCCGTTCATTCCCTGCTTGTCGTTCTCCCAATCGGTAGTCAAGCGGTTGATATTAAGAGGTGAGAACAATGGAATATTCTTCTGCTTCAGAAACTCTACGAAGTAATCGCCCAGCCTGCCATGCGCCATATTCACTACAGCATTCGCCTGGATACTGTCGGCATGATGACCGGCGATAAAGCTCTGAAGCTTATTGACGCGATAAACCCTGAAGCCCTTTTTCTCGAAAGCCTTCTCCATATCAGGAGCCGCACCCATAAAACCGGTGAGCATGATGGTAGGAGCACCTTCTTTATATAAACCGTTCTTTGCCAGGAAGGCATTGTACTCGCGGATGCTGTTGAAGCCCAGTTCATCACCCTTTTCATCATTCGGATCGAAATGAGTCAGGAGATAATCTGGTCGTTCATCCACACGTTCCGGTTCAGGAGCCATGAACTTCTTTCCGTCGATAAACTTACGGATGTAAGCGAGCATACTGTGATAATTCTTCTTACTGCCGTTCTCGATGTACTGCATCAGATAATCTGCATCGAAGTTATCTACCGATACGATATTGTTGGCTGGGTTGGTAGCTGCATGAGTCAGGGTCGGTACCTTGTAGGAAGCCTCCTCCAACAGCTTGCGCTGATTCTCGTCAATACGGAGCCCCATACCATTCACGATAATCATATCGTAATCGTCCAGATGATCGAAATCATCGGTAGTGATTTCACTCAGTTTAATCATCGCATTGTCGTTGGCATGCGAAATCTGTCCCAGCGTAATAGCCTGATAGTTGAGGAAAGCGATGTGGGTAGTGCCCACCCAGGCAGAGTAAGCCTTCGCCAAACCTCCCAAAACGATCACGGCCAATAAGGCCAGGAAGATGTGTTTCCTTTTAATCTTTTTAACTTTTTCTAATCTTCTGGTCATATTTATTTCTTTTTTCTGGCTGCAAAGGTAGGGCTTACTTAGAAATTGTACAATACCGAGAAATAGTGATTTTCAATTTCTTATACTTAGAAGTAGGTGTCAGATTGTAAGGCTCAGATTCCCATAATCCTAATAAATGAGTAGTCTTTTCGTGGTTTTACGTCGGGATGTGCAGGGACAGTGAAGCACGGACTTGAAATCATGGGCATCGGCTTGCTGGATGTTGCCAACAACAAATACATGATACTGCGTGCCCATCAGACAATAGGGAACTCCACGCTGAATATGAGAAACAAAACACTCGTTGAATATTACATCAGCGTTATGAAGCGGTATTCTAAAAAACTTTAGCCGTTTCCCAGTCTCAGTTGATTTTTAATGGGGATTAGCAAATATACTCCCTCATAGCCGCCAAACGCTTCGTCCCCCAAAAACGCAAAAAGAGGTGTTCAACTTTATGGTTGAACACCTCTTTTTATATAAGGTTGTCAGCAACGGCGATGTGCCGTTATCAGGCGTTGCCTGGAACTGAGGGGGGGGTAGTAATGGTAAATTACTCAGTTTATTATTTCACCATCACTTAGAATTTTTTCTTAGAAGCATCCTGTCCCGTCGAAGCAGTGCGTGCAGAGCTTACACTTGGGGAGTCCGATGGCCTTGATGAGCGTTTCGAGTTTGTTGAAGCGCAGCGTGGTCAGGCCGAGACGCTCACGAATGATTTCCACCATGCGCTGATATTCAGGCGAGTCGGTCGTTGCGTAAGCCTCCAGGCGCTGGTCGCCCTCACCTTCCAGTTCGCGGATGATGCGGCGCGTGATAAGCTCCATGTCGCTCTTCGAAGAGGTAAAACCGATGAAGGGGCAACCATAGATGAGCGGCGGACAGGCGATGCGCATGTGAACTTCCTTTGCACCGTCGTCGAAAAGCACTTTCACGTTGTCGCGCAACTGCGTGCCACGCACGATGGAATCGTCGCAGAAGAGCACGCGCTTGCCGTTGAGCACGGCCTTGTTGGGAATGAGCTTCATCTTGGCCACCAAGGAGCGCATTTCCTGATTGGCGGGGGTGAAACTGCGGGGCCATGTGGGGGTGTATTTACAGATGGCACGCTGGTAAGGGCGCTTCATGCCGTCGGCATATCCGAGGGCCATTCCGACACCGGAATCAGGGATGCCACACACGCAATCAACCTCTGTCTTGTCGTCTTCGCCCATGATGCGGCCGCTCTCAAAGCGAGCTTCCTCCACGTTACGTCCTTCGTAGGTTGAAGTCGGGAAACCGTAGTAAACCCAGAGGAAAGAGCAGATTTGCATGCGTTCTTCGGCCTCCTTCATCACCTCGCAGCCCGTTTGGCGGATGCGGATGATTTCTCCTGGCCCCACGTAGCGGTCCACCTCATAGTCGAGGTTGGCAAAGGCCGTCGTTTCGCTCGTTGCGGCCCAGGCACCTTCTTTCTTCCCAATCACGATGGGCGTGCGTCCCCATTTGTCGCGGGCGCAGATGATGCCGTCTTCCGTCAGGATAAGCATTGAGCAAGAGCCCTTCACGCGGTTGTAAACGTTTTCTATGCCTTCCTTGAAATTCTTCCCCTGAATGATGAGCAACGCCACGAGTTCAGTTTGGTTGATGCTGCCAGAGGAGAGTTCGGCGAAGTGCATGTTTTGCGCCATCATTTCCTGCGTAAGTTCCTCAAGGTTGTCCACCTTTGCCACCGTTGCGATAGCGAAGCGTCCCAAATGGGAATTGAAGACGAGTGGCTGCGCGTCGGTGTCGCTGATGATGCCGATGCCCGAGTTGCAACCTTTGAAACGGTCGAGTGTCGGTTCGAACTTCGTGCGGAAATAAGAACTTTCGAGGTTATGGATGGAACGGACGAAACTCTTTTCTTCTGAGTTGTAGCCTGCCATACCTCCCCGGCGCGTGCCGAGGTGTGAGTTGTAGTCTGTTCCGTAAAACATGTCGGCCACGCAACTGCGTTGTGACACTGTGCCAAAAAATCCTCCCATGATTTGTTGTGCTTGAGTTGTTGTTGGTTTGGTTATGAAACAAAACGGCCTGCCGACATCCTTTTGCTTCGCATGGCGTTCAACGGATTCAGACAGGCTAAATGTTTCTCTCTTTATGCTGTCCCCCTCGGGGACGGGTGCAAAATTACAAATTTCTTATGAAAGGAGCAAGGAGAAAGCCCAAAGGCGGTGCGGGATTTTTTCTTTGGTTGCGACATAGCTGCCGTTTTCATTCTTATGAAGCAACAAAAGCAGGCTTTGTCGCATTAATTAAATGATTGCAGTTTCATTCTTTCACCATTACTATAGACTTCCTAAAAAGCTTAACAAGTTGTCGATTCGCGGCCGAAAGCAGCGCTACTCGCGGCCGAAGGTAGCACGACTCGCGGCCGAAGGTAGCACGAACGGCGGCCGCCAAAACATAGAATGAATTATTGCGATAATCAAATAACGGGTAATGGAACAAGTACGGGGGAGCCTG
>UQCW01000018.1 GCA_900539625.1 uncultured Prevotella sp.
CGTTTTTTACTGGAAAGGTAATGCTTTTCTATGGAATAACACTGATTATGAAAGAGAAAAGTAATGCGTCGGCCCTGCGTCCCAGACGCGGATTTATCTCGCCCCAGACGCGCTCATGCCACGAACCGCGTTCGCCAAAAGGCATAGGCCTTGATTCAATAGCGATAATCTCGCTATCATCATCTGCCATTGTAGGAAATTGCAAGTAGTTTTTTGACCAACTATAGATGCTTTAGTAATAATGAAAGAATAAGTTAATCATTTTTGACCTGTATTTTGTTGGTTTGGGAATTTGGGAGATTTTTCTGAGAAGCAATTCTCCGCGAAACCAAAAACGGCTGAATGACCAATAAAGGTATTCAGCCGTTAAAGAGGTGGATGCGTTTTTATTTAAGATTACGCTTGAAGAAATCGCACATGCGTGTCAAAAGATGGTAACGCGTGTTGCCACCATAGATGCTATGGTTTCTGTTGGTGTAAATCTGCATTTCAAACTGCTTGTTGGCCTGTACGAGGGCTTCGCTCATTTCCGCGACATTTCTGAAATGCACGTTGTCGTCAGCAGTCCCATGGATGAGAAGCAAACTGCCCGAAAGATTGGCCGCACGCTCCATCGGATTGATGGCATATCCCGCAGCGTTTTCATTGGGCGTGCGCATATAGCGCTCCGTATAGACGGTGTCGTAATACTTCCAGTTGCTTGGTGCTGCAACGGCCACTCCGGCCTTGAAGACGGGGCGGCCCTCAGACATGGACATCAGCGTATTGAATCCGCCGAAGCTCCATCCCCAGATGCCAATGTTTGCTTTATCAACATAGGGCAAACTGCCTAGGTAAATGGCTGTTTCGACCTGATCCTGAGACTCGCGAAGTCCCAACTGGAGATAGGTGCATTTCTCAAAGTCGGCACCCCGCGCACCCGTTCCGCGGCCGTCGACGCAGGCGCAAATGAATCCTTGCTCTGTCAGATAGCTCTCGAAGATGCCAGCGCCATAAAAGCCCAAGTTCCACGAGTCGGTCACTTCCTGCGAGCCAGGTCCGCTATACTGATACATCACGACGGGATATTTCTTCGAAGCATCGAAATCGCGGGGCTTCACCATCCAGCCGTTGAGCTGGACTCCTTCGGATGTGGTGAACTGGAAGAATTCTTTCTTCCCGGCCACTTTTTCAACTTTCGCCTTGAGGTCGGCATTATCGATTAGCATGGTGATGGTTTTTCCGTTGTTGTCGCAGAGAGACGTGACGGGCGGCTGCTGCGCTGAACTGTAAACGTTCATGTAATATTTCATGGTTTTCGAGAACTTGGCCGAATTGGTTCCTACACTGCTCGAAAGTTTCTTCACACGCCCTTGCTTGTCGGCCTTGTAGACGGCTCTGCGCAAAGGGCTTTCCTGCGTGCTTGCATAATAGAACGAACCCGTTCGCGCGTCATATCCGTAAAAATCCGTCACCTCAAAGTTACCCTTGGTAATCTGCGCTTCGAGCTGTCCGCCCAAGTTATACCAATAGAGATGCTGAAAACCGCTGCGCTCGGAGAGCAGAGAGAAATGACCGTCGTAGAACTTCATCTGAGTGTAAGCCGTTTCTCTGACGTATTTCTCGTTTTTCTCACGGAGCACCAATTTGCAGACTTTTGAAAGCGGGTTGGCCATGTAGACATCCATCTGACTCTGATGGCGATTGAGCGTAATGACAGCCAATTTCGTCGGATCGCTGGTGAATTTTATGCGGGGGATATACCCATCTTTGTCCAAGGGGACATCAAGGGTTCTGGTGACACGATTTTTGATATCGAAGGTCATCACCTTGACTTCGGAATTTTTCTGTCCTGCAACTGGATATTTGTAGTCGTATGTGCCAGGATAGGCATCAAACTCACTACGTGCGGGGTATAAGCCCTTGAATTCCTGCATGCTGTAGATAGGCACCTGGCTCTCGTCGTATCTAACCCATGCCAGCACTTTAGAGTCGGCTGAGAAATCAAAACTGCGATTGGTGGTAAATTCCTCTTCATTGACCCAGTCGGGCAAACCGTTAATGACTTCGTTGAACTTGCCGTCTTTCGTCACCTGCACCTCTGCATTGCCAAAGAGCAGCTTAACAAGGAAGAGGTTGTTGCCCCTGGCAAAGGCAATGACGTTTCCATCGGGAGAGAAAAGAGGAACCTGCTGCGGACCGCCTTCTGAGAGCGGCTCAAGCGTGTTGTTGCGAACGTCATAGATATAATACACAGCGGTGTATGAGCGACGGTAGATGCCTTTTGTTTCTGTCTGTATGAGGATGCGATGCTCATCAGGCGACATGATATAGCCGTCAATATACGGGAGTTTTTTTGAACCTCTTGCGGTTTCGACATCAAAGACGGTGGCTATCTCCTTGCCAGTTTTAAACGAATGACGCACGATTCTCTTGTGGTCGGGAGACAGCTGCGTGTAGCTCTCGCCGTCGTTCATCGGATTGACTCCGTCTATCTGCTTCGGCCAGTAAACACCGTTTGTCACATCTTGAAGTTTGATCTTGCCTTCTTGCGCATGAGTCACTTCTCCTTTAAAGAGAAAGAGGAAGCATGCGGCAATCATGAAAAATTTCTTCATAGTTTATTATTTGTTTTGTTGTTGAGTTGCTGTTTGTCGAAATAGAATATGTCAATCGCCCTCAGGTGTTTCCTCTGCGTTTGTGTCTTGCTGCAAATCTTTCAAGATACTGCAAACGGCGCTTGAGGTTGACACTTCAACCGTAAATGCGGGACCTTCTCCCGATCCCGGCTGCCCAATCTGGGCTGCAATGCAGATTTTACTGCCGTTTGACTTTTCTTCATCAAAAGCCATTCCGAGCAAAATACTGCCCGCCCTGTCCGCCTCACTGAGGTAATCAAGAAACGCTTCCTTACTGAAGTTTTTTTCGAAGAAGGATTTGCCATCACGCAGAATTACAATTTCCACACTGTTATCGTAAAATTCCTGATCAAGCTGATCTTTTACGATTGGCAGTTCGTGATTGGGGTAGCGTTTAATGCTGATGCTGTAGGTGTGTTCTCCATATTTCGCAGTATAGCTTCGTTCAAGTTTTCTTTCGGCCTCCATGGGGGCCGTCTTGGCAACTGAATCTACTCTTTCTTCCTTTGCCTCTTTTTTTTCCGATGAGCCGCATCCGGCCAAGGCCAAAGAGGACAATGCAACAATGGCTATTACGCTTTTTTTCATTGGGTTTGTATGTGTATAAATAGGATTCTGCAAAACATTTTTCGGAGACGGGGAGCACTCCCCTTCCCTGCCGTATAGGCCATCTATCCTCGAGACACTCATACTTTTATGGATGTCATACCGACGAAAGACGGCAAAGGCTTCTCTGCTGACCTTGAGCGCCTGTCGTCGAGCTGGCTCAATGGCTGCGGTTTGTTTATTCTACAAAATAACGAAAACATACGCAATCTTGCAAGAAAACAGAAGTAATTTATTGCTTCAAGGCTAATATTTGCGTAATTTTGCGGACATGATGTGGCCACCAAAGGGAAGGAAGCGAAGAATACTGGCCATTCACACGCACAAAACGCGGCTACGCATGTTTCGTATGCGTCAAAGCGTATATACCCTGCCCACTTCCAACATAAAACAAGCAACTGAAAAAATGTGGAATAATCCCAAACCGTTCTCTCTGTTTCTCATCGTGTCTTTCCTGATTGCTTCCATGTGTTCATGCAACGCTGACGATACAGGAGGCAAACACGTGACACAGCCAGACACGGCCAACGTGGTTTCAACGGCCAAAACGGTGCTCATCTACATGGCTGCCCAGAACTCACTCGGAGCGAGACGAAACCAGCAGGCTGACTCTTTGGAAATCATGCAGGCCTATAAAGACATACCGGGAGACTCACGCATATTGCTTTTCATTGACGACAAATATGCGCCAAGAATCTATCGGATTGACAAGACAACGCCTCGGCCCGTCATGGTGAAGAGATGGCAAAACGATGAAGATTCGGCATCGCCTGCGTTTTTTGGGGAATTGCTCTCATTCATCAAGAGGTTCTATCCGTCGGATGAATACGGAATGGTTCTGTGGTCGCACGCAACGGGATGGGTGCCGCCAAGTTTGGCATTGACACGAAACGCTAAACGGCTGCATGCAAAACCGCTGTCTTTCGGCATTGACGACGGGGAGGATTTTGGAAGCGACAACGGCAGCGAAATGGAAATCCGCGACATGGCAGTTGTGATGAAGAAGGCGGACTTTCATGCCAGGTATATTTTCTTCGATGCCTGCCTAATGCAAAACATAGAAGTGGTGTATGAATTGCGGCACGCAGCAGACTACATCGTGGGGGCTCCCATCTCCACGCCGGGTGCAGGTGCGAATTACACCAATCAAATCAGAAAGGGCTTGTTTGACGATGATGTCAGAAACATTGCATCAACATATCTGTCTGACGTATGCGACCCAAGCCAGGCTGAAGACTACAGCGACTTCGGTTTGGTGATTTCTGTTGTCAAAACGTCGGAATTAGACAAGCTGGCTGCTCTCTTGAGAGACCGACTGCCGCATTCGGCGCTTGCGGGAAAAACATCTCCCGACATGGAGCCTGTTTTGAGCTACCAGGCATACAGCAGGAGATTCTATTATCGACCTCACAATTACGACATGGCGGAATCAATGCGCCTTCTTTTGAACAAGGATGACGCAACAGCTATCATCGACCAACTTGACAAGGCGATTATCTACAAAGGCGCCACACGTTCGTTTTGGATTGGTCCAGGCGACTGGTCTTTTCAAACAGTTGACCCAAACCTGTATAGCGGAATTTCTATGTTCATTCCGCAAAATGTGTACACCTACAATGCAGAGGCCTGCAGCGCGTATGGCGACCTGAACCTTCAGTTTAAAAAGACGAGCTGGTATGTTGATGCCGGATGGAAAGAAACTGGATGGTAAAACAAGGATGCCGACATCCTCAGCACACACGTGAACACATTATAAACTAAGTTTTGACACCAATATAGGACAACAAAAAATGAATAGAGCATTAAGTTTTTTGCGTAAATTCTTATCTGTCATGGCACGACACAAATATGTGTGGACCATCGGACTTTTTGTTTTGATTGTCGGCTTCATAGACGACAATAGCTACTACAACTATTTTCTGCTCAAAAAGGACAACGCAGAGTTGGACAAGGAAATCAAAAAATACGAGGATAAATTCAACCACGATTACGCAAAACTCAGACAACTCAAAACAGACCCTCGCGCTTTGATCAAAGTGGCAAGAGAAGACCACCAAATGAAATCGGCGGATGAAGATGTTTATTACATCGTTCACTCCGACTCGTTAAACACAAAATAAAAACATGAAGGAACTAAGCAAACTACAGTTGTGCGTGTACAACATCGGTGGTCTACTGCTCGGTGCAGGGATAATCGTCCCGCTTTTTTCAGGCGCAACAGCCGTTGCCCTGTATCTCTACCTGCTCGGTGCATTGATGTTTTCATCCATGCAAGTCTTGCAGAAGTATGAAGGGAAAAACATCACGCTGAAACGGCTGCGGCGCCAACAGATTCTCGGCGCCCTGATGCTGCTACTGGCAGGTGGACTGATGGCCTGCTCGGTTTACGGCATCCCCCCTCTATGCAAAGGGGAATGGCAAGTGGCACTGGCAATCGGAGCCGTTCTGGAGGTCTACACAGCGTTTAGAATACCGGCTGAACTGGCACGCAAAAAACGGTGAGACGCTGGCGTATAAGTGTCGGACTGGAATCAAAACGAAATGCGACAAACGCCATAAATGACAGGATTAAAAAAATCCTTACTTCGCTTGCCGCCCTCTCTCTAATGCCAAATATGTCACTCAAAAGGAGAATTATCTGACCCAGAAGAAAAATATTTCCCGAACAAAAGGCCTATTCAAATATAAATTCGTATATTTGCATTTCAAATTGGGTTAATATGCGTCAACTAAAAATCAACAAGAGTATCACGAATCGTTCAAGTGCAGCACTTGACAAGTATCTTGTGGAAATCGGCCGAGAGGAATTGATTTCCACAGATGAAGAAGTGGAATTGGCTCAGCGCATCCACAAAGGCGACAAAGAAGCCTTGGAGCGTCTGACCAGAGCGAACCTTCGATTTGTGGTCAGTGTGGCTAAACAGTATCAAAATCAAGGACTGGCCTTGAACGACCTTATTGATGAAGGCAACCTTGGTCTCATCAAAGCTGCTAAAAAGTTTGACGAAACCAGAGGCTTTAAATTTATCAGCTATGCCGTTTGGTGGATTCGTCAGAGTATTTTGCAGGCCATTTCTGAACAGAGCCGCATCGTCAGAATGCCGTTGAACCAGGTTGGTTTCCAAAGCAAACTGACAAAAGCCATTGTCAATTTCGAACAGGAATTTGAAAGAAGACCGTCTGTTCAAGAATTGGCCGACTTGTTGGATACTGATGTTGCCAAAGTTCACGAGGCATTGGGCACGAATGGAAAAAAGGTGTCTGTTGATGCGCCGTTCCAAGACGATGACTCCAATAGTCTCATTGATATCATGACGGACGAAAGCGCTCCCGGAACCGACAATCTGATGGAAAAGGAGTCCTTGTCGTCGGACCTGGAAGCCGCATTGGGTACGCTCTCTGAGCGCGAGCGCCAAGTATTGAAAATGCTCTTCGGTATCGGCCGAAACGAAATGACGGCAGAAGAGGTGGCCAACAGCCTGAACCTTACAAGAGAGCGCGTGCGCCAAATCAAAGAACGTGCGCTCCGCAGATTGCGTGAAGCTGACAATATCAAAATTCTGATGAAATACTTGGGATAAGCGATAGCAAACAAGGAATGTTATTGCCTCTAATATTCAGATTGGATTCAACTGCGATTTGCTGAAGGAATATACAGATAAAGCATAAAGGTGGAACACAAATATTTAAGTTTGTGTTCCACCTTTATTATATGCTATACACCGAGCTTTCCCAGGCGCTAAACTATTCGCCCAACAACCGGCCGAGTTCTTTTACCCTCGATAAGGAGTCCTGGCTTACGCCCTGCTTCCATTCAACTGTTTTGTCAATCAGCTGCATCTTCATCTTCTCGTTGTAAGCCATCATTTTCTTCACTGCCTGACTGCTCCAAGTATAGCCACCAAAGAGGCCCAACTTATGATTGCTTACAATGCGTTCAGACAAACGGGCAAAGAAATCTTCAACAAGCGGGAATACACCACCGTTATAGGTCGGGCTGCCGATTGCCAATCTATCATAGCGGAAAACATCTGCTAAAACAAAAGATGTCTCAGACACGCTCAAATTATGAATGACGATTTTCTGCATGCCCGCTTCTGCGGCTCCTTCTGCAAGAGCTTCAGCCATGCGCTCTGTGTTTCCGTACATGGATCCATAACAGATGACAAGACCTTTCTCTGTTTTTCCAGAGGAGAGACGATCATAGACGGCAATAGCATCTGAAAGATGTTTTTGCCACACAGGGCCATGAGTTGAACATATCATATTGATTTTAAGGGATGAAAGCTTTTTCAGTCCAGCTTGAACTTGTGCTCCATATTTTCCTAATATGGCAGCATAATAACGCTCCATCTCCCGCCAATAGGGTTCCACATCAATGATCTCGTCTTTAACGTGACCATTTAAAGCGCCAAAACACCCAAAAGCATCTCCCGAAAACAGCACACCATTAACCGATTCGTAAGTCATCATGGTCTCGGGCCAATGAAGCATGGGCGTCAGATGGAAACTCAGTTCAAGGCCGCCCAAAGAAAGCGTGGCACCATCTGTGACCACAACATCATTTTCTGATTTTTCGGAATAAAACCCTTCCAGCATTTCCATCGTTTTCTTATTTCCGATGAGTTTGATTTGAGGGTAGTACTTGCGAATGAGGGATATGGAACCTGAATGATCTGGCTCCATGTGGTTTATAATCAGATAATCGATGGGACGTTCTCCAAGAACAACTTTTATTTTGGCTAAATACTCAAAGAAAAAATCCATTTCTACGGTATCAACCAGGGCGACTGCGTCAGAGCCGACAAGAAGATAGGAGTTGTATGACACACCTTGCGGCAACGACCACAAACCTTCAAAGCGATGCTTCGTCCGGTCGTTTACGCCGACATAATATAATCCGTCTGTAAGTAACATAGGCTTTGTTTTTAGAATATTCTGAACGACCCTTTTTCATGGGCCGTTCTGTTATTTAGTAATGGCGAAAAATACGACTTGAACAATTCTATGAGATAAGGTTGTTTCTTATACCCTGTCTTTTTGCCGTTTTTGAAATTTGTCATCGGTCACATAGCCCGCTATGCTCCCTTTTCCAAATTCCAAAACCAACAAAAAAACAAGTCAAAATTGCTCAACTTATTCTTTCACCATTACTTACGCTTTTTTTTTGCTTTCACGTTTGTAGCAGGCCACGTCTTCCCCTCTTTACATACCTTTATGGCGCGAAGTACGCAGGGGTCAAATTCATTCACGAATTGGGCAGTGGCTTCTGTCCCCAGGACATCGTCAATGATATTGCTTCCGATGTATTCACGCAGCAATTTGCGAGATGATTTTATCATCAAATTGCGGCGTTTCAGTCCACGTTTATTGGCGTAGGAGGCAAATTGCTCAACGATATCATTCTTGTCTAATATTTTTTTGACCTGTATAAAGTCTTTTTGCTGGCTGAGTTTTTTGCGATGACTGTCAACATAATGATAGGCATATTGCTGGATAAGACCGCTCAAATAGGCACTGCGGAAATAGGAATTTATGCCCAAAGTGTCTCGTGCAATGAAGATGTCGGGAATTATGCCACCTCCGCCATAAACCACACGGCCCTTTAGGGTGTGAAAAGCCTGACCTGAGGTTTTAATGCTATCTTGATTGAAGTATTCACCATGCTCAGCACGCAAAATCAGATCCTGTTCGTAATCCTTTTCGTCTCCTGGCGTGTATGGTTTTTGTACACATCGACCTGATGGCGTATAATATCTTGCCTTCGTTAGGCGCAACATGGAACCGTCGTTGAACTCGATGGGAATCTGTACAAGTCCCTTTCCGAAACTGCGTCTGCCGATGATTAATCCACGGTCGTTGTCTTGTATGGCCCCAGCAAGAATTTCGCTTGCTGACGCTGAAGACTCATCAACCAACACCACTAACGGGAGGCTCTGATAGGCTCCCCGGCCATTGCTTGTGAAATCCTCACGTGGGGATTTCCGTCCTTGGGTGTAGACAATGAGACGGCCCTTCGGGAGAAATTCATTGGCAATTTGCACTGCCGGCGACATATACCCACCTAAATTCCCGCGCAAATCAATGATCAGACTTTCCAATTTCGAATTGCTCAACGTTGCCAACGCGGCAAGGAACTCTGAATATGTTGCTTCTCCAAAATTACTAATCCGTATGTAGCCGATATTGGATTCGGTCATGAAAGCTGCGTCAACACTTTTCAATGGAACCGCACCTCTTGAAATGGAATAGTTTTGAAGACGTTTGGAATTTGAACGGAGGATTCCCACTCTGACAACTGAGCCATTGGGTCCTTTGAGTTTTTTCTGGACATCCTCTGAGGATATGTTCTTGCCTACTGCGGCTTTTCCGTTGATGGTGACGATTCGGTCGCCCGCTTCCAAACCGACACTCTGCGAAGGCCCGCCCTCAAGCACCTTGACGACTCTGATGGTGTCGTCGTAAATCATAAACTGGATGCCAATCCCCACAAAACTACCTTTCAAATCCTGCATGGATTTTTCGGCCTCACTCGCGGGGATATACACAGAATGTGGGTCCAACTTCTTTAGGATTTCTGGAAGGGACTCTTCCACGAGGTTGGCAATGTTGACAGAATCCACATACTGGTCATCAATGATATGCAGAATACTATTAAACTTGTCGCTTGAAGAATTTATGATGTTCAAGCGTTTGCCCGAAAAATGATTGGCATAAAAATTACCGATGATTATGCCAATCATCACTCCGATAGCAACCAACAAAGGCGTGTATCGGTATGATTTGTTTCTGTTCATTTTCTATTGAAAATCTATTGATTAGCAATCGGCCCGATGATGAGCAGGCTGTCCAAGCCCCATTTAAAGAAAGCCCCTTGACAGCCCGCTTAGAGAAAAGCCACTGCAATAGGAAGACTCACACTCCATTTGCCCCCTGCTCTTCATTAAGAGGGATGTTGATCAATTCGATACCTGCACGCTTCAGAAGTTCAAGCCCGTCTGTCAGCCGATATTGTCTTGCAAAAATCACACGTTTGATTCCAGCTTGAATGATCAGTTTGCTACACTCAATGCACGGAGCATCCGTGACATACAATGTCGCCCCGTCTGAATTATTGCTCGAACGGGCGATTTTGGTGATTGCATTGGCTTCTGCATGAAGAACATAAGGCTTTGTCAGCCCATTCGTGTCTTCGCAGATATTTTCGAATCCTGATGGCGTACCATTATAACCATCGCTGATAATCATTTTATCTTTAACGATGAGCGCTCCCACCTGGCGGCGTTTACAATATGAATTCTCTGCCCATATATGCGCCATTCGCAGATAGCGTATGTCAAGTTCTTGCTGTTTTGTCATTGCCTTATGTAGGTATTCAAAATTATTCTATAAGTAGGGTTATTTTCTTGGTTTTCCGCTCATGTCAGCTGCCCTTGTGCTGAGAACATTGTTGGGCTATTCCGTTGCGCTTCAGCAGGGCACAAAGGCACGGGCGTCTTCCCCTGAAATTGACATAGAGTTCCATCGGATTTTTTGTACCTCCCAAAGAAAGAACCTCATCACGGAACTTCTTGGCCAAATCCCGATTGAATATCCCGCATTCCTTAAACAAGCTGAAGGCGTCTGCATCAAGAACCTCAGCCCATTTGTAGCTGTAATAGCCAGCAGAATACCCTCCCGACATGATATGTCCGAATTGAACCGACATACATGCTTCTTCCACTTCTGGCAAGACCTTGGCATCTGCCCACGCCTTATGTTCAAATGTCCTGACATCCTCCGTCAGAGGGCTGGTTAACGTGTAGTAGGCCATATCCAACAGGCCGAACGACACCTGTCGTACACAGGCATAAGCCACATTAAAATTTCTTGCCGCAACAATGCGCTCAATGAGTTCGGCTGGTATGGTTTCTCCCGTTTGGTAATGCTTTGCAAAGGTAGTAAGAAAATCTTGCTCTATTGCATAATTCTCCATGAACTGCGATGGCAGTTCAACAAAATCCCAATATACATTGGTACCACTCAAAGAGCGATATTTCGTTTTCGCGAAAATACCATGAAGCGCATGTCCAAACTCGTGCAAGAATGTCTCAACCTCAGACAAAGTCAGCAAAGCCGGTTTGCTTTCTGTCGGTTTGCTCAGATTCATCACGATTGCCACGTGCGGTCTGTCTGTTCCGTCCCACTCCTCCTTATAATTTGTCATCCACGCGCCGGCCTGCTTAGAGGCACGCGGGAAATAATCTGTGTATAACACAGCCAGAAACTCTCCATTTTCGTCATAAACCTCATACGCTTCCACGTCGGGATGGTATACGGGAATTTCTCTATTTCTCTCGAAGCGAATGCCATAAAGTTTTTCCGCCAAAGCAAACACCCCCTTAATAACAGAAGAGAGCTCGAAATAAGGGCGCAACATCTCGCTATCAAGATTATAGAGTTGGCGCTGAAGTTTGTGGGCATAATAAGAGAAATCCCAAGGCATGAAATCAAAATTCGCGCCTTCTTCTTTTTCGGCCAATGAACGAACAGCCTCCACTTCCTTAATGGCTTGACCTTTATATGAATTAAGAAGATTTTGCAGCAAATCGTAGACATTGGCTGTGTTGGCCGCCATGCGGTGTCTGAGAATCAGATCTGCATAATTTTCATATCCGAGGATTTTGGCCTTCTCCTGTCGGAGGTTTACAATTTTTCGGACAATCTCAAAATTATTGTTTTCATTGCCATGCGTACACTTGGTGTTGTATGCCATATACAACCTCTTTCGCAATTCACGATTTGCAGAATAAGTCATAAACGGCACATAGCTTGGAGCCTGCAACGTAAACACCCATCCATCCAGTTTTTCCTTCTGGGCTGTCATGCGTGCTTGTTCTATTTGCGAATCAGGCAAGCCGGCAAGGTCTTTTTCCTCTGTCACGTGGAGCGTAAAGGCATTCGTGTCCCGCAAATTATTCTGGGAAAACGCCAACGTCAGATTAGATAATTCGCTTTTCACTTTGCGCAACTCCGCCTTACCTTCCTCAGAGAGGTTCGCACCAGAATCAATGAAACTATTGCAAATCTTTTCATACAACATCTGCTGCTCCTTGTTGCAGCAGTCCAACTGACCTTTAACAGAACGGATCCTTTCCCACAAACGCCCATTCATCAATATGTCCGAACTATGTTGCGAGAGAATCGGAGTAAGTTCCTCAGCAATTTTTTCAAGTTCGTCGTTGGTGTCAGCGCTCAACATGTTATACATGTAAGTCGTTGCATTTTCGAGCAAGGAACCTGTTTTCTCAAAGGCTTCCACCGTGTTTGAGAAAGTCGGCGCTTCGTAATTCGAAACAATCGCCTCAAGTTCCTGGTTTTCAATTTCGATGCCCTTCAATATTGCCTCTTTGACATCCAACGGTTTTATCTTGTCAAATTGAAACGTATGATGTGGCGTTTCCGAATTACCACTAAAATATATAAGTGAATCGCTCATATTGCTAATATACTGACTGTTATTTAAAATTGGACAAAACACGCTCTATCTCCTCAAACTTCGGCCCGTCGTTGAGCGTGAAATAAACCCTGTAGAGCAATGGTGCCCATTTTCTTTCTTCGTTGGGTGCAATTGCCCTATACTTTTCCAGATAGGGCCTTGCAGCCTTATAGAGGTTTTTCTTTTTTGCAGCGTTTGTCTTATATGCCTTGTCCTGTACATTCTCCGACTTTTCAAGCATCAAAGCCATATTGCAATATATGGCTCCAATATAAAAATACGCATCTCTCAACGTTGAATCCTTTTCAAGCGCATACAATGCCGTTGAAAGCGCCTGTTTGTAGCAGTACATATTCATCAGAGCAAGGCTTCTGGCTTCAAGAGCAATGGTTGAAACGCTGTCCAATCTAAGACGATTGTCAGCCAAATTCAAGATAGCTTTATAATCGGCCCTTCCGGCATAGAAGTCTGCCAAATGGGAAAAGAAGAAATCATTGTCAGGATAATCGTCAATCCCCAGCTTAAGCAAATTTGCATAGCGAACCGTATCATTCAAAGCCTTTGCCGCCAAACTCATAGTTTCTAATGTTGACCTACGCAAAGAAGATGTGTCAGCGAGCGTCACCTCCTTATATCGCCCTACTTTCTGATACGCCTTACTCAGATAGGCACACTTTTCATACAAGTGAGCGTTTGATATGTATAATTGCGAGGTGCAAACGCTTTTGTCGTTTCCCCATATCGGCTGATAAGGCATATCAAGATAGGTTTCAAGAAACTTTGCAGCCTGCCCGTAATTTTTCTTTGAATAAAAATAGCGCGCACCAGCATTCAGATTGTTATAATACTGATGAACAACCTGCCTATTCTTTTTATGGAACTTCATTTTCGAGCCACTTTGAGCAAGCTGAACCTGTTCCTTATAGTCACACTTCAGGACATAGTCATAAATCCCCCATGTCGTATTGAAAAATTTGGCAGTATCATAGGGTTGTTTCAAATATAATTTTTCATTCTCCACATCGTTCAAAATAATCTGCGCTTCCTTCCCCATGTCATACAGCTGAGGAAGGGCATTCACCGTTGTGTCGCCTTCAAGTTTGCTTACCAGCTTAAGGGCCTCGGTGCCATTTTTCGCCTTCAATGAAGCCTTAATAGGCTTAAACACCTTTTGCCCAAATACGCTCCCCCCATTTGTGTTTAAACATATAAGTAAAAGTAATCCAAAAACCCTTTTCATTTTTACCTAAATTATTTAGAAGCAAGCTACTCCGAAATTTGTTACTAATTTAATCGTCAAGGATGACGATTTCCAAAAGCCTTATGTACGATTTCATCCCCCTCGCAACAAACGCAAGAATATTCAAAAGGAACAAACCATTTATTAGATTTGTTCCTTTTGAAAAATTCATTTAGTGATGGTGAATACTTACAAGCCCTTGATGATTTCATCAATTTCTTTTTTCTTGTCCTTCATCTGAAGGTTTTCATAAATCATTTGCAAGGTATAAGCCCAAAGCTTTGCCTGTGTCGGAGCCAAAGTTCTCACCTTCTCCATGTAAGGCAACGCATTCTTGTAGTATGACTGAACAAGGGCCAACTCCTTCTTATAAGCCGGCATCTGCGCCTGAGTGATCATCTTGTTTGTTCCCACGAACTTGTACTTTCCTGCCATTTTGTCTGAAACGGCCTGATTGACGTAGGTATAAGCGATATTGACGTTGGCGTCGATAAACTCAGGATCAATGGCCAAGGCGTTTTCAAAACATTTGCGTGCCTCTGCGTAGTCCTTCTTCAGATTCAATTCCACGCATCCCTTCATATACCATGCCATCTTGCTGTTTGGCGTAGCAACGGCCATGTCGTTAGCCATAGCCTCGGCACCCTGGACGTCGTTATGAGAGACATAATAATAGAGAAGATTCTGGGCGAAGCCTTCATTTTCCGTTTTCGAAACAGCCTCCTTCAAAGTGCTCAACCATTGTGCTGAATCCCCCTGAGCTGCATAGGCCTGCATTTTAATGATATATAGGTCACGCGTGCCGATTGTGTCCTGCAAGGCAATATCAGCAAACTCAATTGCCTTTGGCCAGTTTTTCTTGTTATAGTTCAAAGAAGCCAAGTTAAGAGCCGTTTGACTGTAAGCACTTCTCTTTGCGGCAAAGATAGAGTCGCTTTCATGCTTGGTGAAAACAACGTTGTTGGGGAATTTCAGATACTTTTCAAAGTAGCTGATTGCCTGCGCCGTGTCATGGTTCTGGTATTGGAACATGGCGGCATAGTTGTAGTAGTCAACCATTGTCAGCATTCTCGACTTGTTCTGAGCCACGAATTTGCTCTTCACGCGCCCCTTCTCATCTGGTTTGACATCAGCCTCATGACTCTTCGTATAGAAGTCAACCATCTTGTCGAGGTGCATGCAAAATGCGGCAGTATCAAACGGCAGTCCCTGCGCAGCCTTCATAAGCTCAGGGTTAAACAATTTGGCATTATCTTCAGCCACCTGATGATACATTTCTGCAAACTTCGTTGTTTTCGGGTGCTTCAAAGCCTCTTCAAGCAAAGCGGCAGCACCTGCGATATCGCCTTTCTGCTCCAATGCCTGTGCCTTAAAAATAGCAGAGTTCTGAGCAAAAGCTGTTCCACAGAACAAAGCCATGCCAATGGTAAATAAAAACTTTTTCATTTTAAATTCGATTTATGTTTATTCCTTATTTCTACCGGATTAGTCAAACACGCGCACGCCTACCCCTCCAACGACGAGGAAAAATCATCCTCTGCGCCGGCAGGCTGCTCTGCGCCATTTCCTTCCGTTCCGCCATCAGAAGCCACACCATCAGACATAACGTCCTCCGACGAGACAACATCACCACTGGCAGTTGCATCGTCCTCCGACTCTTCTTCCTTCGGCACCTGGCAGACGCTCGCGATGACACCTCCGCGTTTTCCGAGGTCAATGAGCTTAACGCCCTGTGTGGCACGTCCCATGACCCTCACGTCTGAAAGTTTCAAACGGATAGTTATGCCATTTTTGTTGATAATCATCAGGTCGTTTTCGTCAGTCACGGATTTTATGGCAACAACCTTTCCGGTCTTCTCCGTAATGCTTATCGTCTTCACACCCTTTCCGCCACGGTTTGTGACACGATAATCATCAACAAGGCTACGCTTGCCAAATCCCGTTTCGCTGACAACGAGAATCGTTTCACGCTCAGGGTCATTAATGCAAATCATGCCGACAACCTCGTCAGTCTCGTCATGTTCGTCAAGCGTCATACCCTTCACGCCTGTTGCCGTACGCCCCATGGCCCTCACGGCATCTTCGTTGAAGCGGATAGCCCGTCCGTTTCTGTTTGCCAAAACGATTTCGTCTTCGCCATTCGTCAAGCAGACGCCAACAACGCGATCGTCCTCACGGATCGTGATAGCATTCACGCCATTCGTGCGCGGACGAGAATATTCAGAGAGACGCGTTTTCTTGATGACGCCGTTCTTTGTACAGAAGAGCACATAGTGACTATTACAGAACTCCGCATCATTCAATTTTTTGATATGCAAGCAGGCGTTGATGGCATCGTCAGAATCAATGTTCAGCATATTCTGAATCGCACGCCCCTTGGCGTTCTTCGCACCTTCCGGAATTTCATACACCTTGAGCCAGAAACATTTTCCCTTTGCAGTAAAGAAAAGCATCGTGTTGTGCATGGTTGCAGGGTAGATATACTCGATGAAATCCTCATCGCGCGTTGCGCCTCCCCTACTTCCAACACCGCCGCGTCCCTGAGTGCGGAAATCAGCCAACGGTGTCCGCTTGATATAGCCAAGATGGCTGATGGTGATGACAACTTCGTCGTCGGCATAGAAGTCCTCAGGATTAAACTCCTCACTTGAAAGTTTGATTTCCGTGCGGCGTCCATCCTCATATTTTTCCTTGACCTCCAGCAATTCGTCCTTCATCACCTTTTTGCAAAACTCATCGTCACTCAAAATCTGTTCGAAATAAGCAATGCGCTTTTCAATCTCCGCATATTCCTGATGAAGCTTATCCTGCTGAATATTTGTCAACTGCGAGAGACGCATGTCAACGATGGCCTTGGCCTGCACCTCGTCAAGACTGAAGCGCTTCATCAAAGCCTCCATAGCCTCCTGCGGCGTCTTTGAAGCACGAATAATTCTCACCACCTCGTCGATATTATCGCTGGCAATGATAAGTCCCTCCAAGATATGCGCCCTTTCCTGCGCCTTCCTGAGGTCATACTTCGTGCGTCTGATTACCACATCATGGCGATGCTCAACGAAACACCTTATACAGTCTTTTAGCGTCAACACCTTCGGACGGCCATGCACCAAAGCAATGCAATTAACGGCAAAACTCGTCTGCAAAGCCGTCATCTTAAACAATTTGTTGAGCACCACATTGGCATTGGCATCTCTTTTCACGTCAACCACAATGCGCAATCCCTCGCGGTCGCTCTCGTCGTTCACGTTTGAAATACCGTCAATCTTGTGTTCGTTCACCAGGTCAGCAATACTCTTGATGAGTTCTGCCTTGTTAACGCCGTAAGGTATTTCGTTAACGATGATTTTGTCATGCGCAACTCCATTTTCAATGTCAGTCTTCGCACGCATAACAACGCGACCGCGCCCCGTCTCATAGGCACTTTTGACGCCCTGCATACCCATGATGTAGCCGCCGGTCGGAAAATCAGGCGCCTTCACATAGTGCATGAGTCCTTCAATGTCAATATCAGGGTTGTCAATATACGCAACACACCCGTCAATCACTTCTCCCAAGTTATGGGTCGGAACATTCGTTGCCATGCCGACAGCGATACCGCTCGCACCATTAACCAAAAAGTTAGGAATGCGCGTAGGCATAACCGTCGGTTCCTGAAGCGAGTCGTCAAAGTTCGGCACCATGTCCACAGTTTCCTTTTCGATATCCTGCATCATGGCCTCGCCGACGAGGCTGAGTCGGGCTTCCGTGTAACGCATGGCCGCAGCAGAGTCGCCGTCCATAGAGCCGAAGTTGCCCTGCCCGTCCACGAGCGGACAACGCATGTTCCAATCTTGTGCCATACGCACCAATGCGCCGTAAACAGAACTATCTCCATGTGGGTGATACTTACCGAGCACCTCACCGACAATACGGGCCGACTTACGCGTGGGCTTGTCATGCGTATTTCCCAAACCAAGCATACCATACAATATGCGCCGGTGAACAGGTTTAAACCCGTCACGTACGTCAGGCAAAGCTCTTGCCACGATTACAGACATGGAGTAGTCTATATAGGAGGTTTTCATTTCCTCCTCAATATTCACTTTGATTATCTTGTCTTCTTCTGCCATTATATATATATAGAACTGTTTGTTCGTTTGTCTCCAGTTGCAAAGTTAAGAAATTAACCCTATATTCGCCCCATCTTTTTGCTTCGATTTTGCCGAAATAGTATTTTTAGCCCATTTTAGACCTTTACAACACGCCATCGGTCACCCCTCGAAATATGAAACGCAATAGCGCACAGGGCTTAAAAGAGGGCTTTAAGACAGAACAAGCAGATTTACACAACGCAACGAACTTACTTATCACGTAGGTAACTACCGTTCACGTTATCTGTCGCTACTTGCAACGAACACACTATATTTTCACATTCAAATTATTCAACTTTTTAAATATCGCCCAATAAAGCCGCTGAGCAATATTCTCATAAGCTCCGCGTTCAACGCGGTAGTATCCTAACGGCTGCTGGGAAAATGCGCAACGGGTCTCTGTACGTATTAAGGCTCTCCATCATAGCCTCCTTCGTCAGGCGCAATTTTCCGCAGAACACTTCTTTGCCGTTCAGGGTGACTGTCACCCTTTTTGAAAGATCGACAAGGTGTTCGTTTAAGAAAACTGTCAAGGTTGCATCGTCGGTCGGCTCGTATTGCTTTTCCCATTTCACAGTGATGCCCCAGTTGGGTTCTTTCAGCGCCGAAATATATTTCACGTTTCTGGCCTGGATATCAACACGATTGTTTGCGATGGACACATCATAGCGCGTACGGAGGCTGTCTGAAGGGCGTTTGTCCACCCGCAGATTATAGAATCCGTTTCTGTGGATGCCGTCCATCTCATAATCCTCCCATATGAAATGGGACGGCCACGGGTTGCGGCGGAACTGCTGCAACCAAGGAGTGGTTGGGCGATAGTCTATGCCGTGTCCCATATTGGGGATGAGTTGGACGCGATGGGCATACTCGCCAGGATATTTGTTCTGCAAACTGTCTAACACGTTTGAGACGTGTTTCGTCAAGAGGTTACGACCAAACATGAAGTCTTTTTCTCCCGTCAGCAAGCTGAATCCAATGTTGCCTATGTTCTCTGGAGGGCAGTTTTCCAGCGGTTCGCCGCCCGCCATCGGGCCGACGGCTGCAAGATAGTCAGCGTAGAACGAGGCCAGACGCTGACTGCCATATGCTCCTTCTGATATTCCGAAGAGGTAAATCCTGTTGGGGTCGGTGGTGTCGTCGAGCATCAGTTGGTCCCAAAGCCATTTCCAGGCCCATTGCTTGGCACGCTGCCACCAACGGTAATATTCGCCCTCGTTGGGGATTTGCGGAATGAAGTATCTTGACGGTGCGTCGGAGAATATCTTGCACCAACTGATACCTGCCGCCCATTCCTGGGCCTTCGGACCTGAACCGTGGATATAGACGAACGTTGGGAGAGAGACGTTTCTGCCTTGCGCCAATTGGCCTTTTGTTCCCCAATAATAAGGCATAACGGCATTTGCCTCCAAACTGTCGGGGAGGTACAGACGGCCGACGTGTGTCGTATCGAGCGTGCTGGTGCTGATCAAACACTGGGTGGCCTCACTCCGCAATTTGCTTTTCCATTGGCTCCAGAGTTGATGACGGAGCGCGTTGGTCTGCCCGACGGCCACAGTTTCGCGACCTTTCAGATTTTCAACTTTAACTGGGTTTGCAGCCTGCATCCCGTGGGGAAGAATTGATGTTTGGGCGGCCATTAATGCGACAGCCGCCATCAATGCGTTAATTTTATAATGTTTCATAGTTTTGAATTGTATTTTCTTTGCCAAACAGGGAACCAGAATTATATTTCTTCTATGGGGATTTAGTAATGGGAAAAAACTTGAGCAATTCTGAAGAATAAAGAGTTGTTTTCTTATGCCCTGTTTTTTGTTGCTTTGGGTATTTGTCATCGGCTACATAGCCCGCGATGCTCTCTTTTCCAAATTCCAAAACCAAGAAAAAATACAGGTCTAAATTGCTCAACTGATTCTTTCACCATTACTTACTTTTCTCTTTTTCCTTTTGTAAGGCTATCTCTGAGAGCGTCTGCGTGTCGGACGCATAAATTGCAGCTGGAACATGTTTCTCCGTTTCGTCAATAAAAATCCCAAAGAAAGCGGCAGAAAGGCCGTTCCCGTCGTCTTCAGATTGCTTCAATTTGTTTGTCACAAAATTGAAGCAGGAGTTTCTTGCATCAACGGGCGATTTAGGCTCAAAATGGTTTCTATCGCGCGGATAGGAAATTTCCGACACTATCAGCGGTTTGTTTATTCGCCTCGAAAAACGGAGATAATCATCAAAATATTCTTGTGCCTTTATATAAACATTTGGCAATGTCTGATAGAGTGATGACGTGTTTGTCCATTTCCATTCAAGCGGCAGCAAATTCATGTTTATATAGTCGACCTCAGGAAGGTTCATCAAGTCGTCCATCAATATCAAGTCCGCTCTGCTGTGGCGTCTGTTGCCGCAGGATATTGACACGAGATGATTGGGGTCGATCTGCTTGAGCGAAGACAAAACCCTTGCATAGTCGGCAACGGCATCATCCGAAGAAACGCCCATGCTTTCGAAACGGCCGATTTCCCAGGAAAAGACTGCTGAAGATTGGAAGAGGAATTTGCGTGACTTTGGCATTTTGCATTTCGCGGTTTGGCAGACAACTGCATTGTAATCATCAACATCATATCCGCCTATCATTGAATCATTTGCAGGCTCACAGTTCAAGCAAAGCACAACATACTGATGCAACTGTTCCACATGCTCAACGATGAGAGCCAAAGCCGCCAGCACGCTGTCGTTCTCGGCTTTCACCATGTTTCTTTTATCATGCCGGAGGGCGATTTTTAAAGGTACATTTAACCTGACAAACTTCACACCCAGGCTACTGAGAAAATCAAGATTTGGTTGCACCACTTCTTTGAAAGCAGCTGGATGCGCTGCCACCATCTCCACTGCGGAGGGATAGTTTATGCCGGAGAACACGACGGGGTTTGCAGAACGGGGCGACAGACAGAATCTCCCGTTCTTTACGCAAGCATAATCTTTTTTTTCCGAAGTGTCGTTTGCTGCGGCCCAGACAAGCAAGGGCAAGGCAGACAGGCACAACAAAGCTATTTTAATCAATTTCATATCATTAAGGCGGGGTCTGGAATTTTCATACGATTCTTCGGGAAGAATCGGCAAATGCCATTCTGCTCGCAAGTTTTTAGTTTTGGTAATGGTAAAAAAATAACTTGAGCAATTTTGAGGAATAAGGAGTTATTTCTTATGCCCTGTCAAAAAGGCTCAACTTATTCTTTCACCATTACTTGGTGGAAAAAACGGGTCAAGATTGACCAACTTATTCTTTCCCCATTACTTCCTAGAAAAGATTTAATTTATTTGCACGCGCCTCATTCAATTGTCGGACTTCGTATTTCGAAGCCACATAATCGTTTCTGAGACGGCATTGCTCTTCTTCGTTTTCTTCTATAAACTGCCGTCGCTGCGTCTTGTTTGTCAACTTCGACGCAACGATGACCATTTGAGAAGCGTCCTTCACCCAAAAGACCGGTCCGCCATAGGCAGGAGCAATTTTCAGAGCTGTATGCAACTTGCTCGTGGTTGCTCCTCCCAGCACAACTGGCGCAGAAACGCCGGCTTTTCTCAACGCTTCGACCGTTTGGATCATTTCATCGAGGCTCGGCGTTATGAGTCCGCTCAACCCGATGAAATCGGGATGTATTTCAAGCGCGCGTTCCACAATGGTTTCAGAGGGACACATCACTCCCAAGTCCACTATCTCATAATTATTGCAAGATAGCACAACAGAGACGATGTTTTTCCCGATGTCGTGCACGTCTCCCTTCACGGTTGCCATTATCGCCACGCCCGCTTTAGCACCTCCCTTTTGTGAGGCTTCAATGTGGGGTTGGAGAAGAGAGACTGCCGCTTTCATAGTGCGGGCGGTTTTCACCACTTGCGGCAAAAACATTTTCCCTTCGCCAAACAAATCCCCCACGTGGTTCATAGCGTCCATCAATGGGCCTTCTATGATATCAATGGCACTTTCATATTTTGTAAGCGCCTCATTTATATCTTCTTCTATAAAGTCATTTACACCATTTATCAAAGCATGCTGCAAGCGTTTTTCCACGATATCTTCGCGCCATTTTTGAGTATCAGCAACAGATGTTTTCCCTTTGCCTTCAGCGGCAATTTTCTGCGCCATCTCCACCAAGAGGTCTTGCTTCTCGCCCCTGTTGAATATCACGTCTTCCAGGGTCTCCCGCAGTTTGACGGGAATATCGTCATACATGACACTGGCAGCCGGATTGACAATGCCGAAGTCCATTCCCCTTTTTATATTATGGTAAAGAAACACGGCGTGCATGGCTTCACGGACATAGTTATTACCCCGAAAAGAAAAAGAAAGATTGCTCACGCCACCGCTGACATGTGCTCCTGGCAGGTTTTTACGAATCCACTCCGTTGCACGAAGAAAATCAAGCGCATACGCATTATGCTGCGCAATGCCAGTGCAAATGGCCAATACATTGGGGTCAAAAATAATGTCTTGCGGGGGCATGCCCACCACCTCCGTCAGCAAGCGGAAGGCACGCTGGCATACTTCGATTTTGCGTTCGAAGGTGTCGGCCTGACCTTTTTCGTCAAAAGCCATGACCACAACGGCAGCGCCAAATTGCCGAATTGTCCTTGCACGCTGCATGAAGACTTGCTCACCCTCTTTCAGCGATATCGAGTTGACAACACATTTTCCCTGTACGCACTTCAAGCCTGCTTCAATGACCTCCCATTTTGAAGAATCAATCATGAAGGGGATGCGGCAGATGTCGGGGTCGGCGGAAAGAAGATTCAAGAAATGAACCATCTCTGACTTTGCATCCAGCAGTCCGTCGTCCATGTTTATGTCAATGATCTGGGCACCATTTTCAATCTGGTGGCGTGCAATGCCCATTGCCTCGTCATATTTTTTTTCATTGATGAGACGAAGGAATTTGCGCGACCCTGCAACATTGCAGCGTTCGCCGACATTGATGAAATTCTTGTCGGGAGTGATCTCCAAGACATCAAGGCCGGAAAGGGAAAGATGGCCTGCCGCTGCAACAGGAACATGGGGTTTCTTGAAATGCTTGCCATCCATGACGAGGGGAAGAAATTCGGAAATGAACTCATCCGTTGTGCCGCAACAACCGCCAATGATATTAACCAGTCCTTCGTCAACAAACGCCCTCATCTCACGTGCCATCTGCGCCGGAGTCTGGTCGTACTCACCCAAAGAGTTGGGCAAACCCGCATTGGGGTAGACAGAAATGTAATATGGAGCAACAGCCGCAAGTTCCTCAAGATAGGGCTTCAGATCCTTTGCACCAAAGGAACAGTTTAACCCAACCGAAAACAAATCGGCATGCGACACGGAAGCGAGAAACGCCTTTAGCGTCTGTCCAGAAAGCGTTCGGCCAGCCTTGTCAGCAATGGTCACAGACAACATGATGGGCAATTTTCTCCCCGCCTTTTTCATGCAAACCTCTGCCGCCATGATGGCAGCTTTTGCATTCAGCGTGTCAAAAATCGTTTCAATCAGCAGCGCATCAACCCCGCCTTCCATCAGCGCCTCTACCTGTTCAGCGTAAGCGTCAAAAAGCTCGTCGAATGTCAGATCGCGCTTGGCCGGGTCGTTGACGTCGGCACTAATGGCACAGGTTTTATTGGTCGGCCCTATAGATCCCGCCACGAAGCGCGGTTTATCGGGCGTCATGGCAGTGTATTTATCAGCTAAATGTCTTGCCAGTCTGGCGGCTTCATAATTAAGTTCCCGACATATATCCTCGCAGCTATAGTCGCGCATGGATATACGTTGAGAACTAAACGTGTTGGTTTCAATAATGTCTGCTCCCGCCCTGAGATAACGCTCATGAATTTCTTCAATCACCTGTGGACAACTCAACGTCAGAAGGTCGTTGTTTCCTTTCTGCTGTCCAGGTGAATCTCTGAAACGAGAACCGCGAAAATCCTCTTCATTCAGATGGTAACTTTGAATCATTGTTCCCAAAGCACCGTCTAAAATCAGAATACGTTTTTGTATAACATCGCTTATTTCAACCATTTATGTCAATATTTTTAGTTAATTGGTGGAAGAAGGGAAATTACAATTACTTCAATAGCGTTTGATGGCCCTATCCATTTCCCTGCGGTCTGCTTTCTCCTTCAATGTCGCACGTTTGTCATATTCCTTCTTACCTCTGCAGAGCGCAATGACAAGTTTGGCACGCCCGTTTTCATCAATGAAAAGGCGCAACGGCACAATGGTGAAGCCAGGTGATTTCGTTTCATTCTGCAAATTGACAATCTCTTTTTTGTTCAACAGCAATTTCCTGTCCCTGCGGGATACATGATTGTTGTAGGAACCGAAGTCGTATTCCGCCACATACATGTTCTTCACCCACATTTCCCCGTTATGAATATAGCAATACGTGTCAACAAGACCTGCTTTTCCAGCACGAATGCTCTTGATTTCCGTCCCCGTCAACACAATTCCAGCAGTGTAGCGGTCAACGACCAGATAATCAAATTCAGCTCGCTTGTTTTTGATATTGATATTCCCGTTTTTTTTCTTGAGTTTATTGTTATTTGCCATAATCTTCTTATTTAGTGATGGTTGAATGGACCAAGGAAACGCCATAGACCAACTGCTCCCGATGCCTACGCTCTTGTGCGTACTTTCTCGATTGTCTGCAATGCTAACACAAGGCGGAAACAATCGCAACCCACTATTTTTCTTTCCCTTAATATCTACGGCTCAGCAGATATTTACAGGAAAATCCAACCTCTACTCAACAACATGCACAAAGTTGTCCAGATGCTCATCAACATAATGGGCTATCATCGCAGTCCATTCCTCTTCGTTTTCAACGAAGGAATCATCAAACTCGTCAAACTGTGGAAATTGTTCAAAGAGCGCCATGAAATCCTCGTCAGAACGTTCCTTCTCAAGTTCCGCCCTGTTTTTGTCATACACTCTATGGGCCTTCCGAATGATAGACGCCAATTCGTCCATCCCCCACCCTTCAACAGCACGGGCAAACGGATTACGGAAGAAGAAAGAGCCATATCCATTATATATGAGTTGGATGAAGCCGCCATCCATAACTTCCTCGCGGAGAATAAAATATCCCCACAGCGTCACCTGCTCGGCATTCAAGTTGCCCAACGCCGCAGCATTCAATTCGCCGCCCGCTGCATCGACAATAGCGTCTTTTACTGCCAGGACAAACTCATCGACTCCTTCCTGTGCGGCCTGTTTCAGTGTCTCAGATGAAATATTTACTTCCATGTTTCTTTTATTGCTCGTTAATGGTTAGATGGTCACAGGGGTTAGGGATGTTGGAAACAAAAGGATTCTGATGAAAGACAAGAATCTCTGTCTCCTCAATCTGCATCAAAACCCTACCCCACTTACGCGACACGCAAGTTGGTATTCAAAAATTGCTTATATTGAACGCCAACCTATTTTTTCGGGAGGCGTTGCTGACAAAAGCCACACGCCAAGTTCCACCAAACAAAACCGCGTAACACCTCTCAGAGGGCCGCATGCCGCAGCCTTGAAAAGTCCACGCGTTCTTTCGTTGGATTTCCAACCGCGAAGATACTAATAAATTGCCAAACAAGCATCATCGCTTCCAACGTTCTCATTGAGGTCTTGCCACAAGATTTCCTTGACTGTCAACAAGTCCGTATGTTGTTCTCAACACGCGGAACTCCGTCCGTCTGTTTAGCGAGTTACACACCTCCTGTTGCTCCGGTTTCAGCTTCAGAATAAATTTTTCCGTAAGGACGTCATTTTCATGAAGGAAGGGATATTTTTCTGTCATTTTTTTTGACACGGTCTTCGGTTGGCTCTCGCCATAGCCCTTCGCTGTCAGTCTCTCTGCTTCAATACCGTGTTCCGTTAGATACTTGACAACACTCTCCGCACGGCGTTGTGACAATCTTTCATTATATTCCGCACGTCCGCGGTAATCACAATGCGCACTCAATTCGATGGTGATGTTAGGGTTTTCCTTCAAAACCTTCACGAGGCGATCTAACGCCTCACGGGAATTGTCCGTCAAGTCGGCCTTGTCGAATTCGTAATACACGCCGCGCACGAGGACCGGGATGCTGATTGAAGGCAAGGGAAATTGCAAGACATACTGGTGTTCTTTCTGCACCAGAGAGTCAACCGTCAGTTCTGCACGATAGTTCAGATACCCCTTGCACGTGGCCAGGAACAAGTATTTCCCACCTGGCGCCAACGGCTGCTCAAATGATCCTTCAAGATTGACTCCGATTTTCATATTGGTACCGTCGTTGCCCACCATATAAACCACAGCCTCAGGCAGTTCGTAGCCATCTTGTTCATACACCCATCCCTTGACGCTCAGGAGTATCTCCGGGAACGAAAAACTGTAAATTTTGTCCCATCCGCGCCCTGCTGAAGCACGATTGGAGGAAAAGAAGCCGCGGTTGTGCAATCCCTCAAAGGTTATGCCGAAATCATCGCCGTTGCTGTTCATGGGATAAGGCAAATGCGCCACCTCCCAGTGTTTTGTCAAAGTGTCTTCTTTGGCGCGATACAAGTCAAGTCCGCCTAAATTCGGTTCGCGTCCGTCGGAGGAAAAATAGAGTTCCCCCGACGGACGGAAAGCAGGAAACATTTCGTTGCCTGGCGTATTGATCTCTGGTCCGAGATTCTCCACGACCCCGATGCCATGCCCTCCAACAACTGAGGCTCTCCAAAGGTCATAACCGCCATATCCTCCTGGCATGTCGGAAACGAAATAGAGCCACTTCCCGTCGGGCGAGAGCGCTGGATGGGCATACGACGACAGTGTGTCGGCTGTTATTTTCAACGCCTGCGGCTTACCCCATTTGGCATCGTTTCTTGTGGAAGTCCATATTTCCGCCATGCGCGGATACTGCGGGTCGGAACGACACACCGTGAAATACATCGTGTTTCCGTCCTCTGTGAAACACGCAGCGCCCTCGTCCCATTCCGAATTCAGTTCACCTTCTGCCGCCTCTGGACTTTTCCAATGTCCTTTTTCGTCCTTTTTCAAGCAATAGATGTCTCCAGGCTTCGTACCAGTTATGCCACTCATCTGTCCGCCCGTACCCGAATTTCGAGTGGAGGAAAAATAAACGGCAGAACCGTTACGATCTGAAAAAACCGGACAATAATCTGCCCTTGAACTGCTGAAGTTTTTGTCCAGTTTGACAGTATAAGCCGAACTGGCCTCTCGGATGGCGGGAGCTTTCTGCGAAGACCTGTATCCAGCAAGCGCCAACACATCTTCCGGATTCTTTTCAAGATATGCTTTATACTTCTCTTCCGCGCCTTTGTAATTGCCTGCATAGCGCAGCATGTCGCCCTGTTTGCGGAGCAACAAACTATCGGCATCGCCAAACCGCTCCGCATTCTTATAGGCCGCTAATGCGCGTCCCACATTTCCAAATGAACGGTAAGCTTCACCCATCTTGTAGGCCAACACCCCGCGCGAAGCACGCTCACGGGGTGATGTCTGCATATAGGCCCGCCTATACAAAGAAGCGGCCTCCTGATATTCTCCAATGGCCATGGCGGCGTCAGCACGCCGCGTTGTGCGCTCGGCATTTGAACAAGCGCACAACGCAGACATGATGATAACGGGAACAAGCCCCTGTATGATTCTCTGAATACTGATACACATAATAAAATACTTGCAATAACTGAGTAACTATTCACTTTCCAGCTTTCATGCCGTTCAACGTATGGAGCGTGATGGGAAGCGCCAAAGCAAAAGTGCAGACGTCACTTACCGACTGGCAAACTTCAAGTCCCGCTACCCCCCAAAGGGAGGGCAATATGCCAATCAGGGGGATAAAAAACAAACCGCTACGTGCCGCCGCCACAAGATTTGCCCTCAAGGGTTTCCTGATTGTTTGCAAATACATGTTCGACAAACCAATCAGAGGCAGCAGGGGAAACGTCAGAAACTGCCAGCGCAGAGCGCGCGTGCCGATGTCTATGACCGTGGCATCGTTGCGAAACTCCCTAACTATTTCTGGGGCAAAAGCAAAGCCCGCCGCTGCAACAACGGAGAGGAAAATCGTGCCATATTTCACGCAGAAGAAAAAGCCCTCACGCACACGACGATAAAGTCCTGCACCGTAGCAAAAGCCACATAGCGGCTGGAATCCTTGTCCAAATCCGATTATAGTAGCGAAGATAAAGAAGCAAAAACGCCCTACAATTGACATGGCGGCAATTGCAGCATCGCCATATTTCCCAGCAACAACGTTGAGCGCCAGCGTTGACAACGAGGCAAGCCCCTGTCGCGAGAGTGATGGCGTGCCGCCAAACACAATTTCCTTCAGGAAAATGCTGCGGAAAGCAAACAACGGAAGACAGATGCCGACACCTCCACCTCTAAACGACATACGAAACAGGATGAGAAAACCGACAACCTGACTGATGAGGGTTGCCATCGCAGCGCCGTGTATACCCATATCAAAACTGAAAATCAGCAGGGGGTCAAGCAATATGTTCAACACTGCTCCAGAGAGCACGCCGAACATGGCATACATGGCGTTGCCTTGAAAACGCATCTGATTGTTGAGTGTGAAAGAGGTTGTCATAAAAGGAACGCCGAGCAAAACAATGCCCAGATAGTCCTTTGCATATGGGAGTATTGTGGGCGTTGATCCGAGTCCGATTGCAATCGGTTCCAAAAAAGACAAACCTATGATTGCCACAACACACCCTGTCATCCAACTTAAAACAAGACCCGTTGTTGCCATCATCTGAGCGCGACGCACACATCTCGCACCCAAAGAACGCGATATAAAATTGCCTGATCCATGACCAAAGAAAAAGCCAACGGCCTGCACCACCGACATCATACTGAAAGCGATTCCAACAGCGGCCGTACTCTGCGTGTTGATACGTCCGACGAAATACGTGTCTGCCACATTATACGCGCTGGTTATCAGCATCGAAATGATTGTCGGTATTGCCATTGTCAATATCACACGCGATACCGGAGCTTTTGTCAAAAACACGTATTTATCTCTTCCTGTCTTCATGAATTATCTTTGCTTGATGCAAAGTTAACATTTGGCGGGCTCTCCTGCAAATTAATTTCAGCCAAATGTGACTAACAGCCCCGTTCTCTATGTCTGTCAGCGAACGCTGCCCCGCATTCAACTGCGTCCGACTCCAAGCACAACTGCGTCTGGGCCCATGTGCAACTGCATCTGGGTCCACGTTCGAACGTATCTGGCCCCATGTGCAGTTGCATCTGCTCCCAGATTCGAACGCATCTGCTCCCACGTTCGCGGACAAAAATAGGCATTAAACAAGCAAAATTGCAAGGTACAAATACCAAGATGGGTTGTAAAAGTATTAACTATCAAGCATTTGTCTACTTTCACATTGATTATAATCAAAAAATTACATAACTTTGTACCCAATAATTCCATTTAACATCACAAAATAGTCAATTATGTTACAAGAAAAAGCTGGAGAAATCGCCGGAAAAATCTGGGAAACTCTCAACGAAAATGGTGAAATGTCGGGCAAGGATTTGAAGAAGGCTGTCAAAGCTAAATCCGAAAAGGAACTTTATCTCGGTTTGGGTTGGTTGCTCCGCGAAGACAAAATCGTCTGCACAGCCACAGACAAGGACTATAACTTCTCGCTTAAATAATTCCAGCAACGAAGTTATAAGCCATTGGTACGAATCTTCATTTCCTCCTCTTTATCGCTTTCGACAGAAACATCCCTAAGCAAAGGAGGAATATCTACCTAAAAAGAAAGCCCTGGTCATTCTGACTCAGGGCTTTTGTTTTTTACCACAGAAAACAGATAGCAGAAAAAACTGACACCTGCTTAATTTTGTTTCTCTTTTAGCGCTGGGATTCTCAACGCCGTCCCAACGACAATGTTGTCGGGATTCGAGATATTATTATACTGAACTATGTATTTGGAAAACTCCTTATGGCCATAGATACGTCTGGCTATCATCGAAAGGGTCTCATTGGTCTTCACCTTATGGATGCTTTGTAAACCAGAGATGGAATACTTTTTCTTTAGGCTGTAGGAAACTGCCAGTTCCTCTTTTTTTGCGCTATCCTTTTGTGTCGCCTCGACATTCTCTTTTGCCGACACGTTTTCGTTGTGCATGGCGGCTACACTGTCTTTTTTATCTTCCTGCACGACTTTGGCTGAATCCCCTTCCGCCGCTGTCGCTGCATTTGCCGCCGTATCTGTGTTGTGCTGATGGGTATTTACTACTTGGCTGGTATTGCTCCCTTCCTCACAAGGCGGACAAAAGACCTTGTAATAGCCAGCGAAATAGCTTAGCGCTAAAAGGATAGATACAAACAAGAAGATGGCTATCACTTTCCACCAATTGGGACGCTGCATAGCGCGTGTCACTTTCAGGACATATCTGAACGGATAGGGCTTTCCCGTTGTGTGCGACACTCTTGAATAATAGGACTCTTCTTGATTGGCGTTATCTGACTCACAATCCGATCTACGAGCATCGGAGGCATGATGGAAGGCTGCATCAGCCGGCTCCACACTTTGAGACACAAACGCCAAATCTTTAGCATTCTCGGCATTATCATCCGTGGATTTTTTTTCCTTATCGAATGGTAATCCACCGTCTTCCACATCCGAGTCAACATGCCTATTAAAGTTCTCTGTTACCTCTGTACCCACTGCCTCATCCGAGGAAACGTCACCATCTGGATTGTCAACGCAGTTTTGGCCAAGGCCATCGCCCAAAGAAGTCGATGGCTCTGGAGAAGCCACCTTGCTTTGCGCTGTCGCGACATCCCCCTGCTGCACCACATTTTCAGCCCCCCTCTGTGAAAGCAACGACAAATCTTCTTTTTCTGGCATTTCTTCATCAGACGATTCGTTCAACGAGTTCTGTCCGCCATCGGTCTCTTCCGTCTCCAGTGCCTGCTCCATTTCTAAGATGTCGTCATTAGCAATAGAAGCCATTTCTTCCAAATTCGTTTCATCGTTGATAGCAACGGTTTGAAAATGGGCAAACGGACTATTAATCAAATCCTTCAAATCGTTATCCGGAATGAAAGAGGCCTTTGCGTGACCACTGATTTGAATGCGTTCTCCAGTATTTACGTTAATGCTTTCACGATCTGATACGTTGATCAACTTAAACGTACCAAACCCCTTAATCTTGACATACTTATCTGCCAAGAGGCCCGCTTCAATGCATTCGAAAAAGATGCTGCAAAACTCATCCAGTTCTGTTTGTGAATAATCACCATTTTCAGCCATGCAGGCTATTATTTCTTGCAAGAGAGCATTTTTTTCCATGTATAAAAACGGTTTGGGTTATATCTGAAAACTATTATTCTTAATCGAAAAGCTTGAGATCGGAGACAAATCAGCACCTTTCTTTCCATAGAAGAAAGACTACTCTCTCATCAAAATCCTTCCCCGAAACGAGATGCCCTTCCATTCAAAAGCATCACAGTTCAGGACTTGCCGGAGCATCAAGATTTACTGTCCGACAATTTCTTTATTTTATCTTTTAACATCAAGCTTGGCTTGAACGACAATGCAAGACGCGGAGGTACGAGCATCTTTTGCTTGGTATTGGGATTGGTTACAATTCGCTCCAATTTCTTCTTTACCTCAAAGGTGCCAAATCCCTGTATAGCCAAGCTGTCATCTTCACTCAAATGGCTGGCCATTTCTGTGACGAAGGCGCTAACCATTTGCTGGACATCTTTGGGGCTTTTGCCCAAGCGTGCGCTCATGCCAGCAATTAATTCTTTGTTATTCATGACGTCTTATAATATATGTAGATGATCGAACGCTTTGTTGATGATAACGGCGGATTCAATAGAATCCAACCGCCTGCCTAACATCTATTGCCATGAGAACTCCTCCTTACAAACAGACGTTCAAGACCAAAGCCGACCAAAGAGCATCAGGCGCTCTGTTCAACAACTGTACCATAGAGATCGAACGTATCAGCCGAAACGATTTCCACTTGATAGAAGTCTCCTATATTCAACGCACCTTCGCTATGCGGAATCAACACCTCGCAGTCAACTTCAGGAGAATCGGCTTCGGTTCGTCCCACATAATAATCGCCCTCACGTCGGTCAATAATGGTTTTAAAGACCTTTCTTTCCTTTTGGGAGTTCAACTCCGTCATGATGCCTTCCTGCACCTTCATCACCCTGTCAAGCCGGCTCTGCTTGACATCCTCTGGAACATCATCTTCATAGTTAATGGCAGCATAGGTGCCTTCTTCTTCGCTATATGCAAAGGCCCCCATTCTGTCGAACTTTGCCCACTTCACGAAGTCAATCAGCTCATCAAAATCAGCCTGGGTTTCACCTGGGAAACCAACCATAAGCGTTGTGCGCAAAGTGATTTCGGGAACATCTTCACGAATCTTTTTTATCAAACTGATGGTTTCTTCCTTCGTTGTATGACGCAACATGTTTGACAAGACGTGATCGCTGATATGCTGCAAGGCGATATCCAAATATTTGCAGACGTTTTGGTTACGACGAATCACTTCCAACAAATCAACAGGGAAATTATTAGGGTACGCATAATGCAAGCGAATCCATTCCACCCCTTCTATCTTAGCCATTCTGTCAACCAGTTCAGCAATACATTGCTTGCCATACAGGTCAACGCCATAGAATGTCAGTTCCTGGGCAATAATCTGGAACTCCTTCACGCCTTTATGAACAAGACCCTCCACTTCCCGCAAAATATCTTCCATGGGTCGGCTCACATGCTTTCCCGTAATGATAGGTATGGCGCAATAGGCGCATTTCCGGTTGCATCCTTCCGCGATTTTGACATACGCATAGTGGGAAGGAGTTGTCACTGCGCGTGCCTCCACGGAATCACATCCACTTTCCATATTTAAATCCGAAAGCAGTTGCTTCCAATCGAATTTACCATAGAATTTGTCAACTTCTGGAATTTCCTCCATCAGTTCATTTCTATAACGTTCAGATAGACACCCCATCACATAGACCTGATTAATCAAATCCTGCGCTTTCTTTTCACAGAGCGAAAGAATCATTTCTATGCTTTCTTCTTTAGCGTCACCTATGAATCCGCACGTATTCACAACGGCAATGTCGCCATGCAATTCGTCCGGATTGTGGAACACATCTATCCCTGCCGACTTGAACATGGCCATCAGATGCTCTGAATCAACCAAATTCTTTGAGCATCCCATTGTAATTATATCAACTATATGACGAGGCATTATCTTATTCTGTTTTCTTTACGTTAAACTAATAAGGGCTATCCTAAGAATTACATTTTGGAACGCATGTGACTGCGCTTGAACCATTGCTTCCTTCTAGGAAAACGATTCCGGCACACCAGTTTCTTAGAACACCCCAACGAATTACACTTTTGATGATTGATTATTAGGTGCAGAAAAATATGTTTTTTCTGCATCACCATTCAAAGTTTCGAACCGCCAAACAAAGAATCAACGAACTCCTTTGAATTAAAAGGCTGAAGATCTGTCATTTTCTCTCCGAGTCCGATGTATTTTACAGGCACCTTCAACAGATTGGAAATTCCTATCACGACACCACCTTTCGCCGTGCCGTCTAATTTCGTCACAGCCAAAGCCGTGACCTCCGTTGCCTTGATAAACTGCTTGGCTTGTTCATAAGCATTCTGCCCTGTCGAGCCGTCCAACACGAGCAACACTTCATCTGGAGCCTCTGGCACGACCTTATGCATGACATTTTTAATCTTAGACAATTCATTCATAAGGTTCACCTTATTGTGCAAACGGCCGGCGGTGTCGATTATCACCACATCTGCCCCCGCAGCCTTGGCCGCACTGATTGTGTCGAAAGCAACGCTTGCAGGATCGCTTCCCATCTGCTGCTTGATGACAGGAACGCCGATACGTTCGCCCCAAATTTCAAGTTGCTCGATGGCGGCGGCACGGAAGGTATCGGCGGCTCCTAAGTAAACCTTTTTCCCGATTGCCTTAAACTGATATGCCAATTTGCCAATGGTTGTTGTCTTCCCGACACCATTCACGCCGACAACCATGATGACATAAGGCCTTCCAGTGTCGGGAAGCGTAAATCCGTCATGTCCGTCGTCGTTTCCGCTTTTCGTCAGCAATGCGCCTATCTCTTCTCTCAGAATCTCATTCAGTTCCGAAGTATTGACATACTTGTCCTTCGCAACACGGTCTTCAATCCTGTGAATAATTTCCAACGTTGTATCAACCCCGACATCCGATGTTATCAAGACGTCCTCCAAGTTGTCGAGCACTTCGTCGTCAACTTTGTCCTTTCCTGCAATTGCGCGAGCAATCTTCGAAAAGATGCCAACCTTGGTTTTCTGCAAGCCGGAATCCAACGTTTCCTTCTTCTCCTTCTTTGAAAATAAACTACTGAAAATGCCCATGTTTCTTTTTGTGTTATTTTTACTATACATCCATCCACCCGACATCTCTGATTTTTATGTGCCGCCCTCTTCAACAGATGGCCAGAATCATTTCATAAGAAAGTTGTCAAAATCATTTTATCAGATCAGATGCCCACTTATGCCATATTCCGTTGTCACAGTTTCAGAATATTCGCTACAAACTTAGCAATTTATTTTGGAACGACCGTGTTTGGCACATAAAAAAACCCTCCCTTTTCGGGGAGGGTTCAATTTTATTTGAAACTTTAAATTAGTTCTTGAAGAAATCCTTAACGGCTTCATTCGGAACCATTTGTTCGTCAAAAATATATGCACCAGTCTTAGGGCTCTTTACCATTTTGATCACCTTAGTATAAGAACGACCATCGGTCTTACCCTCCTGAAGTGTAGCGACTGTTTTCTTTGCCATGGTTTATAATTGAATAGAGTTATAAGATAATGTATTATTTAATCTCCTTGTGAATCGTCATTCTCTTGAGGATAGGATTGTATTTTTTCAATTCCAAACGCTCAGGAGTATTCTTACGGTTCTTTGTAGTAATATATCGAGACGTTCCTGGCAGACCGCTCTCTTTCATTTCAGTACATTCGAGAATTACTTGTACTCTATTGCCTTTTGCTTTCTTTCCAGCCATTGTATCGAATTAATTAGCCAATTACTTTAATATTTTTCCAATCGCAATATCCCTTGGATACGGCATTATTAAGTGCAGCATCAAGACCAACCTTATTGATGAGGCGCAAACCAGCTGCGCTGATCTTGAGGCTAATCCAGCAGTCCTGCTCAACGTAGTAGAATTTCTTTGTAAACAAGTTCACATCGAAAGTACGCTTTGTGCGGCGCTTTGAGTGAGAAACATTATTGCCAACCATGGCTTTTTTCCCTGTAATCTGACAAATCTTAGACATTGCTATCGCTTGTTATTTTATTTAGAGCTTTTTGAATTGCCTGTCCCGTGCAAGAGAGCTTCGGATGTTATTGTTGCGTAATCTTGGGGTGGTACCCTCCGCCACTCTTGCGAAGCGACAATTCATTTTCGGGGTGCAAAGTTAGTGATTATATTTCTTTCTGCAAAATTTACAGGCACTTAATTACGCGTTTTTTTCACTCCAAATAAATATCCCGAACAAATCAAGCGCCGAAATGCCCCAAACATCACAACAGCCCAACCATTCTTTCCAAATCTTGCACGTTCCAGACGAAATGCGCATCAGGATATTTTCCCCGCAAGAAATCCTCGTCACGAAATCCCCACAAAACGCTCAGACAGGGAATGCCAACAGCCTTGGCGGTTTCGATATCCACTTCCGAATCTCCAACATAAACCGTCTGTTCGCAAGTGCTCCGAAGTTCCCCCATAGCCTTCAAAACGGAATCCGGAAACGGTTTTCTGCGAACATCGGCGCTTTCTCCGATTGCAACGCTTATCACATCTCTGAAAAATCTTTCATTTAATTCCGTCACCGCTGGCTGCAATTTGTTTGAAACAATAGCCAACTTAAATCCCTTTTCTTTAAGTGCCCTCAGCATTTCAACGATGCCCTCGTATGGCCTTGTTGCATCAAGACAATGGTCAACGTAATGCGCCCTAAACGACTGAAAAACGGGAAAGAAACGTTCCTCATGGCTGGCAATGCGTTCACCAACGGCTTTTTCCATCAAAAACCGGATTCCGTTACCGAGAAAAGACCTCACTTCCTGCTTTGTACGTAGCGGCAATCCATGTTTTTCCAGCGCATAGTTCACACTCTCCACCAAGTCGTCCAACGTGTCAAGGAGCGTTCCGTCAAGATCAAAAACGACAGTGTCTACCTTATTCATAATTCTTTTTTCTGTTTTCGGCTGCAAATTTATAGAAAAGAATAGAAAAGAAACGTGCTGAGTAATGACGAAAGAATAAGCTGGTCAATTTTGACAGGGCATAAGAATATAAAATTGGTCAAGTTATTTTTTACCTTTACTAAAGAACCGCCATTGATTACAATTCGAAGCAAAGAAAAAAAGCCGCCAATCCCACGTCAGCCCCTCATGGCGAGTTTGGGCCAAAGGTTGCTGTACCCAACAATTTCATCAACAAAGTTACGGAAATCTCCCCGTCCACCCAAAGAAACCTGCAAGAAAAATCCACGCAAACGGCCGTTGAATCTGTCGTTAAATCTATCGAAATGGAAGGTGGAGACATCCAAGCCAAACGAAATCATGCAATTCAATCAAAAGTTTCAAGCTGCGGATTTGTTCGTGTACACGGATTGCGCTAACTTTGCATGATAAATAGTGGCAGTCTTTCATTCTTATGTGTATCTGCACTTCTAATCAGAGCACACGGATAACACAGACTGCGCCCCTCGGCAAAGCATCCCAAGGCGGCGGAAAATCCGTATTTGGTTTACATCGCATGCAGATAATATATGAATCTATTCCGACACCTATTTAAAACATGCTAAAAAATCCGACATCTGTTCCAATGAGAAAAAAAATATTACTCACATTATTTTATATTATCGGCTGCGTCTATGGTGTAGCTAGTTCCGGCATAACATGCTGCAACATGGCTCCGGCGGACTCTGCCGACATGCTCATGCAGGCAGACACAGCAAGAGCGAATGGCGGAACAACGGAAAACGCGCGCAAAGAGCAGGGCATCATCCGGCGCGTCTGCAATTATTTCCTTGATGCCAACAAGACCTCGAACCGCAAATTTGACTTCGGGGTGCTACCTGGTCCCCACTATTCCTCCACCGTCGGACTCGGACTCGGCGTTGTTGCAACAGGCCTGTATTCGCTCGACCGCTCTGATTCAACGCTTCAAAAATCCAACGTCACGCTCTATGGCGACATCACCACAAAAGGATTTCTGATGCTCGGACTTAAAGGCAACAACATATTCAAAAAAGACAAATACAGGTTAGACTATCGTCTCTATGCCTATACTTTCCCGACACATTTCTGGGGCATCGGCTTCGACAAGGGAAAGCGAGACGAAAACGACACGGAATACCGCCGCATCAAGTTCGACGCAATGATGCGCTTTCTCTTTAAGATTGCCCCAAGATTGTACATGGGACCAACTGCAAATTTCCAATTTGCACAGGCGCAGGATATAGACCCCGTCGGGGTACCGCTTTTTGAAGGACAAGACAAGACAACTCGAACGCAGTCGTTGGGGCTGACACTCACCTATGATTCGCGCGACTTCATCCTCAACGCCAACCGTGGATTTTTCTTACAACTCGACCAAACCTTCGCGCCACGCTTTCTCGCCAACAGTTATTGCTTCTCTGCCACTGACGTCACGGCGAGCACCTATACCAGAATCTGGAAGGGCGGCATTTTGGCAACGGAATTCCATTCCCATTTCATCTACGGGAAACCGGCATGGAGCATGATGAGCGATGCAGGATCGAGCAGCAGGCTTCGTGGATACTACGAAGGACGATACCGCGACAAAAACATTGCCGAACTGCAAGTGGAGCTCCGCCAGCACATTGTCGGGCGCCACGGCATAGCCCTCTGGGGCGGCGTCGGAGAGGTGTTTCCCGATTTCCAGTCAATGAGATGGGAAAAAATTCTGCCCAACGCTGGCATCGGTTATAGATGGGAATTCAAAAAACGCGTGAATGTCCGCGTTGACTATGGATTCACAAGAGACGGCGGCGGATTCATATTCAACATCAACGAGGCATTTTAGTCATGGCGTAAGAAATCTGAAAAAAGAGCCGACAAAGGGAGGTAGAACTCCCCGGACGCATAAAACCACATTCGCCCGAATCAGACAAACTGCCAACAACTCCACCACACAGCATCTCCACATAGACAATAACATACCGAAACCTGCAGCAACGCAACACCGCTGCTGCAAAAAAACAAGATAAAGAATGAAGAAAAAGACGCTTTTGACCGTCATGGCCATTCTCGCAAACGGCTTGCTCGCAATGCACGCCAGAACACAATCACCTGAAATCAATCAAAGCGATGTTGAAAAAGAACTAAACGAGAAAATTGAGTTTTTCAACTTTGGCAGGTTCGACACATGGCTCACGAGAAACATCAAAGAAAGCGGCATCATCGGCGGCAAAACCAAAACGCTTTATGAGATTGCCCCCAATGCGACGTGGAACAACAACAATCCTTATCACGGACTCGGCGGTTCGCCCTGGGCCACGTCAAACGTGCTGGCAAAGGTTTCTGGCATAACCAAGACCAACACATCTGTCTACAGGGAAGCCCGCCCCGGCCACGGCTACTGCGCCAAGCTCTACACACATCTTGAGGAATGCAAAGTGCTGGGCATCGTCAACATCAAGGTGCTCGCCGCAGGATCCATCTATTTAGGACAAACACAAGAACCCATCACGGGAACCTCCAATCCGATGAGCAAGCTTGATGCCGGGCTGGCATTCCACAAACGTCCGAAAGCCATCATGTTCGACTATCGCGTTAAACTCTCTGGAAAACCCAATAGAGTCAAGCAGACAGGATTCAGCAAAGTGCAAACCATTGCCGGCATAGACATGCCCGATGTCATTCTCTATCTCCAGAAGCGGTGGGAAGACGCTAAAGGCAACATACACGCCAAGAGAGTGGGAACCCTGGTCCACCATTTCAGCCGCTCCACAAACGGATGGGTAAACAACGCCAAATTCCCCATACATTATGGCAACATAACGGGGCAGGCTTTCTTCAAAAACTATATGGGGCTCACTTCAGGAGGCAACACCAAATACGCCAAAAATAGCAAAGGAAAGATGGTAAAAGTCATCGAAGAAGGCTGGGCTGGTGAGAGCGAAACCCCAACACACATCGTCCTCCAGTTCGATTCGAGCCACGGCGGCGCATACATCGGCAGTGTCGGAAACACACTTTGGATTGACAACCTGCGACTAGTTTACTGACAAACAAACGGGCTCTGAATTGTTTTTTACAACGCATCCCTTAAGAACATACCATAATAAACAAAATACAACATGCACACAGTAGACGAATTAAACGACCTCCTCATCGACCTTTCTTTTTCTGAAGACATAGGAGACGGCGACCACACAACGCTTTGCTGCATTCCAGACGATGCCATGGGAAAATCGCAGCTCATCATCAAAGAAGACGGTATCCTGGCCGGCATCCGAATCGCAAAAGAAGTATTTCATCGCTTCGACGCCTCGATGCAGGTTCAAGTGCTCATTGAAGACGGCAGCCACGTGAAGAAGGGCGATGTCGCCATGATTGTCACAGGAAAAGTTCGCAGCCTCCTACAAACAGAGCGACTGATGCTCAACATCATGCAGCGCATGAGCGGAATTGCCACCATGACCGCAAAATACGTAGATCGACTCAAAGGCACAAACACCCGCGTTCTCGACACGAGAAAAACCACGCCAGGAATGCGAATGCTGGAGAAAGAAGCTGTGAAAATCGGAGGCGGCGTCAACCACCGCATCGGACTTTTCGATATGATTCTCCTGAAAGACAACCACATTGACTTTGCCGGAGGCATCGCCAATGCCCTCGACAGATGTGCAGAATATCAGCGCGAAAAAGGGCTACACCTGAAAGTGGAAATCGAAGTGAGATCGTTCGACGAAATCCGCCAAGTGCTCAACCACGGCGGCGTTGACAGAATCATGCTCGACAATTTCTCCGTTGAAGACACGCGAAAAGCCGTTGAGATGATCAACCACCGCTACGAAACGGAATCCTCTGGCGGCATCACGATCGACACACTGCGCGACTATGCAGAATGCGGTGTTGACTATATCTCCGTCGGAGCGCTCACCCACTCAGTTGCCGGCCTTGACATGTCTTTCAAGGCGTGCTGACCTCCCCGTCGGGAGAAAACCACAAAGGGTGTCCTGAAAAATCAACCCAACCTGGGTTCTTTTCAGGACACCCCTTCTTCCGTAAAAACAAGCTCCGCCGCTATATAAGGTGAAGCCGTCATCGCCGCCCATCCCCCCTTCTTTTTGGGGAGGGAGCAATACAGCTTTCCTATAACAAGACAAAACTGTTTTCCCTCAAGGACATAAAATAAAAACATGCAAAAAACCATCATTACCCTCCTTCTGCTTGCCGCCTGCATCATCCAATCTCCGGCATGCACTAGTTTTCTCGTAGGCAAAAAAGCCTCGACAGACGGTTCCACATTCATCACCTACAACCAAGACTCCTTCGGCATGTATGGTTCGCTGGGCCTCTACCCCGCCGCCCGCCATCCCAAAGGCACCATGCGCCGCATCGTCGACGGCGACACCAACCATTTTCTCGGATACATCCCCGAAGCCGAAACAACATATTCCGTTGTCGGAAACATCAACGAGCACCAAGTGTCTGTCATGGAAACCACCTTCGGAGGCCGCGAAGAACTCGTTGACACCGCAGGCACCATCGACTATGTCAGCCTCATGACCATCGCCCTGCAGCGGTCGAAAACCGCACGCGAAGCCATTGCCGTCATGACCACGCTGACACAGAAACACGGCTATGCCAGCAGCGGTGAATCCTTCTCCATCGCCGACCCCAACGAGGTGTGGATCCTTGAAATGATTGGCAAAGGCCCCGAAGAGAAAGGCACCGTGTGGGTGGCCATACGTATCCCCGACGATTGCATCGCTGTCCATGCCAACCAAAGCCGCATCCATAAGTTCAACCTCAAAGACAAGGCCAACGTAATGTATTCAAAAGACGTCATCTCCTTTGCTCGCAAAAAAGGCTATTTCAAGGGCAAAGACGCCGACTTCTCATTTGCAGACGCCTACGCTCCCGCCGATTTCTCGGCCATACGCATCTGCGAGGCACGCGCATGGAGCTTCTTCAACAAATGGGTCGACGGAATGGAGAAATACCTGCCCTATGCCGACGGCAAGCATATCAAAACGGCCGAAACCATGCCCCTATACTTCAAGCCGAGAACACCGCTTTCCCTCCACGACCTCATGGTCTCCATGCGCGACCACTTCGAAAACACGCCGTTCGCCATCCAAGGAGATGCCGGAGCAGGGTTATACGACATGCCCTACCGCCCATCTCCCCTCTTCTTCACCCACAACGGACGGAAATATTTCAACGAGCGCCCCATCTCAACGATGCAAACAGCCTCCACGATGATAGCGCAGATGCGCCGCGACTTGCCCAATGCCATCGGGGGGATACTGTGGTTCGGAAACGACGACCCCAACATGGTGGCCTACACGCCCGTCTATTGCTGCGCTCAACGCATCCCCGCATGCTACGCCCCCGAAACAGCCAACGACGTGACCTTCTCATGGGAATCAGCTTTCTGGGTGTGCAATTGGGTTGCCAATATGACCTACCCGAGATATTCCATGCTTTTCCCGAGTCTCGAAAAACAGAGAGACGCTCTGGAAACTGCCTACATCAACAACCAAAAAAACGTTGAACAGAAAGCCATCGGCCTCTACAACTCAAATCCCAAGGAGGCCGCAACCTTCCTGACAGACTATTCCGTTAACTGCGCTCAAGACATGCTCAAAACCTGGAAAAAACTGGGAGAATACATGATTGTAAAATACAACGACATGGTCGTCAAGCCAGAATCCGCCGACGGAAAATTTCTCCTTACACCCGACGGCATCGCCGTCCCACCAACACGTCCAGGCTACAGCGAAAAGGCAAAAGAAATGCTCATCAGAGACACAGGCGACAAATACCTGCTGGAATAATAAAACATGCGACGCTTCAAACGCTGGGGAGCGATAATAGTTGAAACGCCGCATACTTTACTTGACTTTATATACTAAGAAAACCATATCAAGGGGGGCACAATAAGCCCCCCCAAAAAAAGATTCAGCCTGATTCACGTGCGCGTGAATCAGGCTGATTGTAACCATCCGAAACCCACCGTCTTGTACGTTCCCCAATATGTGGCGAACTTTGTGTCCAAAAAGTCATGTTCAATT
>UQCW01000019.1 GCA_900539625.1 uncultured Prevotella sp.
AGTGGTGCCACCAGGAATCGAACCGGGGACACAAGGATTTTCAGTCCTTTGCTCTACCAACTGAGCTATGGCACCTTATTGCTTACTGTTTGTTTCCGCGTTAGCGTTGTTTCTTGTTTGCGAGTGCAAAGGTAGCAACTTTTATAATACCAGCCAAGCCTTTTGCAAAAAAAATTGCGAAAATCTTGAATTTTCTTTGTCTCCTTGGAAAACCACTGGATTTTGCCCCTATTTTAACACACAGCCATACCACTTTGTGCAATAAAAATTGGCAAATAATGACGAGTTATTTTTCTGCTGACGCAAAGAAATCTGCTTCTGCTCTCTCCGCGCACGTCTCTATGCTGCCTTTTATGATCTGAAACCTATAGAGCATACGCCACGTTGAACATCAACGAGGATGTTGACAAATGGTAGCGGGCGTAAGAAACGCCGAGTTTGAAGCGATTCAAGTTCAGGTTTCCCCCGAAGGTCAGTCCGGCGCCATGAGCGCCATCGGCCGCCTTGAGTTCGGAGGCGCGGCGGAAGTTATATCCGGCACTGAGCGTCAGAGTGCTTGACGGCTGCACATCAACGCCAACCACGAAATGGTTGATAAATTTCTTTCCGAAGCTCATTTTCTCTCCCTCGGCATGATAATAGTCGCTGGATTTCCAGCGCGTGAGGTCGGTCATGGTCAGAGAGAAACGCACTGGCGCGTGGTCCATGCCCTTCGTCAGGCCCACCTGCATGCAGAAAGGCACACGCTCTGTGCGGCCGTCAAACGACTTCACCTGCGCACCGATATTGCGCATCGTGGCCGACAGGGAAAGGTCGCGCTCCTCGTCATAATAATTCAATCCCAAGTCAACCGCCACCGCAAAGGCCGAATAGCCGGCATACGAAGAGGTGACCATCTTGAGCGAGGCGCCGCCAGCCCAAGCGTCGGAAAGCAGATAACTGTAGCCTGCGCCAACGACGATGTCCTTCGGCGAAAAAGAACCAATCACTTGTCCGTTTGCGTCGGTTTCGTCCATCGAGCCGTAGCCGAGATACTGCGCGGAAAAAGCCGCCGTATGTCGCTCGCCGAAACCTTTGACAAACTGGGCGCCCATCCAGCTGCTGCCGCTGGCGTACGTCATAAAGGAAAGTCCCAAACTGCGGTCGCTCACCGAAGAATAAAGCGCCGGATTCGACCACCCGACCCACGGCGCGTCTTCGATGGCCGAGATGTTCTCTCCACCGAGCGCACTGGCATGGGCCGACACGGGAAGTTTGAGCACCGTATAGGCCGACGACGATTCCTGAGCATAAGAACCGAGACTATATAGCAAGCCAACTATGGCATATAAACACTTTTTCATTTAGAGAAATAAAAATTGTGTCCAAAGGTACGACAAATTTTAGATTTTGCGTGTACTTTTGCAGGAGAAATACTGGAGACGCGCCGCAAGAACATTTGCGACGCGGCTTCGTGGTTTGAAAAAGAACAGGCCGTGGGCCTGATTTCCTGTTGCCAGAAGAATGCCTCGGCATTCGTAAAGCAACGCTTGCGAAGAGACTGCCGCACACCTTTATATATAGGTAGTAAACGACACATTCCCGCTCGCGAGACATTATAGAAGTATAACGTGAAGAATTCCGAATTATTTTCCAAAGCATGGTGCGACCTTATCTTCAGCGGCCGCAATCAGAACTATGGCGCATACAAGATACGCAAGAACATGGGCCGGCGCTACGCCTATGCGCTGACCCTGGTATTCGTGGGCGCTTTCCTGACCGCCGCCGTCCCCACGGCCTTCACCCTCTATTTCCGATATAAATTCTACCAGAGTTTCAAGGACGCCGCCACGGAAGTGCGCCAACTCAAGAAACTGGAGCACGAGAAGGGATACACCGTCAAGCATATATCGGCAGGACGAGGCGCTCCGACGTACACGGTCATCAAGGGCGCCACGGAAAAGGCCCCCGACATCGTTGAATACACGAAGAAGGACATCGTCTTCGGAACCAGCGGGGCAGAAACTTTCATCGTTGACGACACCAAGACGACCTTTGAAGACCTCGACCTACAGCACAACCGCGACCGCGAAGACCTCCCCATTGAAGGTCCGCAAATCGTGGCGACAGAGGTGGTGAAGGAGATGCCGCAATTCCCAGGCGGCCCGACGGCTTTCATGAAATGGCTCGACACGAATATCGGCTATCCGAAACACTGCATCGACGAGAAGACTGAGGGCGACATGGAAGTGGTGTTCTACGTTCTCAAGGACGGAACGACCAGCGACATAAAAATCACCAAGTCCATCGACCCAGAAATCGACCGCCTCGTTCTCAGGGTGCTAAAGCGCATGCCACGATGGACACCTGGGAAGGCCGACGGCAAGAACACCGCCGTTCAGATTACGCTGCCGATACATTTCCAACTGCGATAGCTCCCAAAGAGTATATGCAACGCGGCAGTTCTCTAAAAACACAGCAAAACAAGTCATCCATATAATATAGTATCTATGATCACCACGCAAGATATTCTGCAACGCATTGAAGACGAATTGGCAACGACCAATTACCCTTCAGAACCCGAAGGTCTTTACGAACCCATCGAGTATGTTCTTGAGGAAGGCGGAAAGCGCCTGCGCCCCACCCTTCTCCTGCTGGCCTACAGCATCTATCGCGAAGACCTCAACCGCGCCATGCCCGCAGCCATCGGTTTGGAGACCTACCACAACCACACGCTGCTGCACGACGACCTCATGGACCACGCTGATATGCGACGCGGCCGCCCAACGGTACACCGCAAATGGGACGAAAACACGGCGGTGCTCTCTGGCGACACGATGCTCATCATGGCCTTCCGCCATGTCATGGAATGCCGCTGCGAGAAATCCACGGAGGCCCTGCAGCTCTTCGCTCAAACTGCCCAGGAGATTTGCGAAGGACAACAATATGACGTGAATTTCGAGACGCGCAACAACGTAACGGTTGGCGAATACCTTGAAATGATCCGCCTGAAAACCGCCGTCTTCCTGGCCTGCGCCGCCAAGATGGGCGCACTCATCGCCAATGCCGACGCTGCCGACTGCGAAGCGCTCTACGCCTTTGCCGAACGCATCGGTCTCGCTTTCCAGATTCAAGACGATTATCTCGACGTCTACGGCGACCCGAAGGTATTCGGCAAGAAAATCGGCGGCGACATCCTCTGCGGGAAAAAGACATTCCTGCTCATCAACGCGTTCAACAAGGCCGACGATGCCACGCGCAAACGCCTGCAAGCGCTTCTCGACAACCACGAGATGCCTGCCGAAGAGAAGATTCAGGCCGTAACGGAAATCTACAACCAGCTCGGCATCCCGGCTCTCACGCTCGACGCCATCAACCATTTCTACGACGAAGCCAACGAAGCCCTGAAACGTGCAGCCTCAGCCGCCGAAAAGTTTGCCCCACTGGTTGCCTACACGCAGTCGCTCTTGGGACGTAAAAACTAAGCCCATGTTTATCGACACGCACAGCCATCCTTATACGGAAGAATTTGACGACAACCGCGAAGCCGTCATCGCCCGTGCCCGTGAGGCAGGGGCGGAAATGATTCTGCTTCCCAACATCAACGAGGCGTCGATTGGCCCCATGCTGGAGCTTTGTGAGAAGCATCCCAACTTCTGCCGCCCCATGATGGGGCTTCACCCAACGGAACTGCCCGACACGGCGGAAGAGGTGGAAACGGCGCTCAACCACATGGAGCGCCTGCTCGAAGCGCCCAACCATCCCTACATTGCCATCGGCGAGGTGGGCATCGACCTTTATTGGGACGAATCGCGGCGCGAAGAACAAGTGGCCATCCTGCAACGCCAGGCTGAATGGGCCGCACGCTTCCACCTGCCATTGGTCATCCACAGCCGCTCGGCCCACCGCCTGCTCGTTGACACGCTCCTGCCGTTTGCCGACAGAGTGCCAGGCGGCGTTTTCCATTGCTTCGGCGGAACAACGGAAGAGGCGCAGGAACTTCTTGACTGCTTCCCGCGCTTCGTCTTGGGCATTGGGGGTGTCGTGACCTTCAAAAAGTCAACGCTCCCCGCCACGCTCCGCGCAGCAGTACCGCTCGACCGCATCGTGGTGGAAACCGACTGCCCTTATCTGGCGCCAACGCCCCACCGTGGCAAGCGCAACGAACCGGCCTACGTGCCGCTGGTCATCGAAAAACTGGCCGACATCTATGAAGTCATGCCAGAGAAGGTGGCACAGCAAACCACTGAGACGGCCAAGCGCCTCTTTCATCTTTAGTAATGGTATAAAAATCAAGTCATGCTGAAATACATCACTTTTATCTTCGCGCTCTTTGCCTCCGTTGAGGCCTCAGCGCAAAACGCGGAAACTCAGCCGCTCATGCAGCAGCCTGAGCAGATTGCCGACACATTGCTTCAGGGCGACATCACGCCCCGAGCGGAGATGACGGGCGAAGAAATGCTTGTTCCCGACAGCATGACGCGCTATGCGTTGCCTATGCTTCATTTCTCAGCCCCGGGCTTCAACGGCTTCTCGCCTTGGAACTATGGCGCGATGCCAGTGTGGCAGATGCACGAGGGTTTTAATGCCCAACTCGGCCTATCGCTGACGGCGGGCTTCGGCAAAGGGGCGCCCCACGGCGTCGGTTTTTCCCAGCAAGCGGCCTTCGGATATGCCATGCCGCTGAGCAAGCGTTTTGCCGTGGCCGCAGGCATTTATGCCAACAATATGGACTGGGGGGCTTTCAACGACCGCGAAGTCGGTCTGGCGGCAGCCGTGCAATACCGCGTGAACGATGCCGTAAACGTGTATGCCTACGGTGCCAAATCGTTCTTCCCGAACGGCCGAAACCGACAACTCCGCTATAACTTCCTCACGGGTTATGCCACCCCCGCCCCGCTCCCCGCCTATTTCTGGGGCATTCCTTCCGAACGCTTCGGCGCGATGGCGGAGTTTAAATTGGGGAAGAACGCCATGATACAAGTGAGCGTGGAACACCAAAAATATTGAAAACGGCCGAGAAGCCAACGACGAGGGCGCACTCATGTCTTATATAAGGGGCGACTTTTGTTTAAGCCCCCGCCTTCCACAAAGGCACCTCGTCCGTCCAAGAACCGTCTTCTTTGAACACCTACTTACCTATTTATGTCAAAAGCAACCCCTCTCTTGCGCCAGCGCGAACTCTTGCGCAAGGAATATGAAACCGAAAAGGCCGCCTTTGAGAAATCGGCGGAACTGATGGGCGTCGGGCGAAAAGTGAAGCGCGGCGACTGCTGGTTTCCAATCACTGCCGGGCGCAGCTATTATAATTCGCTCGACCGCCTGGTGGTGGAAATCACGCGAAGCGAAGACACCGACATTGAGCACAACTTTGAATACGGAAAGCCCGTTGTTTTCTTCTCGCAAGATGCAACGGGCTCTTTGCATTACCTGCCCTTCACGGCCACGGTGAGCTATGCCGAAGCGTCGCGCATGGTGGTCTGCCTCAACGACGAGCGCCAACTCTCGCAGATTCTCTCGCTGGAGCGCCCTGGCGTGCAGCTCTATTTCGACGAGACCACCTACCGCCTCATGTTTGAAGCCCTCGACCGCGTGATGAATGCAAAAGAGGGCCGCCTTGCCCATCTGCGCGACATCTTCCACGGCTCCCTCCGTCCGCAGTTTGCCGCCGGAGGAAGCATGCCGCTGAGTCTTCCCTGGCTCAACGCTGCTCAGGAAGCGGCCGTCGGCGAAGCCTTGAAGGCCCGCGATGTGATGGTGGTTCACGGTCCTCCGGGAACGGGCAAAACCACCACACTGATTGAAGCCGTCTGCGAAACACTGCGCCGCGAACCGCAAGTGCTGGTTTGCGCACAAAGCAACACGGCCGTTGATTGGATTTCGGAACAGCTGGCCAACCGCGGACTCGGCGTGCTCCGCATCGGAAATCCAACGCGCGTGACCGACGCCATGCTGCAAAACACTTATGAACGCCGCTTCGAGGCCCACCCCGATTATCCGGCGCTTTGGCAAACGCGCCGCACCATCCGCCAGCTCTACAGCCAACCGAGGAAAGAACGCCCAGCGAATTTCCACCAGAAGATTACACGCCTCAAGGAGCGGGCCGACGAACTGGAAATACGCATCCGCCACGCGCTCTTCGATGGTTGCCGCGTGGTGGCAGCCACACTGGCGGGAACGGCCAACCCCGTGCTCACGGGCCATCATTTCCACACGCTCTTCATTGACGAAGCGGCGCAGGCCCTGGAAGCGGCCTGCTGGATTGCCCTGCAAAAGGCCGACCGCGTCATCCTGGCGGGCGACCATTGTCAACTGCCGCCAACCGTGAAAAGCCAAGCGGCCATGAAGGGCGGACTGGCGGTGACGCTGATGGAGCACGTGGCAGAAACGCGTCCAGAATGTGTTCGACTGCTCACGCTGCAATACCGAATGAACGAAACACTGATGCGCTTTTCCTCCGACTGGTTTTATGGTGGCCAATTGAAAGCAGCGCCGGAGGTGAGCCACCGCAGCATGCTCGACGAGCTCGACTGGCCGCTGGTGTGGGTGGACACCGACGAAATGCCCACCCTGAAAAACGAAGCGAATGAAGGAGAGGGAACGGCGGACTATCACGAAGCCTTCGTGGCCGCCTCCTACGGCCGCATCAATAAGGCCGAAGCCCAACTGACCATCAACACGCTGAAAGCCTACGTGGAACGCGTCGGCCGCCACCGCCTCTTGGAAGAACGTGCCGACATCGGCATCATCTCGCCCTACAAAGCACAGGTGCAATACCTCCGCTCGCTGATTCGCCGCGAGAGTTTTCTGCGCCCGTTGGCAGCTCAAATCACGGTCAACACAGTCGACGCCTTCCAAGGACAGGAGCGCGACATCGTGCTGGTGTCAATGGTGCGTGCCAACGAGAGCGGACAAATCGGTTTTCTTTCCGACCTCCGCCGCATGAACGTGGCCATCACCAGAGCGAGAATGAAACTAATTATTCTCGGTTCGTCGTCAACCCTCGGCCACCACGCTTTCTATCGCGACCTCTACGAACGCTGCCACAAAGCGGAAATGCCCAACGAAAGGGAAAGCGAACAGGAGAACGCATAAGACATTATATATAAACACCTTATAATACACAATTCACGATTAACAAAAGCAGGCCATCTCTGTAAACTATTTTTAAACAACCGCCTGTCACAAATATCTTGATAAAAAATTGGATGTCTCAAAAACTTTCTATAATTTTGGGACATCCAATTTTCATTTGGACGGCACCCCATCCGCCCCACAACACGGAAAGGTATGGGCGACCCATTGAAAAACATCTAAACACCAAGCAGAAACGCTGCGTTGGGCGTTTCTCAATACTAACCAAAAACACAATATCTGTATGAAAACCGAACAGATTCTCACCGCGCTCGAAGCCAAACACCAAGGCGAAAAAGAATACTTGCAAGCCGTGCGCGAAGTTTTGCAGTCCATCGAACCCGTCTATAACGAGCATCCTGAATTTGAACGCGTCCGTCTCGTGGAACGCCTCGTAGAGCCCGACCGCATCCTCACTTTCCGCGTGCCTTGGGTGGACGACCACGGTGATGTCAACGTCAACATCGGCTATCGCGTGCAATTCAACAACGCCATCGGCCCATATAAGGGAGGCATCCGTTTCCACCCCTCTGTCAATCTGAGCATCTTGAAGTTCCTTGGCTTTGAACAGACTTTCAAAAATGCCCTGACCACCCTGCCGATGGGCGGCGGAAAAGGCGGTTCAGACTTCGCACCCCGCGGACGCAGCGAAGCGGAAATCATGCGCTTCTGCCAAGCCTTCATGCTCGAGCTTTGGCGCAACCTCGGTCCTGACCAAGACGTGCCAGCAGGTGACATCGGCGTGGGCGGCCGTGAAGTGGGCTATATGTTCGGAATGTATAAGAAACTCACGCGCGAACACACCGGCACTTTCACCGGCAAGGGTCTCGACTTCGGCGGCTCCATCCTGCGTCCGGAAGCCACAGGCTTCGGCGCGCTCTATTTCGTCAAGCAGATGCTTGCCGACCGTGGCGACGACATCGCAGGCAAAACGGTTGCCATCTCCGGTTTCGGCAACGTGGCCTGGGGTGCCGCCAAGAAAGCCACAGAGATGGGCGCGAAGGTCGTCACTTTGAGCGGCCCCGACGGCTACGTCTACGACCCCAATGGTGTCAGTGGCGAAAAGATCGACTATATGCTTGAACTGCGCCTCTCTGGCGAAGACATCGTGGCGCCCTATGCAGAACGCTATCCGGAAGCCACTTTCCACGCTGGCAAGAAGCCCTGGTGCGAACACGTTGACATTGCCCTGCCTTGCGCCACGCAAAACGAATTGGGCGAAGAAGACGCACGCCAGTTGGTTGAAAACGGCGTGAAGCTCGTGGCTGAAGTGAGCAACATGGGATGTACGGCCGAAGCTGTTGACTATTTCATCCAACACCAAACTAACTTCGCACCAGGCAAGGCTGTAAACGCAGGTGGCGTTGCCACTTCTGGTTTGGAAATGACGCAAAACGCCATGCACATCTCTTGGTCGGCTCAGGAGGTCGACAACCGTCTGCACAGCATCATGAGCGCCATCCACGACCAGTGTCTGCGCTACGGTCGCGAGGGTGGATACACCAACTACGTGAAGGGCGCCAACATCGCCGGATTCATGAAGGTGGCACACGCCATGATGGCACAAGGCATCTTGTGATGCAATGAGATTTTAGGAATGATAAGTAGGTGGTCAAAACCAGTTTTGGCCACCTACTTTTTATGTTAACCACAAAACCATAAGGCGGGCAGAACGCACAACGATTTCTCTCCGCCAAAGAATATAAATATGAAGAAGTTCAATCTGTTTTTAATCGGGCTCTCCATGATTTTGATGTCATGCGAAAACGTTCAAGAGAAATCCGAACAGTTCAAACAAGAATTTGCCACTGCAATCACAAACGGAAAATTTGAAGATGCCGAACGCATTGCCAACGATGCGCAAACATATTACGAAGGGCTTAGTGATTCCAACAAAAAGAAGTATGAAACTTGCTTCCCCAAGTTCAAGGTCATATTGGCTGCAAAGAAATTCAACAAGCAATGGCGAGACGCTTGCTCTGTCGTTGACCCCACGAAGACATTGGAGTTTCCGTCGCTCGATAAGATTGAAAAAGAGGCTAAACAATACATGGCAGGACTTGACCAACAAGACGCTGAGACATTTAAAGCCGAACTTACAGACTTTGAAGCAGACATCATTGAATATCATGCCATGTACTATACAACCAACATATTCGATGCTCTGCAAGAGGGCGATGAAGACAAGGCTCAAAAACTATCGGACCTTTCCGATGAATATCTTGAAACTCTCAACGCAAGGCTCCAAGACGTGTATAAAAAAGCAGCCAAGGCCCAGACGGAGAATCTCATCAAAATCATGAATCAATACTAAGTAATGGTAAATAGGATATAGAACCACCTAAAAATATCCCCATTCCCTACGCCCTGTAAGATAGGGTGTTCAAAATCCAGAAAAATTAAGGTTGGTAAAGAGGCGACAGCGCCCCTGAAAGGGGCTCATATTCCAGGGTAGGGGCTTGCCCCTACCTCTTGGGGCCGATTAATGAACCTCGCCCCTGTAAGGGGCTCATATCTCGAATCTTATTGCGGGGCAAGCCCCGCCAACGATATGCGCCCCTTACAGGGGCAGAAGCGAGAATTGATGAGCACTGGCGGGAGATAGGGGCGAGCCCCTATCCTGGAATATGAGCCCCTTTCAGGGGCAGCGGTGCCGTACTCGCCATGTTTTTTTTGGCAAAAACCGCGCAGATTTTTCTGAATTTTGAACACCCTCCCGTCCCCCCTTCCTTCCCCTATACTTGTCAGCGAACGCGGGACGATGTGCAGACGTGCCTCGTCCCAGACACGCTCGCGTCTGGGAGCAGATGCGTTCGCGTCTGGGAGCAGACACGCTTGCGTCTGGGCCCGCGTGCACTGACAAAAATAGGGAATGAAGAGAAAAGAACGGGCGTACCATTGTCTTCAACGCCAACAGATGTCACAAATCAGCAATGCCACCATGCAGAGCGCACATCTGCAAAACCCACCATGCAGAACGAAGAGAACTATTTCTATATCAACGTTTTTTCATTCTGAGAATCTTGGCTAATTCTTCACTTTATCCTAAATTTGCATTTCCATACCAAATACATATTCAGGTAAACTGCTTATCAAAACAAAACACCACAAAACTTCAATCATTATTACTATGAAGCAATTCCATCAACGCCTGTGCGGCCTCTGCTTTGCTGCTACCATCGCGGCCACCGCATGCTCACAACGCGTTTCTTTCAAAACCAACGCACTTTATTGGGGAACGCTTTCCCCCAATGCTGGCGTAGAGTTCCGTCTCTCACGCCATTTCACCCTCAATCTTGAAAGTGCCGTCAATCCCTTCACCATCGGCGATTACAAGCTCCATTCTGCTGCCTTCATGCCAGAAGCCCGCTACTGGTTTTCAGCCCGTCCGCAGGCTGGACATTTCGTGGGACTCATGGGCTTCGGCGGTATCTATAGTATGGCTTGGAACCACACCAACCACATGGGCGATGCCCTCGGCGGAGGTGTGACCTATGGCTACAGCTTTGTGCTCTCGCGCCGTTGGAGTCTTGAAACCACCATCGGACTGGGCATGCTCCACGTGCGTGAGAAGAAATTTGCCGAGGGAACAACGGAACCCAAAGAGATTAACCACACCAAAACCATTCCCGCGCCGCTGAAAGCCGGAATAACCTTCACTTACATCCTGAAATGACATTCAAAGAATTACATAGCCAACTCAGAGCCGCCACGCTCCCGCGCCTCATCGCGGCTCTCCTGATGATTCTCTTCGCGGCTGGCACACAGACGGTTTTGGCCGACGACGTGATCCGCGTGACGGGTAAAGTCATCTCAAAAGAAAAGCGCAAACCACTCATGGGGGTCAACGTGCAAGACGAGAAATCGGGACGCCTCTTGGCCACCACGGATGAAGACGGACGCTTCGCCACCAACGTTTTCGGCAACAGCACGCTGCGCTTCAGCATGGTGGGTGCCAAAGCCCGCACCATCCGCGTGAAAAACCTCACCTACATCGAGGTGGAGATGGACGAACACGACATTGAATTGGGCGAGGCCACCGTGGTGGTGAAGCGCATCGTCAATAAAATCATGCCGGAGCCAACACAGATTGAAATCAGAGGCAATTATGCCATCATCAAAACACGTGTGCGTGTGCCGCGCGAAATGTTTTCAAGCGACACGCGACTCGTTGTGCAACCCATCTTCCACAACGCTTCGAAAAAGACCATGCAGGCCATGCGCCCAATGGTGTATGACGCACAGACCTACAATCGTACTCAGCAACGCATGTATGACTTCGACCTGAAACAAGGCGACCCGCTGGCAAAATACATCACCATCAAGGCCGACTCCTTGCGCGAAAAGGGACGCAAGAACGACATCATCGGTTACAGCGACTCTATCTATATTGACGACGCACGCGACGACTATTCCTGCGACGTGTTTTCTGCCATTGAAAACTACAACCGCATCATCTATCGCGACACGACGATCATCGCCCGCGGAACGGTCAATCCGCTGCGCTTCCTCGACTATGCTTTCCAAGGCACCATCGTGACTGATTCGGCCTACTATCCGAAAGCCGAAATGCAGTTGCGCGACAGCAAGGGAGAAATCAAACTGCAATTTCCCATCGGTTCGGCCAAACTCGACTTGAGCAACCCACGCAACGCCGACGAACTCTCGCAGCTCAACGAACAGCTTCAGGCCATCGCCCACAGCAAAGACGCATCGCTCCGCGCTTTCAGCATCATGGGTACGGCCTCGCCCGATGGCACGTATGCTGGCAACCTGAAACTGGCTGAGAAGCGTATGCAATCGGCCCTCAACTACATCGTCGGACAGCTCGACAGCGAAACGCGCCGCCGCATGAGCGTAAGTTCGAAAGCCAAGGTGGCGAAGTGGGACGACGTGGTGGCGCTGCTGCGCCGCGACAGCCTCAACAAGGAGGCCGATGCCATCCAAGACATCCTCAACCGCTATAAAACGCCCGACGTGCAGGGACGCCACATCCGCCGCCTGCCGTTCTTCCGCAACACGCTGGAGGCGAAATATCTGCCGCAGTTGCGCCGCGTGGAATATGCGCTCAACTATTCCATCTTCCGCGTTCTCACGCTCAGCGAAATCCAGCAGCTCTATGAGAAAGACTATAAGCAGCTGTCGCGCTACGAGTTTTTCCGTCTCTACCGCGCGGAAGCCGATGAAGCGAAACGCGAAAAAATCATCCGCCAGGCATTGGAAATCTATCCGAGCTTCGGCATCGCTGCGAGCGACTTGCAGGCCATCTTGATCAAAAACGGAAAGGCCGACCGCGACTTACTTAAACCCTATGCAGGCAAAAAGGCACCGGCCACGCTCAACGCCAACCACATGATTGCGTTGCTCAATTCCGGACAATATTCACAGGCCGACAGCATCTCGGATTTCCTGCCCGACACGCCCGACACCCACATGCTCAAGATTGTCACGGCAACGCTCAACGGCGACTACAATCAGGACAACTTCAATGCCATCGCCGCCACTGGCTTGCGCAACGAGGTGGTGATGCTTCTGGCCATGAAGCGCAACGAGGAGGCCTTGAAGCGCTCGAAGGAACTGCCAGAAGAGGAGGCGCTCACGCATTATCTCAGAGCCGTTTGTCTCAACCGCGCCGAAAAACCAGTTGAGGCTTACACGGAACTCAAGCAGGCGTTTTCAATGGATCCGGAACTGGAACGCACCGCCTATACTGATGGTGACGTCAACGACTTGATTCTCGACAAAAAATAGGCGTTTGTAATGGTGATAATATGCAACAACCATTACCTCTAAAAATTTGATCAATGAATAACAAGAAAAATACCTGCCGCCTGCAATTCAGCAGCGGCATCCTATATAAGAAAGGCGTTGGCGTTTGTCTTTTCGCGCTGGCCATACCCCTCTCGGCACAGGTGCCGGGAAGTGCGCTCGACCACATGCTGCAACGCCCAAAAGTGGCCAAACACTTTGAAAACAAAACCTTCGGCGACCACCTCTTCGTGGAAGGCGGCATCGGCGCAAACAGCATCGTGACGCGCTCATCGTCGCATTTCAGCACAGCCGGACTGACAGCGCAGTTGGGCATCGGCGACTGGGTGACTCCGCTCCACGGATGGCGCCTCGGCTTTTAGGGCGGCAAATTCTCTGGAGAGCAAAACAGCGCCAACATCATGGGGGCTTCGCTCGACTATCTGCTCAACATCACAGCGCTCTCGGTGTCGACGATGCGCGACTCGACATACAGCAATTCTCGCATGTTTGAACTCATCGGTAAGGCGGGAGTGGACTATGTCTACACGACGAACAACGGCGTGCACACGAATGCGCTCGGAGCGCATCTCGGTCTGCGCGGACAGGTGAACCTCTCACGCTTCGGCTATTTCTATCTCGAACCGATGGTGGGGCTCTATTCCGACAAGATTACGCAGGAGAGCAATTGGCGCGGCTATCGCTTCGCAGCCTCCGTGGCTGCCGGACTGGGCTATCGTCTGCAAGAACATACGGCCAATGGTGTGTTTGAAGACGACGGACACTTCCTCAACCACACCTTCGTGAGTCTCACAGGCGGTCCTTCGTCACTGCTTCAGAGCAGCGGTTCGCAAACGAAATATGCCGGCGCACGTGTCGGTGGCTACATCGGCAAATGGTTTTCCCCCTATTCGGGAGTGCGCCTCGGTGCTTTGGCTTCCACCTACAAGCAGGAAGGCCATCAACACGTGAAAGCGCTCAACGCTTCGGTGGGCTATCTTTGGAACATGCACAACACGTTTGGCGGCTACGACCCCAACCGCACTTTCTGGGTCAACGCTGTGGCCGACGCATCGATCAATGCCAGCGCAAGCGGCGACGGGCGCAAGTTGAGTCCGGGTTTCGGCGCAGGGCTTCAGGCTAATTTCCATTTGGCACATGGCGTTGACTTCTTCATCGAGCCACGCGTGGATGCCTATAAGAAAGGCTATGCCGCCTACGGCCCCGTCATGAAGAAACTCAATGCAGTGGGCAGCATCATGGCGGGCCTCACCTTCATGCAAGGCGGCGACACCCGCACGCAGTTGGCCCGCAACGACGACTTCAAACAGGAAACGGCCTACGACCATCTCTTCTTGGAGGCAGGCATCGGCGGGGCGCTGCCTGGCACTTCTTCGGCTGCTGGCCACCCCTTCACTTATGTCCGCCCCGCGGCCTTCATGGGTGTCGGCAAATGGTTTAACGCCACCTCGGGTGTACGTCTTTGGGGACAGGCAGCACAGATTGAAGGACGGGAAGACGACCGCGTGAAAACGGTGTCCGTTGGTGCTGACTATCTCTGGAACATCAACAACGCCTTCCACGGATATGACCCCGACCGCCGCTTCGAGCTCATCGGCTCCTTGGGCGCCAATCTGGCCATGCACGGCGGAGAGGAGAAGGTTTATCCTGGACTCCAAGCTGGCTTGAAGGGACTTTGGCATATCAACCGCATGTGGGGACTCTTCATCGAACCGCAAGCACAAATCCACGCCAAGGACTATCTGGAGCAATTCACTACGCCGGGCCTGCGCCGCGACGTGACAGGAACGCTCATGGCCGGTCTGCAGGTGTATCTGCACGGTTACCAGCCAACAGAAAACCGCGAGCGCTTTAACGAGACTGAGCTCAAGAGTTTCTTCTCGATGGCTGGCGGCACCTACACCAACGGAAACGGCCTCCGCAGCAAAGAAAATTATGGTTTGGCTGGACGCCTGAGCTACGGGCACTGGTACAGCCCTGTCTCGGCTTGGCGACTTTCGCTCACGGGACAGGCCAACCCGCATGCCGACAAGCACTTCGCTGCGCTCTTGGCTGGCGGCGACTACATCGCTGACCTCACCACCCTCACCTATGGCTACAACGAAGACCGCATCGTCAGCGTACGTGCGCTGGCGGGTATGAACTTCGGCATCGACTATCTGAGGGGCAAGACGCATTTCGACTGCGACATCCACGGCGGCGGCCAACTGGCTGTGCGCACGGGCCGTCAGGTGGAACTTTTCGCTGAACCGCAAGTGGCCTATCGTCTCGACAAGCGATTCGACTCACGCATGAAGCGCATCGTGCCGCAACTCCTGTTGGGATTGAACTACCGCCTGAAACCAGTGTCCGACAAGATGTCTGTGGAAGGAACGGACAAGAAACGGTTTGCCAGCGCTTCTTTCGGAACGGGCCTCTATTCTGGAACGGTGACGAACATGTCGCCAGCACGCCGCAAGTTCTCTCTCGATTTCGACCTCAGCTACGGACAATGGAAAACGGCTGCCCGCGGATGGCAGGTGGGCCTCTCTGATGCCACCATTCAGAAGCACGGCAAGGGCAATATGCACATCACGACGCTACACGCCGACTATCTGCGCAACCTGCTCTCGGCCTCTTCCACTTCGCCCTTCCGTCTGACGGGCATCGCTGGCGTCACCGCCAACATCGCCTCCAGAGAGGGCTACCGTCCTGCCTACGCGCTCGGTCTTGAACTCGGTGTGCAAGCTGGCGTTGCTGTCAACGATCAGATTGAAATCTTCGCCGAACCGGTCGGCACGCTGATGCAGAAAACCATCCAGCGCCACAACGACCACCCAGCTGAAGCGCAAGCCCGCTTCATGCTTGGCACGAAAATCAACTTCTGACAAAAGCCACGGCATCACTTCGCCGACGGCCGTATATGACAACAAAAAACTCCCGCCCATCTGCTTCCAGGCAGACGAGCGGGAGTTTTTTTATTCTCGAGAAAAGACGAGCATAGAGGTTGCACTCTGGATTTGCTTTTCCATCAATACTTCATATAATCGGGCAACGGCTCTTGCGTTGATGCGTCATAACGTTCTCCAAACAGGCGTTTGAGCAAAGGCAAAAGTGCATGACGGATGGAACGCTCGTTGAGCTGGTGTTCGCCGTCGAAACGCTCGGCATGCGCATAATATTTCGTGAATGTATTATAGGCGTTTATCGGATTGACCGTCGTGTCGCCCGTTCCAAACAGGCCGTAACATAGTTCGCGCTCCTCGGGAGTGATGTCGTCAAACTGATGGCGCTCCATTTCGTTGAAATGGCGGATGATGTCGGCCGTGATGCGAAACTCCTTCTGACTGTCCTTGCGTCCGTTGAGAAACTTGAATGTCCCAGTGTGCAACACTTTGCTCATCGTTGACATACGGAAAGCGGGGTTCACACAGATGCGCAGAAACCCACGCATCTGCTGGGCATACATGCCTCCCATACTCGTTCCAACAACGACATCTGGATGGTGTTCCTCACAAAAAGCCTTGAGATAAGGCAGCGCCTCTGCTGGGTCAACGGGAATGTCGGGGGCAAGTATCTCCGAAGAAGGGAAAATCTTGCGCAGTAGTTCTGCCGTACCTGTCGCGCCTGAAGAAGCGAAACCGTGGAAATAAACCATGTTGAATGGCTCCGCCGTGCGGGGCATATTGTCTTTGTAGTTTGCCATAAGTGTCTTGTTATGTAGGTATTCGATAATTAGCTTATAAGTAAAAAATCCCCAAAGATTCTCTGTGCAAAGTTATCAAAAAAGCAGCACAAAAAGGGCAGCACCAGCCTACTTATTTTATTTACTGTCCCGTTGTGGCTTACGCTGTTTAGGTCCTCGACAACAAGATAAACAAAGATATTCTTTCACACCTCGATATATTTTTGTTACTTTGTGTTTGCATTGAAAATAGGACAAGCCAAAGCATCTTGGCTGGTATTTCTAATCATTAAGTCACTAACAACCATCACACAACAACACATGAGAAAAATCTCTTATCTTCTGAAAAGAACTGGCCTTACGCTGGTTTCGGCACTGCTCCTCGCTGCCCCCGCAATGGCGCAACAAACGTCGGCCGCCTACACGCCAAGCGCCGAGAACCTGAAGGCACGCAAGGATTTTGCCAACCGCAGATTCGGTATCTTTCTGCACTGGGGCATCTACAGCCTCTTCGCACAAGGCGAGTGGTATCTGGAAACTGGCAAACTCAACGGACAGGAATATGAGAAGGTTGCCAACGCGTTTTATCCACACGACTTTGACGCCGACAGCTGGATTAAGACGTTCAAGGACGCTGGTGCCAAATATATCTGCTTCACGACACGACACCACGACAGTTTTTCTATGTGGGACACGAAGCAGTCGGACTACAACATCATGCACACGCCTTACAAAAAGGACATTGTTAAAGCGCTGGCCGATGCCTGCCATAAAGAGGGCATGGGACTGCATTTCTATTATTCACACCTCGACTGGAGAAGACCCGACTATCCGCTCGGAAGAACGGGACACCACACGGGACGCGAACTGAAGCCGAACTACCAGACTTACTTCAACTTCATGAACGCTCAGCTGACGGAATTGCTGACCAACTACGGCAAAGTCGACGCCATCTGGTTTGACGGCTATTGGGACCACGACCAAGACTCTGTTCCGTTTGACTGGCGCGTGAGAGAACAATATGACCTCATCCACCGCCTGCAGCCCGCCTGTCTGGTGGGAAACAACCACCACCTGCCTCCAATGGCCGGCGAAGACATCCAGCTTTTCGAACGTGACGTGCCAGGAGAAAACGAAGCGGGATATTCTGGCGAAAATGGTGTGAGCGAAACGCTCCCGCTGGAAACGTGCCAAACGATGAACGGCATGTGGGGATATAAAGTGGCCGACCAGCACTATAAGTCGGCAACGACATTAATCCGCCTGCTGGCACGCACAGCTTCTAAGGGGGCGAATCTGCTGATGAACATCGGCCCTCAGCCCGACGGCAATTTGCCGAAAACAGCGGTTGAAAGACTGCACGAGATGGGCGCATGGCTGAAGGCCAACGGTGAGGCCATCTACGGCACAGACGGTGTGACTTATCCGCAAGGCGGCGACAGCATCGTATCAACAAGAAACGGACAGACGTTCTATATGCACATCCTCAAAAACGATGTCACGAGGATTGACGAACTGCCTGCTGGATGCAAAGGCAAGGAGGCCGTGGTGCTGACCACTGGCGAGAAACTGCGCATCAAAAAAGTGAAGGGCAAAAAGTCAATCGAAGGTATCTCTGTCCCAAAAGATTGCGCCGACTTTGTCATCAAGGTTAATTGATAAGTAGGTGGGAGTTTCTCCTTACATATACTTATTTCGTTTCCCAACCTACAGCTTAAAAGGCGGTACAGGCAAATTGCCCGTACCGCCTTTATGTAATAAAAAAATTCGCATCTCGAAAAAAACACATTCAAGAGGATTTTGTATTGCGGCGACTTTGCTGTAACTTTGCAGAGAATTTATAGTGACACGACATCATGAACATAGGATTTGACAACGAGAAGTACCAGAAAATTCAATCCGAACACATCAAGGAGAGAATTTCCCAGTTTGACGGTAAACTGTATTTGGAATTGGGCGGCAAGCTCTTCGACGACCACCACGCCAGCCGCGTGTTGCCGGGTTTCCTGCCCGACAGCAAGTTGCGCATGTTTCAGAAACTGAGCGACAGCATTGAAATCGTCATCGTCATCAGTGCGACCGACATTGAGAAAAACAAGAAACGCGCCGACCTCGGCATCACCTACGATGAAGACGTGCTGCGACTGAGAGGCGAATTTCAAAACAGAGGCTTCATGGTCGGCTCCGTGGTCATCACCCACTACAACGGACAACCTGCCGCCATACAGTTTAAGCAACGCCTTGAACGCGACGGCATCAAGACATATTGTCACTACCTCATTGAGGGTTATCCACACAACGTGAAGCTCATCGCCTCCGACGAAGGCTTCGGGAAAAACGATTTCGTGGAAACGGAACGCCCCCTCGTCATCGTCACAGCGCCGGGCCCTGGAAGCGGCAAGATGGCCGTATGCCTGAGCCAACTCTACAATGAAAACAAGCGCGGAACGAGAGCGGGATACGCCAAATTTGAGACTTTCCCCGTTTGGAACTTGCCGCTGAAACACCCCGTCAACATCGCGTATGAGGCAGCCACGGCCGACCTCAACGACGTGAACATGATTGACCCATTCCATCTGGAAGCCTACAACAAAATTGCCGTCAACTACAACCGCGACATCGAGATTTATCCAGTGCTCAACGCGCTCTTTGAAGGCATCTACGGTTCCAACCCCTACAAGTCGCCGACCGATATGGGCGTCAACATGGTTGGCTTCTGCATCAGCAACGACGAAGTATGCTGCAACGCTTCGAAGAACGAAATCATCAGACGCTACTACGATGCCACGAACAAAATGGCACGCGGCGCCTGCAACGAATCGGAAATCAGCAAAATCCAGATGCTGTTCAACCAGGCAAAGATTGACACGGACTTCCGCCGCACCACCACCGCTGCCAAGGAATGCAAGAAACTGACGGGACACACTTCTGCCGCCATCGAACTGGAGAACGGCGACATCATCACTGGTAGCTCAAGCGAACTCTTGGGATGCTGCGCGGCGCTGCTGCTCAACGTGATGAAACATCTTGGCAACATCGACCACAAAATCAAACTGATTCCGCAATCGATGATTGAGCCGATTCAGCACACGAAGATTCAATATCTCGGCGGACACAACCCGCGCCTGCACACCGACGAAGTTCTGGTGGCGCTCTCTGTGCTCTCTGAAAACGACGAAAACTGCCGTAAGGCGCTTGAGCAACTGCCGAAACTGCGCGGCTGCCAAGTTCACTGCACTGTCATGCTGAGCGAAGTTGACCAAAAGATTTTCAAGAAACTGGGTGTCAATCTCACCTGCGAGCCTATTCTGAAGAAATAAACCAGAATACACAACGCAAGACCGACAATAAAGACTCTGCCGACAAACATGCCTTTGTCATAAGGCACATATTTAGTAATGGTGAAAGAATAAGTTGAGCAATTTTGACCTGTATTTTTGTTGGTTTTGGAATTTGGAAGAGGGAGCATAGCGGGCTATGTGACCGATGACAAATTTCAAAAGCGGCAAAAAGACAGGGCATAAGAAATAACACCTTATCCTTACTCCACAAAATTGGTCAAGTTATTTTTTTACCATTACTTACATACAAACGCGAAGAGGGAGAACAGTATAAACTGCTCTCCCTCTTCGCGTTTGTAACCAGGACCATCTACTCAGTATAAGCTCAAACCAGCACGACACTCCAGCGGAAGCCTCATCGGCTACCGACGAACAGGCAGATCATGCCCAAAAGCACGAAGAGGAGGTCGATGAATTTCGAACGGAGGTTTTTCTCCCGGAAAAGCAAAGCGCCGAAGAGGAACGACACGACGACACTGCCACGCCGCGCCATCGACACGATGGCAATCATGGCGCCAGGACATGAAAGGGCATAGAAATAGGCCATGTCGGCGGCGGTGAGGAACACGGAAATCAAGATGATGCTCCAACGCCATTGGAAGGGCGTGCCCTGATGGCGGTGGGGAAACCAGATGAGCAAGATGACGGCGGTCATCATTACGGCCTGATAGAGGTTGTACCATCCCTGAACGAAGAAGCGGTCGAGGCCGGCACCGCCCTCCGAAACCGAAGCCATCAGGAATTTGTCGTAGAGGCCGCTGGCAGAACCGAGCACGGTTGCCAATACGAGCAGGAATATCCAGCGGTTGTGGCTGAAGCGGATGCCCTCTTTCTTGCCACTGCGGCTGAGAAGGAAAAACGAAAGCAGGGCCAATGATACGCCGGCCCATTGCCAGGCGTTCAACTGCTCGCCGTAAATGACCAACGCACCGAAAAGGGTCATTACGGGACGCGTGGCATTGACCGGACCGACGATGGTGAGCGGCAAATGCTTCATGGCATAATAGCCACAAACCCAAGACGACAAGACGATGACGGCCTTGAGGAATACCAAAGCATGGGCATGCCAACCGGCCAAAGGCACATACTGCGTGTTTCCGCACAACGACATCAGGATGAAGGGAAGGAAAAACGCAGCACACACCACGGTGTTGACCATCAACACGGGCAACACGGCATTACCAGCCAAGGATTTCTTTTTGAAGACGTCATAGAAGCCTAAGAGACAGGCCGACGTGAAAGCTAATATAATCCACATGTGAATAGGGTGTCTTTTTTGCAAACATGTCTGTTCACAAAAACAACTTGGCAGGAAAAGAATCTCCTGCCAAGTTGTTTTTTATTTGTATGATAATTTCTAAGGGATGGGAGAGTTTAGGCTCAGCCGTTTTCATCCCACCTCCGTTTCAGAAGTTCATGGCACAAGCACCTTGGTGTTGTTAACGAAATAGATGCCGTGGTTCATCTTGTATGCCTTGTCGCCACTCACCTTCTCGGAACTCAAGCAACGGCCGTAGAGGTCGTAAACAGAGACCATCATGGGTTTGGAAGCCGAGACATTGATTTGTCCTTTAGTCACGTTGACTTTGAGGAGGCTTTCTTCAGGCACCGTCACGATGCCGGTTGACATCTGGTCCTTTGTCTGATAAACGCGCACCCAGTCGAAGAGGGTTTCATAGACGTGGCCCGTATCGCAATTGGCAGCCCAAGAGCCGTTACCAACCGACTGGTTTATGATGATGTGGAAAGCCTTGTCGAAAGGCCACTGGCCGAGGTCGAGGTCGCTCTGCTTGTTTGATTTTGCATAAGAGAAAGCCTTGATGCCGTCGACATACCATGTGAGCAACTTCTCATTCCATTCCAAAGTGAAGGTGTGATAGTTGCCCGTCGTGACATTGCTCATCGTGCCGCCCTTTTTGGGGTTGTTACCCTGTCCCTGGCAAAGGCTGCCATCAGAAGTGCCGTTGGCCCAACGTGAGTGGATGGTGTGGTAAGACACGTTCTCATTGTTAATCTGTTCCCAAATATCAATCTCACCACCATAGGGCCAGCCGGCGCTGTTGTCTTGCGGCATCATCCAAAAAGCAGGGAAGTTACCCGTGTGGCCGTTGGTGAGGAGGCGTGCTTCGATTTTTCCGTAGCGCACGGAGAATTTGCCGTAAGTTTGAATGCCGCCGCTGATCATGTCGACATTATCGGTGGCCTTGAACGGGTTGGGCACACAGCGAGCAACAAACTTTCCGTCTTCGATGTAGCCAGTCAGTTCATGTTCCTGCTTGTTTTTAGAGAGGAAGCGCTTCCACGTTGGGTTCTGGCGGGTGCAACGGCTCCAATAGGCATCATTTGGCTGAGTGCCGTCGGCCGTGTTAAACTCGTCGGAAAATACCAATTCATAAGTGGCAGAAGAAGTGGGCTCGTAAGTGACATTAATCTCCACATCTCCGTTAACTGAATCCTTGGGAATGGAATAGTTTGAGATGGCAGTGCGGGTGTACTCGCTCCACTGACGGTTGCCACGAATATACTGAGGACCATTGAGGTTATGGCCGTGACGGATGACCATACCTTTGGTTTTATAACCTTCGGCCACAGGAACGGCACGCACCGCGAGGGCGGTGAAGGGCTTCACCCTTGGCGGCAGACCGCTTGCTGCGGTGCCGTGAACACTACCGTTGACGGTGTTGACATCGAGTTTATGTGAATCGTTGTGAACGTTGAGCAGGAAGTCGACTACATTGCCACCGTTGTCATCGATGTTGTTTTCGCCGCCTTTAGCCCACTGGCCTGCTGGGTCGATGTTATTGAAGTCGACTTTGAGGCGTGCGCGGTAGTTGCCCGTCGGGAGCATTTCAGGAATTCTGAATGCCGGCATCGTGTTGATGGCAACATCAGCGGGGTCGGCTGTGATTTCCTTGCCGTCGCTGTTGCGTCCGTTGAAATAGTTGTAGGCGATGAGCTCAGAAGACGGTGTCGGTTGGCCATTGGCATCCAAGACGGCATCAAATTGGCCGTCTTGGTTAAAGTCGATATAAAGATATGCCTGCATGGACTTTCCGCGATAGGTGATAGTTGTTTTCACCTCATCGCCCGGCAACACCGAGACTTCCTTTTTCGTCATATCGCGGTAAACGAAATTGTCGCCGGAAGAGCCCAATCCCAAAGTGCTCGTACCTCCTTTTTTGGCAATGAATTTCAGCGCTGTCAGTCGGCGGTCTGTGCGTGTCACAGTGGCCGTTGCTTTGTCAAAATGCGTGCCGTAATCATCGTCCGTCACGAACGAAGACGTTCTTGAACTGAAATAAGGAATGAGGCGCACCATGCCGTCCACATATTTTGCTGGAATGGTGTAGGCACCGTCCTTGAAGAGGTAAGCCGGAATGATCACGTCTTCATATTGCGGCGTGTCGTTCAAGAGACTATCGCCATCGAGACCATATCCATGACGGAGCACCACGTGCGAGAGCACGAAGCCCGGCGCCGGCTGTGCCTTGATAGTATAAGGCTTTCCAAACGGAATTTCCTCAGTGGTGAAGTCCGTACCATCGGCCTTGAGAATGTCGCCATTCAGTCCGCCGCCGTTGGCCGCCGTTGCACGATAGATGGTCACCATGTCGTTGTGAACGTTCAAACGCGTGTCAACAATCACACCGCCGTTGGCAGCGATGAGGTTGCCCGGCGTATCGTTGCCGCCGGCATCGGTGCTGTTCCAGTCCACCTTGTAGCGCAGGCGGTAGAAGCCCGGCTTCATGTCGGCAGGAATTGTGAATGAAGGCGGCTGGACGGCAGAACCGGCATTGGCACTTGCGCCCAGACTGTTCTTGCCTTCGTAGTAAGAATACGACACGAGGTCGGAAGCCTCAGGGAGCGTTCCGTCATCGACAATCTCCACGTCAAAGCGTCCGTCATTTCCCTTGTCGAGATACACGTAAGAGTGCATCCAAGTTCCCGGCGTATAGTTCACCGTTGGCGTCACGCTCTCACCCGGCTTCACGCAGAAGCCTTCAGAAAAGACCTCTGTATAGAGTTTCTGGGTGGTTTTCTGATTGACGGCAATGGTTTGTTTTCCACTGGAAGCGCAAGAAAAACCGATGCTGCTGGTGTAGCGGTCGCTACGGCTCTGCTTCGTGTTTTTCGGGAAATTGATGGGGTAGATGCCATAGACGATGCGGGAAGCGCCAGAAGAGTTCACCTCGATTTCGTCGATATATGCGGCGAAATCGGCGGCGAGATTGTGGGTCGACTCGCAGTCGGGCACCACCACGAGGGCGTTAACTTCAGCGCCCTCAGCGCCATTGATGGCGAAGACGGCATCCTGCCATTTTCCTGGCGTGATGGTCTTGCTGGAAAGCACGGTAAACTGCTCTGTCTCTTTCTGTCCGACACGTTCCGGACGCTTGCCGAGACCGATGAGCATCACGCGTCCAGCCTTCTCCTTGTGGATCATGACATGAACAAACTGCTTCTTGGGCGTCAGTTTGATGGGTTCTTTCAGATCAATGCGGGCGCCAAACAAGTTGCCAGCAAAGCGCGAACGCTGGAAAGCGAGCAATTTGGCTGTGCCATTGGGCACCACACCAGTTTCTGCATCAGGAGCATTGAGCTGGTCGTTGTCAACAATTTGCACGTTGCCCTTCAGTGCTCCTGTTCTGAACGGCGAATGTGCCCACGAGTCGTAGACACCGATTGACTTGAACTGGCTTTCGTCTTCGAATCCGATTACCGTTTGCGCCTGCTGCGCCATTGGCAGAGCGAAAGCCGTCAGTGCGATATATTTTTGAAGATTTCTCATATAATACTTATTATGGAAAACAGAATGTCGGGGCGGAGAGCATCCTTTGTGGAACATATTTGCTCCTGCCCTTCGTCATGACTTAGTAAACAGAAAGCGTATGAAGCAACGGACAAGCCTTGCTGTTTGTTATCTTCACTCTCAGGTATTTGGCTTGGAATCCAGTTTCCGTATAGCTGGCCGAGGTGCTGCCATTGAGCGGGATGATGCGCTTATAGCCGATAGTTGTCTTGGCAATGGCTCCGCCGCGTGAAGTCCAAGTCGTTCCGTTCATACTGGTTTCAATGGTAAAGCCTTTCACGCGCTGTCCGAGTTTGATGTATTCCATCATCGAGACATAGCGAACCGTCTGCGGTTCATCCCATTGCAAAGTAATCGTGGCAGTTGTTGTTCCGTCGTTGGGCGCCCAGTAAGTGTCTTTGTTGTCGTCCGTCAGATTGGTGGCGACATAATTGCGTGCCGCTCCGGCCTTGCGTTCTTCAGAGACCGTCACTTTGGCGTTGCGTGCCAAGTCCGTTCCGAGACGCTTGGTGAGCAGTTTTCCCAAATCCGTCATGACGTTGACCGTTGCAGGAGGCAGACTGCCCGACTTGTCGGGCGGGAGATTCAAAATGAGCGTTGCGTTGCGGCCAACGGTTTCGAGATACATCTGGAAGAGGCGTTCTGCGCTTAAAGGCGATTCGCCAGCATGCCAAAACCATCCCTTGTTGGTGGCCTTGGCGTCGCTCTCTCCTGGATGCCAGAGCCAGCCATTTTCGTCGCCGCTCGTGCCGTCGCCCATCGACCAACAGGTCTCTCCGGCCCATCCTGCTTCATTGCCAATCCAGCGGGCTTCGCCGCCAAGACCCCACATGATGATATTGGGGCAGATATTGTGGATGGAGTCGCGCAAGTTGGGCATATCATAATAGATTCCTGCATCGCTGATGGTGCGCGTGGTGTTGGCACCGCCATAGTAGCCAGCGTGGTCTCCTCCGGTTGCACCGTCGAACCACATTTCAAACTGGTCGGCACCATATTTTGCCAACTCGGCACACTGAGGCAAGAACACCTTCTTGGCATAATTGTCGGTGCCGTCGCCCCAATAGGCGCTGTTCATGTCCCAGGGCGAAACATAGAAGCCATACTTCATCTTGAGGTCGTGGGCGGCCTCAGCAAAGTCTTTGGGGATATTAGTGGTGCGGCCGTTGGCATTTCCGGCTTTCAGCACACTGTGTGTGGTAGTTTCCGTTGGCCACAGGCAGAAACCGTCGTGGTGTTTGACAACGGCGATGCCGCCCTTCATGCCAGCCTTTTGGGCTGTTTCGAGCCACTGGCGCGGATTGGGCTTAGCTGTCGGAGCGAACTTGCTTTCCGGTTCTCCACCGCCACCCCATTCTTTGTCGGTATAGGTGTTCATTCCATAATGATAGAAGGCATAGAACTCCGTTTCATTCCATTTCAACTGCCGGTCGCTCGGCACAGGAAAAACCGGGGCTGGCTCGTTGTCAGCATTTTTGATTTCCTGCGTTTGCAGTTTAAACTGACTCTGGGCCTGGCTGCACAGCGGATAGCCGGCAGCGCTAAGCGCCAAGAAGAGTAATATTTTTTTATCCATAAGCATAAAACTTTTACGAAGCAGGCCTGTCATGTCCAACATTCAGAGCCATCGCAAGCAAACCTTTCTCCGTGGTGTATTATTATCTGTAGTGGGCCGCTCGAGAGAGAGGGAAACGGCTCAGGCCAAAGGGCGAAACGCCATCTGAAGCGAGTCACTATAAGAGATGGCGGTTGGCCCGTTTTTCTTCTCCAACGGTGGTTGCCACATCATGTCCCGGAAGGACATTGACATCACTTGGCAAAGATAGTATTTTTTCTTTCAACACACAAATTAATTGGCTTTTATTTCCTCCTGGCAAATCACATCGTCCGATTTCGTGTCGAAAAAGGCTATCTCCGCTGAAAATCAGCTTCTCAGCCTCGCAATAAAAGCAGACGCCGCCAGGCGTATGCCCCGGCGTTTCGATGACGCGCAACTGGTGGTTGCCAAACGCGATGACATCGCCGTCCTTAAACGTGTTTCCGACGCTTGGCAAGGTGAGCGGAAAGTCGCGATGAAGGAACATGCGCATCTGCTCCGGTGCCTGCAGATAGGTCGGCACCTCGTCGGCGCACATCTCGGGCTGAAGATGATAGGTGTCGCAAACAAACTGTGCGCCGAAGACATGGTCGAAATGGCCGTGGGTGCAGAGCAGATGGCGCAACACGAGTTTGTTTTCGGCCAGATAGGAAGAAATGGCCGCTTTCTCTTCGGGGAAGAAAGCGCCGCAGTCGATGATGACGGCCTCGCGGGTCTCGTCGCTCACGACATAGCAATTCTCCTCAATGAAGTTGACTTTGAAATGTTGTATGTTCAGCATATTTTCTACTTATTCTTTCAGCATTACTAAACGGGGTTGACCAACGGGCCGCGCCAATCACGCCATGACGTAAGCCACCTGCTTGGTTTCAAAAAACTCGCCCTCAAAATACTGCGAGAGATTCCACACTTCGCAACACTTCTTAAAGGGGGCCATTTCGTTCACGAGGTCGCCGCCCTTCAGACAGATAATGCCGTTGGGTAGGGCGTTGCTTGACTTTCCTGTGATGTTTTTCTTCACGAGTCTGTAGAGTTCCGAGAAATCCATCACGGCACGCGACACGACGAAATCAAACTTGCCCTTTTCCTCGATGACGTTGCGATGGACGGCCTCAGCGTTTTTCAGTCCGAGGGCTTCAATCACGGCATTGGCCACGCGGATTTTCTTGCCGATGCTATCCACCAAATGGAACTTGACCTCTGGGAAAAGAATGGCCAAGGGGATGCCGGGGAAACCGCCGCCCGTGCCGATGTCCATCACCGAGGTGCCAGGTCGGAAATTGATGACCTTGGCGATACCCAGGGAATGGAGCACGTGGTGGGGATAGAGATTGTCGATGTCCTTTCGGGAGATGACATTGATTTTGGCGTTCCAATCGTGATAGAGCGCATCGAGCGCCTCAAACTGGCGGCGCTGCTCTTCGCTGAGATTGGGGAAATATTTGAAGATGAGGTCTGCTGAAATGTTTTCTGACATAATTATATAATGAGGTATTTTCTTTCAAAACAATATCTTTTCAATCTGAAGGAGTTCTTCATCAGACAGTTTATCCCTCTCGACACAGCGCAAATTGTCGGCCAACTGCTCCTTTTTGCTTGCCCCGACAATCACGGAGGTGACGCCTTCATGCTGCAACACCCAGCGGAGCGCCAGCTGCGCCAAGGTGTCGCCGCGCGAAACGGCGAAATCATTGAGACGCTGGAGCTTCTGCAACAATTCTGGCGTGAGGTTTTCTTCCTTGAGGGTAGTTTCGAGGCGGATGCGAGAATCGGCAGGGATGCCGTTCAAATAGCGGTTGGTTAGCATGCCTTGCGCCAACGGGGAGAACGACACGAAACCGGCGCCTTCGCGCTGAACTTCTTCCAAAATGCCTTCTTCAACGGGGGCGCGGTCGAGCAAGTTAAGGCGGCCCTGATAGCACAGACACGGCACATCGCGGCTGCGCAAATACTGAAAGGCGAACTTCGTGGCCTCGAGGGGCCAGCGGGAGATGCCCACATAGAGCGCCTTGCCCTGGCGAACAATGTCCACCAACGCCTAAAGGGGTTCCTCCAAGGGAGTCTGCGGGTCATAGCGGTGGGTATAGAAGAGGTCGACATAATCCAGTTTCATGCGCTGCAAACTTTGGTTGAGCGAGGCAATGAGCGATTTCCGGCTGCCCCAGTTCCCATAAGGCCCGGTCCACATTTCGTAGCCGGCTTTCGTGGATATGAAGAGTTCGTCGCGATAGGGTTTGAGAGACGTCTGCATGATTTCGCCAAACGTCTCTTCGGCACTTCCGGGAGGCGGCCCGTAGTTGTTGGCCAAGTCGAAATGCACGATGCCGTGGTCGAAAGCGTAGTGAATCAACGAGCGGCTTTCCGACAACGGGCGCTGGCTTCCGAAGTTTTTCCAGAGGCCGAGCGAAACGGCCGACAAAAGGATGCCGCTTTTTCCGCAACGGCGATAGGCTGGCCCATTCTCGTAGCGGTCGGGGGCTGCCAAATATGGTTGTTCTTTATATAGCACGGGGGTTAATGGGTTATGGGGTTCTGAATTATCGGGCGTTTCGCAGCATTTTCAGACTTACCCTTTACTAAAAAACATCTGCATCTTTCAGCACGGGAAATTTCTCTCTGAACTGCCACATCTTCTGCAAGTCGATTTCCGCTGAAGCGCAGGCGGCACTGCCGCGGAGCGAGAAAAGGCTGTTGCCGTAAGGGTCTATCAGGGTGGTGCCGCCATCGTAATGGCAATGCAAATCATCGCCAACGCGGTTGACGCCCGCCACGTAGCATTGGTTTTCAATGGCTCGCGCACGCAGCAGTACGTCCCATGCCGTTTGGCGGCTGGCAGGCCACGACGCCACATAGATGATGAGGTCGTAAGGGTTTTCCGCCGTGTTGCGCGAGGCCACGGGAAAGCGGAGGTCGTAACAGATTTGCGGTAGAACGCGAACGTCGCCCACTTGCATCACCACGCGCTGGCAACCTGAAAGATAATGGGCATCTTCGCCGCCGTAGCCAAAGAGATGGCGCTTGGCGTAGTGCTGAACGCTTCCATCTGCCCCCATGACAAACAGGGTGTTGACAAACCGACCGCTGCGCGCACTTTCTTCTGTCTGCCACGCCAAAGAACCAGCAATGCTGGCATTCAGTTCTTCGGCCTTCCGCAACATCCATTCGTAGCCCATCTTCGATTGCTCCAACGTGTGCTGGTCGGGAGAGACATCAAATCCCGTACACCACATTTCGGGCAGGACATAAAGGTCGGCGCCGGGCTGGGAAGCCATGAACGACTCTGCCCGCCGGATGTTCTCCTGGGCATCCCGCCAGGCAACGTCTGTTTGCAACAATGATATTTTCATACGCTTTTTTATGGAGAACGGTTATCGGTTTTTTACAATGCCTCGCACCTCGCTATACTTATACTTCCAACGCGAGATAAGTGCGGTCGTCAAACGACACCTGCCCTTCCATTAGGCATTTTGTGGCCGCATTCTCATGGATGCAAAGCGGGTCTTCGCGCAACAGGCGTTGGAGTTCGTCTTCTGTTTCGCGCCATGTGTCGCACAAAACGGGGTATCCGTCTGAAGCCAGAATGAGTTTCTTGGCCGACGAAGGCACGGCCAACACAGGCACGGTGGAAAGATCCATTTCCGTTCCGTCCAACACGGTGTAGCGGTAGGGATTGCGAACATCGGGGTCGTTCTGGAAATTGGTCTGGTCGCGCAAAGCGTCGTAGATGAAGGCCCGTCCGGCATCAAAATGGCGTATACTGTCGGCCGACGCGCCCTTTGAGAGCAGATAGGCCACGGCTTCGCAACGGGCACGGGTCAGGATTTCGTCAACGTGCTTGGGATTGTCATAGGTCTTGCCTTCAAACCTGCATTGGCAGTCGCCGAACAGCCATACTTCTCTCCGCATTCTGCTGTAAACAACGGCGGAGCACGTCGGCCGCAGGGCGGCACACGTGAGGGCCGCTTCGGGCATATCGTTGCGGAGCGCCTGCGTGAAACAACGCGCTGCGCTTTCCATGGTGGCATTCTCTGGCAGCGTTCCGATCGCCCTCGAGATGCGCTCCATCGCCTGGCGGCCTCCGCTCTTCTGCGCAGCAGCTTCTGGGGCTTTCTTGGCTTTTAAAGGAGTCGCCATGCTCGTTGCGCGTTTGGAAGTGCTACCGTCAATCACGGCCGCAAAATGTTCGGTCGTCACAAAACCGTCTTCGCAAAGGGCCACGGAATCCAACTTGCCCTGCATGAATGATTCAAGTATTTTCATTAAATAGGTGTTCAGAATTAGACAGGTTCTCCCCTGCATGGATACTATAAAATAATTTTGAACACCTACTTAACATCTGATGGTTGAATGTCCCCATCGGCTTTCTCGCTACAGGCTTTCCGTCGGTATTGCCCCGGCGTGCAGCCTTCAACGGCGCTAAACATACGGCGGAAGGAAGACACACTGTTAAAACCAGACATTTCCGCAATGACATCGAGCGGGGCGTTGTTTTCAACCAGCAAGGTCTTGGCAAACGAGACACGGTAGCCGTTGACATAGTCGGAGAATGAACTCTGGAGTTCGGCGTTGATGAAATTGCTGAGGTAGGTGCGGTTGGTGCCGACAATCTCTGCCAGGCGAACGATGGTTAGTTTCTTGTCTAAGAACACGCGCTCTGTCTCGAAAACTTGCACCATGCGTTCCTGCAAAGCCTGCTTAAAGGGAACCACTTCTTCATCGGCTTCTTCCGCGGCCGGCGCATTATCTGGGCCATCTGCCAGTGCGGCATCTTGCCCGTCGGCACCATCGAAGGGGTTCTCTTTGGAGAAATCCACCACTTGCTGGCGCGACAAGCAATAGGCGATCACGGCGAAGAAGGAGCAGATGCTGAAGTTGTATGGCACAACCACCCACTCTTGGTTGAGAAAACTGGCGATGATCCACACTGCAAAGATACCTAAAAACGCCCACACCGTCTTGCCCAACCACCGCAAATCAACGCCTTCGGTGTAGGAACTCCAATCTTTGAGTTTCAAGTCGTAACGATGGGCGGCAAATACGGCGCAGGAGAGACCGACGATGCCATAGATGAGGAGGGCAAAGATGATGAGGTAATAAATGATTTCGTTTTTCAACACCCAATATACGAGCAGCATGGCCCAACACGAAAGCATGTTGAAGAGCAGCATGCGGCGGCCAACGCGGCCGGGGTGTGTCAGTTCGCGCAGCAAACAAACGCCAAAGGGGATGACGGTGGCCTGCAACAGATTGGTGGCCACGACCAACTGGCTGCCAAAAAAATTGTGGATATAAAACAGGAAGAACAAAACGAAATTGATGCCTGCTAAATATATAAAAAACAAGCCCGACAAATGGTGGAGCCGCGTTCTCTTTCGCCTGATCAGCAAAAGCACGCATGCCACCAGAATCACACTGAAATTGCAGCCGGCGGAAAAATCGATCAAAGCCTGGAGGGAATGGTCGCGCATAATGTTTAGTAATGGTAAGTAGGTGTTCAAAAGGAGGTTCCGACGAATGCTTGGCAAGCTGCCTAATTCTGCTTCCATGTTCTCGCCAACCGACTTGTCTGAACGTCCGCAAGCATTATTCTTGGGAGAGATGGAAAACCTCCTGCGTTGTGAGGATAAAAAAACAAACTAATATCCTTACAAAGGAAATCAAAATTTTCGAGACACAAAAACGGCACGGCCAAAAAGTTGCGAAGAAAATGAGGGACGGGATTTCAACTCGATTTTTTAGCAGCCCTTCTATCTTGAATCTATATATCATGAAACTGACATTAACAGAGCAATAAGGGGTGATGCGAAGACATGCAGCGAAGGTCTGAGGCGAAGCACTGTAGCTCACTTTGCTCGCAAAGTGAGGGGGGGGCGAATTTTGTGGCGACCAAGCAGGGACTAAAAATCCAACAAAGTCATACCCCCAGAGCGCTGGTCATGTTCGCTAAATATCCGTGGCCCTCACTTTGCGAGCAAAGTGAGCTACAATGCTGGCGCCGCAACAAGCGATTGTGTGGGTCAACGCAAATCTCCGCTGCGAGGGTGCTACCGCCGACCTTTTATATTTCCGAATTTTGCCCACTTATGTTTGTCAGCGAACGCGGGAGCAGAGACGAACGCGTCTGGGAGCAGAGACGAACGCACACGGGAGCAGAGACGAACGCACACGGGAGCAGAGACGACTGCACACGGGACGGTGTTCGCCAAAAGGCATAGGGGCTGAAGCGGAAGCAATGTTTTTCCGCTTGTCAGCGCTTTTTCCAGTAAGCGGTCATCAACGCCAACTGGCTGCATGCACAGAAAAAAGGCGTTGCAAAACCCGCATGGGGTGTGCAACGCCTTTGTTTATTAAGGAATATCTTTTCAATGCTCTCTGAGGAAAATGGTTTCCAAGGAGAAGCATGTGTTCTGCAATGGAGATTAAGCCTTTACGCGGTTTACGTAAGAACCGTCACGCGTGTCAACTTCAATCATTTCTCCTTCGTTGATGAAGAGAGGAACACGAACTTCAGCACCGGTTTCAAGCTTGGCAGGCTTCAACGTGTTGGTGGCGGTGTCGCCCTTGAGACCTGGCTCGGTGTAAACAATCTTGAGCTTGGTCTTCACTGGCATTTCAGCATAGAGAATGGTTTCCGTTGAAGCATCGCTGACAACTTCAACAACATCACCTTCCTTCATGAAGTCAACGCCGGTGATCAAGTCTTTTTCAATCACCACGTCGTCCCAAGTTTCCTGGTTGAGGAAGTGATACTGGTCGCCATCGGCATACGAATACTGGAAAGGACGACGTTCTACACGTACATCTTCGAGCGCTTCACCAATGTTGAAACGACGCTCCAACACACGGCCGGAAACGACGTCCTTCAAAGTGGTGCGCATAATCGTGTTGCCCTTACCTGGCTTTACGTGGAGGAAGTCAATGCAGAAATAAAGTTTGCCATCCATGCGGATGCAAGTTCCCTTCTTAATGTCTTGAGATTTGATCATATTATTTGAATAATTATTTTGTTAGCTATATGGAGAATTGGGCAAGCCCACAGGTTTGCGGTGCAAAGTTAGTTGAATCTGAGCGGATAGCAAAGCCATTTCCGACTTTTTATGCGGCCGCATCCGCGAGTTGCTTGAAACTCGGCAAAGGATTGGCAAGCCACGCGAACGAAGTGCTGGCAACGGATGGCGGCGTCGAGGCCGTCAGTCTTTCACTTCCTCGTAGTCAACATACTCTCCTTCATCCCGCTCAAAGAAGCGTCCGTTTTTGTCGCGGTGTTCTTCGTCCTTCTGTTCTTTGGCGGTGGAGGAAGAGGACGGACCGTTGGCGGAACTTTTTGCTTTGTCTCTGAAGGAACCGCCGCTGCCGTTTGTCTGGCTGGATGGGCCGCCGTTCATAAACTGGCGGGTGGCCTTGCGGACGGTCCAAAACATTTTGAAGACGTTGAGGACGAATGAGAGGATTATGAAAATGAAGCCTACTACTAAGGCAAAAATACATCCTGGCATATTAATATCTACATTTTTAACGGGGACTGGATTATCGGACGCCCGAACGGATTATCGGGCAAGGGCTGGCCGATGGCCTATGCTTTACCATTCCACCCTACCCTTCATCCGAAACTTTTTTTTCTCTGGATGCCGCTTGTTTCCTCGCGCCCCAGGCAAGGAAATGCTGGGCATGACTCAGGCGGCTTTTGTCTTGCTTTTGATGGTGTTGTCGATGATGGACACCAAGACGTAGAGCACAATGATGAAGGAGAAGGCTGTCCAGCCACACAAGGCGAGGCAGACGATGCTGAGGAGGATGAATCCGTAGCGCAACTCGTTGCCTTTCAATCCGAAGTGCTTAAACTTGAGGGCGAACATGGGAATTTCTGCGACGAGGAGCCACGAGGAGAGCAAAATGCCAGCCAACAAGGCCCAACTGCTCCACGGGGTGGCCACCAGCCAATCGTGTGCGCCAACGGCCAATGCTGCCCAGAAGAGGGTGTTGGCAGGCGTGGGCAAACCGATGAAGGAGGTGCTCTGGCGCTCGTCTAAATTGAACATGGCCAAGCGCAAGGCCGAAAAAGCGGCCATGATGAAGGCGGCAAAGGGCAGATAGGGAAGCAACGCGCTGCCAGGCAAGGCCACAGGCAGGGTTTCGCGCAGGAGGGAGAACAACACGGCGGACGGGGCGACACCAAAGGTGACGTCGTCGGCCAGGGAGTCTAACTCTTTGCCGATGGGGGAAGAGACACCCAAAAGACGGGCAGCAAATCCATCGAAGAAATCGAAGACGGCGCCGCCGATGATGAAATAGAATGCAAAGTCGTAGGCCGACTGCATGGCAAAGTAAATGGCGATGCAACCGCAGATGAGGTTGCAACTGGTAATCGTATTTGGAATGTGCTTCTTCATGACTTTTGGGTTGATAAGTAATGGTGGTCTGTTTTAAGTAGGTGTTCAAAATTAGTTTATACTATCCATGTAGGGATAAGCCAGTTTAATATTGCCTTGCCGCATTCTTTTGCCCCTACAACTGTCTTTCATCAGTCACGTAGCCCGCTACGCTCCTTCTTCAAGACAGCTGTAGGAACAAAATAATACGACAATTCAATATAAACTAATTCTGAACACCTACTTATTTTTATGCTTAGCAACGAAGGGTGCATCATCCGCTTACTGCTTTTGATACACCCCTCTGATATTTCTTTTACTTTCCGCTCAAGCGGGCAACAATGGTCTGGTTGCCAACTGTTGCCTGCCCCAACTTGACCAGGATTTCTGAATCAAGCGGCAGATAGACATCCACGCGTGAACCGAATTTGATGAAGCCCAAATGCTCATCGATGTAACACTCTTCATCGCGTTGTGCATAGGTCACGATGCGACGCGCAACGGCTCCGGCAACCTGACGTACCAGGATTTCCTGACCCTGCGGCGTTTCAATCACGATGGTGGAACGCTCGTTTTCGGTGCTGGCCTTTGGAAGCCAGGCTTTGTGAAAATTGCCGTTGTGGTGCTCCACTTTCTTGACAATGCCTTCAACGGGATACCAGTTGGCATGCACGTTGGTGACGGACATGAAGATGGAAACCATGATGCGGCGGTCGTGGAAATACTCGTTTTCATCGACTTCTTCAATCACTACGACTTTTCCGTCGGCCGCAGCCACTGCTATATTTTTGGTTTCTCCGTCGAAGATACGGATGGGACATCTGAAGAAATTGACCACAATGGCATATAGCACGACACTGATACTGGCCACAACATAAAATGGTATCATCGAGATGTTATGGAAACCATAATATACCAGTACGTTGACGAGCAACAGGACCACAAAACCTATCTGCAATGTGGATCTTCCTTCACTGTGGAGTCTGGGCTTTTTGAATCTTTTTATTCTTCCCATTCAAATGTATTTGAGTTAACCGCTTTTGCGGGCGTTGTAATCAGATGTATTAGGGGTGTTCTTGGCTTCTCGGGCGCAATGCTCCCGAAAAAGCACAATTGTTCATCTGCAAAGATAGGTTTTTTTGTCCAATTGCACAAGTCTGAGGCTAACTGATTGACATTATCGGCCAATTGTAGGTCTAAACAATGCTAAGAACCCACTAAATCAAGCCAATCCGTGCCCTTCTTCCTTGAAAGAAGGCACAAAAAAGGCTCGCAACTTTTCTGCTGCGAGCCTTTTCATTTGGTGGGTTATTTCACGAATATTTTCTTGCCATTCTGGATATAAATACCCTTTTGGACTTTCTGAACACGACGGCCGCTCAAATCGTAGATGGCGGCAGCCTTGGGTTCAACGGTTTCGTTCTGGTCGATGCCATTGGTGAACGAGCCGGCTTCTTTCAAGCGCCAAGCGTTGTTGTAACCAAATTCGCGGGTGTTGAACGTTGAAATCTTACCGCCTGCAACATACGAACTGTTAACAGGGTCGGCGGCCAACGTGATGAAAGACGCACCGTAGTTGTGTACGAAATAGAATGCTGCGGGAGCAATCTCTGCTGGAGCCTTGACGAACTGGAAGGCGGCAGCTTTGCCAACGGCGACTTCATCGGTGGATGTTGAGTCAACAGGGGCTGCGCCTTCGAGCACTGCCATCTTGCCGTAACGGAAGCTGGCAATGGCACGTCCTGCGGCAACGTTGCCAAGCACGTAGGTGGAGTCGGAAGTGGCATAGAGTTCCCACTTGTAGTGGTCGTCCTTCATCTGTTCTTCATCCATAGCGCCCCAGTTTAATGAGTCGGTGGCATCGGCAGAAACGGCGAACGTCTTGCCAGGCTGATTCAAGATGAAATTCTTGAAGGCGCTTACGATGTAGTATGACTTGTTGGTGTCGAGGGCAATGGTCTCTTCGCCTTCCAAGGCGGTGGCAGCGGCTTTGGCAGCGGTCAAGTTCTTGGCTTCAACGGCGGCCTTGAGGTTGGCCAGCTGCGCTGTGGTGTAACCGCCTACGCAGTTTTCCGTGTTGAGCAGAACTTGGCAGTTGGCAAAGGCATAATTGTTGATGTCGTCGGCAGTGAGTTCTCTGAACGTGATGCGGCTGCCAGCGTCGTTGGGACTTTTGGCGTTGGTCCAGAAGCAGAGGTTTTCCGCCGTTGCGCCGCCCAAGCGGTTGAAACAGGCTGTGGGTTCGTTTTGTGCGGAGAAGGCGAAACCATCGCCGTTGTATGCGATGTTGAAGAGGGTGATGGCACCTTCAACGGCTGAGATGTCTGCTTTCGAACCGAACTTGATTTGCGTTTTGTTGGCACTGCTTTCTGCAAAGAGCGTCACGCCTGCGCCGTCGGCCTTGTTGTAGATGGTGATGCCATCGGCGATGTTGCCGGTGAAGGCCCACAAATAGGCATCGATGTTGTCTGAGTCGATGCTGTTGACAATCTTCACGGCATCTTCTCCAGCCTTGTGGTAGATGTATCCGCCACGAACGCTCATGAGATAATAATGGGTGTCGGCAGCAAAGGCGTCACCATTGATGGTGGTCGGCTTGAAAGGCAGACCAGCGGTGTTACTCTTGCGATAAACGACATGGATTTCGGTGTCTCCCGTAATCTCATAGTCGTCGTATGCTCCAGGAACGAGTTCGTAACCCATCTGGTTGAGCGGATAGTCGGACGCATGGAAATGTGTTCCCTTCTGCAAATATTTATCCCAAGCCTTGAGCGTTTCTCCGTTCTCGTCTTCAAGAACGATCTGAACGAAAGGATATTTTTCGTATTCCAACAGGATGTTGAGCACGCCTTCTTCTGGATATGACTCCACCTTGTAAGGAAGGGTGATGGGGGTGTCGTCATCATAGTTGGCAGCACGTACGAAATCGTAGTTGGCAATCGTAGGGGCCGTGATTTCCGAGCCGATGATGGAGTTCATCTCGCGGGTTTCGATTTCCACGCCGTCAACGTCACAAAGGTAAAGCGTGGTGGGGATGGAAGTCTTGGCTTCCGTCTGGATGGTGTGGATGGTGTAGAGTGAGTTTTCTCCTTCTGCGTTCCATCCGACGAACTTACCATAGTTGTTTCCTGCGAGGAATCCCTGGGCGTTGAAGAACACGTTGTTTTCGTCACGGATGTAGAAGAGGCTGTCGGCCGTTCCGGCGGAAACGATGGTGTACTCGGCGATGGAGTCTTCCGACAGGCAGGTCATACCCGGCCACTTTGGTTTGCTGTTCTGATAAAGGAAGTTGGGAAGATAGTTGCCACGTGGCGACTTGAGTTTCACGGTGATGCCGTCTTCAAAGCGGTCAACGCTGATGAGGGTCCAGACATAGTCGGCACTCGAGGTTTTACCAAGGGCAAATTCGCGGCTGATCCAGAGAGACTGGTTGTCACCTTCTTTTAAATAACCGCGGCGAGCTTTCTCACCACATTCATAAAACATGACCTTCGAACCGGCCTTGAGTGTTTCAAGCGTTGTGATTGGAGATTCAACGCTTGTAACGATTTCCACTTGTGCCTGGGCTGTTACTCCAAACAGCGCAGCGACCACAAACAGAAATAAAGAGTAGAATTTCTTCATTTTGTGTTTTTGGTTAATAATGATTTTGGCAGCAAAGGTAAGCATTTTCTTGCATTCTATCCAACTTTTGAAATACAAAACAAGCAGAAAACCAAGGGCTATGCTTGCCCCTGATTTCCTGCTTATATATTTTTTCACCATTACGAATACCCGTTGTTTGTCTCTGATTGTCAAAACTCCAACGTGAAGGTGTCCATCGTCAGGAGATTGACGCTCCATATCCGGTGGGAGAGCAACTGGCCATAGCCGCAAACCAGCTTCAGAACTTCGTGGGCCATGACGCCACCGACAACGGCGGGCGACATGCCAACCACGCTCTTGTCGGCAGGAGGTTGCGGAGAGACGGGATAAAGGTCGCGATAGTGCAACGGGGATTCTCCGACACCAAACACGGAGACTTGTCCTTCATAACCGCTGACGGCGCCATAGACATAAGGCTTGCCTAACTTGCGTGCCGCATCGTCAATGACGTAGCGGGTGGCATAGTTGTCGCAACCATCCACCACCAAATCGTAGTCTTTCAAGATGGCTTCTGCATTGTCTTCGGAAAAACGAACGGCATAGGGTTTCACCTCTATCTCGGGATTGAGGGCTTGCAGACGTTCTGCCGCGCACTCGACTTTTGACGCGCCGACCTGACTTTCGCTGTAAAGCACCTGGCGGTGGAGGTTGCTCGCGCTGACAACGTCGTCGTCGACAATGCCAAGGCATCCGATGCCGGCACCGGCCAGATACAAACTGATGGGGGCACCGAGACCGCCGACGCCAACGAGCAACACGCGGGCCTTACGCAGTTTCTCTTGACCTTCTGGGCCAATCTCCGGCAAACCTATCTGCCGGGCGTATCTATCTTGATTCATAGTTGTTTAAATACTAAGGGATAAGTAATAAGGGCCATCCTGTATTCAGATGACCCTTAGAGTTTTTTATTTTCTGTCGAAACATGCGTCCCAGTCTTTCCAAACTGGTTCGCGGCCAACGGCACGCAAGGCTTTCTCCACTTCAGCGGCCGTGCGGTCGTCGCTCACGTGGAATTGCTCCAGAGCCTGCGGATAGGTGTAATAACCTCCTGGCTCTGTCTTGCTTTCTGCCGACATGGTGGTCACGCCCAAAGTGGCCATGTGGTCGCGGATATTGGCCGGCTCACGCGTTGAATAGGAGATGTCAACGTCATGGTCGAAGATGCGCATAGCGAAAGTCACCTGTGCCAGCTCGCGGTCGGTCATCACGCAATTGGGAACGAAACCGCCGTTCTCCGACGGACGCATACGCGGGAAATTGACGCTGTATTTGGTACGCCAGTATTTCTGCTGAAGATAGCGCAAATGATAGGCCATCATGGTGATGTCGGTGCGCCATTCTTTCTCCAAACCGATGAGAACGCCCATGCCGATGCTATGAACACCGGCTTGTCCCATACGGTCGAAACCGTTGACGCGCCATTCGAAGTTGGCCTTCATGCCGCGCGGATGGTAAATGTTGTAGTTGGCCTTGTGATAGGTTTCCTGAAAACAAATCACGCCGTTCATGCCGTGCTTGCGCAATTCGGCGTATTCTTCTGCCGCGAGCGGCATCACCTCAATCTTCAAATTGGAGAAATAGGGCTTCGCCAGATCAAGGGCTTTCGCCAGGTAAGGCACACCAGCCTTCGCTGGATTCTCACCCGTCACGAGCAACAGATTCTCAAAGGGTGCCAACTTCTTGATGGCCTTGTATTCATTGACGATTTCTTCTTCCGTCAAAATCGTACGCTTCATCTTGTTGGCAACGTGGAAACCGCAATACACGCAGGAATTGGTGCAGGAGTTGGTGATATACAGCGGAATGAACATGGACACGGTACGTCCAAAACGCTCTTCTGTATATCGGCGGCTCAAACGCGCCATGGTTTCCAAATAAGGTTCGGCAGCCGGCGAAATCAACGCCATAAAGTCGTCTACCGTGCAACGGCGGCCTGGGGTGAGTGCGCGGCGCACATCTGCCTCTGTCTTGGCATTGATACACGCGGTGACCTCGTCCCAATCATATTTTTCGAGTTCTTCTGAGAACATGGATATTTTTACTAAGCAACTATAAGTAATGGTGAAAAGATAAGTCGTGTGAAGACCTACCTCCTCCGCAAAACTGCGGGGGACATATTATTCGCCATGAAAGACTTTTTCCTCAGGGGAAAAACTATACTCAAGGAAATCCTTTCCACCAAGAATGGTTTATTCGTCAAGGAAAGCGGTCAGCGGAGAACTGGCTTCTGCTTCCAGAGAAGCACCCTGTGCGGGAAGTCCAGCCTCATAAGCAGCACGACCTGCCTCTACTGCCAACTTGAAGGCGCGAGCCATCTCAATCGGATTGCCGCTCACGGCAATCGCCGTATTCACCAAACATGCAGAAGCACCCATTTCCATGGCTTCTGCCGCATGACTGGGAGCACCGATGCCGGCATCCACCACGACAGGAACGCCAGCCTGTTCGATGATAATCTGAATGAAGTCACGCGTGCGCAAACCTAAATTCGTACCAATGGGAGCACCCAAAGGCATGACGGCAGCTGCGCCGGCTTCTTCCAAACGCTTACAGAGCGTCGGGTCGGCCTGACAATAAGGCAACACCACAAAGCCTTCCTTCACCAATTTCTCCGTGGCCTTCAACGTCTCAATGGAATCGGGCAACAAATAACGCGGATCAGGATGAATCTCCAGTTTCAGCCAATTGGTGCCGAAAGCCTCACGCGCCATCTGAGCGGCAAACACGGCTTCTTCGGCATCACGCACACCGCTGGTGTTGGGCAGCAACTGAATACCAGGGAATTTGACATGGGCCAACAAGTCATCGTGCTCGTCATCGAGTTCCACGCGCTTCATGGCCACCGTAACCATCTGTGTACCGGAGGCTTCAATGGCCTTCGACATCAATTCATTGGCATTGAACTTGCCAGTGCCTAAAAACAAACGGGACGTAAAACGTTGCCCTGCTATCATTAAATCAGACATATTCTTTTGGATATATATATTGTATATATGTTTCTATTGTTTGTATAATCTTCCCTTTGTCAACCGCCGCAGGCCGCCTTGATAATCACAAGGTTCATTCCTTCTGAAAGTTGATACTCATGCCACGTGGCGCGTGGCACCATACGGTTGTCGACACCGACGGCCACACCATTCTCTGGCAAATGCAATTCTTCCACAAGCTGGCTCAACGTGCTGGCCGACGTTTCAACCGCTTTGTTATTGACGTTCACTATCATAATGCATTTATATTTAGGGCACGCAAACACAGAGGCCAACGCGCCGCCATTAAACAATCAAGGAAGTCAAATAAAAAGGTGAGGGAAAACATTCTGGAAACCTACTGATAAGCTGCCGAGAACCTACCAATAAGCTACCGGGAATATACCGATAAGTTGCTGGGAATATACCGAAGACCTGCCACAAGAGCCACGAGGTGAAACCATGCTTCATTTCGCGTTGCTGTTATTTGAAACACTTCTATAACAATCCTGGCCACCTACTACTTATAAAAAAGCATACAATTCCTACGGCAGCACAGCCTGCATCAGGTCAGAGGGTATAATCTCAGCGCGTTTCAAATGAAACGGCACCCCTTTGTCTTTGCTTCAATGCAAAATTACTGCAAGAATTACATATAGCCAAATCTTTCTGCCTTTTTATGGAAATCTTCTATTGCGCTTGCGACTGCAATACGGAGGTCGGCACGGCGCGAAGGCCCCCACGCCCAACGGGCAAAACAAAGAGCATTGCAGACGCGACGTAACAACGCTGCGACGCGACTGAACAACGCCACGACGCAAGGGAACAACGCTGCGTTGGCATGGTACAGAACAAAGCCGCCGACGCGACGAAACAACGCCGCATTGACACGGTACAAAGAAACGAAAAGCCCTCCCAGCAATCTTGCTGGAAGGGCTTCCACTTGAAAATAAGATGGCGGCGACCTACTCTCCCGCTTGCGCAGTACCATCGGCGCGGTCGGGCTTAACTTCTCTGTTC
>UQCW01000020.1 GCA_900539625.1 uncultured Prevotella sp.
CTGCGGCGAGAGATAGGGGCAAGCCCCTATCCTGGAATATGAGCCCCTTTCAGGGGCAGCGGCGCAACTGCCATGTTGTTTGGCTCAAAACCGCGCAGAGATTTTCTGGATTTTGAGCCAATTAGCATGGCGGTTGCGGCATAGCAACAAGAGGCGCTGCGCGAACATGCAGCGAAGCTCTAGGGCGAAGCACTGTAGCTCACTTTGCTCGCAAAGTGAGGGGGACGAATATTGTGGCGGCCAAGCACTGAAAATCCAACAAAGTCAAGGCCCAAAGCATTGGCTATGTTCGCTACGTGTTCGTGGCCCTCACTTTGCGAGCAAAGTGAGCTACAGTGCTGGCGCCGCAATAGCCTTGTCTGCGGCTCTTCGCGGGCTGTCACCAGTCAAAGCGTTCACCTTGCCAGCGAATAACGAAGTCAGAAAAAAGTCAAGACACAAAAAAAGCACGCTCCCATTCGGGGGCGTGCTTTTTTCTATGTATTCCAGTCAAGCTCACTTGATGAATTTCTTACGGCCGCGAATATAAATCTGTCCCTTCTGTGGCGCAGAGACAACGCGACCGCTGAGGTCGTAGATGACGTCGTTTGAAGCACCCTGCGTGTTGGCGTCAGTCGTGATAAACTCAATGTCCGTCGGGATGTCCGTCGGTTCGATATACCAGAACGAAGGGGCATTCTCTGTGGGCGATGAGGCCAACCAAGGCACCACGCGCGAATTGTCGCCTGCGAGGTGCAGATAAGAATAAGAGGCGTTCGTTGGGTTGGCACATTGGATTTTGCTGAGCCCCTGAGTGTTGCTCGTGATGACGAAGATGCCGGCCTCGTTCTTCTCGGCCGTGAGTGTCGTGCGGGCTTCTACGGCCAGCGTGCGTCCAACCATGCTTTCGGCATAAGCCTTGCTGACCAGGTGGTATTTATTCGTGCCATCGGCCGAAGGCACGAAACACCAATAAGCCTTGTCGGTGGCGGCGTTTGTGCTCGCACCCAGTTCTTTGCTGCTGTTGGCGTTGAGCACATAGTTCTTGGAGCCGCGTCCGTGGTTGCGGATGGTGTAATAACATCCAGTGCTGATTTCCACGCGCGGCGCATTTGCGATGGCGCCATTCAAGCGTTCGTAGCCTTCGCGTGACGGTGCGGCGATGTAAGTGTTGTAGGCCGCGTTGACCATGCTTTCAGCTTCCTCCTTGTATTGTCCGACAATCGTGCCGAAATTACCCTTGGTCAACACCGCGTCAACGATGGGTTTCACGCCGAGCGCCGTCAGGCTGTCGCCGTTGACCGTGGGGTCGTAGGTGAAGGCCGAATCCGTGATTTGCTCGATGGAGTAGTTCTTATAGATGATGGTATATCCGCCACCGTTAGTGCCGTACGTGTCTTCCTCGTAAACAAAACCGATGGTGTTGTTTTTCTGCCACGTCATGGTGCTGTAGGCACTGCTGATGTAAGAGCTCTGGTGGTGTCCGTCCCAGTTCTTCGCAATGGCTTCAGGCGTGCGGTAGTCAGAGAGCGACTTCAAAGACTTGTAGTAGATTCCCACATTGGAGCGTCCGCTGCCGAAAGGCACACTCTGGAGGAGGAGGAACATCTTCTGGTTGTCTTTCTTGCGGGTGACGGGAACGAGCATCACTTCGCCGTTGCAGGCGTTGTTGAGCGCCGTCACGCCGTTGTTGCTCTGGCCAGAGAAGGCCACTTCTCCCCAAGAACCTTCAGCCTTCTTCGTGTCGGTGAAGGTGAAGATATTGAAACGGCGTCCGCCGTTGCAGCGGCTCGACAGGAGCACACTGCCGTCGGGCAGTTCTTCAGCCTTCGGCTCGTCGCCGTTGGGCATGGGGCTTACGTCACATCCGCCGAGAAACTCCCATGTTTCGCCAAAGTCGTCAGAATAGAGCACCCAGTTGGCCGTTTCGTTGCTTCCCTGTCGGCAGCTGCTGCCAACGAGGTAGAGGCGGCGGTATTTGTTGACCTTCGTTTTCGTGCTCTGGCAGATTTTTCCGCTGCCGATAAACCAACCACGGATGGGGCCGTAGGCGCTCTTGTCAAACTTCGAATAGACAAACTCTTCGTCGATGTATTGAGGTTCGCTCCAAGTGGCACCATTGTCGTTGCTATACCAGCGTGCCCATCCTTGATGGTGGTCGCGTGTGCCGCTGAAGAATCCCGGCGTGCCCGAACAAGAAGTGATGATCATGCGGGGGCTCTCGCTGTCGCCAACGATGCAGGGGTCGCCATAGCCAGCCTTCTGGTGTCCAACGGCGGTGTTGCCGTCGCCCGTCATCACGGCCGGCTTCAGGATGTTGTCCCAGGTCTTTCCGTTGTCGTGGCTGCGGCGGATGTGGAGGTCAATGCGTCCACTGCCGATGTCGGCGCGGCTGAAACGGTAGTCGGCAACAGCCACGACAGTGCCGTCGTAGGCCGTGGCGATGGCTGGGATGCGGTATGGCGTGTCGCCCGATGTGCGTGTCGGGAAAATCTCCACCTGAGGCTCCGGCTCGATGTATGCCTTGCGGATGCTCACCTTGAAATTCGTCAGGATGACGCCCGCGTTGGCACCCGAGAGGGTGAACGAAGCCGTGGGCATTTTGAGGCCTTTGCAGGCGAGAGACTGCGATGTCTTGGTGGTGGTGTACGACTTGCCAGAGGCATCAATCACCTTGACAGCCGTGTTGTCGGCCATGACGAAGTCAAAACTGTAAGCCGCAATGCTGTATTCAGCGCCAGCGGTCAGCGTGTAAGCCTGAGGACTGTATTTGCCCACGTAGGCCTGGATGCGTGTTTCATCGGAAGCCGTCACGTTCATGTTGTTGTATCCAGCGTCCAAAACGAGTTTCGGCTCGCCGGCTTTCGATGTCCAGGTCTTGGCCCAGGTGCCGTTGCTTGTGGTGAAGGAGCCAGTGGCCATGTTGACAGAAATGTCGCGCTGTGCCCATTCCCAGCGGATGGTGCTGCCAGCGTCGGCACCGCCATTCCAGAAGGCGAATTTGCCATCGCGGTTGTTGACCTTGTTGCTGGTGTAGCCCTTCTCATACATATAGTAAGCCTCGACATTATTGCCCAGGTTGCTGCTCTTGGCAAACTGCCAGAGAGCCGTGTAGCCTTCAGGAATCTTGTTCTTGTTGACCATGATGGGATAAGATTCCCCACCAGTCGTTCCCAGCATCTTGACGGGAGCGGCAAGCACCATGTCGGGACCAGCTTCCTTGTTGATGATGGTGTAGCCCTCCGTGTCGTTACCCGTGCGGCGCCAGAGGTCGGCGTCGGCGTAGGTCGTCTTGCTCGTTGTCAGAGAAATGTAAGATTTCGAACCGTTGTTGCTGACGTACAAACCGCCCGCGCCGATGCGCATGGTGAACCAGTCTACAACAGATTCGTCTTCAACGTTGAGCGCTTCGTCAACGATTTCGCCCTTGTCGCCGTCGGTCACGTCGCCCAAGGTGTAGACGTTAGAGAAGGCGTCTTTAAATCCCAAAGAAGGGCCGCTCCATTTGTTCCACGTGCCGTCGGCGTTCTGGATGAACGTGCCGTCTTGTGTGCCGTTGGCACGCTTGGACACGAGAATCTTGCCGTTTTTGACTTCCGTGACGGAAGCCACCTTGAAGCAGCAGTAAATCGAGTCATATTTCTCCATCAGTCCGGCATTGTTGTTGATGCCTTCGTTGCTGCCCTTCCAAACGAGGTAATAGCCAGTGGCCACATTTTTGAAAGCGAAGATGTTGTTGCCCTTCTTGATGGCCACAAACTTGGCGCGGTTGCCGTAGCTCTTGGCGGCCAAGGCGTTGGCAACGCCAACAGTCAGCGCATCGTTGTCGGCGTAAAGCGGATAGCAAGTGCCGTTTTTCTGTCGGTTGGTGATGGTGTAGGTGCGGCCGTTCACGATTTCTGCCGCTCCCTCCTGAGCCGTTCCCTTCACCACTTTGATGGGCGTGGGCTCTTCCTTGATGTCGATGTCCGTCACGTCCGTGAAGCGCCACTGGCAGCCAGCATCAGCGCGGTCTTGTGCGTTGGTGTTGCCGCCATACCAGTTGTAAACAGGATAGCCCTCCTTCGTCGTGGTATTCAACTCACAAGTGCTGCCGCTGCGGATGATGTAGAGTTCGAGCGTGTTGGAATATTCCACCTTCCATCCGGCCTTGGGCGCCGTTGCCACCAGTTTGACCTGCTTGTCATAGGAAGCGGAAGGGTCCAGATAAGCGTTTGCACCGACATTCTTGATGTTGAAAGCGCCGTCCGTGCGCTTCTCAAAAGTCCAGCGATAAGACGCATAGCCAGGGTTTGACGGGTTGGCATATACGCCCCCGTCCTTCGCATAGGCAAAAAGACTGGCGCGGAGCGGCGTGCAGATGGCAAAGTGCTTGCCAGTCACGTTTTCCGCCGTCGGCGTGTTGATTTTGCTTTTGAGGTTGTTGAGAATCGTGTTGGCTTCCGCCGCCATCGTCTTCAGTTCTTCAAGCGTGGCGCCCTCCTTCGCCATGAGATTCTTCATAGCGTCGAGCTTCGCATAGAGGTCCTTGACAGCGTCCTTGCTGTATTCTCCGAGCCCCGTTCCCACCTTGATGGAAGCAGCGGCCGTGATGGTGTTGTTGAGCGCAGTGCGTGCTTCAAACATCGCCTTGAGGTCCTTCGCCTCCTGGTCGGTGATGACCGTGCAGTCGCCGATAAATTCGGCCAATTTGCGAGCCACGACCACATAGCCAGCGCCGTAGAGATAGTTGCCAGAGAAATAGCTACCGTTCGCCGTGCCAGCAGAAGTGGCGAGCGAAGAATAGATGTCGATAAAGGTGAGTTGCTCGTCGGCAGCCGCCGTTTCCTTCAGCCAGTTGTTAAACTGCTTGATGCGGTTGTTGGCATTCGCTGTCGGCATCAGGCTGACCAGCGCAATAGGCGTGCTGGAAGAGACGTTGCTCTTGAGCTTCTTCACCAGAGCCGTATAGTTGTTCTTGACCGTGGTCAAGTCCGTGCTGCCGTTGATGTCCTCCGTTCCAGTGTAGAGCAACACCTTTTTCGGGTTCTCGCGCACCACGCCTTTACCCTTGTTGGAGAAGGCAGCGTCCACGAATTTGCCGACGGTTGCAATGTTGCCGCCGTAGCCCCACCATGAACCGCGGTTCTTCACGTTCTGGTTCTGGAGCAATTCGTTCCATTCGCCGTTCTTCACCATCTCGTCGCCGAAGAAGAGAACGTCGGTCGATTTGATGGGCAGGACACTGAAATAAGTGGCACGCATGCCGTGCGCACCGCCGAGGCCGGCCGTGTTCTGAAGTTTTTCAGTGTTGGCAGGATAAGAAGAGGGGAGACCAACGTAATCCTTGATGGCATCCACCCAGAGTTTGTAGCCGTAGGCTTCGAGGTGGAGGTTATCGAGCGAATAAGGCGCCCCTTTGAGGATGCCGCCCATCTTCGAATAGAGGTCCACGTAGGTCGTGTTCTCGTTCTTGGCAGCGATGGCCTTGATCAGTTCGTTTGTTGCCTGAATGGTCTTCGGGCTTTTGTACGCCTGGTCTCTTGCAGGGAGGATGCTCTGCAAATAAATCTGCGTGTTGGGACTCTCGCGGCGGATGATGTCCACCGTCTTCGAAATGTTGTCGGCGATGGATTGTTCCGTGCAGTTAGTTCCCAAGTCGTTCGTACCGATTTTAATAAACACCTTAGCAGGCTTAAAGCGCACCCAACTTTCAACGTTGGCAAGCACTTCATAACTGTAGCCGCCGGAGTTTCCGCGGTTGACGATGCGTGGGTCGTTGCCAAAAGCTTCAGCCCACACGTGCATGTCGGTGATGGAGTTGCCGGCAAAGACAATGGCGTCCTTCGGCAGTTTCATCACCTTCCACGAGTCGTAGCGATGCAGTCTGAATGGCTCATCAGCATGCGCCACCTGCAGCATGGAAAACAGCATGACTGCAGCGAGGAGTAGGTTTTTGATTTTCATTTAAATAATGATAGGTTTGTAGTTAATGTTGGTTCGTAGGTTTTGTAGGCCCGTGGCCATTTAAAAGGTTCAGACATAAGGGGCGTACATGCAACTGGCCGATGCCTTAATGATTGGAATTGCAAATTACGCCTAACACTGAATTGCAAAAATACAAATATTTTTCAGCTCTCGCCACTCCCGCGCTTAATTATTTCACAGTAAGCAAGTTAAAAAGCAATTTTAAAAGCCGCTCCGCCCTGGGGGCCGCGGCATTCTGCTGCCGCCATCTTGTAATTAATACGTATATTTGTTTTTTCATCTGCAAGCGAGCAACTCCCTGCCGCGAAGAGCGGACGCGACCCGACAAGAATACCAACTTAACATCCCTTTCTCATGGACATACAGCCCTCGGAATAACGCTACTGCTGCATGACTGCCATACATTGCTGCGCCACTTTCGTTTTAATACTCTGGTGTAATCAGGGGTTTACGGGGTATTAGGTAGTAGGTAGGGTGTTCAAAATTCAAAAAAATCTTTGCGTTTTTTGCTAAATTACAAGGTGCGACGAAACTCTGGGGCGAAGCACTGTAGCTCACTTTGCTCGCAAAGTGAGGGGGACGAATATTGTGGCGGCCAAGCACGAGCTGAAAATCCAACAAAGTCATGCTCCAGAGCTTTGGTCATGTTCGCTACGTGTTCGTGGCCCTCACTTTGCGAGCAAAGTGAGCTACAATGCTGGCGCAGCAACAGACGATTGCGTGGGCCTGTGCAAATCTCCGCTGCGAGGGCGCTACCGCTAACCTTTGATACTTCAAATTTGAACACCTTACCTGAAAAGGGCTCATATTTAGGAAGGTTATGAAAAATGCCATCGATTAAAAACAATCGTTCCTTTCTACTATTAACCCCTCTGATAATCCAGCGGTGTCAATAATAGAAAGGAACGAAGAATTAAAACGATGTTGTTTATGTGTCAAATCGTTTTGACGGTGAGTTAGTTTGTGATTTTCAGTACGGCTTTGCTTTCGGCTTGTTTCCAAACCAAACAACCGTCTCTTGACTCTGAACGAAAATAAACACCCACGGCAGCAAATTCGCTCACGTTCTGCGGCACATCGTAAACGACCACGTTGAGCTTGATTGTAATGTCGCTCGGCAAGTTTATCGTGCCAGATTTATTTCCTTGCTGCAAGCAGGTGGCTTTATACTGGCAACCTTGCAAATCGTAGACGATACTTGGATTGAACGAGTCCGAACCAAGGTCGAAAGAAACATCTTTGTCACCATCGTTTTGTATCACGAAGTTCATCACAACATTGTCCCCCTGGCGCACGCATTGATTCAAATTGAGCTTTATCGAAGCCAGGCACTCCATGCCACAAGCAGGGATTATCATCAAAAGTAGTAAGAACAGTACCTTTTTCATAGTGTATCAGTGTAGACGAATTTATTTAATTGGAAGATTTTTAAACTTTACAAATGTCGCTATCTCCTCCTCTGCCTTTAGATTGGTGTCAGATAGTAGAATGTTAACGAGCGACAACGATTTAACAGACGCGGGTATCTTTTTCAAGGTCAGAGAAACGATGTTGCTTTCGTTAGGACGAAGTCGGAACATTTTCTGCCCGTATTCCTTGTAACCTTGGAACGTGAGAGAGGTGTAATCGTCGTTGAAATAAGTAGATTCATAAACTGTTCCGTTCTCATCGTAAACCGTACATACTTTTTTAGAATCAATGGCGTTTTGCTCTAAAGTCAGATCGATAATGCGTGAAGACACGTTCTTAACGCTGAAAGTGATGTTGACGCCTTTAGGCGTGCGTGCAACGCTCTTCACTTGCAGCGAGATGTCGGGATTGCTGTACGTGCAGCCTTCAAAGTTGGTCGGTTGTAAAGGCTGAATGTTGCCAGTGCCTACAATCTTTGTGGAGCTGATGTTGTTATCGTTCATGCAAGGGTGTCCGGTGTCGGAGAATGCTGTGTTGTTGTCTCTACCCTCTACATAAGCCGCTTCCACACAAATGTTTGATGCTGAAACACTGCTTGAGGCAACATCGCTAAAGTAGGCCTCGCATTTTACAGGGATGCCGGGGTACAATACGCAAGCTGGCGAGTCGTACGAACCGCCACTCTGTTGATCAAGCCCCATGACATACCAACAACCCTCTTGAGAGCCTTTGCCAAAATTGGCTGTCACTTTGTAGCAATAGGCTTTGATGTGTTTCTGGCTTGTGTTGGTCAGCGTGTAAGTAATTCTTACGCCTTTTGCATAGCGGTGAACGCCTACTAAAGTGGCTCTGACACTGTAGTTGACGGCTGCCGTGCTTCTGCTTGAGGAGTTGGCAGAAGTAGAGTTGTTGTCGTCGTCTGAGGTTGAAATCGCTGCGGCGGCATCAAGAAACTTGCCAAGCCCTTTGCCTAACTTTTTAAGGAACTGTGCGTCTGCGCTCTGTGTGTTACAAGCAAAAACACACAATAGCGCTGAAAATAAAAATTTTGAATTTATTCGCATATAAATATGTTTTATAAAAATGTTACGTTCTTGCAGTCTGTGATATAAATACGGGCTTTGTGTTCTGTCCTAAATTTGCAGGTTTGTAAATTTATAAGAAAGCAAGTCGTTGGATAACAATAAATTACCCAATGCTCGCCTATGTCAGGAATTTTACTTATTTTAGTGCTGCTAAAAACTCAAATAAAGAATAACTGACATGTGGCAAAGGTAAACATAAAATCTGATAAAATCACTCCTCTCGGAGGAATTTATTACGCGAGCAAGGCTTTTTATGCGCTTTCACTTGACAAGGTCATCAACGGCACTATAGGTGTTCACAGTTCTACCTACAACGGCTATCAGTGGAACGAGATAATGTCAGCTATGTCTGACGTGTCTCTCTGTGGCGGTGACTGCGTAGAAGATGTCAACAGAAGCGAGTGCCACCTGCGAGAATCACCTGAAATCCAGATACCGATGAGCCACACAATCGGACGTGTCATAAAGAAATTCTCCCATGAAGATATGGAATACAAGTCTTCGTCAGGCAATGTGTTCAGATTCAACACCACCCCAAGGCTTTAATGACTTTCTGATGAAACCGCCATTTTGCCAACCAGACAAAGATAAAAAATGTAATAATGGGGGAGATTTAGTGAAAATGTAAGTAATTTTAGCTGATTATTGACATAATGTCGTATCTTTGCTTTTGGAGCTTTCAAAAGTAAAGATACGACATTATGATATACGACATTAAGCAAATTAAGGAATTCTACGCAAGCTATCAGGAGAAAGTGGGACGGGTGCGGGCATTGCTCGCCCGTCCGCTCACGTATGCCGAGAAGGTGCTGCTGGCACACGAACAGCCGCAGGAACAGGGATATGACCATCGGCGCGGCGCGGACTATGCCCTCTATCATCCCAACCGCGTGTGTATGCAGGACGCCACGGCCCAAATGGCCATCCTCCAGTTTATGAACGCTGGGAAGACGCAGACGGCGGTGCCGAGCACTGTTCATTGCGACCACCTCATCAGGGCGCAGCGCGGCGCGGCCGACGACCTGGCGGCGGCGCGGGAGACCAATGCTGAGGTCTATACCTTCTTGCAGTCGGCCGCCAAGCGCTTCGGCATGGGCTTCTGGCCCGCCGGCGCGGGCATCATCCATCAGGTGGTGCTCGAAAACTATGCCTTCCCGGGCGGCATGATGGTGGGGACGGACTCCCATACGCCCAATGCGGGCGGACTGGGCATGGCGGCCATCGGCGTCGGCGGGGCTGATGCCGTCGACGTGATGGTGGGGGCACCGTGGGAACTGAAAGTGCCGAAGCTCATCGGCGTGAAACTCCTCGGACAACTCTCGGGATGGGCCTCCCCCAAGGATGTCATCCTCTATCTGGCAGGACGCCTCACGACGAAGGGGGCCACGAATGCCATCATTGAATATTACGGGCCAGGAGCTGCTACGCTGCCTGCAACGGGTAAGGCCACCATCTGCAATATGGGTGCCGAGGTGGGCGCCACCACTTCCATGTTCCCCTACGACGCACAGATGGAGGCTTATCTCCGTCGCACAGGGCGCGGCGAGGTGGCCGACATGGCCAACGCCGTGGCCGCCGACCTCAGAGCCGATGCGGAGGTGGAAGCCGCGCCGGAGAAATTTTTCGACGAATGTATCACCATCAACCTCGACGAACTCACCCCGTATGTCAACGGTCCCTTCACGCCTGATGCGGCGTGTCAGGTCTCGGAGATGCCTGCCAAGGTCGTGCGCGAAGAGTTGCCAGAGAACATCGACGTTTGTCTCATCGGCTCCTGCACCAATTCCTCCTACCAGGACCTTGCGCGTGCCGCTTCGGTCGTTGAGGCCATGCAGGAGGCCGGCCATTCGCTGAAATCGCAGTTGATTGTCTGCCCTGGTTCCGAACTGGTGCGTGCCACGGCGGAGCGTGATGGCATTCTCGACGTCTTCCTCCGTGTGGGCGCCACCATCATGACCAACGCCTGCGGACCTTGCATCGGCCAATGGAAGCGCGAGAATCCGCATCCCGAACGCCCCAACAGCATCGTGACGAGTTTCAACCGCAATTTCGCCAAGCGTGCCGACGGCAATCCCAATACTTACGCTTTCGTGGCGTCGCCCGAAACGGCCGTTGGCTATGCTTTCACGGGGCGGCTGACGGCGCATCCGGCCTTCTCTCCAGAATATGCCTGCCGCCAGCCACAGGGCGAGGCTCTGCCGCCGCGCGGATATGACGAGGAGGGAGAGGGCGTAAGGGCCGTCAAACCAGCGTATGACATACAGCCCGATCCGTCGGCCGAAGTGGTGATTTCCCCCGACAGCGAGCGTCTTCAGCGCCTGATGCCGTTCCCAGCGTGGAACGGTGAGGACTTCTCGCGCTTGCCGCTGCTCATGAAGGTGAAGGGCAAATGCACCACCGACCATATCTCGATGGCAGGCCCGTGGCTACGCTATCGCGGACACCTTCAAAACATCTCGCGCAACCTCCTCCTTGGCGCCGTCAACGCCTTCACCGGTGAGACTGGCCACGTGAAAGACACCGTGAGCGGCGAGGAAGGCGAGGTGTGGCAGGTGGCTGCCCACTATCGCGATGCCCTCGGCGGCAGTGTGGTCGTGGTGGAGGACAACTATGGCGAAGGCTCCAGCCGTGAGCATGCCGCCATGGAACCCCGCTACCTCGGCGTGAAAGTGGTCTTGGCCAAGAGTTTTGCCCGCATCCACGAAACCAATCTCAAGAAGCAGGGACTGCTGGCGCTGACCTTTGCCAATGCTGCCGACTACGACAAGGTGAAGGAGGGCGATTGCTTCAATGTGGCGTGCAGCACGCTGGCGGTGGGGCAGCCAGTGGAAATCACGGTGTGTCACACCGATGGCACGCAGGAACGCATCATGGCCAACCACACCTACAACGAGACCCAGATCAAATGGTTTAAGGCCGGTTCGGCCTTGGCCGTGAAATGACGGGAGAGGGCCGCCATTATGTCGCCCCGGGATGCCAAGCAAGTCATCGATTCGCGGCCGCCGTTCGTGCTACTCGCGGCCGCGAGTAGCGCTACCTTCGGCCGCGAGTAGCATTACCTTCGGCCGCGAGTCGATGACTTAGCATAGATGTTGCAGAGATAAGTAGGTGGTCAAAATTATTTTTATAATATATGCCAAGAGCATTATTTTTACATTTGAAACATCCTCTCGGGCGCATCTACTTACCTTGTTTTCAGTCGCAATGCCCGCATTGCTCCTTCAACTAAGGTGGCGTATCTGCATCCCGATAGAATATTTCAAATGTAAAAATAATTCTGACCGCCTACTTAGCGCCAAAGATCGTTTCACCATTTCAACAGAAAAGACAATATGGAAAAAACAATATCAACTCCCTCTGCTTGCCGGCCCTTTGCGGCCGACACGGTGACCGTTCCCTTCATCACGGGCGACGGCATCGGCGGGGAAATCACGCCTGCCATGCAGCAGGTCATTGACAAAGCCGTGGCCGAGGCTTACGGCGGAAAGAAAAACATCCGATGGATGGAAGTGCAGGCCGGACAGCGTGCCTACGACACCCTCGGCACCTATCTGCCGGAAGAAACCCTCAAGGCCTTCGCCGACCACCACGTCGGCATCAAAGGACCGCTCACCACGCCTGTCGGCGGCGGTATCCGCTCGCTCAACGTTGCCATGCGCCAGGGACTCGATCTCTATGTCTGTCTGCGCCCCGTGCGTTATTTCAAGGGCATCGCCTCTCCCGTGAAACATCCCGAAAACGTCGACATGGTGGTGTTTCGCGAGAACACCGAAGACATCTACGCAGGCATCGAATGGAAGGCCACTTCGGCTGCCGCCCGCCGTTTCTATGAGTTTCTCCACGACGAGATGGGCGTTGATAAAGTGCGCTTCCCCGAGACATCGGCCTTCGGTGTCAAGCCCGTATCGAGCGAAGGTTCGAAGCGCCTCGTGAAAGCCGCCTGCCAGTATGCGCAGCGCCAGGGCAGCAACCATGTCACGTTGGTTCACAAAGGCAACATCATGAAATTCACCGAGGGCGGATTCAAGACGTGGGGCTATGAGGTCAACGAGGAAGACTTCGGCGGAAAGGTGCGCATGGACGACTGCATCTGCGACGCGTTTCTCCAAAACGCCCTTATCAAACCCGAAGCCTATGACGTGATTGCCACGCTCAACCTCAACGGCGACTATATCTCCGACATGCTGGCCGCACAGGTGGGGGGCATCGGCATCTCTCCGGGGGCCAATATCAACTACGAGCAGAATCGCGCCGTTTTTGAAGCCACCCACGGAACGGCGCCCGACATCGCCGGCACCAACCGTGCCAACCCGTGCTCGCTCATCCTCTCGGCAGTGATGATGCTGGAGCATTTCGGATGGGACGAAGCGGCGCAGCGCGTGACGGCATCGCTCGAAACGCTCTTCGGAAAGGGCTTCGCCACGGAAGACCTGGCACGCTTCATGGAAAACGGGAAGCCGCTCGGCACGCGCGAGTTTGCTGCATCCCTCTGTGACTTGATATAAGATATAACGCATACGCCTATGACACTCAACAGCAAAAAAGAAGAATACTTGATTTACAAGTTGGCCGACAATATGAAAAACTGCATCAAGATCGATGCAGACCTCTTCCGCAAACTCGACGTCAAGCGCGGCTTGCGCAACGAAGACGGCACTGGCGTCTTGGTGGGACTCACCAATATCGGCAATGTGGTGGGCTATGAACGCACCGAAAACGGCTTGAAGCCCATCGAAGGCAAACTCTATTTCCGGGGTTATGAGATTTCCGACCTCGTGCATGCCGTGCTCAACGAGCAGCGTTTTGGATTTGAAGAAATCGCCTATCTGCTTCTCTCTGGCGGTCTGCCCGACGCGGAGGAACTCGAGCAATTCCGCCACCTGTTGGTTGGCAACATGCCGCTTATGTCGAAAACCATGCTCAACATCGTGGAGCTTGAAGGCACCGACATCATGAATATCTTGGCACGCAGTGTGCTCGAACTCTACACCTACGACAACACGCCCGACGACATCTCGCGCGAAAACCTGATGCGGCAGAGTGTGGAACTCATCTCGAAGTTCCCCACCATCATCGCCTATGCCTACAACATGCTGCGCCACAAAACCTTCGGGCGCTCGCTCCACATCCGGCATCCAAAGGAAAATTTCTCTTTGGCGGAGAATTTCCTCTACATGCTCTTGGGCAACAACTATACGCCACTCGACGCCCGCACGCTCGACCTCCTGCTCATCTTGCAGGCCGAACACGGTGGCGGTAACAACTCCACGTTCACCGTGCGTGTCACCTCGTCGACCTGCACCGATACCTATTCCTCCATCGCCGCAGGCATCGGTTCGCTCAAGGGTCCGAAGCATGGCGGTGCGAACATCCGCGTCCACCACATGATTGAACACCTCAAGCAAAACATCCGCCATTGGGAAGACGAGGCAGAGGTGAGCCGCTATCTCCACAAAATCGTGAAGAAGGAAGCCTACGACCGCACTGGCCTCATCTACGGCATCGGTCATGCCGTTTACACGCTTTCCGACCCTCGTGCCGTGCTCCTCAAGGAGATGGCGCGGAAGTTGGCAGAAGAGAAAGGCCGCATGGAGGAATTTGAATTTATGGAGCGCATCGAAAAACTCGCCGTTGAAGCCGTTTACGACATCAAAGGCACGTCGAAGAAGCTCTGTGCCAACGTCGATTTCTATTCCGGCTTCGTCTACGACCTCATCGGCCTCCCCATAGAAATCTATACGCCGCTCTTCGCCATGTCGCGCATCGTTGGCTGGTGTGCCCACCGCAACGAAGAACTCGGCTTCGTTGGCCGCCGCATCATCCGTCCGGCCTACCGCTGTGTGGCCGACCTGCGGGATTATACGCCAGTGGGGGAACGGTGATACGAGGGGAAATAAACAGTAGGGGTGTCGAATCCGAATTTGTTCCACGCTTCGAGAACGAGGCGCTTGGTGCGGTATTCGCCGTATTGGCGCACCTCGTTGTCTTTCAGCACACGGAAAGTTTCGTTGATGCAGCCTTTGCCACAGACATCTTCTGGGTCTAAGATGTAAAGGAGGTCTTCTGTGTTGAGGCCATAGAGGTGGGCGAAGATAGCGTCAAGCTCGGCTTGGAGGACGGCTCTGCGCTCTGGATTGTAAATCCAAGGCTGCTGTGCTCCCAACTGTGGCAGTGCCGCTTTCTGTTCCTCGCTCATTTCTTCCCATAACTCAGAAGCCCAACCATCCATGTCGTGATTGAAATAGCATAGCTCGGCTACGCGCTTCACGATTTGCCATTGCATGGCGGATGGGATTTGGTCGGGGGTGAGGACGGGTTGCTGTTTCATAATGAATAATGCCATACTGGACCCTCCTACTTTTTGTCTTGCAACATAGTCAAAGACTAAGGATGAGAGCATCGCAGCAAAGCATGCGCTGGGGATAAGGCTCCGCGAAGTGAATACGAGCGGAGCCTTATCCCCAGCGGCAACGCCGCTGGGCATAAGGGAGGCAATGCAAGTTCTTGCGTCTGCAGCTCTTGCTACATCTCGAAATGCTATGTAATAACTGTGTTTCCATTGCCAACGTACATTTCCATTTCTGTCTTTGTCGGTTAGACGTTCGTCTATGAGCGACTTTTTTACCCAATACCAGGGGGTAATGGATGAATTGCTGTCCGCAAGAGTTCCAATCAATGTGCTGTTTATCGAGCTTGGTCGTTTTTGCACCTCATATTCATTTGGAAATTCAGCATAATGGTGATTGTAGTGCCAAAACATCTTACCCTCATAAAGAGGAACATAGATGTCGTTGTCCACGCTATATGAACATCCTTGCAATTTACCGCCCATACTATCAAGTTGTTTCCTTGTATAGAAAAGAGAGCTTGCAGATGCCATATTAAACATCATCATAAATCGTATGCCCCATGAATTCTCATTTGTCTCATCATTAATAAGAATAGGAGCATTGCGATATATCTTAGCTGTAAGATTTGCATCTTTAGCAGTTCTAAATACTGGGCAAAGTTTTGTGTTTGGATTAAAACGAGCAAAATCATCCGTCCTTAACGTATAGATACGTCGAGGGTCAAGCAGGTGGTCTATACGTGTAAGGTAAAATCCACCACTTACAGTACGAGGCTCTGTCTGGGCTTTGCCTGCTGTCATAAGGCAGAACTTGAAACGACTGTCTATTTCAAAAAGCTTCTCTCTATTCTCGAAGTCATATAATGAAACCAGTCTGTTTTCATCAATCAACTCAGAGAAAAAATACTTGTTGCTATCATTCACAGCGATACCAGTTGGCAGTACAAGTCCCCATGCCTCTTTTGAGAAAGAAAGGCATAGTTCTGCGAATAATGATGAAAGTTCAAGTTTCCCTACTGCTGTCAGAGGGAAGCGTCCTGAGTTCTTTACAAAGTTGCTTTGGCTTGTTAAGGCATTACATGCTATTGTGAATTCCTCATATAATTTAGGGGCAGATGTTTGGAGTTTGGCGATTCTCTCCTTACGCTCTGCTTGGTTGGCTGCTTTTACAATATCCTCATCCTTACCTGCAAACCATTTCTCTTCCTCCATCTGGAGTTTATCCCACGGCGGATTACCGCACATCACATCAAATGCCTTGTTGGCCGCGAACACCTCTGGGAACTCCACGCACCAATGGAAGAAGCGCTGTTCATCAGCCATACGGCTTACTTCGGTCTTGAAGTCGGCAGAGAGCTGACGATAGTATGTAGGCAGCGGCTCGCCTTTCTCAAGATGCTCCATCGCCTCAATTTCCTGCAGCGCACGCATCACGGTCTTTGTGTATGGCACTTCTGCTTCCAAGTCCAACTCCTTGTTTGTGCCGTCCTTGTCTTTATACAGCTCATCCGCTTTTACGGTATGGTAGAAAGCATAGGCATAGATGTCGCAAGCACGGCGCAGACAGTCAACGCGTGCCGACGTCATGAGATCTTTCCATCGTTCCTGCTTGATGATTTCCTCTTCCAGCGTGTTTTCCGGCAGGTGGTTGATGAAGCGGACCTTGTCGGCCAATCCTATTTGGGATGCAGTCATCTTCTCTATGCCGAATGTGTTCTCCAAACCGAGAGACGGCTCGTTGCCAGAATTGCCACTTACTGCTTTTATGGCTTCTTGGTTCATCTTCTTCAATGCCTTCAGTGTGTCCTTGTCCTCAGCGGTCAACGCCTTGTTGGGCACGCCGTCGAGCAACGCTTGCAGGTCGGCAACGCCCAACACCGAGTTGCCGCAGCGGACGTGGTGGTCGAGGAAGGAAAGCGGCTTGCCAGCGCAATAGCCTTCAATCCACAACACCACCTTGCACAGCTCCACCGCATCGGGGTTGTAGTCCACCGCATAGACGCAGCGCGAGATGACTTCGCGCAGCGCTTGGCGATAGTCGAGAGAGGCTGGATTGTCTTCGCCTGTGCGTAGCGTGCAGACATACCAAGCGATGGTGCGGGCCATTGCCAAAACGATGTGTCCCGACCCGCTTGCCGCATCGCAGACCTTCATGTTGAGCAACGCCTTCACCTTTTCTTCGGTGGTGGCATACTGGGCCATTTTTTCCATGATGACAGGTTCGAGCGTGGTTTTGATGAGATTCTGCACCAAGTCGGGGCGGGTGTAATATGAAGATGTGCTCTTGCGGTCGAGTCCGCCAACGAAGCCGAAATGCCAGTCGGAAGCCGCAAGGGCTGGCTGAACAAACGGGCGCATTTCGAGAATACCCTCATACACAGAGCCAAACTCCTCAACGTCGAGCGAGGAATAGTTGATCTTCACCCGCTGCTGGCGCTCGTCAGTGAACTCGTTGAGAGCCGAGAAGGCAGTGAGCAAATCCTTGTTGTTCACTTGGCATTGCTTCAGCCAATGTAGGGTCTCTGTGCCAAAGAGTACACCACCCAATGGCTTAATGCCTAAATTCTCACCAAAATTATCTGGCTCGAAAAGGTGGAAAGTATCCATCAATCCCTGCCACAGGTCAGAATACTGGCGTTGCTTCAGGTATGACAATTCAGAGAGACGGCGCAGACGGCTTGCTGCATAATACTTCTTATAGATGTCCTGCCACTGGCATTGCTGCTTGTAGTCGGGCGCATCAATGGAGTCGGGAATCTGATAAACCAGTCCTCTCTCCTCTATGATGAAGAGGAAAAGCAAGCGATAGATGAAGTGGATAAGCTCCTTGTTGAGTTGGGCGGCATTCATAGTGTCGTCGATGAAAGCACGGCGCAAAGCGTCGTTGCTCTCTCCTTCAGATGTCAGCACCGCGTTGCCGATGGTTTCCATCGTGGTCTGCACGGCACGCGACAAGCCATTACGAATGCGGTTGCCCGATTCGATGCTCATGTTGAACCAACGCTCCATGACGCAAGGCTCGTCGTCGCTGATGTGGAAGCGGGAGGCATGGAGCAAGCGGAACATCAGGCAGAACTCGGTGTATTTGTCTTCCTCCAACATGCGACGGAGGTCGAACTCAATGTAGGTGAGTTTCACCAGCTGCCCAGAGTTGCGAATCAGGCGCACAATCTGGCCGTTGCTGATGACACCGTACACGTTTTCCGTGGCATTGAGATATTCGAGCATGGTGGCGTGGGCCGATTTCTTGCGCATGGCACCCTTGGCGCGATGGTCGAGCGAGCATTTGTCCAGCGTGTTGATGCTTCCGTCGGCACTGGCGTTTTCTCCGATAACGACAAACGGCATGTTGCCCAGCTCAGGGCAGGTGTAGCTGATGTCGTAGCCTATGCCAGCCACTGTGATGTTTGAGTTTTGGCGGTTGAGCTTATAGCCCATGGTTTGCAGCATACGCTCCATGAGGTCACGGGCACGGCGGGTGCCGTATGGGTCTTTGACCGTCAGGCGCTCGTTGTCGGCACGTTCCTTATAGAAGTTCCAGTCGTTGCGGAGGCAGCTCCATGCGTAGTCAATGGCCGAAGACACGGAGATGTCCATTCCGAAATCCTGGTCGCGGTTGCCAATGAGCGTGTTGTCGCGCTCTATGTTGTGCAGGATGTCATCAGAGAGAAGATGACCGTATATATGAATACTTGTATAGTCCATAAAAATGTTATTCAGTTACATGCCAGTTACCTGCTTAAGGCACTGATATAAAGGGCTCTTGAACTGTATCTTGGCAAATTGGGGGCGTTCAGTTACATGCCAGTTACATGCCAATTGGAGTTTTTTATGCCCAGTATGGGACATAATTGTGGCGTTTATTTCCATCTGCATTTTCTTCTTTTATCATCTTAGCCTCCAAGGCATCTTTTATGATTCGGGAAGCCATCGGATAGTTCTTGTCCTCAATGCCCAAGCGGCCTCGAAGAGATTGATTGTTCATCTTCTCGTTTGAAACATATCTGAGACAAGCGTGCTGGTAGCACGCCATAACCCTTTCTGATTTGTCCAAGTTGGCAAATTTGCGATAAGCGAATATGGTTGTTTCGGTTCGTGTTTCCTGAAGTTGTATGCGGATGGGGGGTAGCTGGTATAGCTCAATACTAAAAATGGCCTTGTCCATACCACTTCCCTTTTCTTCGCAAATACCTAATCTACGCATTATATCGGCAAGGGAATCATTTCTTGATTGGTATTCATCTATGAATCGTTCCACACTAATAAGAGGTTGGCCCGGATTGGAGAATGATATGCGGTCGGAATATATTTCAATCATCGGGAATCCCTGCTCGGAAAAATCCTGATGGATAATCATGTTTGCACTCAACTCACGAATCGCAATCTCTGGATACATGCGTGTGTCCTTTCTTAGAGCCAAGCCGATTTCTTCATTGGCAGGGAGCTGACTGTTAATCCATGCAACCATTTCCTTGAAACCAATCGCATATCCCTTATCGAAAGATTGTTCGCGGATGGTGTCAATCTTGTTCTTGCCCTTATAGACTATGACTCTTACCATTTTTCTTTTTAATCCGTCGAAGTCGGAAAGGCGTTTGGCAAATAGAATGGCGCCAAGCTCGGTTATACCATATCCCACTTCGTCTTTTACAATTAAGTTTTCAGACAAGAATCTGTCTAAGATACCGTTTGTGTCTTGTGGCAGCGGCAAGTGCATCATGTCAAAGTAGGTTTCTGCACTGAGAAAAGAGAATACCTCTTGTCCTGACAATCCTTTCTTTAAGACAATCTTTTCCAAAGGCTTCTGCCCTCCCTTCCATATCTTAGCTTCCTTTGCTGGGAAATCTTTCAGCTTGCGCGTTATAGTACCTACTCTGACGTATGCTACATGCAAGAAACTTACAGGACGATTTGTGGTGGCAGGTATCTTGAAGATACAGATATGACCTAAATCTTCATAATCATAGTCGTCGATTATCTCGAAGTCAATACGAGGATTCAGGCGTGTTGACAACCAAGACTCAAGTTCTTCATTGCCTATCATTTTCTGTTTAGCATATAGGTCTGTGCCTATCACGTCATGGCTTTCATCGTCAATGCCAAATACAATGTATCCAAAAGGCATATTGCTTAAATAGGCGCTATTTGATAAGGCGGAGATTCTTTCCCCAATCTCTTCCTTTGAATGAAAGTTATGTTTGAACTCCAACCATTCAGTTTCTTTAGGCTTAGCTGTCAGAGCATCTATTAATCTTTTGAAATCTATATATTCCATCTTGGATTAAATGTTTATTTGTGGAACAAACAGATAGGCTGCTATCACATCCATAGGCAATACTGGTTCTACCACCTGATATTCAGACGCCTTTAGATAGGTGCGGTATTTTGCGAAAGCATCCACCAAATGTGAAGCCCTTTCGAGGGCAATGTTGTCTGTGTGCTCTCGAAGTTCCATCTCACTGTCAATCCAGCTGATTGAGTTGGAGAGAAGCGTCTTTTGTGTGGCCATATCCATATCGTCGGATGGCATTGAATTAAGAAACAGGCGTTTGGCTTCCTCCTGTGTGAGGAAATCGTGGTTGTCTATCTTGCCCCGGTAGCCAACGAAAATCATTTCCTCGCCAACCAGTTCGCGATTTTCTATCTTCTTGTCTCTGATGACACTTCGCACACGCATAAGCAGGATGGTGGTGCGTCTTTGCACCTCGGCGGTGGCCATTACCAGAGCACGACAGGCACCAAGTTCGCCGCCGTTGACAGAGTCGTTAACAACGGCGCGGCTCAAATCCTCAACAAATGTGTGGTTGCGGCCTATATACATATAGTGTTTTGGAGTGGGAGAGGCGAAGGAGATGCGCACGATGCCTTTGCTTGTTGCCTTTTCTTGGAAGTAATGGTGCAGCTTGGCGGGCAATTCAAAAAGTTGGAAACTATGGCAAAGCGGCTTTTCGTCAGTGTGGACGTTTACGCCAATATGCAAAAGCTGCTCAACCACAAAGTCGCGCGTGTCTTCCACCCCGCCGATGACCGACTTGGCCTCTTCCAGTGAGGTGGAAAGCCGGGTGGGGTCCATCTGCTTGTTGTTGTGGGCAAAATAGGTGTGGGAAATCTTTTCGTTTTCCTCCATCTTTTTGAGATGGATTTCCAGCTCCTCGTCTTGCTGACGTTTCCATTCTTGGTCTTCTTCGAAGAAAGAAAGCTGCATATAATCCTTATTTGTAGGCACTTTCGCATCGAAAATTCGCTGCATGATGGCCTCCATGAGCGAAGCGTCGTTGTCGGCAATCGGGAGGTAAATGCCCAGCTTTTTGCGGATTTCCTTTTGCTTCTTATAGAGCACGTTGAGCACGATGTCGTCAACAAGATTGTTTTTGGCATGGAGCGTGGAGATGAGCACCGATTGGGCCGTTTGGCCGAAACGGTCGATGCGTCCGTTTCGCTGCTCCATGCGGTTGGGATTCCAAGGGAGGTCGTAATGGATGACAGCCTCAAATCCCTGCTGCAGGTTGACACCTTCAGAGAGGCAGTCGGTGCAGACCAACACGTGGCGCTCTTCCTGCGACAAGGCATCAATCTTTATCTTGCGCTCTTCATCAGCCAAGCGGCTGGTGACGATGCCAACCACGGTTTTCTTGTATTTCTTGTTGGCAGCCAGTTGCTTTGTGATGTATTGTCCAACATATTCTGCCGTTTGTATGTACTGGCAAAACACGATGGGGTTCCTATTGTCGTCGAGCGCGAACTTGACAATGTCGAGCGCCTGTTTGACTTTTTCGTCGGCATCGGTTTGCTTGATATGCTCCAATTTCTTGATGAAGTTGTTGAATTCCTTCTTGTCTGCGGAGTTGGTGGTTTCCAATGCTTCAGGCACGATGTCGTCAGCGTTCAACAGGTCCTTCAGGGGGTCGTTGAACACATATACTTGTTCGGAGTTGTCATCGGTGTTTTTGGCAGACGTGTCTTCGCGCTTGTTGATTTTGTTTTGCAACATGCTGATGCCAGCATCCGGACTTGACATCACTCCACGCATCAAAGCCAGCAGGTCCCAATAGATGTAGCGTTGCTTGCGCTTGTCGGCTCCAGATGCTTTCTTGATGCCATTCTTTACAAATTCAATGAGGTGGTTCAGCAAGTTGCAATAGTCGGTTGCGAAAGCATATTCTTCTTTGTCGATCTGCACACGTTCTGGGAAAACCATTTCCTTGCCCAAATATTGCTTGATGTCGGCGCGGCGCCGTTGCACGAAGTAATGTGACAGTGCTTCGCGTTCAGCCGGCGTTTGCAGCTGGAAATTTTCAAACTCTGGATTCAGCAGGCCGATGAGCGACTGAAATTCTTCGCTTTGTCCGCTGTGTGGGGTGGCGGTCAGCAACACCAGATGCTTCTTTGGCTTGTCAGACAAGTCCTTCAATAAGCGGTAGCGTTGCTGTTGGTATTTGTTGGCACCAGTGGGTTTTGCACAGGTGTGCGCCTCGTCGACAATCACGAAGTCGGGACAATGGTCGAGGAAGATGTTGCGCTTGTTGTCTTGCTTCACATAGTCAATGGAAATCACCTGGTAGGGAATGTCGCGAAATACGTTTTGGTCGGGACGCAGTTTTTTCTCCAAGCGGCTGATGGTGGAAGAACGGATGATTTCAGCTTCCAAGCCAAACTTGTCCTTGATTTCATTCTGCCATTGTTCGCAAAGATGGGGCAGGCATACCACCGCAAAGCGATTGATTTCATGACGGTCGAGCAGTTCTTTGGCAATCAGCAGCGACTCCAAGGTTTTTCCAATCCCCACGTCGTCAGAGATGAGCAGACGAATTCGTTCTTGCTTGAGCGCGAGAATCAGCGGCACCATTTGGTATGGGCGCGGTTCGAAAGAAAGCTTTCCCAGGCATTGGAAAGGTCCTGCAATGTCGCGGAACGACAGGCGGCATGCGTTGTAAAGCACCTTTGCAGATGCCTTATAACTGTTTTTGCCGATGTCGTCGGCGGAAGGACGGCGAAAATTGTAGGAACGAATTTGCAACTCATCCCCATAGAGGGGAAGATAGAGGCCGATGGTCTCGGCATCAGTTCCTCCCAGTGGCTTTATAATCATAAGATGGTCTTCGCCCGATTGCTGGACAACCCAAGGGCGATTCCTGAATTCTATCAATGTGCCTGTCTTATAGTTCATTTCGTTTATTTTACAGGAGTGAAAATGTCTGGATATTTACCGATGAAGTCTGCCAGTGGCGTTGCATAGTGCCAAACCAAAACCGCGTAGCCTGCATCTTCAAGCGCTTCGCGTTTTTTCTTGTCGTCTTGCTGAACCTCGGGGCGGTCGTGGGGCGTGCCGTCGCAGAAGACAACAATGCGGTCGCCATACATGAAATCCGGTTGTACGTAATATTCATCAGTGAACATCGGCTGTGCCTTGTCTGGTAGACGCAGATGGTGGTCATGAAGATACTTCAAAAACTCATATTCGGTGGAGCTGTTATGGTCACGTGCTGCTTCCAGTGCGGCATATTGCTCATCGTAGCTTAATGTTTGTCCTGCATGGTGTAGCTCCACTTTCGCTTCTTGCATCAACTTTAAGGTGCGGTATATCAGACGAATGTCTATTTGCTGATGATAGGGCTGGTTGTAGTAGTTAAGCAGGTTGGAATAGTCGGCAGGAGACAATTCGTTTATCTCGTCCTGCGTCAGCTCTGGTTTGTTGAAGCAAATGTCGTATGCTCTTTGCACAACATCCCGGTAAGCCTCTGGCTCATGCACAAACCGACTGAGCACGCCCAAGGAACCTTCAGCATTCTCATAAATAAGAATGTTTGGCGTTGCTCCTTCTCCCATGATTTCAGCCCCCATTTCGCTTCCTTCTATTTGGAAGACATCTTCTATGGCTTGCTTGAAGGCATAAAGGAATGTACGGACGGCCTCTTGCTTTTTCAATAGCAAGGCAGTCAATGGCTGTATGTATATGGCGTTGGCTGTGGTCTCGGTGAAGAGTTTTACGAACTTCATTCTCTCGGCTTCTTCCGGATTATTGTCGGTTTTTTCTTGAATGTGTGACAGACGCTCGTTGCTGATCCATTCACCCGTCTTGGTGTCGAAAGCAAAGCCGTTGCCGTTGTTGTCGTTGCGCGACTCCAAAATGTAGGTGAGGCGGCAAGACGGTATGTAGCGAATGTTTGCCAAATGCTGACCATGAAATGTCAGCAATTCGCACTCGCTGATGGTTCTCGGGTCGTCGCTGGAAAAGTAAGTCTTTGTCTGGTAATATTTTCGAGAGCGTTCCTCTTCCTGACAAGTGATTTTCTCGGTTTCGATGGCAATCATATCCTGTGCCTCTATGCACATGCCAGGGATGAGCGCACCATTGAAGGATTCTCCCGTGATGATGTCTATGTGGCGAGTGGCGTTTTCCTCGTCTTTGTATACGACACCAGTCTTTGGATTGTAGATGAATCTGTGGGGGATGATTTCAGACAGTATCTCCATGCGGCTGATGCGGAACTTTCCACCATCATTATATATAATGTTTTGCGGGCCAAACTCACTCAGAGCAAGACGCTTTGGACGACTAAGATATTCAAGCTTGGTTGACTTGTATTGTAATTGCGCGCGTAGTGGCAACTTCGTGAAATTGTAGCCAGGCAGGAATCCTTCGCTTGCAAGATAGCGGTAAGGATAGAACTCGTTTTCGTTATTGTTCTTTCCTTGCTTGTCCCCCAACAGCATGTCACGAAGATTCTCTCCACGCAACTGCTTGATATGTGCAGCGCGCTTCTCCTTGGAATTCTCGCCATAGATGCGGTTGTTGATGACAATACTTGCTTCTTCTATCTGTGTCTGGGCTTGCTTGTATAGCGAACGCCAACGATCAAGCGCTTTATCGAAATCGTGTTCATAGCAGGAGAGGATATTGTCCAGCCAATGTTCTGTAAACCAGATGGGGCGTTCGGAGTCCATACGATTCTTCAAGAACGAGTCGTTCATTATTTGCCTGAACACTTCTTTTACTTGCTCCTTGCGCTCAGGCGTGAGTTGAAGGGCAACACGAACCTCTTCCTTTAAAGTGATATTGTTGATGTCGCTATAATCAACCAAATCCTTAATGCCATCTGAAAGTTCTTTGATTGGACACAGAGACAGAATCGTGGAGTGGAGGTGGGTGCGGAACAGTTCTTCGTTGACAAGTTCCATACGAGGCGCCTTCACTTCACCTTTGACCATTTTTTCGGGGTGACTCAAGTAGTGGTTCTCGTGTGAGTTGCGTTGACGGCAATATGTATAGACCAATGCCGCTTGCCCACTACGACCTGCTCGTCCTGCACGCTGTGTGTAGTTGGCTGGTGTCGGTGGTACGTTGCGCATGCCAACAATTGACAAATCCTTGATGTCAATGCCTAACTCCATTGTGGGAGAACAATAGAGTACAGGGAATTTTCCCTCACGAAAATTTTGTTCACGCTCTTCGCGGATTTCTTTGGGAACCTGACCAGTATGGTCATTCGCCTCTAAGCATACGTCTTTAAGAGGAATGTTTTGATAGAACTGTTGGAAATAACGGTTGGGGTCCTTTTCCATCCAATCTCCCCCTTCCAAGGTGCGGAAGCGTACCAAGTCACGGCGAACGTGCGTTTTGTCGCCTGCTTGCCATAAGATGCAGCCATAGTCAAGTTGATAGGTGCCATTATCGCATATTATGTAGTTGGACAAGGCTTTAAAGAGTCCTGTCATATACTGAATGTACTCTTCTTCATTGGCGATGGTGCGTTTCGCATTTTTCCCTATGTAGTCACGAACGAACACACCAAGCTTGCTCCTAAAACCACCGCTTTCCAGATTATAGGCATTACGTCTGCGGGGATTTACAATGAACAATTTTTTAGATTCTTCTATGTTTTCGCTATCGCCAAGAGTCCAGGGAGCCTTGAGGTTTTCCTTTACTGCTTTTGCTGTGTCCTTGACAGCCTGAATGGTTCTCTCGCTACTGTAAATGCAGAGCTTATGGCGCATGTAGTCGAGAATCTGTGTGATGAACTCTTCTTTTTGTCCTTTATTCAAACCTATCAGTTCGGGTATGTTATACAGGCATTCCGAATTGTTTTCGCCCGTGATTTCATCGTGCAGATATTTATAGCCGATATTCAATAGAGCACAGTCTTCGAGATTGGGCATGATGACAGTCCAGTTGCCAGCAAGGTCGTCATATATGATGGTGGATAGATAACGCTCCATGATGTTTTTAACTTCATTGGTACGTCTACCACGAAGATCTTGGCGGTCTGAGAAATCATTAAATTCGAGATGAAGATTCTCCAGTACCAGCCTTGCGATTTTGGTATTGTCAATCGGTTCGGCTGCATCTTTTATGGCATTCCAAATTGCTGAGCGGATTTTACCGATACGAATGAAGTCGTTGAAGTGGCCAGCCTGCAAGGCGGCATCCTGTCGGGCATCGACAAACGTCAACACCTTTCTGTCGCTTTGCTCTATTCCCATTTGCTGCATGAGGATGATGTCCTCGTATGACAACACAGTGGTGGCGGTGCTTCTTCCTTCGCCGCCGATTTTTGACAACTTTGAATATTCTGATTGCTTCCCTTTATAGACAATACGGGCTGTTGGGTCGTACATAAGAGGTGAGGGCACAAAGACGGCCTCCATGTAAGTATGGGCATCAATAGGCTTTGTAGTGCTATATGCTCCTGCCTGGTTGACATATACCTTTTGTGGTATACGTGCCAGATAGGTCTTCTTTAATTTACGTTCGCCTTTTTTGTTGATGGTATACCAGTCAGACGGGATGTCATCAGAATCCACGTCTAACATATAGTTGTCTGCGTCTTCTCCGTTATGAGGCAATATGATGTAGCCGTCATTGATGTCGTTGTCTCTATCCCCCGTTGTATAGCCGTCGAAATTTCTTGGCATAACACGGCTTCCTTCAACCTTGACAACATAGAATTCATGACCACTGAAGCGGCTGAATACAACAGGGAAATACATAATCTTTATGTCCCCATGCGACAGCCCCTTACAGTAAAGTTCTTCCTTCACTGTGATTTGACGGTTGGATTGCTCTCCTATCGTAAGGTAAACGCTGCCAGTTTGAGGGATAAACTGATGGATTTTGTACGGAAGAATCGAAACGCCTTCCTGTTGGTTTAGGAGATTGCACCAATTAAGTACTTCTATAATATGCTTTTGGCATTTCTCCGTGTCTTCCCCTGTTTGCAGGCAAAGCTGTTTTGCCATGTCTTTTATAGAGATTGGCTTCCCTCGGAAATACTTACCTTCTTTTTCCTTGTAATCGAGGGCTATGCTTTGTTCTATCCAAATGGCAGTTGGATATTTTTTTGCGTCATTTGGGTCTGTGGAGTCGGGAACGGGATTGTTGATGCAACTGTGTAATCCGTCGTCTGATAGATCTTCATCTGATAATCCAATTGCAAGCGTTTCGTCAATCACTTGTTCTTTGGTGTATGCACTTCCGAAAATGCACGACGCGACCTCTGCAACTTTTTCTCGTTGTTGGTCATAGCTCATTGTGTCGTCTGCCACCATTGTTGCAGATGTTCCAAAGCAGAGCACTTGCCCCTTTGCCAATGCTTTTATTCTGCGTATAAGGAACGAAACATCGCTCCCTTGCATTCCGCGATAAGTATGCAACTCATCGAATACAAGGAAGTGTAGGTTTTCCAAGAAACATTTGCGTAAATCCTCTTCTTTTCCGGCACGAGTCATTAGCAGCTCCAGCATCATATAGTTGGTTAATATGATGTTGGGAGGAGTTTGCTGCATTAGGGCGCGTGTCTCATCGTTCTCTTGTCCTGTGTATTTGCCAAACGTGAAAGGACAAGAACGTCCCGTGGCCACTTCAAACTCCGACTTGTAACGCTCCAATTCTTCTGCTTGCGAGTTGATAAGAGCATTCATCGGATAGACGATAATGGCTATGGTCTTGTCTTTGCAGGCAACTTCATTGAGGAGAATATGGTTAAAGATTGTTGCCATGAAGGTGCGAGACTTTCCGGAACCTGTTCCAGAAGTTACAATGAATTCCTTGTCTTGACATCCCAACTCAATGGCTTCTTGCTGATGCTTATAGAAGGGCTTGTCGAAGAAAAATTCTAAGTCCTTATGGATGGGAAGTCCTTTGGCAATCAGCTCTTTTACACCGATTCCCTTAGCAAAGTTGGGATTGAACTGAATCAATGCTTCGGGCCATAGTTCCTCGTTTTTTATAGAGTCGTTGACCTTGTCTTTGATTCGCTTGTCCTTTATGGTTATAAAACTTTCGAGGTAGCGTTTGTAGCTGCTCTTCAAGTTCTCGTATAATTCAATAATATTCATATACTTGGTCTTTTAAGTAGGCGGCCAATGCTTTTTTAATACCTACTTATTGTTCTACTCGGATGTAGATGGGGCGCTTTTCAATTTTGGTCGGTTGAATGAGTTCCCGTATGTCAACATCCAGTTTTTCTGCTATTATAGATAGGGTCTCAAGGCTTGGCTGTGCAGTGTTGGTACACCATTTGGAAATTGTTGCAGGATCCTTTCCTATTTCTCCAGCCAGCCATTTGGCTGTTTTCTTCTGTTCAACAAGAACAAGTTTAAGACGGTTCAGGTCTTTGTTTGCCATTTGATATATATTTGGTTGTTACAAATGTAATGCTTTTTCTTTGGTCAGAACAATAAAAGACCTGGGAAAGTATATATGTTTGCGATTTAGTTCAATTTTTAAGGCGATTAGATAAAGTAAAGGCGATGGATGTTGTGACGGGATATGTGTAGGCTTTCTTCGTTGGCCGCCGCATCATCCGTCCGGCCTACCGCTGTGTGGCCGACCTGCAGGATTATACGCCGGTGGGGGAGCGATGAAGTGAGGGGGATAAGTAAACGCGGCGGAAAATAGGAATAATGTGGCGGTTATGGCGCTGGGGCGCCAGCATTGTCGCCCCGGTTGCATATATAGCCTGCGCCCTGCAGGGATAAAAGTAAGAATCAATGGTTCGTTCATACTTTTTTCCTTGCAGGGCGCAGGCATTTATGTACTGGTACCCAGGGGGCTGGGGCGTGGAGGCGCTATCCTTTCAGGGCACGGTGGCATCATTTCTTATGTGAAACCGTGTAGAGCACCTTGCCCTCTTTGTCGATCATGTGGAGATTGAGTTGACTGGCTGTGGCAGAGATGATGGAGAAGCCTGGTTCGGGAGAGCAGAACTGCGTGCCGTCGGTGGGCGTCACTTTGCGGGAGAGCGAGGCTGAAGAGTTGACCACGTAGTCGATGTTGTCGGCCTTTTTGCGGATGTGCTGGAAATTGTGGATGTGTCCGCAGGCATAGATGGCCACATTCTTGTATTTGTGGAGAATCGGCATCACCTTCTTCTGCATGTCGTTACGCTCCTCTTCAGACTTGGTGGTCTGGGCGTAGATGGGGTGGTGGCCCACCACGATGACCCAGTCTTCATGGGCGTTGCGCAATGTTTCATCCAGCCATTGCAGCTGTTCGTTTTCATTCTGTTTGCAGGCATCGGGATAGACGTCGGCATCTGTGCGGTAGCGGTTGATGAGCGGCGTGGTGTCGATGAACACCACACGCAGAGAGAGGCCCTTCTTCTTGAACACTTTAGAGAAATAGCGCGAAGGCATCATCCAGCGGCGGCTGATTTTGTGGTAGTCGAGCACGGCCTGCGTGTTTCCCCGGTATTCGTGGTTGCCAAGGACGGGAAACCAGTCAATCATCAGTTCTGGATGGGAATAGATGTTCTCATAGTTGGTGGTCCAGAGCGGGTCGCTGACAGAGGCGACACCATTGAAATGATGGATGTCGCCAGCGGCAATCACACATTTCGGCCCCACCGTTTCCGCCATCTCCCCCATCAGTTCCGCGATGGGCTTCTGTTCGTAATAGCCGTTGCGGCCGAGGTCGTTGGCCATGTAGAGCGTGATGTCGCCCTTCAGCGTTTTCCATTGTTCCGGTGTCTGGGCAAAGAGGTTGACGGTTGTGCAGCAAAGGAAAAGCAGTGCTGCCAGTTTCTGAAGAATGTTGTGTTTCATTTTTATGGTGTATTTGAGGGGGAATAGGATTGAAATGTCTGGATTCCCCGTTGTTTTTTTGTATGGAAAAAACGCAGTTGCAAGCAGCGTCTTGATGGTAGTTGGGTTATCTAATCAAAGTAGCGCTTTAACCATCTTAGGGGCTACGTTGCAGACTGCGGAGAGTTTTATCCCTTTAAGTAATGGTGAATCACTTCGGCTGGATACAAGGGATGTTAGAGATTGATTTTGATACCAGCGTTGACCTTCACGCCGTAGTATTCCACCTGCATGGTGCGGCTTTTCTCGCCCTGATAGTAGCGGAGCGGCTGGTTGAGAAGGTTGTTGGCGTTGGCATAGACCGTGTATTTCGTTTTCTTTCCCCACGTATAGCTGGCGTTGAGGTCAAGGTAGTTCACCTTGTCGTAATAGCGGTCGAGCTGGCGGCTCGTGCTCATTTCGTCGATGAATGCCGAGGCAAAGTTGTATGACAGGCGGACGCTGGCTCCCCATTTTTCAAAGAAGAGAGAGGCGTTGGCCGTGTGTTCCGGCGAGCCGGCCACTTTGATGTCTTCCCCCTGCTGCACATTCAGACGCTCGTTGAAATTGTGTGTGCTACTGTGTGTGTAAGTATAAGTTGCATAGAATCCGAGGCATTTCAAGGCCGGGTCTATAAAGCTGAAGTCACGTTGATAGGCCGCTTCCACACCCAGCACGCGGGCATCGTAAGCGTTGATGTTTTGCTTGACCTTCCAGTTTTCCAAAGCCAGGTCGCCCGTCAGTCCGAGGTCGCTGCCAAGGTATTTGTTTGACGACCATTCGATGTTCACGTTCTTGATGTCTTTATAGAAAAGCCCCAGGCTCACCATGCCGACACTCTTGAAATAATAGTCGGCAGAGAGGTCAAGATTCAGAGCTTTCGCCGGCTGCGTGTTAGGGTCGCCGATGGTGGCTGTCAGGTCGGCCGTGTTGTAGCATTTATTGGCAATCAGTGCCGAATATTTTGGGCGCGAAATACTCTTCGTTGCCGAGGCACGCAGGTTGCCGTCTTCGTTGAAGCGATATTTCAGCAAGAGGCTCGGGAGGAGGTCGGTGTAGTGGTGCTTATAGGTGCCGGTTGGCGTCATGGTTGCATCCCCTTCTTCAGGCACCGTCACGTTGAAACCATTGGTGTTGAGGTCCGTGCGTTCAACGCGCAAACCAGCCGTGGCCGTCAGGCGTTTGCCGAGCTTCTGGTCGAAGCGCAGGTAGCCGGCCGTGATTTGCTCGCGAATGTTGTAGTTGCCAGCTTCCTCCTCCAAGTTTTCAACGCCGCTGTATTGGTTGAAATTGATGTTGCCCAGCGTCTCCTTGCTGATGAAGGCCGTTCCAGCGGGATATTGCGAGCCGGGCATGAAGCCGTTTCGGATTTCGTTGGTTGTCTGGTTGCGCCAGTCGTTGCCGAGCACCTCTTCGATGTCGTAATCGTAGAACGACTTGTTGAGCGTTTTGTGTTTGTTGGTGTATTTCGCTCCAAACTTCAAGGTGTTGCCATACAGACCGTTGCTGATTGGCAAAGTGAAATTCAGTTTACCCTTCCATTCATTTTCAGCAATGTTTTGGTTGCTGTTGGTCAGGTCGGCCAGCTTCCAATGGCTATCGTCGAGCGCCGGGAGCTGGAGCGCGTAGTAAGGCTGCTTTTCGCCCACGCCCTCAAAACCAGCGGTGAAGTCCTCGCCTTTCAACTGGTAGGAAGCATAGCGCTCGTTGGGACGATCTTCCGTTGCCCGCGAGAAGCTGCCCGCCCAGTCGGCCTTCAGCAAACCGAAATCGTGTTCGCCGCCAAGGGTGAAGTCCATCGTTTGCTGCAATTCAAGTCGGGCATCCTTATGGTCGGAAGATCCCGCCTTCGTCTGCATCACCACTGACTGCTTAGAGGGCTTTCCGTTCAGTTTCTTATAAGAGATGCGATAGCGATTTTCCCAGTCGCTCCGGCGGTTGTACATTCCTTTGAAGAAAATCTTGTGTTGCGGGTTGAAGAGATAGTCGAGGGCAAGAGAATAGCTCTGACGCTCGCGAGTGACATAATACTGCCGCACCTGTGCCTCCTTCAGTGCAATCGTCTTGTCGTCGTTTTCCACATATTCAAACTCCGTATTGTCCGACCCTCCCGGTGCATATTGGTAAGAAGCCGCTGCCATCACGCCGAGGCGGTTGTTGAAGAAGCGGTTGCCGAAGGTGGCACCCAAATCCCATGTCGGTTTCTTGCTGATCCATGAGAAGCCGCTTCCAGCGTTGAAATTCAGCACGCGGTGGTTGGGTGTGTTTTTCGTGACGAGATTGATTTCGCCGCCGATGGCATCGCCGTCCATGTCGCTTGTCACGACTTTGTTCAATTCGATGGTCTGTATCATGTCGGCCGGAATCAGGTCGAGCTGCACGTTGCGTGTGCCCCCTTCCGCCGAGGGAATGCGGTTGCCGTTGACTGTGACCGACGTGAGGTCGGCAGAGGTGCCGCGCACCTGTCCGAAGCGGGCTTCCCCCTGGTCGTATTGCACGTTTACGCCATTAATGCGTTTCAGGGCATCGCCGATGTTGGAATCGGGGAATTTCCCCACCTGGTCGGCCGATACCACGTTGCTCACGCCCATCGTTTCCTTCTGCACTTGCAGGGCTTTACGTTGCCCAAAGAACGTGCCCGTGATAACGGCCTCTCCCAGCGTGCTGGTCGTGGTGAGTTCCACGTTTTGAAGCAGTGCGTGTCCGTCGTATTTGACGGTGATGACTTTAGGTTCGTAGCCCACGTAAGAAATCTTCACTTTGTAAGTGCCGGGCTTGAGGTTGGAAAAAGAATAGTTGCCGTTTTGGTCGCTGGTGACCACCGTATGCAAACTCTCAATCTGCACTGCTGCTCCAGGCAGGGCTTGATGCTCAGCGTCTGTCACTTTTCCCCGGATGCTTCCCGGACTGTCGATTTCGTTGCCCGTGGCAGGGACGGCCATAGCGGTCATGGTGAGCGCCAAGAGCGGAGCATAGAATGGTTTTTTCATAAAGTGTTGTTTGGTAATGCTTTGTTTTCTGCGTGCAAAATTACGCGGAGCATATTACGAAGACGTGAAGGCAGAGTGAAGGTTGTGCTACAAAGGAAAAAGTCCCGTCATCGCTGTTGTCGCGATGACGGGACTTTGGAGCAGGGGAGGAAGGTAAATGCAGCGTATCTGCATCCCGATAGAATATAAGAACTTATTCTTTCACCATTACTTAATAATTCAAGCCGAAGCACCACAGCGGAATGATATTGCCGTGGCCAATTTCTATGTCGTCTTTCACGATGTAGGCATTGTCCAGACCTTCAATCTGCTGTTTGCCCTTCTTGCGTCCACCAATCTCGAATGTGTATTTGCCAATGACGAAATCAGACTGGCGCGAGGCTATCACCTTATTGCGCACACGCATTTGATTGTAGAAGAATGTCTCACGCAAATTGCCTATATCTGGTGTACCGCCAGCAAGAACTGTCATCAAACTCGGATTGTCAATGTATGCCTTCTCAATCTTTCCAAGGTTGCGTATGCCTGAAGTATCATCATGCAGCAAACCTATCATACCAGCCTTCTCCAGATATGTCAGATAATCAGGTATGCTGTTCTTGCTTGCGCCTATCTCCGATGCCAGACTGTCGGCAACGGGTTTGTAAGGAGCCAGGTGTGAGAGAATGGCCAGAAGACGTTTCAGCTTGCGTGCGGTGGAAGCTTTCATGTCGGCATACTGCGGAATGTCTACTTCGATGGTTTGCGCCACCACCTGCTCCATACGCATCGGAAAATCGCCTTGGATGGAGAATGGATAGTAGCCGCGGCTCATATAGTCGCGAAAGAGCGGCAGCGGATGGTCTACCGCGTCAAGCACGGCCCGGTTGTTGATGATGTCATCGAGCGTGTAGACCGGACTTTCGATGCTGTGGAAGAATGACAAGTATTCTCGAAACGACAGGCCATACATGAAATAGAGTAAGGCGCGACGGCTAAGGTCTGATTCGCCCCGATAGATGTCGAGCACTGAAGAACCCGTGAAAACGATATGTAACGAAGGGTGCATATCATACATCAGTTTCAGTTCTTTGCTCCAACCGCTGTATTTATGCACTTCGTCTATATACAAATGCGTACCGCCTTCTTTCACAAAATTGTCTGCCAGGTCGAAGAGCTTATGCTCGGCAAAATACATGTTGTCGGCTGTGACGTAGAGACTATGGTTTTCTGGCGTGTTCTTAATACGCTGCAAGACCATTGTCGACTTGCCGACACCTCGCGGACCGAGTATTCCCACCAAACGACAGTCCCAACTAATATCATCATACTTATAGCGCACGAATTTGGTGGGCACTTGCCTCAGCATTTCGTGCATGTACTCAAAAAGTTTCAATTCAATCATAGCCTTATAACGTTGGATTAGTCTTGCAAATATAGGAAGAAATCCCTCATTGAGGGAGAATTTCTGGAAAAACGTCCCTCATTGAGGGAGATTTTCGCCAAATTTCTCCCTCAATGAGGGATTTCTCTATAAAATGGGCTATTTATATGCTGCGAAACTCCTTAGTTATGGTGAGCTTGAGCTCACCATAACTTAAAGCTTGATTTGTTTTTCCAGTCGGATGTCTTGCGATGAGGCCCCCACCTTGATGATGAAGGCACCCTTCTCGAAGACCCAGCGGTCGGCCTTTTCGCTGTAGTATTCAAAGTCGCGGGCCGAGAGATGGAGCGTGACGCGGCGCGTTTCGCCTGGTTGCAGCCACACTTTCTCAAAGGCTTTCAGTTCCTTCAGCGGTCGCGGTTCTTTCGATTTCACGTCGGCAACGTATAGCTGCGTGACTTCTCCGCCTGCCATTTTTCCCGTGTTTGTCACGTTGAAGCTGACGGTGACAGTGGCGCGTGACCTGTCGGTGATGCGCACGTCAAGGTCGTCATATTTATAAGTGGTGTACGACAGGCCGTAGCCGAAGGGGAAGAGCGGGGCGATGTTGCGTTTTTCATAGCCCCGGTAGCCCGTGAAGATGCCTTCGCGATAGTAGATTTTCTTTTCGCGGCGCGTCTCGTCGTAGTTGCCCGCCGCTGGAGAGTCGGCCCATCGGCGCTCGATGGTGAACGGCAGTTTGGCCGACGGGTTGACCTTTCCCGAAAGGATGTGGGCCAGGGCATTTCCGCCCTCTTCGCCTGGATAGAAAGCATGGATGGCGGCGGCGCAGCTGTCAATCCAGGGCGTCATGTTGATGCCACCTCCAGCGTGTAGCACCACCACCGTGTTGGGATTCACGCGGCAGAGTTCACGGATGAGGCGGTCTTGGCCGTAGGGGAGGTCGAAAGGACGGTCGCGTCCTTCCAGTTCGATGCTCCCGTCGAGCCCCGCGCAGAACACCACGACATCCGCCTTCGCCGCGATGCGTTTCGCTTCAGAGAAATCGAGGTCGCTGTCGTTGCAATAGCCCAGGCGGATTTCAGAGGGATGTGAGCGTTGGTTACGATATTTCAAGAGAATTTCCAGGCGGTCGCCCTTTTCGGCCCATACGGCGGGCGAACTGAAATGGAACGACTGCGAGCGCGAAGCATCGGCGAGGAGTTTCCCGTTGACAAAGAGTTCGTAGGCCCCTTGGGTATCAACAAAGAAGCGTAGGCTGTCTGTCTTCTGTGCATCGACAAATCCAGTCCACTCCGCTCCATATTCATCGCCGAATTGGTATTTCCCGTCGGGCGTTCCCCACCATTCGAAGTTCACCTGTCGGTCGGTGCGGCACATAAGGGTGTCGCCTTTTCCCGCCGTAGCAGCAGAGACGGCCTGCGTGGTTTCACGCCCTGCCGCTTTGGCCTGTTGGGCGAGAACATCGGTTGCCGGGGTGGCAGCATGGTCCTTTCCGATGGAGAAATAGCGAGCGTCCAGTCCCTGGCGGCCGTCGGCCGTTTTGAAGACACTCGACTGGAAGAGCCGACGGCGGAACTGGTTGGAAATCCCTTCTGCATACAAGACTTCAGCCTCCGGAAACTCGTTTTTGATGCCCTCCAAATCGTTGACCACATGCCACGGGTGTACCCTCGAACTTCCACCGCCGCCATAGACGATGCCGTTGGTGTTGAATGCACGGTCGTTGATGAGCGGCGGATTGGCCGTCGGGCCGATGACAGCGATGCGGCGCGGTGACTTCAGCGGCAGCAGGTTTGAGTTTTTGAGAAGCACCATGCCCTCCTCCGCTCCTTTCAGTGCCATGCGTGAGGCGGCAGGGTTATAGAGCGGGATGGTGTCAATGCGTTGGTCGCGGTCGAAGAATCCCATTTCGATGCAGGTTCCGTAGATGCGGCGCACCTTGTCGTTGATGGTGGCTTCGCTGACGGTGCCGTTTTTGATGAGCGGCAGAAGACGTTGGCGGTTGAACCAGTCTTTGCTGCCCATTTCAAGGTCGAGGCCGTTGTTTGCCGCTTTGTCGGCTGAATAGGTGCAGGCCCAGTCCGACATGAGCATCCCTTTGAATCCCCAGTCTTTCTTCAGCACGTCGATGAGCCATTTGTTTTCTGTGCAGTAGGTGCCGTTGAGCGGATTGTAGCCCGTCATGACGGCCTTCACACCAGCTTCTTCAACGGCTGCGCGGAAGGGTCGCAGATAGATTTCATGCAGCGCCCGGCGCGACACCTCCGTGCTGACGGTGTAGCGGTCGAACTCCTGGTCGTTGCCAGCAAAGTGTTTCACCGTGGCGATGACGCCGCCTTTTTGCACCGCCTGGATGAAAGGCACGATCATTTGTGAGGTGAGCACAGGGTCTTCTCCGTAGTATTCAAAATTGCGGGCCCCCTTCGAGGCGCGGTAGATGTTCACTCCTGGTGCGAGCATAAAGTGGAGACCGCGGGCTCGCCATTCCGCGGCATACATCTCACCGATGCGGTAAGCCAAGTCGCGGTTCCACGAGGCGGCCACCGACAGGGCGGCGGGGAAAGCCGTGGCGCGTCCCCAAAGTCCCCACGAAGCCACGCCGAGCGGACCGTCGGCCATGCGGAAGGCTGGGATGCCGAGGCGGGCGCAGGGGTGCAGATAGAAATCGTTGTAGCCAGCGAGCAGGTCGATTTTCTCTTCCAGCGTCATGCGGCTGATGAGGTCTTCGGTGCGTTCGCTGGCAGAAAGATGGGCGTTGCGAAACGGATAGTCGGGTTGGGAAGTCTGTGCCTTGCCACCCCAGCAGACGAGGCTGGTCAAGGCGATAAATATGAACTTTTTCATGGTCGTGGATTAGTAATGGTAAATTGCTCAACTTATTCTTTCACCATTATTTAGAAGTGTCGTTGCGACAAAGGTAATAATTTCTCAGCACATAGAGGCCATCGGCAGAGCGGCCTTGCGACGTTGCATATACAAAGAGTGTTCAAAGCAGAGTTTTCAGAGCGTGGCCCTTAATATTTCTAAAAATCCGTGTCTGCATCGGTTGCCCTCCTGCTTGTTTGGTGGTAGATTCGTAATTTTGCACTGCCTTTCCCAAAGGGCAGTATGGAAAACTTTTGGGAAGGGAGAAATACCTAAGTTTAACCATCTGATAATGAGTAGTAACAAAACAAAGGGTGCTATTTATGGCTGCATATCAGCCGTGAGTTACGGTCTTAATCCGCTGTGCGCCAAAGCGCTTTACGCCGAGGGCGTGAACACCAACACCGTGCTGTTTTACCGCTTCGCCTTTGGCGTGGCCATCTTGGGACTGATGATGCTGGCGAGCCGCCAGAGCTTCCGTCTCACGCGGCGCGAGGGCCTTGTGCTGACGTTGCTTGGTGCCCTCTTCGCCTTTTCGTCGATCACGTATTTCATCAGTTTCCACTACCTCTCTGCCGGTGTGGCCGCCACGTTGGTGTTTGCCTATCCGGTGATGGTGGCCATCATCATGGCCATGTTCTTCCGCGAGCGGTTGGGGTGGCCGTCGTTGCTGGCCATTGCGCTCACGGTGGGCGGTATTGCGCTCCTCTATCAGGGCGACGACGGGAAACCTATTTCGCTTCCCGGTTTCGTCATCGTGATGGTTTCCGCGCTGGCCTATGCGTTGTATATCGTGGTGGTCAACCGTTCGAGGATTGTCATGTCGAGCGTGAAACTCACCTTCTATGCGATGCTCGTCTGCCTTTTGTGCATCGCCCTCTTCTCATTGATTGACCGCCAGCCGCTCACGCTGCTCCAGTCGCCGACGGAATGGATTTATGCCGCTCTGCTCGGACTGGTGCCAACGGTCGTTTCACTGGTTTACATGGCTAAGGCCATCCATCTCATCGGTTCCACGCCGACCGCCATTATGGGCGCTTTGGAGCCCGTCACCGCAGTGGTGGCCGGCATGTTGATGTTTGGCGAAGTGTTGACGCTGCGCCTCTCTTTTGGCATTGCACTGATTCTTCTGGCCGTCATGTTCGTCATCACATCCGGCACGCTGCAGCGCCGTTTGGCCATCGGGCAGATTGTGCGCCGCGCAGAGCGCCTCGTGCTGAAGCGGTGGCGTTGGAGATGAGCGTTGCGCTGTCGGTTTGCTCGAAGGATATTCCAAGAAATCAAACATTAAAAAGGGCAAGGGAACCACAGATGTTCCCTTGCCCTTTATGGTTATTGGTGGACGTGGGGAGGTTCCTCCCTTGCGTCGGTGGCGTTTGCTTGCAAGGCCGTTGCGGCATTGTTTATTCCACGCCCAGCAGCGTCAGCAGTTTTTTGACACTCTCTTCGATGGAGAGTTTCGACGTGTCGAGCGACAAGGCCGGGTGTTCTGGCGCTTCAAATGGCGCGGAGATACCCGTGAAGTTTTGGATTTCGCCACGGCGCGCGCGGGCATAAAGACCTTTCACGTCCCGCTGTTCGCACACCTCAAGCGGTGTGGACACGAAGATTTCCTTGAAGTCGTCTTGCCCAATGATGTGTTCAGCCATTTGGCGGATTTTCTCCGTTGGGCTGATGAAGGCGGCGATGGTGATGATGCCCGTGTCGACAAAGAGTTTGCCCACTTCGGCAATGCGTCGGATGTTTTCGCGGCGGTCTTCGGCCGAGAAACCTAAGTTGGCGTTGATGCCCGAGCGGATGTTGTCGCCATCGAGGATGCGACAGAGCAGGCCGCGATCTTGCAGGGCGCGTTCCAGAGCAATGGCCACGGTGCTTTTCCCGGAGCCGCTCAGTCCGGTGAACCAGAGCATCACACCGCGTTGCCCGAGCAACTTTTCTTTGTCTTCACGCTTGAGCATGCGGTCGTAGATGGGGTAGATGTTATTTTGTTGTTCAGTCATTTTTTAGGTGCTTGTTTCTATGCAGAGGCGTGCTGGCGAGGTGGGGCAAAATTGGTCAACTTATTCTTTCACCATAATGAAATCAGTTTTGCCCAAGTCCGCCTGTTCATTTGTCAGAACGCTTCTTGACTAATATGAGTGCTTCGTTCACGCGTGTCACGATGATGGGGGTGCCTTCGTTGATGAATCCGTCTTCCGACTTCACTTCCACATCGCAGTTCGCGATTTTGGCGTTGCCGATGAGGGCAAGGCGCGTGGTGGCCACTCCCGTGTCGCCCGCTTTCACGGAGAGTTGCGACGGCGTGGCGGAGGTTGAAGAGATGGTGCTGTGGAGCGACATGCGGTCGAGCGTTTTCGAATGGGCAAACCACCAGAAGAAGAGCAGGACGATGGCTGTGGAAATCAAAACAGCCAGGATGGCGGCCTGCGTTCCATATTCCTGGTAGATCATGATGTCGGCAACGATGACGCAGACACCGGCACAGATGCCGGAAATGCCGTGGCCCGGAAGGATGAGCGCTTCGGCTGCGAAGAGCAGGAGCGCCAACACAACGAGCAAGATGATGATGAGCGTGGTTGACATGATGGTGGAATTTTAGTAATGGTAAAAAAATAACTTGACCAATTTTGTGGAGTAGGAATAAGAAGTTATTTCTTATGCCCTGTCTTTTTGCCGTTTTTGAAATTTGTCATCGGTCACATAGCCCGCTATGCTCCCTCTTCCAAATTCCAAAACCAACAAAAATACAGGTTAAAATTGGTCAACTTATTCTTTCACCATTACTTAGTGATGGTCGAAACTAATAAGCCGCGCGGTATTTCCCTTCCTCCTTGTCTTCCAGGATGGAGAGGTAAGAGGCATAGCGCGTTGGGGCCAGCTGGTGGTTTTCCAATGCTTCGAGCACGGCACATCCCGGTTCGTGCGTATGCGTGCAGTTGCCGAAGCGGCAGTTGGCCGAGAGCTTGAAAATGTCGCGGAAGAAATGTGCCACTTCCTCGCGTTCCATGTTGAACGTGCCGAAACCTTTGATGCCCGGGATGTCGATGACCGAGCCGCCGCCTTCTCCTGGAAGGTCAAAGAGTTCGCTGAAGGTGGTGGTGTGCATGCCCGTTCCGTGTGCTTCCGACACCTGTGCCGTTTTGGCGTGCGCCTCCGGCACCAGTCGATTGAGGAGCGTTGATTTTCCAACGCCCGAATGTCCCGCCAGCAGGCAGATGCGGCCCTGCATGTCGCGCGTCAGAGCGTCGATGCCGTCGCCGTTGAGGGCGCTGACGGCATAACAGGTATAGCCGATGTTGGAATAGATGGCCATCAGATAGTCAGCGCGTTCGCGCTCTTCCTCGCTGAGGTCGTCCATCTTGTTGAACACGAGCGCCGTTGGCACGCGATAGGCCTCGGCCGATGCCAGGAAGCGGTCGATGAAGGTGGTGCTCGTTTCGGGGCGTGCCATCGTCACGACGAGCAGTGCCAGGTCGACGTTGGCCGCCAGGATGTGGCTCTGCTTCGAGAGGTTGGATGCTTTTCTGACGATGTAGTTCCTACGGTCGTCGATTTCCGTGATGAAGAGCGTCTCGTCGTGTTCCACCTGAAATTCGCCGTTGTCGGCAGCCTCATTCTTCTTGCGTCCCTTTCCTTTCTTGCCAGAAGTTTTGGACGTGGCTTTCTCCGTCGACTTCATGACGGTCACGCCGTCGCCCACCGCCACAGGACTTGTGGAGCGGATGCCTCTCAGGCGGAAGTTGCCTTTCACCTTGCATTCCACCTCCTGTCCGTCGTCGGTGCGTACCACATAGCTGTTTCCTGTATTTCGTATAACGATGCCGTGCATGAAAAACTTTTGTTTTGGGATGGTTGGGGTTATGGGGGCAAAATCCAGAAAATTTAAGTGAGTGGAGATTGTGCGGAAAAGCTTTGCTTGCGGCCCTGCACGCCCTGAAGGGGCAGCAAGTCCATAGCCCAGGGCAACGCCCTGGGTACTATGTCCCATTTCCCTACGCCCTGAAAGGGCAAAAGTAGGAATCAACTGTTCGCCCATACTTTTGCCCTTACAGGGCGTAGGCGTTTGTACGCTGATACCCAGGGCGTTGCCCTGGGCTTGGGACTGACTGCCCTTTCAGGGCGCTCCTTTTCGCGCTTTGTTCGTTTATCATGTGCGCATGCTTTGCCACTTGTTGTTTGGCAAAAAAACGCGCAGAGATTTTTCTGGATTTTGAACATCTT
>UQCW01000021.1 GCA_900539625.1 uncultured Prevotella sp.
AGTAAGTATCCATGTGTTTCTTGCTCCAGTAGGTTTTGCCACGATTGAAAGTCCGGGGAATGTTGTTTTTCTTGGCTACCAAGAATATCCATGATTCGTTTACATGATACTTTTCCTTGACTTCGGCTGTGGTGTAGAAGTCGGTGATAGGGGCTTTCTCTTTTGTTGGAGTATGGAACTCTGTTGGATTATTGAATAACTCATCAATATCCTCTTTCTTCAAAAGGTATTTGAAGCCCAATCGAGTAACCTTTAATTCACCTCGTTTAATGTATCCGTAAACGGTAGGTCGGGTTACTCCGAGATAGATTGCAGTCTCGGTAATTGTGAGAAATGGCTTGTCTTTGATTCTTTCAATAGGCTTTTTATCAATCTTCTTCTCCACGAATTGATTGTTAGCTTTGATTGCTTCGTCACGCTTCTTCTTTTTATAAAGAGCGTTGGCGCATTGTTTGGAACAACATGCTGTTGTTGTTTTTTGGGCGATAAACTCTTTACCGCACCAAGCGCAAATTCGCTTAATTTTCAGGTTACTGCTCATTTCAATTCATCTTTATTTCTCCGTTATTACTGTAAATTCCCGTAAAACCGTGTAAAATGGCGTATAGTTTCTCTACTACCTTTCCACTGAATTTTTGGTCTTTGACAAGCGAGCAACAAATACGGTACAAAAATGAGCTGAAAAAGCCCTATAAACGATAACCATCGCTTATAGGGATAAAAAGAAAGGCGCTCAAAATGAACGCCTTAATAATCATTGATGATATATGCTAATCGTTGGTAATCACCACTTATTTACCGATGCAAAACTTGCTGAAAATGTTGTGTAACACATCGTCTGAACTTATCTTACCAACGATTTCACCCAGATGATAAATACACTCGCGCAGGTCTTGTGAAATGAAGTCTCCCGAAAGATTTATTTTTATGCCGTCCACAACCCGGTGAAGCGACTCTGAAGCCAAGGAGAGGGATTCATAATGTCTGGCGTTGCTAACTATCACGTCTGAAGAGGATTCTTTGGATATTATAGAAGAGACGGTGTTTAATAGCAATTGCTTTAAACGGGAGATGTCTGCTTCGGCATGTGCACAAATCTGTATGGCTGAGTTGGATTCTGTATTATGCTGTTTCGTTTCCTGCGCTAACGCCTCTACCCTCTCCTCTTCGAGAAGATCCATTTTGTTTAGAACTATAATTAGTTTCTTGTCGGCCAAAAATGGCATCAGTGTAGAGGCCAGTTCGTCATATTGCTCTTGAAAATGTGTTGCGTCAAAAACCCACATGACGATTTCTGCCTCTTTGATTTTGTCGTAGGTGCGCTCAATGCCCATCTGCTCGACAAGGTCGTTTGTCTCGCGTATTCCTGCCGTATCAATAAAGCGCACAAGCGTACCATCCATGTTGATACATTCTTCTATGGTATCTCGTGTTGTGCCTTGAATGTCGCTCACAAGGGCGCGGTTTTCATTGATAAGGGCATTGAGCAGTGTTGATTTTCCGGCATTCGTCTCTCCGATAATGGCCACTGGCAGGCCTTTCTTCAGGACATTGCCCAATTTGAAGGAATGACATAGGAAGTCGATGTGTTGCTGGGCTTCTGTTGCCCATGAAAGAATTTCTGTGCGGTCGGCAAATTCAAGTTCTTCGTGGTCTGAAAAATCCAGTTCCAACTCCAGCATAGAAGTGATGTGCAAGAGTTTGTCGCGAAGTTCCACGATTTTCTTGCTGTAATCTCCACGCATCTGCTTCATGGCCATGCGATGGTTGGCCTGCGTTGTTGAAGAAATGAGGTCGGCAACAGCTTCTGCCTGGCTCAAATCCATCTTGCCGTTCAAGAAGGCCCGTTTGGTAAATTCCCCTGGCAGGGCCATGGTACAGCCGCCCTGCAGGAGTAATTCCAAAACCTTGTTGAGGATATAGGAGGAACCGTGGCAGGAAATCTCCACAACGTTTTCTCCCGTATAGGAATGTGGAGCATGGAAAATACTTACGATGACTTCGTCTATCAACTCGCCGCTCTTGTCCGTGATTCTTCCAAATGAGCATGTGCCTGCTGGAATGTCTGCCAGGTGTTTTTTTGAAACAGGTGAGAATATTCCATCAACAATATCAAATGCCTTTGCACCTGAGACTCGGATAACGCCAATTGCACCGCCTTGAGCTGTTGAAGGTGCACAAATTGTCAAGTCGTTTCTGTCTATATTTTGAAGATTTATCATAGGTAGGTGTTCAAAATTATTGGGGGATGAAGAGCCATCTGACGGTAAGTAGGTGTTCAATAATATTTATAGTATCCATGCAGGTGGAAACCAGTCTGATATTGCCTTGCTGTACGACAAGGCAATATCAGGCGAACTTTGAGCACCTACTTATCACTGGAATTACTATACTGGATCAGCAGCTTCTTCAACTATGACGCTTACGATGTGGAGGATTTTTATTTTTCTTGCTGGTCTAATTCCACATCTTTGACCTTGCGGAACAAGTCTGAGGCAAAGATAAAACTATTGAGTTTCTCATTGTCTGAACTGACAATTTCGTCTTTTGTACCCTCCCATTCTGCTTTGCCTTCACACAGAAATAGGATGTGCTCCCCTATTTCCATTACGGAATTCATGTCGTGGGTGTTGATGATGGTGGTCATGTTGTATTCGCTCGTTATGTCGTGTATCAAGTTGTCGATAACGAGTGAAGTTTTGGGGTCAAGACCTGAATTGGGTTCGTCACAAAATAGGTATTTGGGATTGAGGACAATGGCACGGGCTATGGCCACGCGCTTTTGCATACCGCCGGAGATTTCGCCTGGCAGTTTTTTCTCAGCATCTAAAAGATTGACTCTGTCTAAACAATAGCGTGCTCGCTTCAAGCGGTCTTTGAATGAGTCTGAGGAAAACATGTCCAGGGGAAACATGACATTTTCAAGTACGGTCATTGAGTCAAACAAAGCGCCCGACTGGAAAATCATGCCCATTTCTCTGCGAAGCAGGGCTCTTTCGCGTTTATTCATTCGCACAAGGCTTCTGTTGTCGTAGAGTATATTGCCCGCAGTGGGTTCAAGCAATCCAACGATACATTTCATAAGTACGGTCTTGCCGGAACCACTTTGACCGATTATCAAATTGGTTTTGCCGTTTTCAAAGCGACTGTAGATTCCCTTCAGAACGACTTTGTCATTGAATGATTTATGTAGATCCTTAATTTCTATCATGAAAGCAACTGTGTTAGGAACATATCTGAGAATAATATAAGCATGCTGCTTGACACAACAGCATTTGTGCTTGCCTTTCCTACATTTACAGAGCCTCCTTCAACGGTGTAGCCGTAGTATGAAGAGACGCTTGCAATGATGAACGCAAAGAACAGACTTTTGACGGTGCCCATCCAGAAGAACCACTGGTTGAAATCATGCTGCATTCCCGATGTCAAATCTGTTGCCGTGATGATATGGCCGATGTATGCTGTTGCATAGGCACCGACAACTCCACTGACTGTGCTGAAAACGACGAGGAAAGGAATGACGGTTACAAGTCCTAAAATCTTTGGCAATATGAGAAATGACGCGGAGTTTATGCCCATTATCTCTAATGCGTCAATCTGCTGGGTTGTACGCATTGTTCCGAGTTCGGAGGCTATGTTGGAACCGACTTTTCCTGAAAGTATCAAACACATGATGGAAGATGAAAATTCCAAAAGCATGATTTCGCGTGTCACATATCCAGAGACCCATAACGGCATCCAAGCGCTCTGGATATTGAGCTTTATCTGGATGCAGATAACAGCGCCTATGAAGAAGGATATGAGCAGAACAATTGCTATTGAATTGAGTCCCAATTGTATCATTTCCTTCAGGTATTGCTTGAAGAACATACGCATTCTTTCTGGACGGGAGAAAACGCGTCCCATTAAAAACAGGTACTGGCCGAACGCATGTAGAAATTTGGTTATATACATATTGGTTATCTGATTAGAATTTCACTATCGAGAGAAAGTCTGCTGGTACTTGCAATATGGAGCGTCTTTAAAACCTCTCCAAACGCCTGCTTGAAACGTTCAAGCTATAACGAATGAGAATCTATTTGATCCTGAAATGTTTTCATGTCGGATTTCTTGGTAATCTCCGTTGCATCGGGAAATCTCTCGTCATACCATTTTTCGAAACATTCCAGCGATATTTTTTTCATTTGGATTCTCCCCGCAGAGAGGCCGCTTCTATAATGATGATATGGTAATAAATTCCTGTTATAATTGCCGTCGCTCATAAACGATAAATATAAAATTGCCTTTCATCAGTCATGTAGCCTACTACACTTCTTCTATGAGGCGTTTGTAGAAACAAAATACTACGACTATTCAATATAAGTAATGGTGTAGACCTACTTACTGACGAAAAAAGGTGTACCATAACCTATTATCTGGTCGCGGCACACCTTTATTTATAAAGACTTATCTTTTGCTATATAGAGTCTTACTTCACCTTAGCAACAATTGCCTTGAAAGCTTCAGGATTGTTAACTGCGAGGTCAGCGAGGACCTTACGGTTAATTTCGATACCAGCTTTGTGCAAATTGCCCATCAACTGAGAATAAGAAAGACCTTCCAAACGAGCAGCTGCATTGATACGCTGAATCCACAAAGCACGGAAGTTGCGTTTCTTCGTGCGACGGTCACGGAATGCGTATGTCAAACCTTTTTCCCAAGTGTTCTTGGCAACGGTCCACACATTCTTGCGGGCACCAAAATAACCGCGAGTTAATTTAAGAATTCTTTTTCTCTTTGCTCTTGAAGCAACATGATTGACTGATCTTGGCATAATTTTTTGTTTTTAGGTTGTTAGCGTCGTACTGATTTATACGCTCTTAATGCTAAACATCCAGTTAACTTTTTTGTTAATTAATTAAAAGACTGCGATTAACGAAGACAGAGAAGTTCTCTTACTTGCTTAACGTTGGTACGATCGACCAATGCGACATGATCGAGATTACGCTTCTGCTTTTTGGTCTTCTTAGTCAATATATGACTATGATAAGCATGCTGTCTTTTAATTTTACCCGTTCCGGTAAGAGCGAATCTTTTTTTTGCACCGGAATTAGTCTTAACTTTTGGCATTTTCTTTGTATTTTAAATTATTATTATAACAAGCGGCTGCGTGAGATACCAAACACAGACGCGCTTTTTCTATCTTATATTAGAAGTCTTCGCCTTCCACCTTTGGACCAGTGTATTCTTTCTGCGTTTTCTTTGCAGGTGCCACTTTCACTTTTTCGGCTTTATTTGAAGCGGGATTCTTTTCATCTTCCTGCTCTTCGGTTTTCTTAGGTGCAGCAACTTTTTTAGGAGCGATGAAAATAATCATTCTCTTACCCTCAAGCACTGGCATCTGTTCAACCTTACCGTATTCTTCCAAGTCATTAGCAAATCTCAGAAGCAGGACTTCACCTTGCTCCTTAAACAAAATGCTTCTGCCTCTAAAGAAAACATAGGCCTTTACTTTGTCACCTTCGGTCAAAAAATCCTTGGCATGTTTCAATTTGAAGTTGTAATCATGTTCATCCGTCTGAGGACCGAATCTGATTTCCTTGACCTCTATCTTAACCTGCTTGGCTTTCAGTTCCTTCTGGCGTTTCTTCTGCTGGTAAAGGAATTTCGAATAATCAATCAATCTACACACAGGCGGCTGAGCGTTTGGCGAAATCTCAACCAAATCCACACCCTTTTGCTCTGCCAATTGAATGGCTTTATGGGTAGGCATTACAGTTGACTCAACGTCATCACCAACTAAACGTACTTCTCGAGAACGGATTTGCTCGTTGATACGATAGTTATTTTTTATCTTCTCATTTTTCATTCAGAACTTGTATATAGATAATATTGATTTTTTGCTTTAGTGATTTATACGACTTCACCATTAATGGAGGAAGCAAAATGCGATGGCAAGGCACCGCATTTTGTTCTTCTTCCTATTTTCCGCTGCAAAGTTAATAGTTTTTTGTCATTTCAGCGACTTCATCATTGATTTTCTTTGCGAAATCAGCGATTTTCATGCTTCCTTGGTCGCCCTCGCCCTGTTTTCTTATAGAAACAATGCCTTCATTGACCTCATTTTCACCCACAATAAGCAAATAAGGAATATGCTTCATTTCATTGTCGCGAATCTTTCTTCCGATTTTTTCAGAGCGGTCATCAACTGTTGCTCGAACATCGCTGTCATTCAACTGACGGCAAACTTCGTTGGCATAGTCATTATATTTGTCTGAAATCGGGAGGACAACCACTTGGTCTGGGGTCAACCACAATGGGAAATGACCGGCGGTATGTTCAATGAGGACAGCCACAAAACGTTCCATTGAGCCAAATGGTGCACGGTGAATCATCACAGGGCGATGTTTTTGGTTGTCGGCGCCTGTGTATTCAAGCTGGAAGCGCTCTGGAAGGTTATAGTCAACCTGGATTGTTCCCAACTGCCAGCGTCTTCCAATTGCGTCCTTCACCATGAAGTCGAGTTTAGGACCATAGAATGCGGCTTCGCCATATTCCACACGGGCTTCAAGACCTTTTTCTTTGCATGCCTCAATAATGGCTTGCTCGGCATGTTCCCAATTCTCTTCAGAACCGATATATTTGTCACGGTTTACTTTGTCGCGCAGTGAAATCTGTGCTTCAAACTTATCGAACTTCAGGGCGCGGAAGATAATCATAATGATGTCCATCACTCTTAGGAATTCGTCTTTTACCTGCTCTGGGGTACAGAAGATGTGGGCGTCATCTTGGGTAAAGCCACGAACACGTGTCAATCCGTGCAATTCACCACTCTGCTCATAGCGATAAACGGTGCCGAATTCTGCCAATCGCAAAGGAAGTTCTTTGTAAGAACGTGGTTTCCAAGCAAAGATTGAGCAGTGGTGAGGGCAGTTCATGGGCTTAAGCATATATTCTTCACCTTCCTCCGGAGTGTGGATGGGCTGGAAGGAGTCCTTACCATACTTGGCATAGTGGCCAGACGTTACATAGAGATTTTTTGAACCAATATGCGGCGTCATCACCTGCTGGTAGCCGTAGCGCTTCTGGATTGCCTTCAAGAAATCTTCAAGGCGCAAACGCAAAGCAGTTCCCTTTGGAAGCCACATAGGCAAACCCTTACCGACCAAATCAGAGAACATAAACAGTTCCATTTCACGACCAATTTTACGATGGTCACGACGCTTGGCCTCCTCCATCAATTGGATATATTCATCCAAAAGTTTTTTCTTCGGAAATGTTATCCCATAAACGCGGGTCATCATTGGACGAGTGGCATCGCCACGCCAATAGGCAGAGCTAACAGCAGTCACTTTAATGGCTTTGATTGGAGCCGTTGTCAACAAGTGTGGGCCGCGGCACAAATCCGTGTAACTGCCCTGTGTATATGTTGTTATATGGCCATCTTCCAATTCTTCGATAAGCTCATTCTTATAGGTCTGTCCTCTTTCAGCAAAGAATGCAAGTGCATCGGCCTTGGAAATTTCTTTGCGCACGACAGATTCCTTTTTCTGAGCTAATTCGGCCATTTTCTTTTCGATTTTCGGAAAATCGGTTTCACTAATAACGACGCCCTCGGGCGGCATGACATCATAATAGAAACCGCTTTCTATGGCAGGTCCAATTCCGAATTGGGTGCCAGGCCACAATTCCTGCATTGCTTCAGCCATCAAGTGGGCAGAAGTATGCCAGAATGCGTGTTTGCCTTCCTCGTCATCCCATTTCAGCAATGACAATTTTGCATCATTTTCTATAGGATAATCCAAACCAACAATTTCGTCATTCACATTAGCCACCAAGACATCAGCAGCCAGACGACTGGAAATGCTTTCTGCTATCTGCAACGGGGTCACATTCTTTTCGTACTCACGAATGCTTCCGTCAGGAAAAGTTATTTTTATCATAGTAGTTATTTTTATCGTGTTGCGAAGTTAACGTAATTCACGTGAATCCCCAAGAAAAAATAGGCTTTTTTTGGGGTATTCACAAAATCACTTACGAAATTCCACTTATTTTTCTTTCAAACCCAAGGTGGCATTTACGAAATAGAATATCAGTATCACATACATTGCCAATGACATCACCTGGCTTGCGGGACTTGCCAGCCATGTTTCTGACGCAAAGTTCAAGCCACCAAACTGCATGCCCGCGCTGACAACTCCCATCAATGCTCCGCCTGCAATAAATCCGGAAGCCAAAAGGGTACCACGTTCACTGCGCTCATTATTTAATTCCTTATTCGATGAACGTGTGCTGACATACCAGTTGACCAGTCCTCCTACGATAAGCGGCAAGTTCAATTGCAAGGGGATAAACATACCCAAAGCAAACGCTAAAGCTGAAACGCCACACCAATTCAAAATAACGGCGATCAGAGCACCAATTCCGTATAAAAGCCAGTTAGCCCCCTGACCGCTCATAAGCGGTTCGATAACGGCCGCCATCGCACGTGCTTGAGGAGCAGCCATCACATCGGAATTGTCAGGTGTGAAACCATACGCCTTGTTTAAAATCATGATGACTCCTGCAACTGTTGCTGCAGAAACAAGGATGCCGATGAACTTGAATGTTTCCTGCTTTCTCGGCGTACTACCCAGCCAATAGCCGATTTTCAAGTCTGTCACAAACGCGCCTGCTGAAGAGAGCGCGGTACACACAACGCCACCCATTATCAATGCTGCCACCATGCCGCCTGTGCCTTTCAAGCCGACAAGCACCATAATGATAGACGAAAGAATGAGCGTCATTAAGGTCATACCACTAACGGGATTGGAACCTACAATGGCGATTGCATTTGCTGCGACCGTTGTAAACAGGAATGCAATAATGGCAACGATGAGAACACCGACAATTGTGAAGAGCAATTGACCATGCATCACTCCGAAGAAGAAGAACAAGGTGATCACTGTCATGGTGACGAGGGCACCAATGGCAATTATCTTCATGGACAAATCTCGCTGTGTTCGCGATTCGATTTCCACATTCTTCTGCCCCTTAAAGACTTTCCCCACCAAAGAGAAGGCATTTCGGATGACGGGCCAACTTTTGATAACACCAATGACACCTGCTGCCGCAATGGCACCGATGCCAATGCTCTTCGCATATCCAAAGATCTGTTCGGGAGACGCTTCTGCAGCAGTAATAGCATTCCCAGAAAGTGCGGAACCTGCAACGGCCAAATCCGGGAATATGATTGCGATTCCAGGAACAATGACCCACCAAACAAAGGCTGAACCGGCACAGATTATTGCTGCGTACTTCAAACCTACAATATATCCCATACCAAGTAAAGCCGCACTCGTATTGATGCTGAAAACAACTTTCGCTTTGTCTGCTAAAGTATGTCCCCATTCTGCAAAACGGCTTGTGAAATTCTCATTCCATGCGCCAAAGGTGGCAACCATGAAGTCATAGAGACCACCTATCGCTCCTGCCGCCAGCAACGATTTTGTTTGGCTACCACTCTTTTCTCCAGACATGAGAACCTGGGTGGATGCTGTTGCCTCAGGAAACGGGAATTTGCCATGCATGTCCTTGACAAAATATTTTCTGAACGGGATTAAAAATAAAACACCCAAAATACCGCCTAGGGCAGATGCCAAAAACACTTGCAAGAAATCAACAGTAATACCTTCAAGCCCTGGAGTGGATTGCAGAATGTAAAGAGCAGGCAAAGTGAATATGGCACCTGCTACAATCATGCCAGAACAAGCCCCAATGCTTTGTATGATGACATTCTCACCCAAGGGATTTTTGCGATGTGTTGCGCTCGATAATCCCACAGCAATGATGGTGATAGGTATGGCTGCCTCAAAAACCTGCCCCACCTTCAGCCCAAGATAAGCTGTAGCTGCTGAGAAGACAATGGCCATTATAATACCCCAAGTAACAGACCAAGCTGTTACCTCTCTATGCTTCTCTTCTGGTTTCATCAATGGCACATACTCTTCGCCCTCCTTCAGTTCACGGAAGGCGTTGTCAGGCAACGAGTTTTTATTCTCTTCTATTGGTTTCATATAATATTCTTTATTAGCTGAAAATTAATGTATTATTACAATATAGTAACGGATTGGCTTCTGCTTTTGAAGAAGTATTAATCCATTCTGTCTCGATAATCTTCGTAGGTGAACTGGCGCAGCACTTCATATTTGCCATCCAACGTGTGAAGCACCAAGGCTGGATGCTGTATACCATTAAACATGGTTGTCTTCACTGTTGTGTAATGTATCATGTCTTCAAAGATGACAGTATCTCCAACCTTGAGAGGTGCATCAAACTTCCAACTGCCCATATAATCTCCGCTAAGACAACTGTTTCCGCCCAAACGATAGACGTTTCCTGCATCACTCGCGCCTAAGAAGTTCTCCAGAGTTTCTGCATTTCTGACCTTCGGCCAATAAGGCATTTCCAAACAATCTGGCATGTGGCAGGTGAAGCTTACATTTAAAATGGCGGTTTTAATTCCTTTGTTCTCAACAATATCAACCACGCGTGATGCCAAATATCCCGTTTGCCATGCAAATGCTGATCCAGGCTCTAAGATAATTCTCAAGTTAGGGTAACGCTGATGTAATTTCAGTAAAGTACTGATTAATAAATCAACATCATATCCCGCTTTTGTGACCAAGTGACCGCCGCCCAAATTCAGCCATTCCAATTGCGACAGCCATTTTCCAAATCGTTTTTCAATATGCTCCAATGTGTGAACCAATGAAGAAGCAGGACTTTCACAATGACAATGGCAATGAAAACCATCCACACCTTCTGGCAACGTTTCCGGTAAATCTTCAGCGCAAACGCCAAATCGCGAACCTGGCGCACATGGGTTGTATAGTTCCGTTTCAATTTCACTGTATTCTGGATTTATGCGCAACCCAGCTGAAACACCGCCGTGCTCTTTTAATCTTTGATAGAAATGGCGGTATTGTCCCAAGGAATTAAATGTCACGTGGCTGCTGCAATCAAGGATCTGGTCAAATGTTTCTTCTTCATAAGCAGGAGAATACGTATGGGCTTTTGATCCAAATTCTTCCCACGCCAAGCGTGCCTCATGCAATGATGAAGCCGTGGTGTGTGAAATATATTCACGAAATATGTCGAATGTACGCCAAAGGGCAAATGCCTTAAAAGCCAATATAAATTCCACATCGGCATCCTCCGAAATACGCCGAATCAACTGAAGGTTACGACGCAACAAGGACTCCTCAACAACATACGCAGGGTTTGTCGGTAATTGGGATAAATCAGAATATGTCACCATTGGATAATATAACAAATAAAAAGTCGACAGCGACTATCCACTATCAGAAAAAGGAATAGCCGTCTGTCGACAAATGAAATTATATAACGGATGTTCTTATAAGCCTGCTATTCTAAGCATTCAGAATCCCAGACAGGTTTTTAGAACTCTATTTAATTTAATTACGTGGGGATTACATGATTCCTTTTTCACGCAATTTCTTCTGCCAATTCCACGCTGAGCTAAGAGCTTCTTCCAACGTATGAACGGCCTTCCAGCCCAAAACCTTATTGGCCTTGTCTACATTTCCCCATACCTTTTCAATGTCACCAGGACGACGAGGCACAACCTTGTAGTTGAGTTTAACGCCGGTGCACTTCTCAAAAGTATGAATCAATTCAAACACGCTGACGCCCTTTCCCGTTCCGACATTGTAGATTTCAACCGGCTCTGTGTTCTTGCCGTCTAAGATACGAGCCATTGCTGCCACATGTGCCTTTGCAAGGTCAAGTACGTAAATAAAGTCACGGATGCAAGAGCCGTCAGGAGTGTCGTAATCATCGCCAAACACTGACAGACACGGACGGATGCCAATGGCAGTCTGAGTCAAATAAGGAATCAAGTTTGCAGGAACGCCATTAGGCATTTCGCCAATGATTCCTGATGGATGAGAACCAATCGGGTTGAAGTAACGCAACAAAATAGCTGAAATATTGGCGCCACTCTTTACATAATCTTGAATAATCTCTTCATTGATCTGCTTGGTGTTGCCATAAGGGCTTTCAGCCTTCTTGATCGGAGCTGATTCTGTCACAGGGAGATTCTCTGGATCTGGCTGGCCGTAAACGGTGCAGCTTGAAGAGAAGATAATACCTTTGACACCATAAACAGGCATCAATTTCAAAAGATTCACGAGAGACATGATGTTGTTCTCGTAATACTTCAATGGCTTCTCAACGCTTTCTCCCACAGCCTTTGATGCAGCGAAGTGTATAATGCCCTCGATATTAGGATATTTCTTGAAGACACCTTCCAAAGCAGGGAGGTCACAGCAGTCAACCTTTTCAAACTCAGGACGAATACCAGAAATCTGCTCGATTCCGTCAATGACATCAGCTTTTGAATTTGACAAATTATCGATGATGACTACATCATAACCTGCATTCTGCAATTCAACGGTGGTGTGAGAACCGATAAATCCAGTTCCACCTGTAACCAAAATTCTTTTTTTCATGAGTAGAATTATTTATTCATTAGTATTATTTATGGCAAAAGTAAGAAATATTTTTCAGACCTTATGTTTTTTCGGCTTCCTTTTTTGAAACCGAGGCAAAAACCACATATTGTACCTGCTTTTTACAGATGTTATCACGATAAATATACCTATAATAAAAAGCGAATCCCATAAGTCGTTTCAACAACTTACGGAACCCGCTTTTCATTTTTTACTTCTCTGTTTCCTTGGCTGCAATTGCCTGGTTGGCAGTGATTGCAATCATTTTATAGACATCGTCAACGGAGCAGCCGCGAGATAAGTCGTTTACAGGACGAGCAATGCCCTGAAGAATTGGGCCGACAGCCGTTGCATGGCCAAGGCGCTGAACCAGTTTGTAACTGATGTTTCCAACTTCGAGACTCGGCACAACAAGCACGTTTGCACGACCAGCCACTTCGCTTCCAGGTGCCTTAGATGCACCCACAGAGGGAACCAAAGCTGCATCAGCTTGCAGTTCGCCGTCAATCTGCAAATTGGGAGCCATTTGTTTGGCAATAGCAAGAGCTTCAACAACCTTGTCAACAACTTCATGCTTAGCTGAGCCCTTGGTTGAGAAACTCAACATGGCAACGCGAGGATTCAATCCTGCTACACACGCTGCAGTTCCAGCAGTGCACACTGCAATCTGCGCCAACTGATTAGCATCGGGAACAGGGGTCACAGCGACGTCGCCCATCACCAAAACGCCATTATCGCCGCATTCAGGCGCATGTGTCAGCAACAGCATAGCACCGCTGACACAGGTAATGCCAGGAGCCGTTTTGATAATCTGCAAAGCAGGACGGAGAACATTTCCTGTTGTGTTGCGTGCGCCAGCCAACTGTCCGTCGGCATCACCAGCTTTGATGATTAAGCATCCCAAATACAGAGGGTCAACCACGAGCTTACGTGCTTCCTCTATGGTCATGCCCTTTTTCTTTCTCAGTTCGCAAAGCAACTGAGCATATTCCTCCTTCTTCGGATGGTTTTCAGGGTCAATAATGGTGGCCTTTTCAATATTTCCAAGTCCCCATTCCTTAGCCAAACTGCGGATCTCTTCGGGGTTTCCAAGAAGGATTAAGTCAGCAACGCCATCTGTCAATACCTGGTTGGCAGCCTTAAGGGTACGTTCTTCTGTTCCCTCAGGAAGCACAATGCGCTGCTTGTTGTTTTTCGCGCGTGCGATAAGTTGTTCTATCAATTCCATTATTTAGTGTTTTTAGCCCTGTATAAAACACGATGAAATTCGGTCGTAAACAAGGCATTTGTTATTTTGCTATTGCAAATTTACGTATTTTATATAGTATATCGTCATGTATTCAACAAAAAAATGTCGCACGGCGCTTCTCTCACGCAAAACAGAGCATTTGTCCTAATCCTGGAAATAAACACGTTTCACGCGTTCAGACACCGAGGTCAATATTTCATAGGGGATGGTGTTCAAACGATCGCTTAATTCCGTGACTGGCAAGTTGTCTCCGAATACCTCAACTACGTCATTCTCCTTGCAGGGAATGTCGGTCACATCAATCATACAGACATCCATGCAGATATTGCCAACGTATTCGGCCTTTTCCCCATTGACAAGGCAGTACCCCACCCTATTTCCTAAATGGCGGTTCAAACCGTCGGCATATCCAATTGGTATGGCCGCAATGCGGGAATCACGTGTCAAGATCGTTTTTCTGGAATATCCAACGCTATCCCCAGCCGGCACATCGCGGATTTGCAATATCGTCGTTTTTAATGTTGTCACGTTATGCAGTTTCCGATTGTCAATCGGGTCTATTCCATACAATCCCAGTCCCAAGCGCACCATGTCCAGATGGCGCTCAGGGAAGCGCTCGATGGCTGCACTGTTGCAGATATGCCGGATTATGCGACCAGGTAAAGCATTCTGAAGTTCGCTTGAGCCTTTGTCGAAAAGTTCGAACTGATGTGCTGAAAACTCATCGAAATTCGCACTGTCGCTACCCACAAAATGAGAAAAGACAGAACGAGGAATCAAGGCATCTTGATGTTGCAAGCGGTTTATGAGCGCTTGCATGTCCGTTTCCGGATTAAAGCCAAGGCGGTGCATTCCCGTGTCGAGTTTGATATGAACAGGGAAATTAGTCACACCTTCTTTTTCTGCCGCTTTTATAAGGGCTTCAAGCAATCCGAAGCTATAAACCTCAGGCTGCAAATTATATTCAAACAATGTGCTGAATGTCGACATCTCCGGGTTCATGATGATGATGTCACCAGTAATGCCAGCTTCGCGTAGACTCACTCCTTCATCAGCCACAGCCACAGCCATATAGTCCACGCCCCTGTCCTGCAATGTCTTCGCAATTTCAATGCTGCCAGAACCATAAGCCGAAGCTTTTATCATGCACGTGATTTTGGTCTCGGGTTTCAAAAACGAACGGTAGTAGTTCAAATTCTCTACAACAGCGTTAAGGTTGACCTCCAAAATCGTCTCATGTACCTTCAAAGACAAATGCTCTGTGACTCTGTCGAGTTCTGCACTTCGCGACCCTTTGATAAGAATGCAATAGTCAGAAATCATATCCAGCATCCCGCTCTTCAACAATGCCTCCGTATTGGGAAAGAAATGCTTGTCCTTCAAGGCAAATTTTGAATGCTCTGATGAAATCTGCTCTCCGACACCAATGAGCGAGTCGATGCCGCGTCCTGCAATCATGTTGGCCACGTTGGCATACAATTCATCTGAAGACACGCCAGTCTGCAATATGTCCGATAAAATCAACATCCGCTTTTCCTTCATTGGTCGGCGCTTCATAAAATCAAGGGCGATGTCAAGCGAGGCAACATCCGAGTTATAGGCATCGTTGATCAATGTGCAATTCCTTACGCCCTGCTTCACCTCCAGTCGCATCGCAACAGGCTCCAGCATCTTCATGCGGTTTCTGATTGACTCCGCATCCAAGTGCAGATAAAGACAAAGCGCCAAACAATGAATGCAGTTTTCAATCGAGGCGTCATCAACAAACGGGATTTCGAAATCCGCCTCCTGGCGAAGATAAGTATATCTAACCGTCGTCCCCCCTTCCTTCTTTTCAACGCCACGGATAAACAATGGCGCAGAAGCGTCCTTTTTCGACCATGCAATCAAATCGCCATGATGGAGGGTTTCTTCCATACATTTTGAGATAATAGGGTCGTCTCCGTTGTAGATTACAACCTGACAGTCTGCAAACAAAGAAAGTTTTTCAAGACATTTTTCTTCCACCGTGGCAAAGTTCTCCTGGTGGGCAGGACCGATGTTTGTCATAATGCCGATAGTGGGCTGAATGATAGCCCTGAGGGCAGCCATCTCATCGGGCTGCGAAATGCCAGCCTCAAACAAACCGATTTGGCTTTTTTCATTTAACAGCCAAACAGACAAGGGAACGCCCACCTGTGAATTATAGGAGCGAGGAGAACGCGTAACAGACATCGTCGGCGAAAGCAACTGGTAAATCCACTCTTTGACTATTGTTTTCCCGTTTGACCCCGTAACGCCAATGACCGGGATATTATATTCATCTCGATGGCGCTCAGCCAACCGTTGCAACGCCTTTAACGGACTGACAACCAACAGGAAATTTGCGTGCGGGTAATTCTGCTCCATGTCGTCAGGGCATTTGCCAACAACAAAATTTCTAACACCTCGACGATAGAGGTCGTTTATATATTTGTGGCCATCGCCGCGCCGCGTGCGTAATGCAAAAAAGAGCGTAGTTTCTGGGAAAGCCAAAGATCGGCTGTCAGTCAGAAGCCATTTAATCTTTGCCTCCGAATTTCCGAAACGTCTGGCACCAATTAAGGATACCACCTTTTCCAATGAATAATACATAACACAATTATTTAGTCTTTATTAGATAGGCATCGTTTATCTTCATCCAGGCCCTTTCATCATGAAGGCCCCTATCCCGATCAAGCATAGACGACGCTATTCTTTTGCTCTCAAGCGTTTAAGTATGACGCCCCGATGTTAGCCCATTCTATGCAGAAACGCCAACTCCCGCTTCAAACGAGGCGAAACACAAGGGGCAGAACATCAAAGAAACATCCCCCATTTGCGTTCCATCTCCGTTCTCATTTCAGAGATTCTTTTCGCAAACCTCTCGTTTTCAGCGCCCGATGTCTTCTCCATCCTGTGCTGCAGAGCTTTGTTAAGCTTAAGCATATCCTCGGAAAAGGCATTCATGGCATCAGAAAAACAAAATGCCCTAAAACGCTCCCAAACATAATCCACCGCTTGATCCGATGGGTGCAACATGTCGGCTGCATAAAAACGGTAATCTCGCAATTCGTCTTTCAAAATTTCATAGGCAGGGAAATAAGAGACATGACCATAAATCTCGCTCAACCGCTCTGCTGCCAGCAAGAGAATAGCCTTACTCGTGTTCGACTGTGCGTAACCAAGTTTAGAATACCTGTACGGACTCACACTAAGCACGATTTCCAAGCCCCTGTTAATCCCTCTGATTTTGTCGAAAAGACGGCAATAATCAGCCAAAATTTCTCCGACAGTCAGGCGTTTTTCCTGAAACAAGGCTGGATGCTCCTTGTGGCAATTGCCAACAATCGTTTCAACTTTTCCACGAAGGCTGAAAACATGAGACGTCCCCCAGGTGATCACCAACACGTCCGCTTGCTTCAAGAAGCATTTTGCCTGTTTCCGAATACTTTCAAGTGAAGTCGTAAACGTTGCCTTGTCGTTTCCATAGAACTTGTTAGTGTGCATCCAGCTATGCCAAAAACCGTCACGCCCCAGAAAAACCATCTCGGAGTCGTCATACGAATCATCCAACAAAGCATTCAAGACATTGCTGATGCTGGCAGGATTGTAAAGCACACCATTGGGATTTATCATAACCTGCCCGTCTGGCAACGAGACTTGCATTCGGCTGCCGATTTCCTGCGCGAAACACGACCCCAAACACATAATTTTCATGCTTGGCTCAAGCTTCCACCGAGCCGCAGGCAAATCCACAATTGTACGGAATTTCATAATACGGGCTTTTATCTTAACGACAAAATTACATAAAATCTTCGATTAGCAAGCGGTCAAGATAATTTTTATGTTTACACGATTTTTATCACAGCACCTGTGTGCCCTGCTTTCATCACTGCAGATTTAAAAACTCACCAAGCATCACCGTCTTAAACGTTACACACGCTGATGATGAAAGCAAGACTAATGGCGCTCACACATATCCATAATACAATCCATTGAATCATAGGCCTTAAGCCAACTTTTCTTAAAGTACTGATGGTAAGAGAAGCTCCTATAAAGAACATGGAAAGCGTAATCATATGTTTTGCCAACGCTGCAACCATTCGACTGAAATTTCCTCCGATATTTGCAACTTCCTCCCCCAAGAGAGAAGGATTACTCAACACATAGGTATTAAACAGAATTGCGAGTAAGAACCATACGATAAAGGTCGGAACATTCCTGTACAATGCTTTGCCCTTCGCATTGCTTGCAAAATGACTTTTCATGAAAAAGGGCGTCAGCAACACCAAAACGACAATCCATAAGGCACGAGTCAACTTGATGGTCGTGGCAAGCTCTAACGCGCTGACACCTTGCGACAAAACCATTTCTGGATGCAATTGGTCATAAGCGGCGCCGGCGCCGACAACAGAAGATGTGTCATGTATTGCAATGGCGGCCCACATTCCAAATTGCTTCATGCTCATTCCCAAAGCGGAACCAATGCTTGGAAACAGGAACAACGCCAGAGCATTAAGCACAAACACCACTGCCAGCGAAACAGAGAGATTCTCTGATTTCGCATTTAGCGCAGAACCGACCGCAGCGATGGCAGAGCCGCCACATATTGCGGTGCCTGAACTCAGCAAATAACTCGTTTCTGAGTTTACACCAAGGATTTTCCTGCCAATGACCCATCCAAGACTCAATGTGGCAAACACGCTGACAACTGTCAGCAACATGCCTTCCCAACCAGAGGCCAAAGCTTTTTCAATGTTCATGCCGAAACCAAGGGCAACAACTGAACACTGCAACATTTTCTTCGACATCAGATTGTTGAATCTGGAATAAACTTCGCCCATCGACATTGCAAACACGATTCCAACAGCCAACACAAATGGGGATGAAACTTTTTTCAGAACATTATTCAAGTAACCGACATCCACATTGAATGTGTCAACAATAAAACCCAGGAACAGGGAGACTGACAGCACAATAACTAGGATGATGTAGCTCAATTTTTTCAAATTCATGATTTGACGTTTAATTATATTCTGTGCAAAATTACCATTTTCTTATAAAATGCGAATGACATGGAGACATTATTAGGAAGGTAATATATTATACAGATAATCCAATAGAATATATCTATTTATCTAAATCTCAATGACCTACTGTATTTTCTTCTTTTATATTATAAAATAGCCATCATTTCAAAAATAGACTTTTTGAAAATTTCGCATGGCAAAACAATAACCTGCAAGGATAATACAGAATCTTTACAGGGAGAAAGCGAAGCGACACGGGAAAATTGCAAGTACTACTGCAAATACGCCATTCGATGTAGATGGACTATATTACATGGTATGGCGCTAAGCAACCTCCTCACCTCACCGGTGAATGCGCTCTTGATTCTCATATTCTTCAAGAGACATCTTTGTCATCACGACACAGCAGTTGCGTAGCTATAAGCATTGACAATTATAAATATTGTTTTCCCAAAGGGGCGAAATGCCAGTTTTTTAAATCGACACACAATGTAATCAAATAATTTTATGTAAGTTTGCATGAAATTTTAGACGGCACTTCAACCTGATTAAAACGGTTGCAGTGCACGCTTCTAAGCGTAAACAAAATTCCTCCGAACAAAATAAAAACAGGGATTCCCCTCTAAAACCAATAGTTCCAATGATTGATAGCAAACAACGTTACATGATGCGTGGCGTTTCGGCCATGAAAGAAGATGTTCATAACGCGATAAAGAACATTGACAAAGGTATTTTCCCACAGGCTTTTTGCAAGATTATTCCCGACATTCTTGGCGGAGACCCTGAATATTGCAACATCATGCACGCCGATGGTGCAGGAACGAAGTCCAGCTTGGCCTATATTTATTGGAAAGAAACTGGCGATTTGTCTGTATGGAAGGGTATTGCACAGGATGCGCTCATCATGAATACGGATGATTTGCTATGCGTTGGAGCAGTTGATAATATTCTTGTCAGCTCAACCATCGGCCGCAACAAAATGCTGATTCCTGGCGAGGTTATTTCTGCCATCATTAACGGCACAGACGAACTGCTTCAACAGATGCGAGACATGGGCGTCGGAATTTACGCAACTGGTGGCGAGACGGCTGATGTCGGTGATTTGGTGAGAACCATCATTGTTGACTCAACCGTCACATGCAGAATGAAACGCAGCGATGTCATCAACAATGCGAACATCCAGCCTGGAGATGTTATTGTCGGGTTGTCGTCAAGCGGTCAAGCTACTTATGAAAAGGAATATAACGGCGGAATGGGGTCTAACGGCCTCACATCTGCACGCCACGATGTCTTTGCCAAATATCTTGCTAAAAAATATCCTGAAAGCTATGACCACACTGTTCCGCAGGAATTGGTTTACAGCGGTGGATATAAACTAACAGATGAGGTTGCAGGATCCCCTGTCAATGCTGGCAAACTGGTTTTGTCTCCCACACGTACTTACGCTCCTGTTGTTAAACGCATCTTGGACGAAATGCGTGCCGACATCCACGGAATGGTGCACTGCACAGGGGGCGCACAGACGAAGGTGCTTCATTTTGTTGGCGAAAACTGCAAGGTGATAAAAGACAATATGTTCCCGATTCCTCCGCTGTTCAAGGCTATTGCCGAACAAAGCGGGACAGACTGGAGCGAAATGTATAAGGTGTTTAATATGGGACACCGTCTTGAAGTGTACGTCAAGCCAGAACACGCAGAGAAAATCATCGAAATCAGCAAGAGCTTCAATATCGATGCTCAGATTGTTGGTCGCATTGAAGAAGGTGAGCGTTCTTTGACCATCAAGAGCGAGATGGGCGAGTTCCATTATTGATACATCATCACAGCTTTCGATGATTTTTCCAAGAATAAACGCCCCGTCATGCCAAACGATTTAGGGGAGTCATATTAAGTAATGGTAAAAAAGAATAACTTGACCAATTTTGTGGAGCAAGGAATTATATCTTATGCCCTGTCAAAATTGCCCAACATCTTCTTTCACCATTATTAAATCCACTTTAACACGTCAATCGAATACATAAGTGAATACCCTATTAGAGAAACTTGAGGGTCTGGTTGCACGCTATGAAGAGGTCGGAACGCTTATTACGGATCCGGCTGTCATCGGTGATCAAGCAAGATACGTGAGACTCACAAAAGAATATAAAGAACTGGAGGACTTGATGTCTGCCAGAAAGGAATATGCAACACTGCTTGACAATCTTGAAGAAGGCAAGGACTTGCTTGTCAACGAGCAAGACCCTGAAATGAAAGAGATGGCAAGGGAAGAAGTGGCGGCTTGCGAGGCCAAAATTCCGCAAATTGAGGAGCGCATCAAACTGATGCTGGTGCCGAAAGACCCCGAGGATTCAAAGAATGCCATTCTTGAAATCAGAGGAGGAACGGGAGGCGATGAAGCAGCTTTGTTCGCCGGTGACCTCTTCCGCATGTATGCAAAATTCTGCGAGAAGAAAGGCTGGAAGATGGAAATTTCAAGCGCGAGCGAAGGCGCTTCTGGAGGGTTCAAAGAAATAGTTTGTTCCGTCACGGGAGCAGATGTCTACGGTACGTTGAAATACGAAAGCGGTGTGCACCGCGTTCAACGCGTTCCTGCAACTGAAACCCAAGGTCGAGTGCACACTTCAGCGGCAACGGTTGCCGTGCTTCCGGAAGCGGAAGCTTTCGATGTGGTCATCAACGAAGGCGAAATAAAATGGGACACGTTCCGCTCTAGCGGTGCTGGTGGACAAAATGTCAATAAGGTTGAATCGGGCGTGCGTCTACGATATAATTGGAAGAACCCCATTACGGGCGTCGTTGAAGAGATTTTGATTGAATGTACGGAAACACGAGACCAGCCTAAGAACAAGGAACGCGCTTTGGCTCGCCTTCGCACATTTATATATGACAAGGAGCACCAAAAATATGTGGACGACATTGCCTCGCGCAGAAAAACGTTGGTTTCAACGGGCGACCGTTCTGCCAAAATTCGCACGTACAACTATCCGCAAGGACGCATCACCGACCACCGCATCAACTACACCATTTATAATCTCCAAGCATTTATGGACGGGGATGTCCAGGATTGTATTGACCATCTGATGGTGGCTGAAAATGCCGAACGCCTTAAGGAGGCCGAACTGGGATAGCCAGCGTTTCTCTCTTGGCTGAACTCAACTCGTTCAAGGCTCGTTTATCATAAGCAAAACAGAGGTGATGCGCTCATCCCCAGTATCTATTAATTTCGATACCCACTCAAAAGAATTTTTTTTTTGGAAAAAACGCCCATTATTATATATGAAAAGAATAAATCCATTTAAAGGTTTGGGAATTGCTCTCGTGACCCCTTTCACAAACGAAGGGCAAGTTGATTACATTTCGTTAGAACATCTGATAGAAAAGCAGATAGCAAAAGGCGTTGATTTCTTGTGTGTGTTAGGCACAACTGCGGAAACGCCCTGTCTGACAGCAGAAGAGAAACAGGACATCATTGATTTCACGGTCAAAGTGGTCAACGGCAGAATCCCCTTGCTCTTGGGTGCTGGAGGAAATTGCACGGCAACAGTTTGCGAATATCTGAACACTGCCGACCTCACAGGTATTGATGGCGTGCTGATAGTTACCCCATTCTACAACCGTCCCAGCCAAGAGGGACTTTACCAGCATTTCTGCAAAGTGGCTTCTTCAACCAAACTCCCGGTGGTTTTGTACAATGTTCCAAGCCGAACGGGAACCAACCTTTTGGCGGAAACAACCATTAGGATTGCAAACGATTGCCCCAATGTGGTTGCCATCAAGGAGGCCTCGGGAAAAATGGCGCAAATTGAAGACATCGTGGCAGCCGCTCCCGAAGGATTTGAGGTTTTGAGCGGTGATGATGCCATCACATTCGAACTGATCAGCATCGGCGCTGTGGGTGTGATTTCTGTTATCGGGAATGCTTACCCTGCGGATTTCGGGAAAATGGTGCATGCCGAATTACAGGGTGATTTCACCTCTGCACTGCACATTCACCGCCATTTGAGCCCGCTTTTCAAACTGCTAAGCGCCCCAGGGAATCCAGCTGGCATTAAGGCGTTGCTTTCTGTCAAAGGAGACATTAGCAATGTGTTGCGCCTTCCACTCGTTCCTGCGCCTGAATCTGTTTCAACGAGTTTTGTTGATTGGATGAACGAGCATGCTACTGACCAATAAAACAGAGGCGCCCCTTTTGAGCAAAGCGTTTGAAATTCATATAGGACATATAAATTATAACCTTCTTTATAAAGAGTGCACGCAGTCTTTCCTTGACCAGCGTGTGCTTTTTTAAGTAAGTGGGTATTCAACATTAAACTATTATTATTTCCGACGTTGATATCATAAAATAATTTTAGTTATGGTGAAAGAAAATAAGTTGATCAATTTTGACCTGTATTTTTGTGGGTTTTGGATTTTGGAAGAGGGAGCATAGCGGACTATGTGACGATGATAAATTTCAAAAGCGGCAAAAATACAGGGTATAAAGATATAATTCCTTACCCTTCAAAATTTTCAAGTTATTTTTTACCATTACTTAAATACCTACTTATGTGCCACTCGCCGAAGGCGGTGGCTTTGTTGTGTAGGTATCATTTCACCAGACAACTCACTAAAATCTGACCATCTACTTAAGAGAAAATAAATTATAGAAATACATATGATTACAGTATCCAATCTCGCTATTCAATTTGGCAAGCGCATTCTTTATCAGGATGTCAACATGAAGTTTACCAACGGAAATATCTATGGAATCATTGGTGCAAATGGTGCAGGAAAATCAACCTTGCTCCGTGCAATTTCCGGAGATCTTGAACCCAACAAAGGTTCTGTTGAAATGGGTCCGGGAGAACGCCTGTCCGTTTTGAGTCAGGACCACTTTAAATTTGATGAGGAGACTGTACTTGACACTGTCTTGATGGGTCACTCCGTCATGTGGAAAGTCATGCAGGAGCGCACGGCTCTCTATTCGAAGGAAGATTTCACGGACGAGGATGGCATCAAGGTGGCCGAACTTGAAGATAAATTTGCTAACCTGGGAGGCTATACGGCAGAGAATGATGCTGCTACTCTTTTGAGCGGACTTGGTATCAAAGAAAATCTGCACGGAAAAAAGATGGGCGAACTTTCGGGTAAGCAGAAGGTGCGCGTCATGCTCGCACAGGCTTTGTTTGGCGAGCCAGACAACCTCTTGCTCGATGAACCTACCAACGACCTTGACCTTGAAACCGTTGAATGGTTGGAGGAATATCTTGGAAACTTCGAACACACGGTATTGGTGGTTTCACACGACAGACACTTCCTCGACCAGGTCTGCACACATACAGTGGATATCGACTTCGGGAAAGTGACACTCTTCTCGGGTAACTATTCCTTCTGGTATGAGTCTTCACAGCTGGCTTTGAGACAGGCACAAAACCAAAAGCAGAAGGCTGAGGAAAAGAAAAAGGAATTGGAAGAATTCATCCGCAGATTCTCTGCCAACGTGGCAAAAAGCAAACAGACGACCAGCCGCAAGAAGATGCTCGAAAAACTCAATGTTGAGGAAATCAAACCGTCAACGCGTAAATATCCAGGTATCATCTTCCAGATGGATCGTGAACCTGGCAACCAAATTTTGGAGGTTCACGACCTCAAAGCGGTCACAGAAGATGGAACCGTACTTTTCGACAAACTGAACTTCACGGTGGAAAAGAACGACAAGATTGTGTTCTTGAGCCACGACCCGCGTGCGATGACGGCTTTGTTTGAAATCATCAACGGCAACGCAAAACCAGCCTCTGGTAATTACAAGTGGGGCGTAACTATCACAACGGCTTATCTTCCGCTTGACAACACTGATTTTTTCAACACCGATTATAACATGCTCGACTGGCTCAGCCAATACGGCGAAGGCAACGAGGTGTATTTCAAGGCTTTCTTGGGACGTATGCTTTTCAAGGATGAAGACATTCTCAAAAAGGTGAACGTCTTGTCGGGAGGAGAAAAGATGCGCTGTATGATTGCAAGAATGCAGCTCCGCAATGCTAATTGCCTAATTCTTGACACGCCGACCAACCACCTGGATATGGAAAGCATCCAGGCATTCAACAATAATTTGAAGCTCTACAAGGGAAACATCCTCTTCTCCAGTCACGATCATGAGTTTATCAACACTGTTGCCAACCGCATCATTGAACTGACGCCTAATGGCACTATTGACAAACTTATGAGCTACGAAGACTATATCCACGACGACAGAGTCAAGGAACTGAGAAGCCATCTCTATGGCGAGTGATTGCGGCAAAATGATTTGACAACTTTCATTGGAGAGGTTTCGGCGTAAGGCGCCAAGAAGTCTCCTGCAAGCGTCAAGTCGGCCTGCAGAAGAAATCATTCCCCGACAAATCCAACAGGTTGTTTTACACAGGCGTACCCTGTGTCATGGGCCTTGATTTTGGGTTTGACGGGCGAATGTGCGATGCGAAATTTGTACTGGCATAAATCTTGCATATATGTCATAAAACAAATAACAAACATTATGACTGACACAAAGAACCAAGAAGAAATCATCAAGAACAACGATACTGCTGATCGGACTGATCCGCAGATTGACAATAACGAAACAAACACTGCTTCCAACGGAGAGGAGAATGAGCATCTCAACATCAACGAAGAAGCAAGCGATGCACCTGAGGAGAAAACCGACGCTGAAAAACTGACTGAAGCAGAAGCGCAAATCGCTTCTTTGAAGGATCAGCTCTTGCGCCAGATGGCTGAGTTTGACAACTACAGAAAAAGAACCATCAAAGAAAAATCCGAACTGATACTCAACGGCGGACAGAAAGTGCTCGAAAGTCTACTCCCCGTTCTCGACGATCTGGAAAGGGCGCAGACGAACATGGACAAGTCTGACGATGTCGCCACCCTGAAAGAGGGCGTTGAGCTCATCATAGACAAACTGACCAAGACGCTCTCAACGCAAGGCCTTTCGAAAATTGAAACCGATGGGTCAGCCTTTGACACCGATTTTCACGAGGCCATTGCGCTTGTACCCGTTGAGGACGAAAGCAAGAAAAACCAGATTATCGACTGTGTTCAAACTGGATACACGCTCAACGGCAAGGTTATCCGTCATGCGAAAGTTGCAGTCGGACAATAATCAGGAAGCAGGCAATGCCTGTTTTCTAAAATGGTTGTGTGAAGGGGCGAACTTTTCCCAAAACAATTGAGTTCATCCTTATAAGTAGGTTTTCAAAACTAGTTTATATTGAATTAATTTCCCCCTATAAAATAAATTTGAACACCTACTTAACACCTCCACAAATATTCTAAAAGCGAATTATTATGGCTGAAGAAAAAGACTATTATAAAATATTAGGCGTTGAGAAAAATGCCTCTGCAGACGAAATCAAACGCGCCTACAAAAAGGTGGCCATCAAATACCACCCCGACCGCAACCCTGGTGACAAGGAAGCAGAAGAGAAATTCAAGCAGGCAGCGGAAGCCTACGATGTATTGCGCGACCCCGACAAGCGTGCACGCTACGATCAGTTTGGTGCAGCTGGCGTTGATGGCACAAATGGTTTTGGCGGATTTGGCGGTGCCGGTATGGACATCAACGACATCTTCTCGCATTTTGGCGATATTTTCAGCGACATGGGATTCGGCGGTTTCAGTGGTGGACGTCGGCGAAGCGGCGGTTCTGCACGTCCGCAGTTCCATGGCGGAGATTTACGCATGAAAGTAAAACTCAATCTGCAGGAGATTGCCACTGGCGTAACAAAGAAATTCAAAGTCCGCAAAGACGTGGTTTGCGACGCATGCCACGGTAACGGATGCGAAGAAGGTCACGCTCCAGAAACATGTCCAACGTGTCACGGTAGCGGATATGTCGTGCGAAGCCAGCGCAGCTTCCTCGGCATGATGCAAACGCAGGAAGTCTGCCCAACGTGTGGCGGTATTGGCACCACCATTACGCACAAATGCAAGAAGTGTAATGGAGAAGGTGTTGTCAAAGGCGATGAAATCGTCGAAGTCAACATACCAGCAGGTGTGGCTGAAGGCATGGTGGTCAATGTGCCTGGAAAGGGACATGCAGGCAAGCTCAACGGTATTCCGGGAGACATTCAGGTGCTTATTGAAGAGGAACCGCATCCCGACTTTATCCGTGATGAAAACGACCTCATATACAATCTCCTACTCACCATTCCGCAGGCAACGTTGGGGGACTCCGTTGAAATCCCGACAATCGACGGAAGAGCACGTATAAAAATTGCTCCAGGCACACAACCAGGAACAGCTCTGCGACTGAGAGGCAAGGGCTTGCCCGCTGTGAAGGGTTACGGATACGGCGTCGGAGACATCGTTGTAAACATCAGCGTCTACATTCCAGAAAACCTCAATACGAAAGAAAAAGAACTGATTGAAAAACTGAAAGACAGCGAGAACGTAAAACCTGCTCCTTCCATCAAGGACCGCATCTTTAAGAAATTCCGCTCATATTTCAGTTGACACTTAAAAGATAAGCAACCTGCTGGCTCTAAGCCCAAAAGGTAGTCGACAATCATTTTAAACGGCCATCATTGTAATGCAAATTTACATGATGGCCGTTTATTTTTTAAGTTGATCCAAGCATGCTTTGGGGAGATTCTTAATACCCACCAAATCTCAAATTGCTTTGGCACGCTATTTGCTGATTAGGAATCAAAACATTTAAAACAATTCATATCATGCAAAAAGGTAATATTGATATAACCACTGAAAACATTTTCCCGGTTATCAAGAAGTTCCTCTATAGTGACCACGAAATCTTTCTTCGTGAAATCGTGTCAAATGCTGTTGATGCCACGCAGAAACTAAAAACCTATTCTTCAAAAGGTGATTTCAAGGGAGAAATGGGTGATCTGACCATTCGTATCGCTGTCAACAAAGATGCCAAAACGATAACCATTAGCGACCGCGGTATCGGTATGACCGCAGAGGAAATTGATAAATACATCAACCAAATCGCATTTTCCGGGGCCAACGACTTCCTTGAAAAATACAAGAACGACGCTAATGCCATCATCGGCCATTTCGGCTTAGGCTTCTATTCTTCGTTCATGGTGGCAGATAAGGTTGAAATCATCACAAAGAGTTATCGCGAAGATGCCAAGGCCGTAAAATGGTCTTGCGATGGAAGTCCTGCTTTTGAAATTGATGAATGTGACAAGGCGGAACGAGGAACAGACATCGTGCTCCACGTGTCTGAAGATTGCAAGGAATTTCTCGAAAACAGCAAGATCAACGAACTGCTCCAGAAGTATTGCCGCTTCCTTCCTGTCCCCGTTGCCTTCGGTAAGAAAACGGAATGGAAAGACGGCAAGCAGGTTGAAACGGAAGAAGACAATATTGTAAATGACACTAATCCGCTATGGATGCAGACGCCTTCAACGCTCAAAGATGAAGACTACAAGAGTTTCTATCGCAAACTGTATCCAATGGGCGACGATCCTTTGTTCTGGATTCACCTCAATGTCGATTTCCCATTCCATCTCACGGGTATTCTCTACTTCCCGAAAATCAAAAACAACATAGAAATTCACCGAAACAAAATCCAGCTTTATTGCAACCAGGTTTTTGTTACAGACGAAGTTGAAAATATCGTACCGGAATTTCTTACATTGCTTCACGGCGTTATCGACTCTCCCGATATTCCGCTCAACGTGAGCCGTAGCTACCTGCAGAGTGATTCAAACGTGAAGAAGATTTCAACGTATATCACAAAGAAAGTGTGCGACCGTCTGCTGTCTATTTTCAAAAACGACAGAAAGGAATATGAAGAGAAATGGGACAATCTAAAGCTCTTCATTCACTATGGCATGCTCTCTGAACCTGATTTCTACGACAAAGCCAGCAAATTCTCCCTCCTGAAGGATGTTGAAGGAAAATACTTCACCTACGAAGAATACCGCGAACTCATTAAGGAGAACCAAACCGACAAAGAGGGGAACCTCATCTACCTCTATGCCAACAACACAGAGGAACAATTCAGCTACATCGAAGCTGCAAAAGCAAAAGGTTATAGCGTTTTGCTCCTTGATGGGCAACTTGATGCACCACTTGTCGGACTGCTGGAACAAAAGTTTGAAAAATCACGCTTTACGCGTGTTGACGCCGACGTCATTGACCGTCTGATTGCCAAGGAGAACAATGCGGAAAACGCGTTGACACCGCAGGAAACCGAACGTCTTGCAATGGTGTTTAAGGCAGAAATGCCACACACTGAAAAGACCGAGTTTCAAGTGGAAGTTCAGAGCATGGGAGAGAGCGCATTGCCTGTGATTATCACGCAGAGCGAATACATGCGACGTATGAAGGAAATGAGTCGCATACAACCGGGCATGGCTTTCTATGGTGAAATGCCTGACATGTATAATTTCATTGTCAATGCCGACCACCCTGTTGTCAAAGCCATTTTGGCGGATGCTAACGCTCAGCTCAATAACACGCTTGCGCCTGTTGAAGCTGAACTGAAAGGACTTGAAGCACGCTACACAGCACTTGAGTCTGCTTTCAAAGACAAGAAGGAAGAAGAAATCAGTGCTGACGACCGGGAAATGCTCAAGCAGTGCAACGATAGCATCAGCGAGCAAAAACAAAAAGAAAAGGAAATTTTCTCAGCCTATGCCAAGGGAAACAGAACCATCTCACAGTTGCTCGACATCGCCCTTCTCCAAAACGGACAACTCAAGGGTGCTGCGCTTGACAATTTCATCAAGCGTAGCATTGACATGATTAAATAAATAATCAAGGAAGTAATCTAAATATTATGCCGTGGTGAGTTGCATTCCATCAGAAGAATGTAAGTCATCACGGCATTTTTTAGAACATCTGGTCAATGTTAACTTGGTCAAATTGTTTTTTTAAGTAGGTGTTCAAAATTAGTTTATATTGAATTGTCGTATTATTTTGTTCCTACAGTTGTCTTGAAGAAGGAGCGTAGCGGGCTACGTGACTGATGAAAGATAGCTGTAGGGGCAAAAGAATGCGACAAGGCAATATTAAACTGGATTACACCTGCATGGATAGTATAAACTAATTTTGAACACCTACTTTAAAAAATAGCTTGAACAATTTTGAAGGGTAAGGAGTTATATTTTTCTACCCTGTCTTTTTGCTCAACTTATTCTTATCTCCGTTCAAATAACCTGCCAGTCATCTATTTCCGCGCCTCCGTCGGCGCATTTTTTTGTTTTTTCAAATGCCTGAAAATAAATTATTTAGATAGCTAAGAGTGAAGTCGAGTGAAGTCGGGTGAAGTAAGAGTGAAGTGAAAAATTTGGAATTTCATGCAAATCGGCTTTAACTTTGTCGGCGATGCCAATTGACGGCGTTTGCAACACTGTGGAGCGGTTTTCCTCGCATGCCAGTGTGTCGCGGTGCCTGCATTGCAGTGCGCTTTGCCCGCAAGGTGACGGGAAACAGTCTGTCGAGAAGAGAAAATGAGGGGCGGAAACGTCCTGCTGAAGCGGAAAAACGTCGGAAAAACGTCCGGTAAAGCATTTTTTTCTTTCATCCCTTCACGCCGCCTAATCCACTGATTGATATAGAGGTAGGTGCGTTTTGTGAGCAAAATGTGAACGGGATGTGAATGGCGCTTGAAAAGTGTGAACAAAGTGTTAACGAGAATCCTTGGCGGCTTCATCTTGTTTCGCTAATTTTGTGCAGACCTTAAGCAAAGGTGAAAGACAAACCGACAGATATAATGATGGAAACCACCATCACAATATAAACGACTGCTCCACGTGCGGCTTTTCGTCTCGGGAGCGTATCCAGTTCTAATTCCGTCATTTCTCTCGAAAGTGAGATGAGAAGGGGCGTCGTGGCGTCAGAGATTATGGTTAGAATAACTAAGCCCGGCGCCCTGCTTCTCTTTCACGCTGACGGCCGTTGGCATCTTCATGATGCGACGCGGGGCGGTCGTGTTCTTTCTGGGGAAATTTCTGGCGGAAACGCCATTGCCTGGAAGAGAGAAACGTTAAAACCTGACAAATATAAATTGTATAAAACCGATGGGGTCTTAAGTAGGTGTTCAAAATTAGTTTATATTGAATTGTCGTATTATTTTGTTCCTACAGCTGTCTTGAAGAAGGAGCGTAGCGGGCTACGTGACTGATGAAAGACAGCTGTAGGGGCAAAAGAATACGGCAAGGCAATATCAAACTGGTTTTCTCCTGCATGGATACTATAAAATAATTTTGAACACCTACTTAATAAAGAACCCCTTTGTTAAAACCAGTCTTATGAAACATATAGCAAGGCATTTAATCGTGTTTATTCTGTTGTCCTTTTGTGGATGTGCAGTCTTGTCAGCCCAGTCAAAGACGAAAACGGTTTGTCTGTACGGCACCGTTCACAACAGGATGACGGGCGAACTCCTCTCCGGCGTTAAGGCCGAATTGATGACCAGCGACAGCTCCGTCGTTGGAGATTGTTGCACCGAGAAATACTTTCAGGTCGGAAACACCCTCTGCCCTTGGTATTTCTATGTTCCTAAAAAAGAGGCTCAATACATCCTCAAACTTTCCAAGGAAGGCTATGAAACCCTTTATAAGGACATCACTTACGAGCCGAGAGGGAACAAGGGCATTATTATTTTTGAAAAGACATACCTTAAATATGCCCCCAAAGAGCGCGTGCTGGGTGCGGCGACCGTGACAGCAACCCGTGTGAAGTTCTATACGAAGAAAGACACCGTGGTGTTCAACGCCGATGCGTTTGAGATGGCCGAAGGCTCTATGCTCGATGCGCTTATCAAGCAGTTGCCTGGCGTCGAACTGAGAGATAACGGACAAATCTATGTGAACGGACGTTTCGTGGAAAGCCTGCTGCTGAACGGAGAGAATTTCTTTGACAAGGACAGAAATGTGATGCTTGAAAATCTGCCTTCGTATATGGTCAACAATGTGAAGGTCTATGAACGGTTGGGGGAGAAGAGCCGATTGATGAAGCGCGACATGGACGACAAGTCTTATGTGATGGACATCAATCTGAAGAAACATTACAGCATCGGATGGATTGGGAACGCGGAGGGCGGAGCCGGAACGAGAGACCGCTATTTGGGACGCTTCTTTGCTCTGCGTTTCACACGGCAGTCGCGCGTGAGCCTTTTCGGGAACATGAACAACCTCAATGAGACGCGCAAGCCTGGGCAGAACGGTGACTGGTCGCCCGGAAATGTTCGGCAGGGACAGAATGCACACAAAATCTTCGGGCTGGACTATATGGTGAATGACAGGCGGACGAGATACAAGCTGGAGGGATGGGCCAAAGCAGAACACGACAATCTGACGGCTTTGGAACAGACGACTGGCGAAGCCTTCATGCCGAATGGCAATGTCTATAAGCGCAGTGGTAATCACGAATCGCAGAGCGTCACCAGTTTGGCCTCCTTCCATAATTGGCTTTTCCACAACGACCTGACGGTGCTCAAGGTAGCCCCCTATGTGCTGTATGAGAAGAAGAAAAAGCGCGGCAACAGTTATTCGGCGGCATTGAATCAGGATTTGAACAATCTGTCTGGTCTGACGGACAGCCTGTTTTCGGGGTCGTCGGAGTGGCTGCGCAATGCCGTGATAAATCGTGCGAAGAATGAGGACATGCAGAAGTCCGACAAGCTCTTTACGACAGCGACAGCCTCTTTCACCCAGGATTTGAAGTATTTCAGCGGTTTTATAGATGCCGAGGGATATATCAGTTATAAGAAGGAACACTTTGAGCGCTTCAACCATTATCAGCTTGACTATCCGTCGGCGGCTGGGCAGACGGGTGAGACCAAAAATCGTTATTACAAATCCCCTTCGGAAATGTTCAGCTATTATGGCCGGGCTGATTTCTGGTATTGGCTACCCTGCAATTTCGCGTTGGTGCCTTCTTATAAATATCGCGTGTTAAACACCCGCAATGACAACATGATTTACCGTTTGGAACAGTTGGACGGATGGGGTTCTGGCAAAGAACTGGGTGCGCTGCCTTCGGAATGGGAATATCTCTCCACTTTGGACAAGGGGAACAGCTATAACCGGGAGCAGAATACCCAGGAGCATACCATTTCGATGAAAATCAATGGCAACCACCTGATTCTGAATAACAAGGTGCGGTTTGAAGCCTATGCGGAATTTCCAGTTGTGCTGACCCGTCGCAAGCTTGATTATGTGCGTGCAAATATCGACACGGTGCTGACGAAGCAAGTTGCGGCCTTCAATCCGTTTGTGAGAACGTCTTTTATTTGGCACGACTGGAAGCGCCGTATTGACATTGAATACGATGTAGACACCAAATTGTATGGACTATCCCAGACGCTCGATATCCGTTCTGATGATGACCCGCTGAGAGTGACGCTCGGCAATGGGCGTCTGAAAAATTCCGTAGCGCACCAGTTGGACGTTTCCTACACGAACAACAGCAACCGCAAACAGCGTTTCTTCAATGCGGGAGTGAAATACAACGCCGTGCGCAACCAAATTGGCTACTCCTCTGAGTACAACCGCGCAACGGGTGTCTACACTTATCGCCCTGTCAACATCAACGGCAATTACAGCGTTGGGGGAAACGTGAATTACAGCATGGCGCTCGACAGAAAGCGGCGCTGGAACCTCTCGACTACCACTTCTGCGCAGCTGCACAACAATGTGGACCTCATTACCGTGACTGGTTCTGACACCAATCCGCGCAGCAAGGTGAAGACCCTGTTCTTGAACGAGACGGTGAAGATTGACCACCGTTTTGGCCGTCAGAAAGTCGGGGCGAAGGCAGGGTGCAGCTGGCGCAACGCCACCAGTGCGCGTGAGGATTTCGCCACCGTCAACGCCGCCAACTTCAACTATGGCCTGACTGGACAATTTGAACTCCCCTGCGGCTTCCAGCTCTTCACTGACATCACGATGTACAGCCGCCGCGGATATGAGAGCCGCGAGATGAACACCGACGAACTGGTGTGGAACGCCCGCCTCTCGAAGCAGGTGTGGAAGAAACGCCTCACGCTTGCGCTCGAAGGCTTCGACATCCTGCACAACCTCTCCGCCGTGACGCATACATTGAACGGTCAGGGTCGCACAGAGACCTACCGCAACGTGATTCCGAGCTACGGCATGCTACATGTCATTTATCGGTTGAACGTGCAGCCGAAGAAGAAGTGAGGTGGGGTAGGCTGAAATATAATAAATAAGTAATAACCTGCCAGTAACGTTTTTCCGCGCTTCCGTCGGTGCATTTTTTTTGTTTCTTCAAATGCTTGATAATAAATTGTTTAGATAGCTAAAGGTGAAGTCGAGTGAAGTAAGAGTGAAGTGAAAAATTTGGAATTTTATGCAAATTGGCTTTAACTTTGTCGGCGATACCAATTGACGGTGTTTGCAACACTGTGGAGCGGTTTTCCTCGCATGCTGGTGTGTCGCGGTGCCTGCATTGCAGTGCGCTTTGCCCGCAAGGTGACGGGAAACTGTCTGTCGCGGAGAGAAAATGAGGGGCGGAAACGTCCTGCTGAAGCGGAAAAACGTCGGAAAAACGTCCGGCAAAGCAATTTTTTCTTTCATTCCTTCACGCCGCCTAATCCACTGATTGATATAGAGGTAGGTGCGTTTTGTGAGTAAAATGTGAACGGGATGTGAATGGCGCTTGAAAAGTGTGAACAAAGTGTTAACGAGAATCCTTGGCGGCTTCATCTTGTTTCGCTAATTTTGTGCAGACCTTAAGCAAAGGTGAAAGACAAACCGACAGATATAATGATGGAAACCACCATCACAATATAAACGACTGCTCCACGTGCGGCTTTTCGTCTCGGGAGCGTATCCAGTTCTAATTCCGTCATTTCTCTCGAAAGTGAGATGAGAAGGGGCGTCGTGGCGTCAGAGATTATGGTTAGAATAACTAAGCCCGGCGCCCTGCTTCTCTTTCACGCTGACGGCCGTTGGCATCTTCATGATGCGACGCGGGGCGGTCGTGTTCTTTCTGGGGGGAAGCCCGCTATGCTCCCTCTTACAAATTCCAAAAGCACCAAAATACTGGTCAAAATTGGTCAACTTATTCTTTCCCCATTACTAAAGAAAAACCAAAAGATATGAATGTAAAAGTAAAAGGATGGACGGCGTTGAAATGTTTGTTGCTTCTCCTCGCGTTTGTCGTGCAGCATGAGTCTGCGAAGTCTCAGATTAAGAAAAATGAAGCATGGATTTATGGTGCGGTTCTTAATCGTCTGACAGGTGAAACCCTCGTTGGTGTCAATGCCACACTGATGAAGACGGATAGTACGGTTATTGCTACTTCGGTGACGAGCGAGAATGGGCTGACGGGAAGCACGAAATCTCCGTGGAGTTTTGTTGTTCCCAAAGAACAGGCAGACTATATCATCAAATTTTCGAAAGAGGGATTCGAAACGGTCTACCGTAACATCACGTATGTACCCAAAAAGGCGAGCACTTATGTGTTTTTTGACAAGACATATATGATGCGTGTCCGCGAAAGGAAACTGGGCACTGCAATGGTTACAGCCACCCGCGTCAAGTTCTACACCAAGAAAGACACCCTGGTGTTCAATGCCGATGCCTTCCAGATGGCGGAAGGGTCAATGCTGGACGCTCTCATCAAGCAGTTGCCGGGCGTAGAGCTGAAGGACGACGGCCAGATATTCGTGAACGGAAAATATGTGGAGAGCCTTCTGCTCAACGGCGAGAATTTCTTTGACAGAAACCGTAACGTGATGCTTGAGAACCTGCCTACGTACATGGTCAACAACGTGAAGGTATATGAGAAACAAGGGAAGAAAAGCATACTGACGGGACATGAGATGGACGACAAGGAATATGTGATGGACGTGCACCTGAAGAAACAGTACAGCATAGGCTGGATTGCCAATGCCGAAGGAGCCGCAGGAACGGATGACCGCTATCTTGGCCGCTTCTTCGCCTTGCGCTTTACGCGTCAGTCACGTCTGTCTTTCTACGGAAACATCAACAACATCAACGAGACGCGTAAGCCCGGACAGAACGGCGACTGGTCTCCGAGCAACGTACCCCAGGGGCAGAAAACACACAAGGCGTTCGGTGCAGACTATCAGGTGAAGGACCGCAAGTCGCGCTTTGACATCAGCGGATGGGCAGAGGTAGGTCACGACGATATAACAAGCATTGCCCATACAACAAGCGAGAACTTCCTTCCCGCCGGAAATGAATACGGCCTGAAGTCATCCTGGCAGAAACAGTGTGTGACGGACTTCAAAACACGGCATAACTGGAATTTCAAGAACGACCATACGAGCTTCAGTGTCACACCTTATCTGTATTACGGAAGGACGCGTGAGAACGGCTTCGACGTTTCAGCGAATTTCAATCGTGACTGGAAAAATACGGAAAACCTTTTGGACAGCGTGTTCAGCAGCACGTCAGAAACCTTGCTCCGCAGCGTGATAAACAGATACAAAAACCGTGACCAGATCAAGAAGAACAATCTCTATACGACAACAAATCTTCACATGATGCACCGCCCGAAAGGTATCGACGCAGCTATTGAGGCTCTGGGCTTTGTGGAATACCAGGACAAGTCGGAAAAGCGCTTCAACCATTACACGCTCGACCGTCCTGCCGCAGGCTCGGGGACGTCAGACTTCAGAAACCGTTATTACAACACTCCGGCGCAGACTATAAGCTACTATGGTCAGGTGAATTTCTGGTATTGGCTCGGCCGCAGTGGTTTATCGTTGATGCCGTCATATAAATACCGCGGAGCGCATGTTGAAAAGGACAACGACATATACCGATTGGAGCAGCTTGCTGGCTGGGGAAGCGATGCGGACTTTGGGGCATTGCCATCGGAAAGGGAATATCTGGAAAGGACGTATGACGCAGGAAACAGTTTCAAACGCGACCAGAAGACATACGAACACACGTTTGACTTTTGCATCAGATATAATCACGAAGTCGGCAAAGGCAATTTGGGTGCTTATTTAGGTATGCCGGTAAGACTTACGAAGCGAACTTTGGACTACAAGCGCGCAATGATAGATACGCTTTTTTCAAAGTCGAACACGGATTTCAGTCCGAAAGCCAACATAAGATACAATTGGCATAATTGGAGCCGCAGTGTGGAGCTGTCCTACAATATGTCCACCAAACTTTACGACCTCGTGCAGACACTCGATGTCCGTTCAGACGACAACCCCCTGAACGTGACCTTGGGAAATGGCGCATTGAAAAATGCCGTTACCCACAAGGCTTCGCTTTCATACACGAACAACAGCAGCCGCAAGCAACGCTTCTTCAGTGCTGGCGTTGATTACAGCGCCGTGTGCAACCAAATTGGCTACTCCTCTGAGTACAACCGCGCAACGGGTGTCTATACCTACCGTCCCGTGAACGTCAACGGCAACTACACCATTGCCGGAAACGTAAACTACAGCATGGCTCTCGACAAGAAACGCCGCTGGAACCTCTCGACTACCACTTCTGCACAGTTGTACAATAATGTGGACCTCATTACCGTGACTGGTTCTGACACCAATCCGCGCAGCAAGGTGAAGACATTTTTCCTTGGCGAGACGGTCAAGGTTGACTACCGCCTCGGCAGACAGAAAATAGGCGCAAAGCTTGGTTGCAACTGGCGCAACGCCACAAGTGCGCGTGAGGATTTCGCCACTGTCAATGCCGCCAACTTCAACTATGGCCTGACTGGACAGTTTGAACTCCCCTGCGGCTTCCAATTCTTCACCGACCTGACGATGTACAGCCGTCGCGGATACGAGGCACACGAGATGAACACCGACGAACTGGTGTGGAACGCCCGCCTCTCGAAACAGGTGTGGAAGAAACGCCTCACGCTTGCGCTCGAAGGTTTCGACATTCTGCACAACCTCTCCGCCGTGACGCATACATTGAACGGTCAGGGTCGCACGGAGACCTACCGCAATGTGATTCCGAGCTACGGCATGCTGCATGTCATTTACCGGTTGAACGTGCAGCCGAAGAAGAAGTGAGGTGGGGTAGGCTGAAATATAATAAGTAAGTAGGTGGCCAGAATGCAAAAATAATTCAGGCTACCTACTTTGCATTTATCCCTCACTCCTCCCCACGCCCCTTCCGTCAAGACTCTCCGTTTTTTTGGAGAAATCTTTCCTAAAACCAGTGTGCATCATGTTATTTTGCATATCTTTGTAATTCAAATTTAGCATCAGTAATGAAACACATCCTATATCCGATACCCGTTCTTCTTCTCATTGTCTGCTCCTTGGTCTTTAGCCAGTGTAGCAGTCGTGGGCCGTACAATCCGCAGTTGGTACACATCGACAGCCTGCTCAATCAAGAGGATTTGGATACGTCTGCGGTATCGGCGGCCTTTAGGCGTGTCTCCACATCGTTGGACGGCTTTGATGATGACAACCGGATGTATTACAATCTGCTGACGCAGTTCTATCTGTTTAAAACCTACCAGCCCGTTGAGAACGACAGCGTTTTGCGGGCGGTGATTCAGTATTATGGCGACGAAGCGTCGAAAGAAGGACTGCTGGCAAATTATGTCGGTGCGGGGATGTACTATGACCGTAAGGAATATGAAAAAGCACAGGACTGCGGGTTGAGATTCTTGAGGATGACGGAGAAAACGTCTGATTTCGATATGGTGATGAAAGCCAAGTGTCATATAACCTTGGGAGATACTTATGAATTCAGGTTGCCTAATAAATATACCTTACATCAGATGGAACAGGCCACGCTTTGTGCTGAACAAACAACAGACAGTTTGCTGATGGCCGATTGCTATTATGCCCTTTCGCAAGTCCGTAAGGAAGGGGGGGACTATCAGTTGGCGCTGAGGGATGGCAGAAGAGCGTATGACGTTTATTCTGCGTTGGGCTATCATGACAAGGCTGCATGGGTGTGGCTCCAGCGAGTCAAGTGTAACATTGCTCTCGGCGATTATGACGAGGCCCAATATTGTCTGCGTATGTTTGAGAAAAATGCTAAGGAAGTGGGAGAGGGACATGTCGTGAAATACGAACTTAATAATGAGACTTACTATTATGTGAAGGGGTCTCTGTGTGAAAGGACGGGAGCGATTGATTCTGCTTTTATGTATTATTATCGTGAACTGGGTAGCGGAGACGTTGGGTACAAAATGGGGGCGTGTGACAATCTTCAAAAGCTATATGCCAGTTTGGGACAGCGGGACTCTTCTGATAAGTATAATCAGCTTCATCAGAAATTTCGGAAAGAGATGGACTCTAAGTATGACATTTCCACTTTGCTGGAAAAGCAGATTGAATTTGACGCCCATAATCATTTTATGGAATTGTTGCGCTATGTGCTTTATGGTGTTGGCGCAATCGTGATGACTGTGGGACTTTTCTGGAAGAGGAAGAAGGTGGCGGCAGGATTCGTGGCGCTGTTCTCTTCGTTGAAGAAGAGACGTGCGCAGAAAAAAGGCCAGGCTTTGGAAACCAGTACTGCCAACGGCGTGTCTGCTTCAAAAGCAGAAAGTTTTGATGTGGAACAGGGAAAAGGAGAGCAGGTCGGTGAGGTGGAGGTTGAATCTTTAGCCGGTAGTGCAAGTGGGGCGCTGTTGAAACGTTATGAGGCGCAGCTGGGAAATGCCAATGTCGTTCAGGTAGATTATGGGCAGGCTGCAAGTCTCGTTTATTTTCGCAGGCTCTTGGGGAAAGGAAGGTATCCTTCGGCAGATGATCCGAAATGGTTTTTGCTGTTGAGATATGTGGATGAAAATGATGTGCGTTTTAGCCGTTTCCTTAAGGATATGCAAAAATCCTTCGGTAGGATAGATTATACGCATATCCGCGTTTGCGTACTTATCAGAGCTGGTTTTCGCCCTTCCGACATAGCCAGGTTGATGAATGTGTCCGTACAAGCCATTTCCAATATGCGCAAGAAATTGTCTGAAAGGTTGTTTGAGGACTCTACTGCTTCTCCTGAGAGATTGGATGTTTTTTTAAGGGGCATTTGATAATCCTACTTCATCGTTGGCGTTTTGAGATAACGATAGAAACAATGAAAGGGTGTTCTATAAATTAGCTTGAGCCGATTTTACATTTATCGCGAAGCAGATTGTTGCATTTCAAAGACGAGCATAGCGAGCTATGTGAGTCTTTGAAATACAACAAGATGCGAGTGAGAAATGTAAAAGCGGCCAAGTCAATCCTAAATAAAGAATCTCCATTAAAACTAATTTATAGAACATCCCTAAAAGGCAAGGGGCCGTGTTTGCCATTAATTAAAATGGTGGAGCAGGCGCTTTGCCTTCTTTTTTTGCATCTCCATATATATAATACTGAGCACTCCCCATATAATATCCATTCTCATTCCCCTTTCATTCCCCTTTCATTCCCCGCAATCCCACCTTTCGCTCCCAATTTTCCTTCCGAAACCATGTTCTTCGGCATGAAACCCGAAAAAATCCGCCGCAGGTTTTTGCCATATTCTTAGCGTTGCCTACCTTTGCCGTGTTGTCGACCGAAAAAAGTCGAATTTTTTTCAGGGCGCAAAGCTTTGTGTTTTAGCGCCTTGGCCTTTTCGCGCAATTTTTTCTTGAAAAATAATTGCGAAAACATTTGGCGGTTATGGAAAAAGTCCGTAATTTTGCACTCGCTAAACGGGACGAGCGGTACACCACTCACCACCGCGACAGCAAAGAGTTCTTTGAAAGAAATTACATAAAACTATTTTGTAGAGAAGTACAAGGGACTTGCACTGCACTGGAAACAGGGTATGCAAGTAACAAAGGTTTAAAACAAACCGTCAATTACTCTAATAAATAACAGGTAGTCTTGAGCATATAAACAGAGAAAAACAAAAACATTATATTACAATGAAGAGTTTGATCCTGGCTCAGGATGAACGCTAGCTACAGGCTTAACACATGCAAGTCGAGGGGCAGC
>UQCW01000022.1 GCA_900539625.1 uncultured Prevotella sp.
AATATTAGCCCTTTTTTTTTTTTAGTTTGCTGGGTGGCCAAAATTTTATTTGGGGGGGCGGATCCCCGCCCGAAGGTAGCACGACTCGCGGCCGAAGGTAGCGCAACTCGCGGCCGCGAGTAGCACGATTCGCGGCCGCGAATCGATAAGGTGTGAGTACGAAAGGATAGCGAAAAATCTACATGTTATACCTGCAATCTTCGTTCTCGTTGGTAATCAAGTAAGTTCCAGCATCCGTAAAGACCACCTTATCTGGCCAAAAATTGAGCGACTTCATGGCCATCTCTAACGTTGTCGGAATGTTGTGATAGTAAATACCTTTCTTACATACAACGACGACGCCTAAATTGGTCACACAAGCATATTTTAGGTGTCCGTACATTTTTCCAGCCTTTTCAAGAACGGCAATAACGTTTGTATCAGAGCCCGTCAAGTGCCTGTCTGTAATGATAAGATACCGACCATTTTCAGAAATGGAGACGCAATAAATTTGCTCATTATTTCTTTCATATTGAAGGAGTTCTTTCTTCATGGCCGCAGGAATATTCCCGCGCCAGCTGTTTCGTCCGAAAACAACACAATGGTATCCAGAACGCGTCATACAAACAGAAGCAATCTTATTTCCATTTGCCCTCAGTTCTTTCAAATTGGCAGCAAACTCAGACCAAGCCTGTTTATAGGCACAATCGTTCATGCCGTGAACGACAACGCCAGCACCTCCATCAGTCAAAGTGCCCAACCGGCATTTTCCGTTCCATTTCTTGATATAATTCGTCAATAATGAGAGTCCGATGGCGCTGTCTGCATACGTTCTCGTTGTGCCACAAAGCGGAATTCTAATGGCATTGCGAGCCGATTGTGTGATGGTGATTTTCTTTTCCACCGTGCCGTTGGAGAGCTTGAAATAGTCTGCACGAGCATTTCCTGTTTTGTTTTCGTCAACAGATATGGTCAGTACATTTCCACTACGACTCAGGTGTCCCCACGATGCAGTCCCGACAGAAATGTGCCAATCTGCCGACGAAGAAACCGTTATGGTTACAGTTCCGCTATCAGCAGAAAATCTTAGGGAGGATGCCGAAACGCTCAGACTGTTCTCTTCGGATGAAGGCTCATCGGCCCCTTTCTGAGTGATATCGACTCTGATTTCTTGATTCCCAGATTTCAGGCAGAAATAATCTTTTCTGGAATTTGTGGAAGTGTTGGCATCAACCTGAAGTGTCAGATAGTTTCCTTCCTTGCTTAAATGCCCCCACGAATTAGGCCAAGTCGAAATATACCATGATTTTTCCGACGAAACATAAAACACCTTTTTTCCGCCAGCGGCGTCTAACGCAGCCAGCGTTGGGGATATAGCAAAGGGCGTGGTTGTCGGTTCCGCCACAGTGGCTTTTCTTTTTCTTTTGGCAACAGCCGTTGTGGAACGCACCTGGCTTTTCTTCTTGGGCGAAACAGCTTCCGCCTTCTTCGCGGGAGCCACTGGGACTTGTTCTTTGGCCACTCTTGTTCTATCGGCCGTATGCCTTTTCTGCGCCTGCATGTTTGAGGCCAAGAAGACCGACAAGAGGATGAATAAAATGGTCTTGTTCATAACGATTAGTTCTTATGTAATGGTAAGTAGGTGTTCGAAATTATCAATATAAACTAATTTTGAACACCTACTTACAACACCGAAGTTAGCGAAGCTCACCGATGAGGATGATAGATTTTATTTCCATTATCCAGATCATACAACACCCTTGAATGGTCGTACCATGTACCAGTATAGGGAGTGTTATTCACGAAACTACCAGAGAAATGAGATTTGTCGGAGTTCATATACAGCATGCCCTGCGTCCACTTGTCGCCATTCATGGCACCATAGAAGTAATCGCCGCCTTGATAAAACAGGATGGCATGGTCGTCCTGCCGCTTTCCGTTGACAAAATTTCCGATATAGTATTTTCTTCCATCCCGGTCGTTCTTGGGATAGATGGCCACTCCCGTTCCATGTGGTTTCCCGTTTTTCAACGGACCATAATACACAAATTCGCCTGTTTCATAATGCGTCACCTCCGAAGGGAAGAGCACCCTATTCCAGATGACAAAGCCAAACAAAATCGTGATAATGCCAAGCAGTCCGAGCCACACCGTATGCTGCTGTTTCCGTTGTGACTTTCTCAGCCGATTGTGTAAATCGGCAACCTCAGCCAAGGCTTCGTCTTTTTCCTTATGAAGCGACGCTATCAGTCTGGTCATGTATCCGTTTGCGATTTCGTTGTCGCTGGTGTTGACCGTCACCACGTTGTGATTGCACGTAGCCTCAACAATCTGCTTGTCCGTAGAGAGATGGCCAAGAACTTTTCTGGTGTGTGTGCCATTGTAAGTGGACGACAATGGTTTGATGCCATATTCTTTGGCATGCCTTTCAAACTTGGCATTCAGAAACGCCTTCAACGCTTCAACCCTTGGGGCTTCATTATCGAAACTGCTGACCGAGAAGCGAAGCGCACCGTTATCTGCGAATCCGAGAATACGACCGGTTTCCACCAACAACTGCTCCACGGCTGTTCCAAAGAGTTTTTTGAGTTTCAGCGGGCAGGTGACCTGACTCTTGTTTAAAATCAGACACAACCCGATACATTCCTTTTCCGTCAGACGCTCAACATAGGCATAGTGCACCAAGTCGTGGTCGCGGAAAACCGTCAAACAAGAATCTCCTTGCAAAGATTCTTGCAGCGAACGCAGGAACGAGGCGGTATAGTCGTTTGGAAACTGACTATACCGTCCCTTGGGCGTTCCGAAAATATACAAGCTAAAATTCATGGTTGTTTTTCAAATTCGATGACGCCGTTTGATTCGTCGAAAGCATGTTTTGGCAGCCGTTTGATGACGTTTTGCCCCAACAGCAGAGGCGCTTCTTGATTGGGGGTCACCAACGCTTCGACATCCTTCACTACAATGTATTTATTGTCTCGTCCCTGGATATAGATTTCCTTGATTGTAAATACAGCCGATTCGGTTGTTGACCCGTCAGCGATTTTCGAGAATGCAGGCCCTTGATAGTCGTCCATGCTGATTTTCCCTTCTTTGGCAAGTTTTTGCAGTTCAAGTAAAGAGATGCAGGTGACAGAAGCGCCAGTGTCCCACCACATATTAAAGGGGACGCCGTTCAGAGAAACCTGAACTTCCAGCAAGTCGTTGTTAATCCGTTTGAACGGCACAAGAACTTTCTCGCCCTTGACCTGATTCTTTGACACGACAGAGGTATCGACATTTTCTCCCCAGACATTATCTCTCTTTGAGGGCTTCTGACCACCGCCACACGCCGTGAGAACAACCGTGGCAGCTAAGGCTATAATGAGTGATGTATGCTTCATGATTTAAATGCTTTTTTAGTTTTACCATATCTGCCAGTAGTGCCAAGCGAAAACATTTCTTTTGTTCAATGGCCTGTTCCAGCAGATTGTTTTTCTTGTTTTTTTAATTCGGCTTATTTGCTTTGGCCTCACCAGCCGAAGATCCACCTGACTGTGTAGAATCCAATGGTGGTCTTTTATTTTCTTTTCTTGTACCAGCAGTCTTTTCTCGCCTTGAATTTTCTTTGTTTTTCAACACTTTTTCCTTATCATTCAAGCGTCTGTTCCAGTCGTTAGAAAACAACCCATTATGCCGTCTGAGCAATGTTTTCCCCCTATCGATTTCCCTTTGGCTTATCTCATTTTTTGCGAGAATATTACGAACTTCGTTATAGTCCTTGCAAATGCGTTCCCAACGATTTTTATCTTCTTCTCCAAACCCGATGAATTCCATAAAATCCCGATTCATTATATAGAATTGACTTATTTCATCCTGCTGATGTTTGGAGCTAACAATAATATTCCACAGCTTATTTTCAAAAGCCTGTTTCATCTGTCCCTTAAACGTTTCAGCCTTTGGCTTTCCCTCAACATACGCAAGGGCATCTGAGAAAGCTTCTGCGTCAAGCAAGCGCTGCAATTCCTTTTCGTCAATCTCGCGATCCGCTTCATGGCGTGAGTCTGACGTAGGAGGTGCGTCGAACGTAATAAGCGCAGAGGTGGGATTGGTTTCCACTTCAGACGATTCCTCTTCTTTATCTGAACCAAGAATGCTAAGCGCGAGAACGAAGCAAATGAAGATACAGAGAACGCCCAATGCCCCCAGACAGATTTTCTTGTTTTTCCGCAGGAGTTCGAGAAGATCTTTTTCCAACGGGTTCTCTTTCTTCTCGTCTTTTTTATTTTTCTCCTTGGCCTTATTCTTATGGAAGCACGTATTGCAGACATCCCCACCCGTCTGACTGAAAGCCGAAACGGGCTTGGTTTTTCCACACTTCACACAGACGCGACTGGACAACCGTCTTTCCTCCACCTGCTTCTTTTTCTGACATTCCTTGCAAATGGTGGCTTCTGTAGATTCAAACTCAGACAGGGGTTTGTTTCGCTTGCAAGAGTAACAATATTGGGGTTCGGCTTCGTCATGCCTCATATCATCTGCGACACTATTCGTTCTTTCATACAGACCTTTTATGATTCCCGACAAAGATTCATATTTTCCCCATATATCCCGAAAGGCTGCATTCTCTTCTGCATCTTCAATCGTTGGCACATACCTGGACAAATTCAGCAGGATTTCGCTAACCTTACGATAAATCTGCTCCAAATCGCGTGCATTTTCTCGCGTTGGGTTGGCGGCAATTGGCAAAAGGAAGGCATTGAAGGCATGAAGTCCCTGAATCAGTTCCTGCAAATCCAATTCTATTTGCGAAGAGGTTTCCTCTTTCAATACGGGTTTGTCCACTATGTCGGACGAGATTGAAAGCCATGTGTATTTTCTGAAAGCGTCCTGCAACTGGCTCTCGCCAATTGGCTTGACGAAAGAAACCACTTGTCCCAGGCTACCCATTGCAAAGGAACTGTCGTAATGTTCTGTCCGGGTTCTTCCTGCTGTGAAGATGTTGGGCAAATTCGTTTTCAGCCAATCCACATCATCCGGCCTTTCCTCGAATTTCCGTACAGTATATTCCAACACACCTTCTTCATTTTGTTTTATCACACTGTGCTCGGTGACAAAGCGTTCGAAGAGATATTCGAAATATTCCAACACAATCTTGAAATCCGGACAATAAGTTCCATTCTCCATGACCACCGACATGCCGAAAAAAGCATGCTGCGGTTGGCGACACACTTCCTTCATACCATATCGAAGATAGGTATAAATGGTTTCTCCATTTTCCTTCCGGTTGATTAAGAATCGGCGTCCACGGCGCGAGGATATATAGAAACTCTTGAAATAGTCGGTAAATTGTACGTCCTTTTCATAGAAATCAAATCCTTGCGGAACACCATATATATATGTTCTCATAAGTCGTTCAATTGGTCTTTGTTAATTTCGACAGCTATCGCTCTGTCCATGTAAAGAAGCGTAGCAAATTCGCCTTCACCATCAAAATCATATGAAATGCTCAAGACCACATTTCCATCGTCAAAGGAAGCATTTTTTTCTGAGGGTTTATCAACAACCATACGGCGAGAGACCCGTGGATATTTTCTTACGATGTTTTCTAAGATTGTGTCATAAATGCGCGTTGCTTTTTCTTTGCCACATTCATTTCCAAATGCGACATAACGCAGTCTGTTCTTATAAAACTTGAATGAACAAGATTCCCATTCATATCCAGCATAGGTGACATCCTCTATATAGAGAACATCGTTGTCTTTGTCTTCTTTGCATTTCAAGCCATGACTTTGCAGTTTACTGATAAGCTGCGCCTTCGTGGTCGTACCCAGTTTGCACCCCCAAAATTCATCTTTTATCTGTGCATTGGCTATGATGAAAAAGGTGAATGCAAACAACAGCGAAATAATACGTTTCATCTTATTTTTTCGGGGAGAGTGGTTAAACTTCTAAGTAGGTGGTCAAAAATATTTTTACATTTTGTCAGTAGGCGTTCAAGAATATCCCGAACACCTACTGACACATAAAACAAGGTTCCCTTTATTTTATCGCATTCCATAATTCCTGGCAATACCAGTCTTTTTCAGGCGTCCATACTTCCCGTCCGTCTCCAGTGCGATTGAAAACTCCAGAAGAGAAGCAGACTGCCTTGAAATTATATTGGCCATACATAAATTTGGTCAATCCCGTATTCTGATACCTTGCAAAGATTCCAGGATATTGCTGTTTGATATTGGTGAAGAACACCTGTTTGTTCGGCTCCCCATTTGGCTTGTACTGATGACGGTGTTTGTCGGCCTTATTAAAAAGGAAAACAACCCGGTCTTGAGGAGAGATGAGGCCTTGCATGCTACATATTTTCTGGGCATACAGATTACGCTCTTCCTGATTGCTTCCCCAGTCTTGCTCTACGAAAAACACCCAGATTTTCTTATTCATGCACGTACGTATCGCATTGATATAAGTGGGAAATTCCAAACTGGCATGCCCATCAAAATAGTGTTCGCCAGGAGCCTCCAAAATCTGACATAAGGGCCGTCCGATAGAGTCAAGCACCTTGACGAGCATGAAACTGATAATGTCGGTACCGCCAGGAGCATAGGTGCTATAGGCCATATCCTTCAAGCCGGCGCACATTTTTGTGTAATGCTTGTCGGTCTGCGGACGAAAGAGGGCTTCAGGAACAACCTGATAATTGTTTTGCTCCAGAAAACGAATCATTCTCAAAAGCGTCAGTGTCTTCCCTGAAGCTGGCGAGCCAAAAAACACCACAATGGGTGTACTCGCGTCTGGAATGGTGACCGTGATGTTATTGACATCATGAATTTCTTCGTCTGTATAGGTATCCTGCAACACCGTACTTTTCTTTTCCGTTCCTCCATTCTCGGAGACTGGCTTGTCATTTACGAGTTTATCAAAATCTGCCATAGTTTCTTTTCTTTACTAAATTAGGGTTCGAGATTAAAGCGCATTGTTGCTGCTCTTGCTGCAGAGGAGATTGAAGAACACAAAGGCGGCGATGTCCACCAGCAGGGCGATGAAAACCCACCAGATAAATCCATGACCGTTGTATTTGTCTGTCTTCAAGAAATCCTTCCAGACATCGGGCACACTGAGCATTTCCTTGGCCTCAGGCATAGCACCGTCTCGCGTATAACGCTGGCGGTCGTCACCCTTGAACGAAACATACTGTGAATTGGCCTTGATGAAGGCATAGCCGTTGGCCAAATCCTCCGTTGCAGCTTGTATAATGTCGTTGTCAATGCCGTTCATCTTGTTGACATCAGACAAAGCAATTTCGCAATTTTTGATAAGCCCATCAAGCGTTTTCGACCCCATCATGCGTTTCACCTTATCTATTTCCTTGTCGCACTGGGCCCGATAGAGTTTCAACTGGTCGTAAGCCTGCGACTGATAATAGTTTATGGCCGTAAGCCACTGCGAACGGGTATTTCCAACTTGAGCCACTCGCTGGATTTTTCGATCTCCTTTTCCGCCTTCAAAGAGGATGCGGTCCATCTCCACAAGGATAGTTTCAAAACGAGGCCCTATTCCGATGGCGCTGGGGTTGTCTATCTCTGCCACCAGACGCAATATCAAGGCATCGACAGCATCCTTCTTGCCATTGTATTTGTCTTCGATTTTCTTGATTTCAACATTGTTGTCCTTGAGTCCTTGAAGATAGCCCTGCGTGCGCGTCAGGTCTGACTTGACAATTTCCTTGATTGAAGCCCGATAGAGAAGCGTATGCGTGTTTGTTGGAAGACTAATCATCAGCCAAAACACAACCAAGCCGATAAAGCCAAACAACAAATGGCCCCCTCGACTGAGGAAAAGACCTTGTCCGAAATCGCCATACTTGTCAAATCCCTTGACAAAATAGGAAAAGCTCAAGGAGGCAATGATGTAAAAGACAACGGCAATCAACCAGGCTCCAGCGATGGTGATTGACGGTTGCCAAATAAAGAGGGATTCTGCTGTCCAATAACAACTGAAACCTGCCAGGCCGATAAAGCCGACGGCTAAAATGATGGATTTGAGATTTAATGATTTCATCTTTCTGATGTGTTAATGTGATATAATATATAAATTGTTTCCTTGCTCTGTTTCACGTCTGCCTTGATGTGCCCCCGTATGAAAGGGGAAGATGTATAACCAACGGTGCCGACTATAAAGGGAAGGAGTTATTTCTCACTAAAATCACGGAGGAACAACAAGCCGCAATGCCATCTATACAAATTCCTGGACTTAAGAGTTTTAATGAAGATACAAGGTCTTCCGTTTGAACGCAGTCTGGTTTCAGCCAGTACATCGGCCAATCCCCCCTTGTTTGATTAAATTCTGCAAATGCCCTAACTGGCAACAGACAGGGCGCACTGAGACTTTGCCTCAGCCAATCTCCATTATTTTTCTGCTGGTCCGAACTATTCCGGCAACTCAAGGGCATAAAAAAAGCGTGAACCGTCCGTTGTCCGATCCACACTCTGAGGCCGTGAGAAGTGCCCTATACTGCTGAACGAACAACAGTATAGCCCACGCCGATATGATATACCACACATTTTGCACATATTCTCCTTCAACGACATATACACGCCAACGTCTCCGCATAAAAAAACATGCGGAGTTGACAAATATAAAGCACAGAAGGATTTTTTCGCAAAACGAAATAATCACATCCCGGAGCATCTACCGTTGCTAAGTTCGAGGCAGCATAGCTTCTAAAATTTCTCACGTTTCAGAGTGTCTGCTGAACATTAGCGCTTGTAAACGCTTTCATTATGTCTGGACCATCTCAATCCCACCTATACACCCTCTTGCGTACAGCCTTTAATATTCTGTTACGCTTCGCACGGCGTGGGTTGCCAACACATATATGATGAAGAGATAGGAAGCGTCTTCCTTCTTTTCCATATATTATATCAGGCTTGATAGTCCGCCACAAAGGTATGAAATATTTTTTATGGAACACTCTTTTTCTAAAAAAAATCGAAATGAGTTTCAATAAATGTATGCTGCACACTCTCCATTACTCCCTTCATTCCCCTGTAATTTCCAATTTGATACGCCACAAGCACTCCGCATATGGCATAAAATTTGTAATTTTGCCGTAACTTACGTTTGGTAGGCCCAACATGAGGAACCGCATTTCATCACACTGGGACATTTGCCAAAAGAATGCCGGCCATACGGCAGGATTTTCTGTAAATCCAAACGGATTCCACAGGGGATTCCTGCACTATAAAACTTTTTGATCAGTAATGGTGAAAGAATAAGTTGAGCAATTTTGACCTGTATTTTTGTTGGTTTTGGAATTTGGAAGAGGGAGCATAGCGGGCTATGTGACCGATGACAAATTTCAAAAGCGGCAAAAAGACAGGGCATAAGAAATAACTCCTTATTCCTACTCCACAAAATTGGTCAAGTTATTTTTTTACCATTACTCATCTACCCAACAACCACATGAGCGACGATATTAAGGATTTCAACGAGACAACAACAGAGGCACACAGCTCCTACCAACCAGGAGATGCCAAGACCGAAACGGCCAAACACCAATTGACGGGCATGTACCAAAACTGGTTTTTGGATTATGCCTCGTATGTGATTCTGGAACGCGCCGTGCCTCATTTGGTTGACGGACTGAAGCCGGTGCAGAGGCGCATCCTCCACACGATGAAGACGCTCGACGACGGACGATACTCGAAGGTGGCGAACATCGTGGGACAGGCCATGCAATACCACCCACACGGCGATGCCTCCATCAGCGACGCCTTAGTGCAGTTGGGACAGAAGGATTATCTCATCGACACGCAGGGCAACTGGGGTAACATCCTCACGGGCGACTCGGCGGCGGCCTCGCGATATATCGAGGCGCGTCTTTCGAAGTTTGCGCTCGACGTGCTTTTCAATCCTAAGACCACGGAATGGAAACTCTCTTACGACGGACGCAAGAAGGAACCTGTGGCCCTGCCGGTGAAGTTTCCGCTGCTACTGGCGCAAGGGGCTGAGGGCATCGCCGTGGGATTGTCGGCCAAGATTCTGCCACACAATTTCGGAGAGATATGCGACGCAGCTGTCAGCTATCTCCACGGAGAGGAGTTCCACCTTTACCCCGACTTCCTGACGGGCGGCTCCATCGACGTGTCGCGCTACAACGATGGTCTTCGCGGCGGCGTGGTGAAGGTACGTGCCACGATTGAAAAGCTCGACAACAAGACGCTCGTCATCCGCGAAATCCCTTACGGCAAGACCACTTCCACGGTCATCGACAGCATTCTGCGTGCCAACGAAAAGGGGAAAATCAAGATACGAAAGGTGGAGGACAACACGGCGGCGCATGCCGAAATCCTCGTGCACCTCTCGCCCGGAACGAGCTCCGACAAGGCCATCGACGCGCTCTTTGCCTTCACCGACTGCGAAGTGAACATTTCGCCAAACTGCTGCGTGATTGACGACAAGAAGCCGAAGTTCCTGACGGTGTCTGACGTGTTGCGCCGCTCGGTCGACAACACACGCGAACTCCTGCGCCGTGAACTCCTCATCCGCCGCGGCGAACTCTTCGAGAGCCTGCATTTTGCCTCTCTGGAACGCATCTTCATCGAGGAGCGCATCTATAAGGACAAAGGCTTCGAACAGGCACCAAACATGGATGCCGCTTGCGAGCACATCGACAAGAGACTGACGCCATACTATCCGCAGTTTGTGCGCGAAGTGACGAAGGACGACATTCTCCGACTGATGGACATCAAGATGGCCCGCATCCTGAAATTCAACAAGGACAAGGCCGACGAGCTCATTGCACGCATGAAAGAAGAGATTGCACGCATTGATGCCGACCTGAACAACATGACGGAGGTGACGGTCAACTGGTTCCGACTCCTCCATGAGAAATATGCCCACGAACATCCGCGCCGCACGGAAATCAGAAGTTTCGACACGATCGAAGCGACGAAGGTGATTGAGGCCAACGAGAAGCTCTTCATCAACCGCGCCGACGGCTTCATGGGAACGGGCCTGAAAAAGGACGAGTTTGTTGACAACTGCTCGCCCATCGACGACGTGATTATTTTCTACCGCGACGGCACCTACAAGGTGACGCGCGTGCAGGAGAAGGTTTTCATCGGCGAAACGGAACGCTCGAAAGCCGAGAAGCGCAAGGCGGAAGTGATACACATCGCCGTGTTCAAGAAAAACGACAAACGCACTATATATAATGTGGTCTATCGCGATGGCAAGGCTGGAGCGTGCTATATCAAGCGCTTCAACGTGACATCTATCACGCACGACCGCGAATATGACCTGACAACGGGCGAAGCGGGCAGCCGCGTGCTCTATTTCACCGCCAACCCGAACGGCGAGGCCGAAGTGGTGAAGGTCACGCTGAGACCCAACCCGAAACTGCGCCGCATCTTCTTTGAAAAGGACTTTGGCGAAATCCTCGTCAAGGGGCGCCAGAGCCGTGGCAATCTTCTCACGCGACTGGACGTTCACAAAGTGACGCTCAAGGCACATGGTGCCTCAACGCTGGGCGGTCGCAAGGTGTGGTTTGATGCCGACGTGCAGCGCCTCAACTATGACGAACGCGGCCAGTATCTCGGAGAATTTCATTCTGACGACCTCGTGCTCGTTGTGCTCAAAAACGGGGATTTCTACACCACTAACTTTGACCTCAACAACCACTACGAACCGACGGGCATCCTGCGCGTGGAGAAGTTCGACGAAGAGAAAGTGTGGACGGCCGTGCTCTTTGATGCCGACCAGCAGGGCTTTGCCTATGTGAAACGCTTCACGCTGGAACGCACCGCGCAGACGCGCCATCTGAACTTCCTCGGCGAAAACCCCAATTCGCAGTTTGTTTTGCTCACCGACACGGTTTATCCACGCCTAAAAGTGGTTTACGGCGGCGCCGATGCCTTCCGCGATGCCTTGGAAGTGGACGTGGAGAGCTACATCGGCGTGAAGAGTTTCAAGGCCAAGGGAAAGCGCCTCACCACGTGTGCCGTTGACCACATTGAAGAACTCGAACCGCTGCGCCTGCCCGAACCGGAACCGCAAGAGGGTGCCGAAGAGGAGGAGGGCGACGAGGAAACGCCAGACAAACAGGAGGCCGAAGGAACGCCAGGCAACGAGGAAACGCGCGGAGACGTCCTGGACGAAGTTACGGGACAAGGACGCTTGTTCTGAGCGCCAATCGGTTCGCCGAGATTTCCAGGCGGCACAAGAATTTGCCGAGCAGGAGAACTCCTGCCGAAAACATAAAACAAGTACTGGCCAGTACTTTGATGGGCCAGTACGAAATTCGAACACCAACTTATCAATATGAGTCAAACAACATGCAGAGTATGCGGCCAGGTCTATCCTGACAGCCAAAAGAGTTGTCCGCGCTGCGGATGCCAGCAAGGGGCAGCCATTCCTGCATACCTGCGGTGTAAACGTTGCGGAACGGTGTTGCCGTCAAGCCTGCGCAACTGTCCCCAATGCGGACAGGGCATCTCGCCAAAAACGGCGAGCGTGGTGCTTTTCCGGGAACTGGCCAACGGACAAGGCGGACAGACTGGAAGCCGCACGCCAAGCGACGCAGCCAACAGCCAGAAAGCCACCAAGAGCAACGCTCCCAAACGCGCTGCACAACCGGCCGACAAGCGCCGCAAGACACTGCTGTGGGCCGCAAGCATCGCGGCGGTCGCATTGCTACTGACGGGCGAGACTTTCTTGGTGAAGAGCATCTACGCCAATGTCACCTATCGCGAATGTCTCGACCTCTGGAACTGCGGCGGTTCGGTGGCGGCCAACAAGCGCACGCCCGACCCCGTTTATGAAGGCACCATTGAGGAAACGCCCGTCGACTCGCTGAATGACATCGACATCAGACGCGCCGCGCAAACGGATTCCATTGACCGCATTGAAGCCATAGATGAATCCACCCCCGACAGTCTGGCGTTCTAAGTTATGCTCTCCAATACATGCTGAATATGTCAAACAACCATTCCACCGACACGGCGTCTGTTTCACACACCACCGTTCAACACAACAGAATACAGAGGACCGAGGAGCGCATCGAAGCCATACAGCGCCGCATTCCCCTACGCACTCTCTTCGTGACGCTGGCCGTTTTGCTGGCCGTCATCGTGTTTTTCTGCGCCCGCAGCGAAGGAGTCAAGCAAGGGCAACGCGATGCACGCGAGAAAATTGAAGCTGAAAACGATTTGACGGCAGGGCCAAACAGCCTGCTGCAATAAACACTATATATAATGAACAATACGAACAACCCAAATAGCGAAGCAACCGTCATCGACGGCAAAAAGCTCTCCATCGAGGAATATCTTGACCAAGACGAAAAGAAGGATCTCCTGCGCTTTCTAACCGCAGGCTCTGTTGACGACGGCAAATCAACGCTCATCGGTCGCCTGCTCTTCGATTCGAAAAAACTCTATGAAGACCAGTTGGCAGCGCTCGAACGCGACTCGAAGCGCATTGGCAACGCCGGCGAACACATCGACTATGCCCTGCTCTGCGATGGTCTGAAAGCTGAACGCGAACAAGGCATCACCATCGACGTGGCCTACCGCTATTTCTCAACCAACAAGCGCAAGTTCATCATCGCCGACACGCCGGGACATGAACAATACACGCGCAACATGATCACGGGCGGCTCGACGGCCAACCTGGCGGTCATCCTCGTGGACGCTCGCACAGGCGTCATCACGCAGACGCGCCGCCACACGTTCCTCGTTTCGCTCCTCGGCATCAAACACATCATTTTGGCGGTCAACAAGATGGACCTCGTTGACTACTCTCAAGAGGTATTCAACAACATCGTGAGCGACTTCCAAACTTTCATCGCGCCCTTCCAGGTGCCCGACGTGAAGTGTATCCCGCTTTCAGCCCTCGAAGGCGACAATGTCGTGACCCACTCTAAGCGCACGCCGTGGTATGATGGGCCGAGCATCCTGCAATATCTCGAAGAAGTGGAAATCGGCAACGACCACAATCTCCAGGACTTCCGCTTTCCGGTGCAATACGTGTTGCGCCCCAACCTCGACTTCCGCGGATTCTGCGGAAAGGTGGCTTCGGGCGTGGTGCGCAAAGGCGACCGCATCATGGCGCTACCCAGCGGAAAGACGAGTTGCGTGAAGCGCATCGTGACTTACGACGGTGACCTCGACTATGCTTTCCCGCCCCAGAGCGTTACCTTGCAACTGGAGGATGAAATCGACATTTCGCGCGGCGAGATGATCATTAAATGCCCAGATGACATGGCGGAGAACGCTGGAACGGCCAAGGCGCTGCCCAACGGTCCGCACATCGGCCGACATTTCGAAGCCACCATCGTCTGGATGGACGAGGAACCGATGGACCCCAACAAGTCGTTTTATCTCAAACACACCACCAACACCACACGCTGCCGCTTTGACCACTTCAAATATAAAGTGGACGTCAACACGCTGGAACGCTCGCAGGTTGACCGCCTGACGCTCAACGAAATCGGACGCGCCGTGATGGTCACGTCGAAGGAGCTCTTCTTTGATGCCTACAAGGACAACAAACCGACGGGTGCCTTTATCATCATCGACCCCATCACCAACAACACTTCGGCCGTCGGCATGATTGCAGCCCCCGTGGAGGAAAATGAATTGCACGCCGACGAGGCCCTGCCAACCATCGACCTCAAAGCGCTCGGCATCGCGCCAGAACACTACGAGGCCATCGAGAAAGCCGTGAAGGCGCTCGAAAAACAAGGACTGGCCATCGTGGTGAAGAAATAAGTAATGGTAAAAAAATAACTTGACCAATTTTGTGGAATAAGGAGTTATTTCCTATACCCTGTATTTTTCCGTTTTTGAAATTTGTCATCGGTCACATAGCCCGCTATGCTCCCTCTTCCAAATTCCAAAACCAACAAAAATACAGGTCAAAATTGCCCAACTTATTCTTTCACCATTACTAAACCCGACTTCTGTCTTGAAACATAAAAAACGGCAGGTCAACTCCAAGCATGAGTTGGCCTGCCGCTTTTGTTAAGTAACGGCGAAGGTTCAATGAAGGTAAATCTTGTAACTGTCGCTGGATGCCTTGACAATGTAGAAGCCGTTTGGCACAGCGTTGACATTCTTCATGCGTCTGCCCTTGGTGTCATACAATTTCACACCGACGACACTTGCCAACTCCTGCCGCGTCATGTGGCGGACATCGGCTTCAAGCGTTTCAATTCCTGTCACGGGATTCGACACACTGGTGAACTTGTAGATGCTTCCCGGGTCTGTGATGTTGTTGCCTGAATAGGTGGAAATCACCCACTTCATATTGGCTGCCGCACCATTTCCTGTACCGCGGTCGTTCATCAAGATGCCGTCACTGGCAAAACTGTAATATCCCTCTGTTCCAGTCATAATGACCTGAAACTCTCCTGCCTTTTCTGTGGCGTATTGCAGAAAAGGCATTTCCACGATGGGCGACGGATTGCCTTTGTTCCACGAAGAGCCCGCCTTGCCTTTTACATAGTCAACTGGCTCCCCCTGGTAGGTGTACAGACGAAAGTGCATATCGTCTGAGCCTGGCATCATGTAAAAGAGCTGCTTATATTGCGTGGTGTCTTTGTAGGCTTTCGTGGCGCATTGCAGGGCGTTGTAACCATTGTATTTTCCTTGGGTCCAATAGAAAGCCCCTGCAGGACGCTTGTCGCTGATGGTGTAATAATGGCACTTGTCGGCCGTGCTGTATTCAAACACCTTTGAAGGTTCAACGGGGTCGCCTGCGCTCACGATTTGCTGGCCGTCGACTGGCCACGGCACCAGTTCTCCAGTTGCTATGATGGTCGGGCGCTGCGCCCCATAGCTGATGAGCGAGTCGGTGAGTTCCTGCGCCAGGCTCATCGTGAGTTCCGGCATCGCCTTGGCGAGGTTGTTGCGTTCGCCGATGTCCTCCTTCACGTTATAAAGCCGACGCTCCTGATTTGCCCAGAAATAAATGAGGTGGTAGTCGCCCTTCATGATGGCAGAATATGTGCCATATCCTTCCGCTCTGTCCTGGCTCTCGCCCCAACGGTTGGGATAGTGCCACACCAACGTGCGTTCGCGGCGAAGCTGCGGATTGCGGAGCACGTCAACAAAGCTCTTGCCGTCAACAGTCTGCGAGCATTTGTAGTCCTTAGCCCCCGCCATTTCCAAAATCGTTGGGAAGAAATCCTCAATGCCCACGCGGTTGGGGTTTTCCGTACCGCCCTGCGTCACGCCTGGCCAATACACCATCATCGGTTCGTGGATGCCGCCTTCGTAAGCCGAGCCCTTACCGGCACGTGCAGGATAGCTCTGGTCGTAGTTGGCACGTCCCTGCCGCACACTGACCGCCTGCCCACCATTGTCCGACATGAAAAGCAAGATGGTGTTTTTCGCCACCTCTGGACGTGCTTCCAGATAGTCCATAATCTTTCCGAGACTCTCATCCATGCCTTCAATCAAAGCGGCATGGTTGATTTCTTGCTTGTTGAGATTGGCTTGTAACTGCTCATCGTAAACGCCCTGTCCGTTGGCCTGCATATAGTTGGACGTGAAGCGAGAATCGGGATTGTATGGCGTGTGGATAGCATAGTGGGACATGTAGAGATAAAACGGCTGCTTCTTTTCAATGGGCACATCCATCGCCAGCATGGCCTCTTGCGTCAGGGCATCGGTCAGGAAGGTTCCTTTCGCATAATATTTCTCCAAGCCCTGCACATGAGAAAGTCCGGAACCATAGTTATCCTGGGCCAGATAACTGGCAGGGGATCCATTGGCACCGCCTGCAATGTTCACGTCAAAGCCGAATGCCCTCGGGTTCTCGCCCGCTGTGCCGATAGCGCCCCAATGGGCCTTTCCGCAATGGATAGTGTAATAACCGTTGTTCTTGAGCAACTGCGGCAGCGCCGTTGCCAATGCCGTGTTCTTAAGGTCACGGGCCGATGTCACGGTGTCGGGCTGCAAACCGTTGTAGTTCCAGTCGGGCATTTTTAGGCGGCCGCCAGAGGCGTCAGTCGCGTTGTCGTATTGAAGTGTCCAGTTGGTCACGCGATGGCGGGCCGGGTTCATGCCCGTCATCAGGCTGCATCTGGAAGGCGAAGAAATCGCACTGGCATAAGCCTGCGTGAACTTCACGCCCATCTTGGCCATGCGCTCCATGTTGGGCGTGCGATAGCGATGGTTGAGCGCCGTCGTGTCTTTATAGAAAGGCACTGATGTTTCCTGCCATCCCATATCGTCCACCAAGAAGAGAATGATGTTGGGCTTCTCACTCGTTTGGGCGATTGCGGCCATAGTCCCGGCCAAAGCGGCTCCTGAAGCAAGTAAAAACTTTTTCATGTGATTTATTGGTTAATGGTTGAATATTGCTGGGAAGCATGTCGCAGAAAAGAAAGGCATAAATCCATACTTCCCAAACTGAGGAACACCAACAAAGTTAGCGTAAATATATTATATATCAAAGTCCTGCACTGATTTCCATCCCTTCAGAAAACACCGAAAGCACTGCAACACGCACCAAGAATAAGACTTATTAACCGGAACATCAATGTGAAACTGCTCTTTTTTTTCTAACTTCGCAGCATAAGCGTGCAAGGGAGGTGAAGGCGGTATAATTTTCCGTAAATCCGCCTGACTTCCAAACCTGGGGTTGCTGCCCGGCAGGCTGAATTTCTAATTACAAACATTTGAAGATGAACAATATCGGACGACTTCTATGGGTGGACGATGAGATTGATTTACTCAAAGGGCATATCGTTTTTCTGGAAAAGAAGGGATATGCCGTGCAAACGTGCTCTAACGGGCCAGACGCCATCGACCTCTGCCGGGAAAACAATTACGACCTCATCCTTCTCGACGAGAATATGCCGGGACTCAGCGGACTTGAGACGCTGGCGGCCATCAAGGAGACTACGCCCAACGTGCCAATCGTGATGGTGACAAAGAATGAGGCGGAAGACCTGATGGATCAGGCCATTGGCTCGAAGATTGCCGATTATCTGCTCAAACCTGTCAATCCGAAGCAGATTCTGCTGACGCTCAAGAAGAACATCCACCGCACTGAAATTCAGCAGGAGGTGGTGCAGACCAACTATCGGCAGGAATTTGCTCGCATCAGTATGCAAATCGGTGACGACCTCAATGCTGAACAGTGGAAGGAGCTATACAAGAAGCTTGTTCATTGGGAACTGGAACTGGACGAGGCCGACGAATCGATGCGCGAAATGCTGGGCATGCAGAAAACGGAGGCCAACCTTGCCTTTGCCAAGTTCATCAAAAAGAACTACGAAAACTGGATTGCCAATCCCGATGAACGCCCGCTCATCAGTCCGGATTTGTTTAAGAAGGTGGTGTTTCCCAAGCTCTCCGCAGGTCGCAAAGTGTTTCTGCTTGTGCTCGACAACCTGCGCTTCGACCAGTGGCGGGCCTTGAGCAGTGAGCTCGCCGAGCAGTTTGACATTGAGGAGAACCTTTATTTCAGCATCCTCCCGACGGCCACACAATATGCCCGCAACGCCATCTTTGCAGGCCTGATGCCAGAGAAGATACGCCAGATGTATCCCGACCTCTGGGTGGACGAGGATGAAGACGAAGGGAAAAACCTGCAAGAGGAGGCCCTCATCCGCCATCAACTGGAGCGCTACCGCCGAAAGGAGCATTTCACCTACAACAAAATCAACGATTCGCAGGCGGCCGACCATATTCTCTCGACATTGCCGCAACTAACGCAATCGCCTTTCAACGTGCTCGTCATCAATTTCATCGACATCCTCTCGCATGCCAGAACGGAATCGCGCATGGTGCGCGAACTGGCGGGCGGGGAGGCGGCTTTCCGCAGCATCACGCTCTCGTGGTTCCGCCACACGGCCATCAAGGAACTTTTCCGCGCTCTGTCGCTACTCGACTATGAAATCGTGATTACCACCGACCACGGAAGCATACGCGCCACGTCGCCCATCAAAGTGGTTGGCGACCGCAACGTGAACACCAATCTGCGCTACAAACTGGGGAAGAACCTAAGCTACAACCTGAAGGAGGTAATAGAAGTGAAACGCCCAGACCGATTCGGACTGCCAGCGCCCAACCTCTCAACGACCTATATCTTTGCACAGGGCGACAAATTCTTCGCCTATCCCAACAACTACAACTATTACGTGACCTACTACCGCAACACTTTCCAACACGGCGGTGTCTCGATGGAGGAAATGATTGTGCCGCTCGTGGTGTTGCACCCCAAAAAGCGCGGCTAAGAAAGCGCAAAGCGTTGCGAAGCACAACGATCATAGATAGGAATGAAAGGGAGCGACAAACACCTGACGGTTGCGTAGCGCATCTCTCCCTTCGTCCAAACACACACCCAACAAATGAAACCAGAAACTCTTCTTCAAATAGCACTGTCCGCCGCTGTGGAAGCTGGCGAGGCCATCATGAAAATATACACCCATCCCGATTTGGACTGGGAAGTTGAACGCAAAGCCGACAATTCGCCACTCACCCTGGCCGACCGTCGCTCACACGCTGTCATCGCGCAAGCGCTCGACATGACGCCCTACCCTCTGCTCAGCGAGGAAGGCTGTCACGAGGACTATGCCGTTCGCAAACAATGGGAAACGCTGTGGATTTGCGACCCACTCGATGGCACGAAGGAGTTCATCAAGCGCAACGGGGAGTTCACTGTCAACATCGCCCTCGTCAAAGGCGGTGTGCCTGTCATGGGCGTTATCTATGTGCCAGTGTCGCGCACGCTTTTCTGGGGACACACGGAGGCATTCAACGGACAAATCGCGGCCTGGCGCTGCGAAGTGGACGAAACGGGCAGCCTCGTCGGACAAACGGCCCTGCCGCTCAACGATGACGCCGAGCGGCCCTACATCGTGGTGGCTTCACGCTCCCACCTCTCTCCAGAGACGGAAGCTTTCGTGGCCCGTGAGCGTGAAGCCCACCCTGGCCTCGAACTACATTCTGCGGGCAGTTCGCTAAAAATCTGCCTCGTGGCTGAAGGCCGGGCCGACATCTATCCGCGCCTCGCCCCCACCATGGAATGGGACACGGCTGCCGGACACGCCATTGCCCTCGGCGCTGGCTGCGAAGTGGTGAAGGCTGAAGACGGCAAACCAGTGGTCTACAACAAAGAGGACCTCCTCAACCCGTTCTTCATCGTTCGCCCAGCTACACAGAAGGGGTAAGCCCCAAAATATACCGTATCTTAAAACACGCTACGTTCATCTCCTCTTTTAAACAACCACCGTGGGATTCCAAGCCATATTTGTCATCATCATATTGTCGGTGCTCATCATCGCGCTCATCAAAGACCGCATGCGCCCTGGCCTCATTCTGCTTTCGGGTGCCGTGGCCTTCATGTGTGCCGGCATCTTGAGCCCGAAGGAACTTCTTGAAGGTTTCTCCAACAAGGGCATGATTACCGTGGCAATGCTCTTTCTTGTGAGCGAAGGCGTGCGGCGCTCCGGACTGCTCAGCACGCTCCTTGAACACCTGTTGCCTAAACGCCGCGCCACCATAAGGGGCGTACAGGCTCGCATGCTGCCCGCCGTGGCCTTCATCTCAGCTTTTCTCAACAACACGCCAGTGGTGGTTATCTTCGCCCCGATGATCAAACGCTGGGCGGAGCGCCACCGACTTTCGCCAACGAAGTTCCTCATCCCTTTGTCATACGCCACCATCCTTGGCGGCGTGTGTACGCTCATCGGAACAAGCACAAACCTCGTTGTCCACGGCATGGTCATTGATGCTGGATATACCGGCTTCTCCATGTTTGAACTTGGAAAAGTGGGCATCGTCATTGCCGTTGTCGGACTCCTTTATATATACATCGCCTCGCCGCGCCTGCTCCCCGACCGTCGGGAAGACCGCGAAGAGCAAGTCACGAGCGAAGAGCGGCGCGAGGGTCTGCAACGCATTGAAGTGGTGCTTGCGGCCCGCTTCCCAGCCATCAACCGTCGCGTGCGCGACTTCGACTTCAAGCGGAAATATGGTGCCACCATCCTGGAGATACGACGCGGCGGCGACACCATCATCATCCACGATATGCGTAAGGAGCGCTTTCGCGAAGGCGACACGCTTGTTTTGCTGGCCGACAAGTCTTTCATGGAAAACTGGGGCGACTCCTCGTTCTTCCTCATGGTGTCGGACGGCCGGAAAGAAGAAGCGCCGATGAACAAATCGAAACGCTGGCTGGCCGTCGGCCTCATGGTGCTGATGGTGCTGGGGGCCACCATTGGCGAACTGCCCGCCGTGAAGCAGGCTTGTCCTGGCATGACGCTCGACATGTTTTTCTTCGTGAGCATAACGACCATCATCATGGCATGGCTGGGCATGTTCCCCGCACGGAAATACACCAAATATGTCTCCTGGGACATCCTCATCACCATTGCCTCGGCCTTTGCCATCAGCCGCGCCATGCAAAATTCCGGCATGGCCGACGCCGTGGCGTCCTTCGCCACGGGTCTGAGCAGCAGCCACGGACCGCTGGTGTTGCTCGCCGTTGTGTTTGTCATCACCAACGTGTTCACCGAACTGATGACGAACAACGCCGCGGCGGCCCTGGCCTTCCCCATCTCTCTGTCAATGGCGCAACACCTCGGCGTCAGCCCCATGCCTTTCTTCGTGACCATCTGCATGGCGGCATCGGCAAGTTTCTCCACGCCCATCGGTTACCAAACCAACCTCATCGTGCAGGGTATCGGCAACTACCGCTTTGCCGACTTCGTGAAAGTGGGACTTCCCCTCAACCTCATCGCCCTCATCCTAACGGTGTTGCTCGTGCCGCTCATCTGGCCGTTTTGAGAAGGGCCGCCAGCTCTGCCAAACCGCAGGAGGAAGACGCGGCACCGCCATGCCGCTTCACGTTTGCGGCAAGACAAACAGGGAATCAAAATACTAATTAAGTAGGTGGTCAGAATTATTTTTACATTTGAAATATTCTATCGGGATGCAGATACGCCACCTTGGGTGAAGGAGCAATGCGGGCATTGCGACTGAGGACAAGGTAAGTAGATGCGCCCGAGAGGACGTTTCAAATGTAAGAATAATGCTCTTGGCATATATTATAAAAATAATTTTGATTACCTACTTATCCGCTCGAAAGGACCTCCCGCCACACTTCCATATCGTAAAATTTACTTCCAAATGATACGAAATCAGGCATTTTTTACCATTTGAACGAAACCGGACACCTTTTTGGTTGCCCGGTTTCATTCGTTTTTACTTAATTTGCACATCGAACAACGGCAAAGGTGCCGCTGTTCAAGACGAAAACCTCTCAGAATGTATTAGCGAAGGAAGGCTATATGAGGGCAACGAGCAAGTCAAGAATGCCCCCACAAATTAAAAGAACAAGAAAGGGATGCAGCAGCCGCCGCTGCAATGCTCCCGCCAAAAGCCTTTTATTCTTGAGGAACATTTATTCATATATTATCTCGTGTGCCACACACAGAACAATGGGATGAACGGCACACTCAGCGTTTTCATGGAACAAAAGCGGGTGCCCACCAAACTTGTGACAAGCGAGGGACGGTGCCCGCTTTTAATTGCACCACCCAGTGCAAAGTTCACGCTCTCCCGTTTGCCCCGCCTCGTTTTCCAAAGCATCCCCAAAAAATCGGCCCACCATTCGCCCATTTCAAGCCTTTTCCTTAAATTTGCCTGTTCATAGATTCGGGAGAAAAATACTGACGGAACGACAAGGGATGCCCATCATCAATTCTCACAGCATTTCTGTTGTCTCCTGCCAAGAAGCCATTCTCCCTTTCCATTTATTGTCCTACATCATCAAGGCGCCGACCTAAGTAATGGTAAAAAAGAAATAAATCCTTACTCCACAAAATTGGTCAACTTATTCTTTCACCATTACTAAAGCATTGCATACCCCAACCGAAAGCAACTGCCACCGCGCCTGCCATCTAAAAAACAAAAAACATCATGAAGACTTGTTCTATATGCGGTCATCAGTTTCCCGACGATCTGAAGGAATGCCCCGTGTGTGGCGCACCGGCCCCTAACGCCGATGCCAACACCACCATTAACACGAACAACGGCACAACGCCGCCCCCTGTGCCCGACGACATCCCGCCGGTGCCGGAAGTCGATGGTTCACCAAAAACGCGCATCGTCAGCAACGGCACCGTGCCGCCCTCCAATCCTGGCGCCGTACCACCTTCTGGCCCTGCAACCGTGGCCTCTGGTGCCGTTCCGCCGTCAAACCCTGGTGCCGTGCCGCCCTCCAATCCTGGAACTGTGCCGCCTTCCAATCCTGGCACTGTGCCGCCCTCTGGTTCTTTCAACCAGCCGCCGCGCCGCAACAACACGGTGCTCTGGGTCGTCATCGGCATTCTGAGCGCCATCATCCTCATCGGGGCCACGTGGTTTATCGCCACCAAGGTGCTGGGCGACGATTCTAAATCAAACGACAACAGCGAAGACAGCATCGGCAGCGATGTTGAAGTGGTGGATTATGAAACCGACGACACGCCAACACAATCGGACACCTACGATGCCGACACGCTGGCTGAGCCCGACGTTGAAGAAGTGTACAACACCGACGACGCGTCAAACAGCCATTCGTCCAGCACTTCCAGCGACGACAACACCAACGTCATCACGGGTTATCTCCACCACAGCGATGGCGACAAATCGTGCTACGTACGCCTCGTGTTCACTGTTGACAACGACAGCGAAGTGAGCGGAACGGTCAGTTTCAACAACACCACACTGGACATCTCAGGCAACTATTATGATGGTTCGAAGAAACTGCTCATCTACGAGAATGGCGGCGGCCGCTATGAAGGCTACGTCAACGGCAGCACCTACTCTGGCAAATATTACGACAACGACGGCACATGGTCGTTCAGCATGAACGTCAACTAACCCTCCCTCTCGGAGGCCAACCCTCTCCCATTGCCTATGCACAACCATTTGAAACTCCTTCCGAGCGTCTGCCGCATTATGGCGCTGCTGCTCTTTGCGGGCTGCAGCCTGTCGGTCTGCGCCCAACAACGCAAGGTGCAAAACAAACCGTTTATTGATGAGCGCCGCTTCCATTACGGATTCACCGTCGGCCTGCACGACCAGGGGCTCTCTCTGACCAACAACGGTTTCATCGACCCCGCAACAGGAGCACAGTGGGTTGCCGCCAACGACCGCCACAATTTCGGGTTTTCTGTCGGCGTGCTCGGCGAATGGAAACTCAATCCGACGTTCTCCCTGCGCCTCATTCCCTCGCTCCACTTCGGCAGCAAGCACATACGCTTCCGCAATCTGGCCGACGAAGGACGCAACTCGCAAGACATGAAGTCGACCTACATGGCACTGCCCATAAACCTCAAAGTGAGTGCGCCGCGCTTCAACAACTATCGGCCCTACGTCGTGGCAGGACTCTCGCCGATGTACGACCTGACGGCCAACAAACACACGCTCCTGCGCACCAAAGCCTTCAACCTCATGCTTGAAACGGGAATCGGATGCGACCTCTACCTTCCTTTCTTCAAACTCATCCCAGAAATCAAATTCTGCTTCGGGCTGGGAAACGTTTTGGAGAAAAACCGCAAGGACCTCACCGACCCCACGCAATTTGTCTATACACAGAGCATCGACCGCGCCACGACCTCAATGGTGGTGCTCTCCTTCTATTTTGAGTAGGTGGTTTTACGCAATGTTGAAAGCATTATTCTTTCACCACCACTAAGTTTTCGACAATGGGGGTGTTCCGAACCGCATGGTTTGGAGCGCCCCCTTGTCTTTTTTTCTCGGCCATCCTTCAAAAAACAATATTTTTGACCACCGGCTTAAAAAAACTTTCTTTTTCTTGTCACAAAATCCATCCCTTCGTGTTATAACAATAGAAACACGCCACAGAAGGCAGTCACCTCCAGCCTACACTTCGGCTCTAACCTCAACGGCATGAACACGCAAAGCTTCGAACAGAAATATCTCCAACTGACTCCGCGCCTCTACAGCGTGGCCTTTTCTGTTCTTGACAATGCGGAAGATGCGGAAGACGCCGTGCAAGACACGTTTGCCCGCCTGTGGGAAAAGCGAAATGAACTTGAACGCATGGAAAATGCCGAGGGCTATTTCATGACCACGCTGCGCCACATCAGTCTCAACATGCTACGCAACCGCCGCGCCGCTGCCGACATCGCTGAAGCGCACAACGCACTCACAGACATCGACGCCGCCACAGCACAGGCTGAAATGGAACACCGCGAAACGCACGGCCTGCTAAAGCGCCTTCTGGCGCGGCTCTCCCCGCGGTCGCGCCGCGTTGTAACCCTGCGCCACGTTGGAGAATGCAGTTTCCACGACATGGCAGAGATTACGGGGGAAACGGAGGTGAACCTGAGAATGATTCTCTCCCGCGCCCGCCGACAATTGCGGGCGGCCTACGAAGAGGAAATGAAACACGGATAATCCAACGGCCCCATCATTAACCAACACAAAAACCCAATACAAAATGATGACATCTGAAGACATACGCCAACTTTTGCAACGCTTCTACGACGGAGAAACGACGCACGCCGAGGAACACTCGCTGCGGGAGTGGTTTCGCACGAACGATTGCCCCGAAGACCTGCAGCCCGACCGCCAGATGGTGATGGCCCTGTCGGAAACGGCCGACGTGCCTATGCCTGTGGGCTTGCAGATGCGCATCTCCAACCGCCTCCGAAAGCGTGAACGCCGCCGCCATCAGCGTGCCACGCGATGGCTGACCATGACGGGCATCGCCGCCAGTGTCGCTGCCCTCGCCGTCGGCGTGTGGTGCTGGATGATACCGCAACAGACGGTCTACACCGACACATGCCAAACGCCACAAGAGGCCATCGAGGAAGTACACCAAACGCTCAACATCATCTCGCGCGACCTCTGCCAGGGACTCTCTGGCGAAGAGGACTTGGGAGGCCCGATGCCTTGACACGTTGGTGTCTGATTAACTCTGACCACCAACCTACGCCTCATCCATTGCCCAGAACAACCATTATCATAACCGTTTGGAAGTGTTCCAAGCCGAATGTTTTCAGGACACTTCCCCTTAAGTAAGGGTGAAAGAATAAGTTGAGCTATTTTGACCTGCAGGGCATAAGAGATAACTCCTTATTCCACAAAATTGGTCAAGTTATTTTTTTACCATTACTAAAGCGTGGGGCACGACAGGCTGCAGGGCATAGAAACCTGCCGATATTTTCTGTTTTGCACAGGTCGCTCGCGACCACCCAAAGGTAACGAAGTAGGTTTTCTTTGCATAGATTTCATACGCCGTTTCACTTGCCCAACCGCCCTGCCGTCCCCACGCCTCTTTAGTAATTACTTATTCTCATCAAACCAACTCCACCATGAAACGATTCATCCTTTCCTCCATCTTTCTGCTCTGCGGTGCGCTCCCCCTTTCCCATGCGCTCCACGCTGAAGAAGTGCCGGTGGTTTTGACCATCACGGCCGACAGCAATGTCAAAGTTTTCTATTCCTTCGACCATTATGCCAACAATAGCAAAATGGCCCGCACCTACGTGTCGGAAGAAATGCTGCAAGCGGCCAAAAACAGCAACATGCTGCAAAGCAACGTGTGGGACGTGTCGGGCGTCATATCGCGGCTGACAAGTCTTTTGGCGCTCCACACGCATTCGCGTTCCACCACCACTTCCGTGCGGAAGGACATGGAACGCGTGACAGCGAAAAAGGAATACGAGCGCGTGATGCACTCTCAATGGGACGACAAGGAGATTGCTGTGTACGTTCACCGCACACACGGCAAAAACATCAGCGAACTGCTCATCTTCAAGTTCCGCAGCAACTATTGTTCACGCATCATCCAGCTCACGGGAAAACTCCGCACCACCGACATCGCGGCCATCATCCGCATGAATGAAAACAAATACTAAGTAATGGTCGACCATTAATTAGCAAATGGTCCCTCCGCTTCACTAACCCACCATCCTTACACGACCTTTATGAAAACCTTTTCCAAGGCATCCATCAAAACGCTCCTGCTCGCCCTCCTCGCCGCTTGCACGCTCTCGCTGCACGCCGACAAAGTGAAATTCGTTTCGGGCGGGCTTTACCAAATTCGAACGGTCTGCCGAACCGACGGTTGTATCATGCCATCGAGCTACATCGAACAGGCCATCACATACAACATTGAATGCGAGGGCAACCAGGTCCAATCGGTGATGTATCTCAACAACGGCGAAAATATGATGCGCAATGTCGCCGTCGACAAAAGCGCATGGTGGGTCATCACGAAAGACAAAGATGGGAACTACACCATCTGCAACGCCGCCACCAACCGCTATTTCACCTTCGACGGACAGCGCACCGCCAACCGACGTTACATCTATCTCAGCACAGGCGACCACGGCGACAAATCGCGCTGGACGATTTATGCCGCCAACATCGGTCTCGGCATCAAAAACGTTCACATCCCCTACCACTATCTCGATGTGCGCCTCAACAACCACATCGTTGGCACCTACGGCAACACGAGCACCACGCTACACGACAACGAGCGCTTTTTCCTCATCGACCAGAAGGGGCGCGTGGTGACGGAATTTGACGGCGAAAAGGTCAACCTGCCGAAAAACTGCTTCAGCGGCAACGCCAAGACGCGCACCTACACCGGAAAGACCGTCCGACACAAGGCACCCTCCGTGGCCGTCACCACAGAAGTGCGCCGCATTCAGGGCAACACGCAACAGCTCTCGTTCACCATCAACGGCGTCCGCCCGGTGTTCAACAGCCTTTCGTCTTCCCATCTCTTCGCCATCAGCGAAAGCAAAAACGCCAAGGAATTTACGGGACGCATCGCCACGACTGAGAAGCAGGGAACGCTCTTCGTCGACGGCAAGAAGGTGGGAACGGGCGGCACATTCCGCTTCACGAAGCCCACCGACGGCCACACCTACCGTCTTGCCCTCGTGCAAAACAACGACACGGTGCAGGGGGCATGGCTGACGTTTACCTTCCTGCCCGTCATCGAACTCACCACGAGTCGCGCGGTCTCGAAATCCAGTTTCAGTCCGGCCACCTTCCGCCTTCTCGACCCGCAACACCGCGACACCGACTCCACGCTCACTGCCACCGTACGCCACCGCGGCGACTATGCCACGCTCTTCCCGAAGAAGGCCTACGCCGTGAAGTTCGTCGACGCCACTGGCAAGAAGCAAGACCGCCATTTCCTCGACCTCCGCACCGACAACTATTGGATTCTCGACGCTATGGCCGTTGACCACGCCCGCATGAGAAACCGCGTGGCGATGGACCTCTGGAACGACATGGACGTGCGCCCTTATTATGCGAAGGGGAAGGTGAAAACGGGGGCCGGCGGCCGCCTGGTAGAAGTGTTTGTCAACGGCAGCTACCAGGGCATCTATAATTTCTCGGAACACATCGACCGCAAGCAGCTCAACCTGACGAAAACGGAGAAAAACGGGCCGCGCGGCCTGCTCTATAAGTCGAAACAATGGAGCACATGGACGCTCTTGGGCTACGACCGCAGGACAAACAGGACCGTCGGCAGCCAGCCGCCTTCGTTCGACAACGCCAGCGGCGTTTGGGACCACTGGGAGTGCAAATACCCGAAAGTGGAAAACAGCCGCAAAACCGACTGGACACCGCTCCACGACGGGGCGGCACTCGCCGCTTCGGCAAGCGACGAGGAATTTGTTGCCAACGTGGGAAAATGCTTTGACCTCTCTGCCGTTTGCAACTATTATCTCTTCATCGAACTGCTTCACGCAACAGACAACAGCGGCAAGAACATGTATTGGGCGGTGGGCGACGTGACGAAATCGAAGAAGCTCACGCCGATTCCCTGGGACCTCGATGGCATCTTTGGACGCGACTGGGGAGGACGGCAATATGGCTGCGACGCCACCGACAACTATCGCAACTTCCTCCGCAACTCCAACACGCAAAATGCGCTCTTCGAGCGACTGACACACCTGAATGCCAACAATTGGAACGAGATGCGGGCTAAACGCTATTGCGAACTGCGCCGCACGGTTTTCGCCCCCGACAACCTCAACCAACGTTTCTCTGCCTACTGGCAACTCATGAGAAGCAGCGGCGCCATGAAGCGGGAGGCCAAGAAATGGCGTAGCGCAGGCAACGCAGGCCTCAGCTTTGAAGCGGAAGCCGACTACATCAAAAATTGGATTGAAACTCGCGTGGCCACGCTCGACGCGCAATATGGCTACAAATAACTAAATATCTGCTTGCAACAATTAGTGAATCATACCCCAAGGGGCAATACGGAAGAACCTGTTCTGAGGTATTGCCCCTTTTCTTTCTAGAATTTATGTCGTCGCATCTCTTGACGCCAAAGAAAATATTTACTTTTGTACTTACAAGAAACAACCCCACCGTATGAACAAAATCCTCTCTCTCATCTGCTGCCTGTGTGTCTGCGCTGCAAGCGCACTGGCGGGCGGCAAAAACGTAAAAATCAAAGTCGTGACGCCCGGCACACTGACGGAACTGCTGAAAGGCTATGCCGACAACGACATAAAGGACCTCTCTGTCGCAGGAACGCTCAACGCCAACGATGTGCAAAGCCTGAAACGCTTTGCCGGACGCGACAATTCGGAGAAGAAGCATGAAGGCGGCCTGTTGGAAGTGCTCAACTTGGGAAAAACCACGCTGACTGATATGGAAAGCGGATTGAATCTGACCGCGGTCATCGCAGGCTCAACAACGCTCCGCAAGGTGATGCTGGGCAACGTTTTCTACGTCAGCGCCCACACGTTCTCCGCGCTTCCCAACCTCGAAAGCGTGGATTTCATCGGAAACGTCGGTCACATCGACGGCTTCGTCTTCAACAACCTTCCCAAACTTTCCCGCATCACCTTCCATCAATGCGTACTGAGCACGGGCGGCGCACAGTTTGTCAAAAACTGCCCCATGCTGACAAGCGTTGTCTTCAAAGGGCCCGTCATCAACACATACTACGGAGAACCCACTGAATGCCCGCAGCTGAAAAACTACACACTGAAGGCTCCCGTACTTCAAAGCAACCATGCAAACTTTTTCCCGCAAACTGCCAATGCCAAAGCGCTCAAAGCCTGCGATTGGAAAGGTTGCGTGGCGTATGTCGGGACGTGGAGCAAACTCTGTCTGACGAGCACATCAGAATTTTTTACCCAATTTCCAGAGCACGTCATCAACCAACTCCTTGATGTGGCAAAGAAAACGGGCAACGCCTCAATGACGAAGCAACTGGAGGCTGTTTCAAAGAAATTCCAAGAGGCCGCTGCGGCGCGACCGAAGAAAGAAACCAAACTGGAGATTCTCAAGCAATCGGCGCCCTACAAACGCACGGGACAGACAATGCCAGCCTTCACCTACGCTTCGCCCAACGATTCGCTGCTCACCCGCACCCGCGATTTCTTCCATCTCGATGAGGTGGCTGGAACGGGCGACGACCTCTCACGCATCAAACGTCTGCTCTATTGGTTGCACGACCTCGTGCGCCACGACGGCAGTTCAAGCTGGCCTAAATGCCGCTACAACTGTGTGGACCTCTACCAACTCTGCCAAACGGAAAAGCGCGGCCTCAACTGCCGCTTCATGGCGGAAATGCTCTGCGAAGCGCTCTTGGCGGAAAACATTCCGGCACGCTACATCACCTGCCAGTCGAGGGAATACGACACAGACAACGACTGCCATGTCATCACCATTGCCTGGAGCCGCCAGCTGAACAAATGGGTGTGGGTCGACCCCACTTTCTGCGCCTATGTGACGGACGAAAACGGCCTCTGGCTGCACCCAGGAGAGGTGCGCGAACGCCTGCAGGCTGGAAAGAAACTCATTCTCAACGAAGATGCCAACTGGAACCACGAAAGCAAACAGACTGTGGAAGGCTACCTGGAAGAATATATGGCCAAGAACCTTTACATCTTAGCATCTAACCTCCATTCAAGGAGCGAGGCCGAATCGCACGACCGTACCCAGAAATCGGAAAGCATCACGCTCGTTCCGGAAGGATTCAAATACAAATGGGGGCAAACAACCAGCGACGACGAATATTTCTGGCAAGCACCGCCAAAAGAACTGGTTGAATAATAAGAAAGCAGGTGGTCAGAAAGGCAAAACCTTTCTGACCACCTGCTTGGTTTATAGGGGGCTAATAGGTTGGGGGCAAGAAATCCAGAAAAATCAAGATTGGTAGAGAGGCGATAGCTGCCCCTGTAAGGGGCTCATATTTAGGGTAGGGGCTTGCCCCTACCTCTTGAGGCCGAATTAAGAACCTCGCCCCTGTAAGGGGCTCATATCTCGAATCTTATTGCGGGGCAAGCCCCGCCCACGATATGCGCCCCTTACAGGGGCAGCAGCGAGAATCGATGAGAACTGGGAGGAGATAGGGGCGAGCCCCTATCCTGGAATATGAGCCCCTTTCAGGGGCAGCGGTGCCTCAACCGTCATGCTATTTGGCTCAAAACCGCGCAGAGTTTTTTGGGTTTTGAACACCCTACCTGTAAGGGCAAAAGTATGGGCAAACGGTTGACTTTTACTTTTGCCCTTACAGATAGGATGCAAGAAACGGAAAAACTTACCTTTCATATCCCTCATAATAATAGCTCTGCTCAATTCCCTTGAATATCACTTCGCGGTTCTCCGTATCGGAGGTTAGATTCTGCGAGAGGAGAAAGCGGAGTTCAAGGTCGTTGACGGGTGAGCGTTCCATGGCGGAGAGATATTGGTCTTTGTCCACATACTGCCAGTTGACCACTTTTCCGAGCGAGCGTTTCAGCATCATGTCGAGCCAGATACGGGTGGAACGGCCATTGCCTTCCATGAAGGGATGACACACGTTCATCTCAACATATTTCTCTATGATATGTTCAAAGGTGTCTTCTGGCATCCGCTCCACGGCTGCCAAAGCAGCATCGAGATAGAGCGTATTGGCAAAACGGAAGCCACCCTTGGCAATATTCTTGTCCCGAATGACGCCTGCAAAAGCATACAAACCTTCAAACAGATATTGGTGTATCTGCTGAAGACCAGCCACAGTGCCAACAGGAATCTTATCTAAATCACCAGACTCAAAGAGGCGGCATGCGTAACCAAACGACTTTTCATCTATTTCATTTGTGGTCATAACTCAAATATCGGATTTAGAACTGACCATTGAACAAAAGGACTTTGAGTACTTCCGTATATCACGGAAAATGAGCAAATTAGATATAATAAATAACATCACTCAAAGACTCAAAGCTATAAGCAAAGATACAAAAATCCCATCAGAAATCCACAGCTTTTTCAGTAAAAAAGTCGTAGTGCTGTTATGGCCACTGACCACTATCTCGACAAAGTATTTGTTTATATTCCCCCCGTGAAGACGACAATTCCCCACCAACCGTTTCCAGCCCCCTTTACAAAGTCATCTACTCGCGGCCGCGAGTAGCGCTACCGTCGGCCGCGAGTAGCACGAACAGCGGCCGCGGGTAGCACGAACGGCGGCCGCGAGTAGATGACTTCTTCTTAGCCGACGGATGACTTTGTCTTAAATATTGCGGTTTAAGTTGTATGGCTGAGCGATGCCGCAGACTCGTTTTGCTTCCGCGCCACAAATTCCAATACACAAAAAAGGCCGAACAGGAATCCTGTCGGCCTTTTTTGTGGTTGTATCGTCATGCGGATTGGGGAATCCGCGGAGAGGACGGTGTCCGTTTCCACAAAGGATGGGCGGCGTCACTGTGCCTCGCCGTTCTCGTCATATTGCTGGAAGAGGAAATCGTTGTAGGGATATTTCTGCACGTGGAGCTGGCGCACACGGCTGTAGATGAGATCCTTCAGTTCGTCGATGTTCTGGCGCTCACGGGCAGAGATGAAGATGCAGTCGTCGCCGAGGCGGGCCATCCAAGTTTTCTTCAGTTGGCTGAGCGAGAGGTTTTCGCGCGTGGCAGGCGTGAGGTCGTCGGCCTCTTTTTCCACCCAGGTGTAGGCGTCCACCTTGTTGAACACCATAATCTGCGGTTTGTCGGAACAGCCGAGGTCGCAGAGCGTTTTGTTGACCACTTCCACCTGTTCTTCAAAGTCGGGGTGCGACACGTCGACCACATGAATCAGGAGGTCGGCCTCACGCACTTCGTCGAGGGTGCTTTTAAAGGACTCCACCAGGTCGGTGGGCAGTTTGCGGATGAAACCGACAGTGTCGGCCAAGAGGAAGGGAAGATTTTCGATGATGACCTTGCGCACCGTTGTGTCGAGCGTGGCGAAGAGTTTGTTTTCGGCAAACACCTCTGCCTTTGCCAGGAGGTTGATGAGCGTTGACTTCCCGACGTTGGTGTATCCAACGAGCGCCGCACGGATGAGGCGACCGCGGTTTTTGCGCTGCGTGGTCTTCTGACGCTCGATGTCGGCAAGGCGTTGCTTGAGGAGCGCCATGCGATTGAGGATGATTCGGCGGTCCATCTCGAGCTGCGTTTCGCCCGGTCCACGGAGTCCCACGGAGCCTTTTCCGCCGCCACTGCCCGAACCGCCGCCTTGGCGTTCGAGGTGGGTCCAGAGACGCTGCAGACGCGGGAGCATATAGCGATATTGCGCCAATTCCACCTGTGTTTTGGCATTGGCCGTTTGTGCGCGCATGGCGAAGATGTCGAGGATGAGGGAGGTGCGGTCGAGGATTTTCACTTTCAGTTCGCGCTCGATGTTGCGCAACTGCTTGGCGGAGAGTTCATCGTCGAAAATGACCATGCCCACTTCGCGCTCAGCGTCTTCCTCAGCCACGATGTATTGCCGAATTTCGTCGAGCTTGCCTTTTCCGACGTAAGTCACCGAACTCGGTCCGTCGAGGCGCTGCGTGAAGCGCTTGACGGTGACAGCTCCGGCGGTCTCCGCCAGAAACTCCAGTTCGTCGAGATATTCTGCCGTCTTTCGCTCGTCCTGCGTCTTCGTGATGAGGGCCACGAGGACGGCGGTTTCGGCTTTGGCTTCAGATTGTATGAATTCTTTCATGATTGATATCTATTGTTAAATAGGTAGGGGTGTTATATCATTCCAAACGCCTCAGGGAAAGCCCCACGTCGTGGATGCCAGGGAGCGGCGAGAGCCGCATATTGTGTTTGAGAATGAAATATCCCTTCGTGCCCGGTTCAAGGGAAAGCGTGTCGACGGGAAAGTCGTAAGCATAGAGCGACACACCGTTTCCCGCCATGTCGCTGCGCCCCGTGGTAAGCGTGTAGCGGAGAGGCATGGTGAGCGTGTCGCCGGGCAGGCAGCGCGTGAGCAGCAGAGCAATATCGGAGAAGGGATAGCGCTCGGATGCTGTGAAACGCAGGGAGAGCGTGAGGAGATAGTCGCCGCCTTCTGTCACACTATCGAGGGGAAAGGCTACGGTGTCGCCGGCCTCCCATCCGTCTAAGGGCAAGTCGTGATAACCCGCCAGGGCCGTTTGCCTGTCGCAAGCGACAAAAAGCATGGAGAAGAGCGCCACGGTCAGGGGCAAAACGATAAGAGCACACAGATTCGTTCGCATGGATGGGTATTATTGTTTGTCGGCATTCTCCTCTGCCTGTCGATTGCCAGGCCGTTGGGCGTTGCGGTCGGGACGATTTTTGCCGGCGCGGCGGTTGTTGTCGGGACGGTGGGAACCGTCTGGAGCCTGTTGGCGGTCGGGGCGCTGTCGGTCGCGTCGCTGGTTTCTTTCAGAGCGCTGGCGGTCGCGGCGCTGTTCGCCCCTCTCACCCTGCTGCGCGGTTGCCGCCTCGGAATTTTGCGAGGCAGCATCTCCGCCCTGCTTGCGTGAGCGGTTTCCACCCTTTCCGTTGCGGCGTTTCACCTTGTCGAAACGCGTCAGGTCGTCTTGCTCGGCAAGGTCAACAGGCTTCAGCGGTTCTACATGCTCGCCTTCATCGAGCTTCAGCGGTTTTTCGCCTGCGCGGTTGAGGCGTATCACTTCGTGGGCACGCTCTGCCGAGATGGTGACAGCATTGGCCATGAGGCGCTTGTCGGTGCTGTAAGTGACCAGTCCAGCCAGGATGTCGGCCTTGAAATAGAAGTAGGTGCTGTCGGCCGTTTCGAGCGTCACGTCATGTGGCGGCAATTTGCGCGAAGCTTCGACATAGGTGTCGGCCTCGTAATTGAGGCAGCATTTGAGTTTGGCACACTGTCCCGCCAGTTTCTGCGGATTGGGCGAAATGTCTTGGAAACGGGCCGCCGCCGTTGAGACGCTGTTGAAATTCTTCATCCACGTGGCGCAGCAGAGTTCTCGTCCGCAAGGGCCGATGCCGCCAATGCGCCCGGCTTCCTGGCGTGCGCCGATCTGGCGCATTTCGATGCGCACATGGAAGGCGTCGGCCAGCACCTTGATGAGTTTGCGGAAGTCGACACGTGCGTCGGCGATGTAATAGAAGATGGCCTTGTTGCCGTCGCCCTGATATTCCACATCTCCGATTTTCATATTGAGCTCCAGTTCTTTGGCAATCTGTCGCGCCCGAATCATGGTGTCTTCTTCCAAGGCTTTCGACTCCTCATATTTGTCGAGGTCCACTTGCCGCGCCTTGCGATAGATGCGCTTGATTTCCGTTCCGGCCTTTAGGTTGGCCTTCTTCATCTGCAGCGGCACCAACTGGCCCGTGAGCGTCACGACGCCGATGTCGTGTCCTGGCGAGGCCTCCACCGCCACCATGTCGCCTTTTTCGAGCGGCAGATGGTTGTCGTTGCGGAAATATCCCTTGCGTGTGTTTTTAAATTGCACCTCAACGAGGTCGGTGAGCCGGTCATTGCCGGGAACATCGGCCAAATAGTCATAGGTGTTCAGCTGTTTATTTTGCCGGCCGCATCCTTTGGCGCAAAAGCCCCGCAGGCAGCCGTCTAATTTGAAATTGTAATCCATATTTGTATTGTAGGGGTTCTGAGAAGTAGGTAAGCGCACGCCCACCGTACATTAGGCAAGTGTCGCCCGCCAGGCAACGGCGCGTCATTGGATGAGCAGCACAATCATTTTCAAAGCGAAGTCGAAAAAAACCATGCGCGGATTGACGTTCTGCCCGATGTCGCGGCGTGCCGCCGAGAGTTCGTCCATGATGCCGATGACGTTGCGCTCATTGATGAAGCGGGCGAAACGCACGGCAAAATCGGCTTCCTGCCGACTCATATAATTGAGTTCTGGCTGCTGGAAATTGCAGATGAAATTTTCGCGAACGAGGCGCTGGCAATAGTCGAGAAACTGCTTCTGGCGCTCGCGTCCCCATTCCGAAACACGGTTGGCCCACTCATACATATCCTTGATTTTACGCATATAACTGAGGCGCATGAGGAGCACGAACATGTCGAAAAACAAAGCGCGGTCTTCGTCAATCTGCAACTGCCTGCAAGCCGCCACATAACTGCCGCCGCTGAGATGCGCCACGAGTTTGGCATCGTCTTCCTGCAAGGCGTTGCGGCTCATGAGCGCCTGCGTGAGTTCCTGTTCGCTGAGCGGACGAAATTCAACGCGCTGCGTTCGGCTCAAGATGGTGGGAAGCAGGCGCTCCGGTTCGTCGGAGACAAGAAGGAAGGCGGTTTCTGCAGGCGGTTCTTCAAGAATCTTTAGGAGTTTGTTGGCCGTCGGCTCGTTCATCAGCTCTGGCAGCCACACGAGCATCACCTTATACCCGCCCTGGCTCGATTTGAGGCTCAGCTTCTCCAGAATGCTTTCGCTCTCCTTGACCGAGATGATGGGCTGCTGGTTTTCAACGCCCATGCGCTTATACCATGTCTGACGATTGAAATAGACGTTGTTGGTGAGCTGTTCGCGCCATTGCGTCAGATAGGTGTCGCTCACGGCTTCGCTTCCCGACTTCGGTTTGACCACAGGAAAGACGAAATGGAGGTCGGGGTGAACCCAACGCTCCACCATGCGGCACGCCTGACACTGCCCACAGGCTTCGCCACCAACTGGATGTTGGCAAAGCAGGGCCGAGGCGTAGGCCAGCGCCATGGGCAGTTTGCCGCTTCCTTCCGGCCCAGTGAACAACTGGGCATGCGGCACACGCTTCTCCAGCAATTGGCGTTGGAGGAAGTCTTTTATGTCGTTTTGTCCGATGACGTCTGAATAGCGCATGAGCGATAATGGTTTATTGGGTAATGGCGATTACCACTACTTGGTCTGAGGTCAATATATTCTCGCCGCGATTTGGGCGATGCTGTCAACCGCCGACACGGTGTAGAAATGCAAGCTCGGCACGCCGTGTGCCACGAGTTCTTTACACTGTGCGACGGCCCATTCGATGCCGAGGGCCTTGGCTTCCTCGTCGGTTTTACATTTCACGGCTTCGTGGGCCAGCGCTTCGGGGAAGTTGCAATGGAAGGTCTTCGGCACCGTTTGCAGTTGCGAGAGCTTCGCAAAAGGTTTGATGCCCGGGATGATGGGGATGTTGATGCCGGCGGCGCGTGCCTTGTCAACGAAACGGAAGTAAGCCTCGTTGTCGTAGAAAAGCTGCGTCACGGCATATTCCGCCCCGAGTTCCACCTTGCGCTTAAACCATTCGAAATCCATTTCCATGTTCAGCGCCTCCTCATGCTTCTCCGGGTAGCAGGCCACACCGTAGGAGAAAGGTTTTCCCGGCACCTTGATTTCGCTGCCGTCGAGGAAGTGGCCAGCGTTGAAGGAATTAATCTGCTCCTGCAACTCGGTGGTGTGGGAGTAGCCGTTTTCCGTCGGTTTGAAAAATGCGTCTTCCTTGGCCTTGTCGCCTCGCAAAACGAGGAGATTCTCTATGCCGAGAAACTGGAGGTCGAGCAAAACGTATTCCGTCTCTGCCCGCGTAAAACCCGAACAAAGGATGTGCGGGACAACGGGGATGTTGTATTCATTCTGGATGGCGGCCGCCACAGCGATGGTGCCAGGACGGCGGCGCACCCGCGAGCGCTGCATCAGACCATCGCCGAGGTCTTTGTAAACATACTCCGAGCGGTGGGTCGTGATGTTGATGTATTGCGGATTGAAATTCCTCAGGCGGTCGATGGTACGTTTCAGTCCGCCGATGCCGTTTCCTTTGAGCGGCGGCAGCACTTCAAACGAGAAGGCTGTGCCGTTATGCTGGGCCAAGAGATCGGTAATTTTCATTTTTTTGCGTTGACGGGTTTCGGTATATGATGTAGGTGTACACCACTGCATTTTAGCATACAAAGTTACGATAGCTACGCTAAATGCCAAAATTATTCTGGGGAATTGTTTGGAGGAAACGCTCAGAAATCGCTTGTCTGCAAGCGGCAGGCCAAGCCCGCGACGGTGGGCCGCCCGATTTTGTCGGAAAGTTTCGGCCGCACTTGGGTAAAAATACGTAAATTTGTAGGGTGTTTCTGATTCTCAGGCACATTAAAAAAACGACCCCATGCCACAAGCTTACCATATCGCACTGCCCGAACAATTGCGCGGCACCGTCACGCTGCCTGCCTCGAAGAGCATTTCTGCCCGCGCCCTCATCATCGCGGCTCTGGCTGGCAACGCCCAACTGGAGAACCTCTCCGACTGCGACGACACGACGGTGTTGCGCCGCGCCCTCGCCGAGCGTTCGCCCGAAATCGACATCCACGCCGCCGGCACGGCCATGCGTTTCGGAACGGCCTTCTTCGCCGTTACACCTGGCGAGCATATCCTCACCGGCACAGCACGCATGCAACAACGCCCCATCCGCCTGCTCGTCAGTGCTCTGAAAACGCTGGGCGCCGACATCAGCTATGTGGGTGCCGAGGGCTTTCCGCCGCTCCGCATCTGCGGACGCCAGTTGGAAGGCGGCAGTGTCTGCATCCCTGCCGACGTGAGTTCGCAATACATCTCGGCCCTGCTGCTCGTTGCCCCGACCATGCGCCGCGGACTGACGTTGCACTTGGAAGGCGAGGTGGTTTCAACGCCCTATATCAACATGACACTCAACCTCATGCGCTACTTCGGCGCAAAGGCCGACTGGCGCGACGAACACACCTTGGAAGTTCTGCCCACTGCCTACAATGTGGGACAGGCGTTTCACGTGGAGCCCGACTGGAGCGGGGCATCGTATTGGTATGAACTCATGGCGCTATCGCCCGACAAGGAGGCATGCGTTCACCTGCCTGGACTGCGAGAAGACAGTGTGCAGGGCGACAGCGTCGTCAGGAAATTGTTTGAACCGCTGGGAGTCAAAACGACCTTCACCGAGGAGGGCATCACATTGACGAAGATGGCGCCCGAAGGTGAACTCATGACGGATTTTACCATGTGTCCCGACCTCGCGCAAACGCTCGTGACGACGTGTGCCATTCTCAAGCGCCCTTTCCGCTTCGCCGGACTGCAAAGCCTGAAAATCAAGGAGACCGACCGCATCGTGGCGCTGCAAAACGAACTGGCAAAATTAGGGAGAAGGGTGGAAGCCAACGACCGCGAGATGTGGTACGACGGCAACGAGGCCACAACGGAAGCGCATCCCGTCATCGCCACCTACGACGACCACCGCATGGCAATGGCCTTCGCGCCGTGTGCCTTTTCCTGCAAGCATCTTGAGATTAAACACCCAGAGGTCGTTGCCAAATCTTATCCGGCTTTCTGGGACGACCTGAAGGCTATCGGCACACGGATTACGTGTGCAGAAAATGACCTTATAATTTAATATCACACTATGGAAATACTCATTTACGCGCTCATCGCGCTTTTCATCATCGCCCTCATCGCTGGCAGCATACGCCAGTGGTGGTACCACCGCAAAGGCGAGGAAGTGCCCGACATTCAGGAACCGCGTCCAGACGGCTGCTGCGGACAACATGAGGTGTGCGAGAAAGACAGTTTGCTCGCTGCCGTGAGCCGCGACATCGAATATTATGACGATGAAGAACTTGACGCTTATCGCGGACGCCCCTCCGACGAATACACCAACGAGGAAGTGGAGCAATTTCAAGAAGTGCTCTACACCATGAAGAGCGACGAGGTGGCCGGATGGGTACGCTCACTGCAATTGCGCGGCATCAATCTTCCCGACGACTTGAAAGACGAGGTCTTCATGATTGTTGGCGAACGCCGCGAGGGGTAAGTAAGTAGGGTGTTCAAAATTGAAATATTTAATTGGTGAAGATTATGCGGAAAAAGCCTTGTCTGCGACCCTACGCGGGCTGAAAGCCCAACAAGTCCCCAGCCCAGGGCAACGCCCTGGGTGCCATGTTCCCAATCCCTACGCCCTGTAAGGGCAAAAGTAAAAACCAACCCTTCGCCCAAACTTTTTCCCATTAAGGGCGT
>UQCW01000023.1 GCA_900539625.1 uncultured Prevotella sp.
AAACAGGTGGCCGATGCGCGCCCCAACGCGGCGCACCCCGGGCCGGATGGTCCCCCGCCCCGCGGCCGCGAGTAGCACGATTCGCGGCCGCAAATCGATGACTTCTATTAGGGCTTACAGAAATTCCGGGAGATGGCAACTCGTCGGGAGTCGCTGGAGTATTTTCTCTGGCGTTTGAAAGCATTCTTTGCCAGTGGTTTGGGATTTCCTGTCCGTCGCGTTCATTTCCGGTCCATCACGCGCCAGACGTATGCGATATATCCGAAGACGAAGGGCACAAGGAGCGAGACGTAGAACATGGTGCGGAGGGTGAACTCGCTGCTGCAACTGTTTGAGATGGTGAGCGAGCTTTGCAGGTCGGCATTGGAGGGATAATAGGCGGTGTCGCCGAGACCGGCCACAAGGAGCAGGGAGAACACCACCATGACCACACCGATGCCTGCCGGCCAAATGCCTCTGACGTAGGTTTTGCTGACAACCGTGCGCCCAACGCCATAGAGCAACAGCACAACGCCAACGAGGGTCATTGCCGCAAGAATGGGCATGGAAAGATAGTTGTGGAGGTATTTCATCGGCGAGAGAAACACGTGCTGCGTTTGCGGATCAACGGCATAACCGTCTTTCAAAAGGAGGCGCACAAAGAAGGTGAGAAAGAGCGCGAGGAAGGGGACGGCGGCACCAACGAGGCGCACACTGGCACGCGAACGGAGGTCTTCGTCGTTGATATTATTGATGATGTAGAGGGCGCCGAGCACGCGTGCAAGAAACATCACGGCGAGGCCGAACATGAGGTTCCAAGGGTCGAGCAGAGCATCGAGACCTGCGGAGGCATTGGCCCAACGACTGATGACGGGCGAACCGATGTCTGTTAGGGAGGCTTTCTCAACGAGGAAGTTGGAACCGTTGAAGAAGGTGGCCACGGCGCCGCCGAGAAGTAGCGGACCAATGATGCCGTTCAGAACGAGAAACCAGCGGTAGGTGCGCGTGCCGAGCAGGTTGCCTTTCTTCATCTGAAACTCGTAGCTCACGGCTTGCAAGACGAAGGAGAAGAGGATGATCATCCACAACCAATAGGCACCGCCGAAGCTGGTGCTATAAAACAATGGGAAGGAGGCGAAGAAGGCGCCGCCGAAGGTGACAAGGGTGGTGAACGTGATTTCCCATTTGAGACCCGTTGAGGCGAGCACCTTGCGCTGACCTTCTTCCGTGTGGCCAATGCTGTGGACCATTGAATTGGCGCCCTGAACGAAGAGCAGGAACACGAGCAACGCACCAAGCAAGGAGACGATAAGCCACCAATATTGTTGTAAGAATTCGTAACTCATAAGGAGGTTTATTTAAATTTATTTACTCTGGAGAAATCATTTGTCGGCATTGTAGTTGCGTATCACGCGGCACATGATGCTCACTTCTGCCACCAAAAGCGCCGTGAAGAGGGCGAGGAAGAGGAAGAAGGTGAGAGCGACACTGCCCGGCTGGAGGTCGGAAACGGCAGCCACCGTTGGCAGCATGTCTTGAATGGCCCAGGGTTGCCGGCCGAGTTCGGCAACAATCCATCCAGCTTCGCTCGCGAGATAGGTCAGCGGCAGCATGAGCAAGGCGGCCTTGTGCAGCCAATGGTGTTTGTCCGTGATGTCTTTCCGCCAAGCGATGTGTCCGATGACGAGGAAGAAAAGCATCAGCAAGGTGCCAATGCCAACCATGACACGGAAGGCGTAGAAATTGAGCGGAATGTGGGGAACGAGTTCGCTGCGGTCTTTGATATATCCGTAACCGAAATAAGGCATGTCTTGCTTCAACTTCGCAGCGAGTTCGGGCAAGCGTTTGTCGCTGGCATCGGCCGCCTTCAGTTTGCGGTATTCGGCAAGCACGGCAATGGCTCTGCGTCCGCGTTCCATCTTTTCTTCTGCCGACGGTTCGCGCTTCCCGTCGGGACGCGTATAGCCATTTAGCAGGTCGTTGACGCCCGGCACATAACCATCTGTCTGGTGGGTGGCGAGCAAAGAAAGCCCGTTCGGGATGGCGATGCGCATCGGGGCTTCGCCGCCCTGGGCATAGGAGGGCTGTTTGAAGGGATTGATGGCGGCAAAGGCCGTGAGGGAAACGCCCTCTCCGCCGTCGTAGAGCGCTTCCATGGCAGCGAGCTTCATCGGCTGGCGTTCTGCAACCTTCACGGCTGAGAAGTCGCCCGTGGCCATCGTCAGCAAGGCGGCGACGATGCCGACGATGCTGGCAATGCGGATGCTCTGGCGGGCCATTTCCTGTTCGCGGCGCCTCAGCAGATACCAGCAACTGACGGCGCAGACAAAGACGGCTCCGACCACCCAAGTGGAGGTGACAGTGTGGAAAAACTTGTTGACGGCAAACGGAGAGAGGGCCACGTCAACGAAACTGGTCATCTCGTTGCGCACGGTGTCGGGATTGAACGCGCAACCAACGGGGTCTTGCATCCAGGCGTTGGCCACGAGAATCCACCACGCGGAAATGGTGGCACCGAGCCCCGTGAGCCACGTGGAGGCCAGATGGAAGCCGCGCGACACTTTCTTCCAGCCGAAAAACATCACGGCAACGAAGGTGCTCTCCATGAAGAAGGCCACGATGCCTTCGATGGCAAGTGGCGCTCCAAAGATGTCGCCGACAAACCAGGAATAGTTGCTCCAGTTGGTGCCGAACTCAAATTCGAGGATGATGCCCGTGGCTACGCCCATAGCGAAGTTGATGCCAAACAGGCGTTGCCAAAAGATGGCGGTGTCTTTCCAAAATTGTTTTCCTGTGCGATAATAGCAGGTTTCCATAATGCCCATGATGAGGGCAAGACCAAGCGTGAGCGGCACAAAGAGCCAGTGGTAAATGGCAGTGAGTGCAAACTGGGCACGCGACCAGTCGATTACCGCTGCGTCTACTGTCAAAAGGTTGATCATGGTGTTTGGTTTTTATGAGATGTAAAAAATAATCCGTTGTGACGGGCTGTGTTCTGACGAAAGCAGTATGGCGGAAAAAACCGCAGGGACACGGTGTCGCGTTAGCGCGAAACGAGTTCGCGCGCCACGTAAGACGCTTTGTCGCCGTCGGCCCTCTGCCTGAGTACATCGGGGAAGAAGAAAAGCTTCAACACAAAGAATATCACGAAGAGCTTGATGAGGATGATGGTCCAGAGCACCTTGCCGAGCGTCATGCTCCGGAAACCGTCGGCATAGAAGCGGAACACTCGGAGAAACACATTGTTTTTTGCCATATTCGGAGAAAAGAGAAAGAGGGTGTTCTGAAAATTCGGGCACGACAACAGGCATATTCTCATAGTAAAAAGATCTGCTACTGAATATGACACGTCATACCGTTTTTTTTCAGAACACCCTCTGTGTTGTTTCCCCTTCCAGGAAATCGCTGGAAGGGGATGAGGAAATGGTTTTTCAGGGGAAGCGAAAATTCCTTTCTCAGAATTTCACCTTCACCGTGTGCTTCTGGCCGTCCTTGGCCGTCACGCAGACGATGACTACGTCGCCGGCGCTTTTGCCGACACTGAGGCTGGCGCGTGAAGTGGCGCCGACCAAACGGCCCTGAAGGTCATAGACTTCCAGGCTCTTCACTTTGCAGCCCGACACGCTGACGGTGCGGCCGCTCGTGGTAACGACGGGGGCGTCGGCCTTGGCGTTGTGGATGCCGGTCGGATCGTAAGTGCCGTCGAAGTCAAAGACGGTGACACTGCCCTTTTCGGCTGAGATGCTCACAACGTTTTCCGATTCGGCAGCGGCTTCGCTGGCAACGCCGTCGACATACTGCTTGGCGGTGGCGATGGCCGGATATTTCACGATGCCTTTCTGTCCGCCGTTGTTGACGATGGTGATGCGGGTGGCCTTGCCGTCTTTCCATGCCACGCTGACTGTGAAGTTGCCAATGGCTTTCAAGCCAGTGACGTGGCCTGTTTTCCATGCTTTCGGGAGGGCCGGGAGCACCTGGATGGTGTCGGTGTGGCTCTGAAGGAGCATTTCGGCGATGCCTGAGCAGGCACCGAAGTTACCGTCGATTTGGAAGGGAGCGTGTGAGTCGTAGAGGTTGTAGTAGATACCGCCTCGGCTCTGGTCGGTGCCATACGACGTGCTATGACGCAGGGCTTTTGTGAGAATGCCGTGGGCCTTGGTGCCGTTTTGCAGGCGTGCCCAGAGATTGATTTTCCATCCCATAGACCATCCGGTTGATTCGTCGCCACGAACATTCATGGAGTTGACGGCGGCCTGATAGTAGGGACTTGAAGGGGTCACTTGGTTGAAAGGATAGACACACATGAGGTGTGACATGTGGCGGTGTCCGTTCTCACCGGCCGTATAGGCACTGGTTTTCCATTCGCGCAAGAGGAGTTCACCGCTCTTCACACCGTTTTTCGGGTTACCCCAAGCACCGGTATATCGTTCGGTGGCCAAACCGCGGTCGAGCTTCGAGAGGCGGTCGTTGAGCAAGTTGAGGTCGGCCTCAGAGATTTCCGCATCGCTGCCGAGCACTTCGATGGCGCTCTTGGTGTTGGTGAGGAGGTCGTAAACGAGCTGCTGTGCGTGGGCCACGCCGTCTTCCTGTCCGGGACCATGTTCAGGAGAGTATTCCTTCGGGCAGACATAGGTGTTGTCTTTCTTGTCGAGCACGAGACGATCGAGCCAGAACTGGGCGGCGCTCAGCATGGCGGGGAAGGCACGCTTGAGATAGTCGCGGTCGAGGGTGTAACGATAGTGCTGCCAGAGGTGGGTGCAATACCAAGCATTGGCAATGACATAGTTGTGGGCAAACGAACCTACACCGCCGAAGATGTTGTTTTCGGTGTAGCAAGTCCAACCGCGCTTCTGTCCGGCTGCCTTGGCATAGCCAGCCCATTCGTTGTGGATGCCAGCCGACATATTGATGATGTAGTTGAGGAACGGCAGGTGCATTTCGCTCAAGTTGGTCGGCTCGGCAGGCCAGTAGTTCATCTGCACGTTGATGTTTGAGTGGATGTCGGCGTGCCAAGGAGCCTGGCTGACGTTGTTCCAGATGCCCTGCAGGTTGGAGGGAAGGTCAACGCCGCGCGAACTGCTGATTTCAAGGTAGCGTCCGTAGGCGAAATAGAGCGTTTCGAGCATGCGGGCGTTAGCACCGTTACCCTGGTTGTAACTGTCGACGAGGGTGTTGGTCGGGATATTATTGGCGGTGCCTTCGAGATCGAAGTCAACGCGGTTGAAGAACGACTGATAGTCGGCCACATGGGCTTTCTTCAGGGCGTCGAAACCGGTTTCAACGGCATCATTGATGCGTGCCTGAACGCTTGAAGCGAGCTTGGCGGTGTTGCTGACATAGGTTTTCGAGGCGGGGTCAAAATCGGTGCCGCCTGCGAGAACAACGAGCACTTCGTCGGCATTCTTGACGGTGATGCCTTCATCGGTGGTGGTCATCTCGCCACCCGTCGGAACGACCTTGATGCGGGCGTTATAGCTCACCGTGGCAAGCTTGCCTGCAAAATAGGCTTCGCCGTTGGCATATTTTGCCGTGGCGCTCAATTCTGGTTTGCCTGGATTGAGGGTAAAGCGGAGGCTGAGCTGTCCCTTTTTGTCGGCCGCATAGCGTGCCACAATGACACCGGCGGGGTTGGAAGAGAAATATTCACGGGTGTAGGTCACTTTCTTGTCTGGACTCTTGAACGACACCTTGCCAGTGGCGGTGGTGAGGTCAATCTGGCGGTAGTAGTCTTGTGCGGCGCCAGCCGAACTATAGTTGAACGTGCCGCTGATGTCTTCGGCAAATACAGAACCGAAGTTTTCGTAATAGCCGTAGCTTCCACCGTTGTCGGTGTTGCGGCCACTCCAAAGGGTCTTTTCGTTAAACTGGATTTCGTCTTTGGCAAGGCCGCCGAAGAGGCTGGCACCAAACTGGCCGTTGCCGATTGGCAGGCTGTATTCCATCCAAACGTTGCCGACACCAGTCAGCGTGGCTGGTTTGTCATACCAAAGGGTGAGCTTGTTCTCTGGCACATAGCCCGTGATGCCAACGGCCTTGAAGTCGGCATAGACCATATCGTCGGGAGAAACGAAGAGCAACGGGTTGTTGGCATCTGCCGTGTTCCAAACGCCGATGCTATTGCCAAGGGCTGTGCCACCCCACTGGTTAAGGGCTTTTCCGCTCTTTCCGATGGGCTGGATTTCCCATGAAGGCAGATAAGTGGCGTTGGTGGTTTCGAGAAGTTTGAAGCCTTTGTCGTAAGGTTTTGCCGAGGCACGGAGCGGCGTGTCGTTGCGCGGCGTCTCCGTGGCGGCAGCGGTGTTGCTGACCACAGCATACTGGCCAGCACGGTTCACGAGCTGGAAGTTGTCGGCTGTTCCGACGAGCTTCCAGAGCTGTCCGTCAACGGGGTCGGGGGCAGCAAGACGGATACATTCGTCGAGGCCGTTGGCCTGGAGTGTACGATTGCCGTTGCGGAACTGAACGAAATACCATTTTTCCGTATCGCCGCTACTGAAGACGGGCAATTTAGCCGCCGTGGCAACGAAAGAGAGCGGATTGTTGGCGTCGCCCAGAGTCCATTCGCCGAGCGTCTTGCCAGCACCGGCGCCGCCCCACTGATTCATCGACTGACTGCCAGAAGCACGCTGGATTTCCCAACAGTTGGTGGCAGAAGCGTTGGTGCTCTGAACGATTTTGAGCGCCACGCCAGCTGTTTTGCTGGCGGTGTACTTGCTGCCGTTCCAGTTGACGTAACGGCCGCTCTTGCTCTTCATCTTGAAATTGTCCTTGTTTCCAATGAGTTGCCACTTCTGGGCGTCGCTTGAACTGCCCGCAGCGGTTTGAAGTTCTGCCCCGTTGCCTTTGTCGGTCAGGAACGCGCTGCCTGTTTTAAACTGCACGCGATACCAAACGGGGTTGTCTTCTGTTGAAAACTCTGGCAACAAACCCTGCGCTGCGGCTGCAACACAGAAGAAAAGAGCCATGAGAAATGCGTAGGTTTTCTTCATAAGATTAGGTATTTGTATTTGATTATATGCTTGATGTTTGCTATGAATATCTCAACAACCTGCAAATATAAATAATTTTATGATACGCGACACCATTTTTTTAGAAAACATTGAAAGTCAAGAAGAAATATATGGCAACGCCAATATCGTTCTCTCCGTTTCCAGCGCCAAAACAGCCCTTTCCGCTAAGAACGAAGCATCAGGCAAGGCATTTTATTCCTTCTCTGCGACAAAAATGCCTCAAACACTTGGTCAACAATAAATAAAGTAGTAAATTTGCAGCCGATTCAGACCATTACACGCAATTGTTACCAGCAATTCACGTATCAAGATAATCACTAAAAAAAGCTATAGCAACAATGAAAAAAGGTATTCACCCCGAGAATTATCGTCCCGTAGTGTTCAAGGATATGAGCAACGGCGACATGTTCCTTTCTCGTTCTACCTGCAAGACAACTGACACGGTAGAATTCGAAGGCGAGACTTACCCTGTGGTAAAGCTCGAAATCTCTAACACGTCTCACCCGTTCTACACTGGTAAGTCTAAGCTCGTCGACACTGCCGGCCGCGTAGACAAGTTCATGAGCCGCTACGGACAGTCTCGCAAGAAGTAATCAGATTCACCTCTGAATACAACTTGTATGAGATGACAGGGTTAACACTGACATCAAAAAAACGGACGCATCTTTACTGATGCGTCCGTTTTTTGTTTCCAAGGAAATACAGGTTTGGAGGCCGTTTGCAAGAAAAAACGCCCCGATTGGGCAGCCGACCCGCATTTTAAGCCTGCAATATTTTTCAGTTAGGCAGTTTACAAGTAATTTTGCCATTGAATATAAACAAACGCAAACAGGCAGCTGGGGATTATTCAACGTTCAGCATCCGGCAAAGCGCCTGCTTCGTTGTTCTTTTTTATTGGACACCAAGTAGGTGGTCAGAATTATTTTTACATTTGAAATGTTCTATCGGGATGCAGATACGCCACCTTGTTTGAAGGAGCAATGCGGGCATTGTGACTAAAAACAAGGTAAGTAGATGCGCCCGAGAGAATATTTCAAATGTGAAAATAATGCTCTTGGCATATATTATAAAAATAATATTTTGAACACCTACTTATATATTTATATTATATGGACACCGTATTGGAATTACGCTGTGCCCCCATCCCCCTTGTACGCATCGCCCTCATCGGACTGGGACAGCGCGGCATGAAGACACTGGAACGCTACGCCTTCATCGACGGGGCGGAAATTCGCTGCGTGGCCGACGTTGACCCCGCGCGGCTGGAGACTGCCAACCAGACGCTCGCCGCCACCGGACGACCGCAAGCCGACAAGCTCATCGGAGCGGAGACCTGGCGCGAAGCCTGCCAACGCAACGACATCGACCTCGTGTACATCTGCACCGATTGGAGTTCACACTGCCAGATGGCAGTGGAAGCCATGCGTTGCGGAAAACACGTTGCCGTGGAGGTGCCGGCAGCCACCACCATCGACGAATGCCACCGGCTGGTCGACACGGCGGAGGCAACGCGCCGACACTGCTTCATGACGGAAAACTGCTGCTACGACCACGTGGCACTGGCCACCCTGGAAATGGAACGCAAAGGCATGCTCGGAAAAGTGACCCACTGCGAAGGGGCTTACATCCACAACCTGCGCGACACGTTCGGATTGACGGGAAACGCATCAGACGCCAACCACAACTGGATGGAGAAGTCGTGTGCAAGCCACGACGGCAACCCCTACCCCACACATGGCATAGGCCCCATCGGATGGCTACTGAATCTCCACCGCGGCGACCGCATGGACTATCTCGTATCGCTCACGTCTGACGGTTGCGGAACAGACAAAATGCTGGGACGCGTCAACACGACACTAATACGGACGGTCAGAGGAGCAAGCATCGTGCTGCAACTCGACGTAACCACCATGCGCCCTTACAGTCGCCTGCAAACGGTGTGTGGCACGCAGGGATATGTGCAGAAATATCCGTTGCCAACGCTCAAGACGGTCAACACGGAGGCCATCCTCACTGGCGAAGAGGCCCTGGAGGAGATGAAGCGCTTTGCCAGCAGCGAAGCAGCGGAACTATGGCGCGAAGGACACCGCAAACAGGTGCCAAACGAAATGAACTACACCATGGACTGCCGCCTCATCCACTGCCTGAGAAAAGGTTTGCCGCTCGACATCGACGTCTATGATGCCGCCGAATGGTCGTGCCTCGCCGAACTCAGCGAGCGCTCGGCCCGCGAAGGCAGCCGCCCAGTGAGCATCCCCGATTTCACCCACGGCCACTGGCAAGACCTCCAACAACACCAAATGTTCTGAACCAACAACGACATGAACCACACGGCGGAAAGACGCGAAACACGCAACGACAACCAGCAACGCGCAACGCCGCCCCATACTTTCAGATTACCACTAATTACCCGATGTACAAACTACGCTCTATTCTTTTAGCATTGTTCAGTTTGGCGTTTCTGACCGTCTATTCCCAAAACGCCCCCATGCCCAAGCGCGAATTTCGTGGTGCTTGGATTCAGATCATCAACGGCCAGTTTCAAGGCATGAGCCGTCAGCAGATGCAAAGCAACCTTATCAACCAACTCAACATGATGCAACGCTGCGGCGTGAACGTCATCATGTTTCAAGTGCGCGGTGAGGCCGACGCGCTCTACGAAAGCCGCTACGAGCCTTGGTCGCGCTTCTTGACCGGACAGCAGGGAAAGGCTCCCGAACAGCGTTGGGACCCTCTGGCCTGGATGGTGCAGCAATGCCACCAGCGCGGCATGGAAATCCACGCCTGGATTAATCCTTTCCGCGCCAAGACGAAGGGAACGACGCTCTTGGCCAACACGCATTACGCCGTGCGCCATCCCGAGCGCTGCTTTAGTTACGACGGCCTGCTCATTATGGACCCCGCCTTGCAGGAAAACCGCACTTACATCTGCCGTGTGGCATCTGACATTGTACGCCGTTATGATGTCGACGGCCTGCACATCGACGACTATTTCTATCCCTACCCGACGGCTGGGGCCATCCCCGACGACGCCTCGTATGCCCGCTTCGGCAATGGCATGACAGACCGCGCAGAATGGCGCCGCCAGAATGTCAACCGCTTTATCGCCGAGCTTCACGACAGTTTGCGGGCCGTGAAGCCCTGGGTGAAGTTCGGCGTGTCGCCCTTCGGCATTTACCACAACGCGAAGCCTGGAAGCAACATACCGGGAAGCCAGACCAACGGCACGCAGAACTACGACGACCTTTATGCCGACGTGCTCCTCTGGGTGAACAAAGGTTGGATTGACTATAACGTGCCGCAGATCTACTGGGAAATCGGGCACAAGGCTGCCGACTATGACAAGCTCATCCGCTGGTGGTCGCGCTACGCCGCCGGTCGCCCGCTGATTATCGGCCAAGACGTGGAACGCAGCGTGAAGGCCGCCGACCTGAAGAATCCGGCCATCAACCAGGTGCCGGAGAAATTCCGCTTGCAACGCACGCTGCCCAACATCGACGGCAACTGTCTCTGGTATTCGGCGGCTGTGGTGCGCAACGTCGGTAACATCGCCAACGCGCTCCAAAACACCTATCAGCGCCGCCCCGCCCTGCAGCCGCTCATGCCTTTCATCGACAACAAAGCCCCGAAGAAGCCGCGCAAGGTGAAGGCGTTCTGGATGCCCGACGGCTATTACCTCTTCTGGACGGCTCCGAAGGCAAAGAATGTCATGGACGAGGCCCGCTTCTACGCCATCTACCGCTTTAAGAAGGGGGAGAAGGTGAACCTCAGCGATGCAGAACACCTCATAATGGTGACGCCTTCAACGATGGTGAAACTGCCCTATGAAAACGGCAAGGAGAAATACACCTACGTCGTGACAGCGCTCGACCGCGTACAAAACGAGTCGAAGGCGGTGAAGAAGAAGGTGAAATTGTAATTACCAGGAAATCATTCCGTATCGGCGCCCATACTTCCTAAACAAGAACCGATCCCTTAACATTGAACGTCCCCAATCTCTCAAAGAAGGCAAAACGTCCTTTCGTCTTGGGAGACCCATACCAAACAACCTATGAAAGTTCTCAAATTCGGCGGTAGTTCTGTAGGCACCGCCCAAAGCATATCCAGCGTCAAGCGCATCGTTGAGTCGACCGAGCAACCCGTCATCGTGGTGGTGTCGGCCCTTGGCGGTGTGACCGACAAACTCATCAGCGTTTCCAAACAGGCGGCCAGCTCTGACGCGGCTTACCGCACCGTGGTCGACGAACTGCAAGCCCGCCACCACCAGCTCATCGCCGACGTGGTGCCAGGCAACCGGCAGGCGAAACTCACCGAACAGATTGATGCGCTCTTCGAAGAAATGCGCAGCATTCTCCACGGTGTTTTCCTCATCCAAGACCTCACGCCGAAAACGTCGGATGCCATTGTGGCCTACGGCGAACGTCTATCTTCACTCATCTGTGCCGCACTCATCAATGGCGCACGCCATTACGATTCGCGCACCTTCATCAAGACTACGCTTCAGGGAACGAAGCGACTGGTGGACTTCGATACCACCAACCGCCTCATCCGCGAAACGTTTGCGGAGCGCTGCCCCGTGGCCGTCATGGGAGGTTTTATTGCCACCGATGTCAATTCGGGACGCACCACAAACCTCGGACGCGGCGGTTCTGACTATACCGCCTCCATCATTGCCGCCGCCCTGCATGCCGATGCCTTGGAGATATGGACAGACGTCGACGGTTTCCTAACGGCCGACCCACGCCTCATCCCAGAGGCCTATACCATTCCGCAACTCTCCTATGGCGAGGCCACGGAGCTGTGTAACTTCGGCGCGAAGGTGATTTACCCGCCCACCATCTATCCCGTCTGCACGGAAAACATTCCCATCTACGTCAAGAACACCTTCAACCCCTCAGCCGCCGGCAGTGTGATTCGCCGCGAAGCCTGCTCTTCGCAGCGCCCCATCCGAGGCATTTCGTCGGTCAACGAAATGAGCATGGTGACCGTTAGCGGTATGTCAATGGTGGGCGTTATCGGTGTGAATCGACGCATCTTCACCACGTTGGCTGCTGGAGGCATCAGTGTGTTCATGGTGGCGCAGACTTCTTCAGAAACGAGCACCTCCATGTGCGTCACCCCCGCCGACGGTCGCCGCGCCTGCCGCCTGCTCGATGAAGAGTTTAAACAAGAAATTGCCGACGGCGCCATGAATCCTGCGCAACTCGTTGACGGACTGGCCACTGTGGCTGCCGTTGGAGAGCGCATGAAACGCACGCCGGGCATTGCGGGAAAACTCTTCAGCGTGTTGGGACGAAACGGCATCAGCATCTGCGCCGTGGCATTGGGAGCATTGGAAATGAACCTCTCGTTTGTCATCGAACGCAGCCAATTGCGCAAAGCGCTCAATGTGCTCCACAATAGTTTCTTCCTTGGCGACTATCAGGAGCTCAACCTCTTTATCTGCGGCACGGGAACGGTGGGCAGCAGTCTGCTGAAACAGATTGCGGCGCAGCGCGACAAACTCATGCAGGAACGCGGACTGAAAATCAACCTCATGGGCGTTTGCGGACGCTCCAAGGCTGCCTACAGCGAAGAAGGCATCAATCCATCGGCCTACCGCGACGTGATGGTGGAAACGGGCGAAGGCGGTGTGGAACACATGGTGGAGACGATTGAGGAAATGAACATTTCCAACTCCGTCTTTGTCGACTGCACAGCGAGCGCCGATGTTGCCGCCATGTACGGACGCCTGCTGGCCCACAACGTGTCGGTCGTTGCAGCCAACAAGATTGCGGCTTCGTCGGCCTACGACAATTACCTCGAACTGAAACACACGGCTCGCGACCGCGGCGTGAAATTCCTCTTCGAAACGAACGTCGGCGCTGGCCTCCCCATCATCAACACCATCGGCGACCTCACGGCATCTGGCGACCGCATCCTGCGCATCGAAGCGGTGTTGAGCGGCACGCTAAACTACGTGTTCAACACGCTTTCCGCCAACGTGAGCCTCAGCCAAGCGGTCCGACAGGCCTTGGAACTGGGCTATAGCGAGCCCGACCCGCGCATCGATCTTTCCGGGCAAGATGTCGTCCGCAAGCTCACCATTCTGGCACGCGAAAGCGGCTACCGGCTTGAGACAACCGACGTGGAGCGCCACCTCTTTATCCCGCAAGAACTCTTCGACGGTTCGCTCGACGACTTCTGGAAGCGCCTGCCAGAGCTCGACGCTCAATTTGAAAAGGAACGCCAACGCCTTGCCAGCGAAAACAAACGCTGGCGCTTCGTTGCACAATGGGCCGACGGAAGAGGCAGTATCGAACTGCGTGAAGTGCCTATCTCCCACCCGTTCTACGACCTCGAAGGCTCCAACAACATCATCCTGCTCACCACGGAACGCTACCGCGAATACCCCATGCTCATCCAGGGCTATGGTGCAGGAGCCGACGTAACCGCCGCCGGCGTGTTTGCCGACATCATGAGAGTGGCCAACTGACGAAGGCCGTTGCCGTGACGCATCAAACCATTCAGCCATCTCCAATATATCATGAACTGAATCGCATTTACCAACCCATAACTCAATAGGGGCTGCCAGTGGAAAGAAAAACGTCCACTGGCAGCCCCTGCCCATTTCTTACATCTGACGACAGATGACAATAAGATTACACCTCCCCGAAAATCTCTTTCCTGGATTTTTCTGAGCACCTACATATTTTCGTAACTTTGCACCTGAATAAATAAGCATTATGGATCAAACAGAAAAATTCAATGTATTGGGGGAAAAGCCCGTGGGCAAACTGCTCATGCAATACGCCATCCCGGCCATTGTGGCGATGACGGCCTCCTCCATATACAACATCATCGACGGCATCTTCATCGGCCAAGGTGTTGGCAAGGAGGCGATTATGGGACTGGCTCTGACGGCGCCTGTCATGTCGCTCACCGCCGCCTTCGGTGCGATGGTCGGCGTCGGTGCGGCCACACTGATGTCGGTGAGGCTGGGACAGAAGGATTACGCCACCGCTAAGAAAATCCTCGGCAACGTGCTCATCATGAACATCGTAATGGGCGTCACCCTGGGATTCGTTCTGCAACTCTGCCTGACGCCCATTCTGCGGTTTTTCGGCGCGAGCGATGCCACTTTGCCTTTTGCCCACGACTTCATGACCATCATTCTGGCGGGCAATGTCGTGACACACCTCTACCTCGGCCTCAACGCTCTGCTGCGCTCCACCAACCGCCCGATGAAGGCCATGTATGCCACCTTCGGAACCGTGGGGCTCAACTGCATCTTTGCGCCGATATTCATCTTCGTTCTGGGATGGGGCATACGCGGTGCGGCATTGGCCACGGTGTTGGCCCAGTTTTGCATGCTGCTCTGGCAATTGAAACTGTTCTCATCGAAGAACAACCTCATCCGCCTGAGCCGCGACATCTTCCACCCCGACACACGCATCATGCGCGAATCGCTCGTCATCGGCCTGCCGCCCTTTCTCATCAACCTCTGCGCCTGCATGGTCACGATTTTCATCACGCGCAGCATGACGCAATACGGCGGTGACGTGGCGGTGGGTGCCTACGGCATCAGCAACCGCTTGATTCTCTTCGTCGTGATGATTGTCATCGGCCTCAACCAAGGCATGCAGCCCATTGCGGGATACAACTACGGGGCGCAGAAATACGACCGTCTGATTGGTGTCGTAAAACGTGCCATGCTGGTGGCAACGGTCTTCACCACCTGCGGTTTTCTCATCGGACAATTCGGGGCTGAAACCTTTGCCACGCTCTTTGCCAAAGACGCTCCCGAACTGATTGCGGCTGCCACGAAGGGTCTGCACGTCGCCACTTTGTTCTTCCCGATTATCGGCATGCAGATTGTTTCAACGGCCTTCTTCCAGAGCATCGGCATGCCGGGCAAGAGCATCTTCCTCTCGCTCACGCGCCAGCTGATTTTCCTTTTGCCGGCCATCCTGATATTGCCCCACGTCTTCAACGACAAAGTGTTGGGCGTTTGGACGGCTCTGCCAACGGCCGACTGTGCTTCGTGCGTCGTCTCCGCCATCATGATGGTGGTTCAACTGCGGAAATTCCGCCGCAAAGCCGAACTCGCCAAGGAGCAGGCAGCCCTTCAGCCTGAGGCAGAATAAGCCAGAGGCACACACCACATCTCTTTCATCTGACAAAAACGAACAACATGGATAAATTCATCATCAACATAGGCAGACAGCTTGGCAGCGGCGGACGCGCCATCGGCCACATCCTTTCCAAGGAACTCGGCATTGCCTACTACGACAAAGAAATTCTCAGTTTGGCCGCCAAAAACAGCGGCTTCTGCGAAGAGGTATTCGAGCACCACGATGAGCACAAGGGCTTCTTCCGCTCATTCCTCAGTTCGGTCGTCCCGTTCATCGGCAACACGAGCAACGAGTTTTACGCCAACTCCATGAGCGAAGAAAACCTCTTCAAGCTCCAGAGCGACGCCATCCGCAAAGCGGCCTCCGAGCATTCGTGCATCTTCATCGGGCGCTGTGCCGACTACGTGCTGCGCGACATGCCACGCTGCGTGAATGTCTTCATCGCCGCCGACCCCGCCGACCGCATTGAGCGCATCTGCCGCCTCAACAACGTCGACGAGCAGACGGCGAAGAAAATGATCAGCCGCGGCGACAGTCAGCGTGCCGACTTCTATAACTTCTATAGTTCCGGCACATGGGGCGCCGCCGACACCTACCACCTCTGCATCAATTCCTCGGTGTTGGGCATCGAGGCCACGGCCGAACTCATCAAGGACTTCGCCATCAAAAAACTGACGGCTGAAAGCAAGTGACCATGAAAAGAATCGGACTGCTCTCGGACACTCACGGCTATTGGGACGACCGCTATGAGACGTATTTCAAGGACTGCGACGAAATTTGGCACGCCGGCGACATCGGGTCGACGGAATTGGCCGAACGCTTTGAAGCGATGAAGACGTTTCGCGCGGTGTGTGGCAACGCCGACGGCGGCGACCTTCGCCGCATGTTCCCAACAACGCTGCGCTTCAAATGTGAGGATGCCGACGTCTTGATGAAACACATCGGCGGCTATCCTGGCCACTACGACCAGAGCATCGTCGGACAAATGTTTGTTCGCCCGCCGCAGCTTTTCATCTCGGGACATTCCCACATCCTCAAGGTGCTCTACGACCGCACGCTCCATTGCCTCCACATCAATCCCGGCGCAGCGGGACTGCAAGGCTGGCACAAGGTGCGCACGCTGGTGCGCTTCACCGTCGACGGCAAGGACTTTCGCGACCTTGAAGTCATTGAGTTGGCGGAAAACAAATAAGGGGTCATTAGACTTTCTCTTTTAAGACACCTCCCCTCATGCAACAAATACAAAAAAGGAGCAACCCCCAGCGGGATTGCTCCTTTTTTAATAAAGTGTATGTCTTGTGTGTTAGTAATGGATTAACCATTACCTAACCGAATCTCTTCGATTATGCCTTACCTTCCGGCAAACCAAACGGAGTTGCAGTGCGGCCTTCAGCCTGAGGTTCAGCTCCAGGAACATTGATTGTGCCGTAAGCCTGCTCATATTTGTTCACGTTGTCCTGCAAAGCAAAGAGCAAACGCTTGGCATGTTCAGGAGCGAGGATGATGCGGCTCTTCACGTTAGCCTTGGGAACGCCTGGCAACACGCGGATGAAATCCATAACCACCTCAGCGCTTGAGTGAGTGATGATGGCCAAGTTTGCGTAAGTTCCTTCTGCCACTTCAGGAGTGAGTTCGATTTTCAACTGATTGTCGTTGTTTTGATTTTCCATTTTGAGATGAATGTAATGTTATTTGTGATTAGGTTTATTGTCTCTCCTTGCAAAAACGCCCCACGACGCGATATTTGTCAAATGGAGTTTTAAAGCGTTGTTGCGATTACAAATTTAAGTTTTTATCTCGGATTATCCAAGCGCATTGTAAGTTATTTTATGATGCGGTGCATGAATTTTCTGTTAAGGGCTTTCGGCCGAAGAACAGCGTAAAGCAACACTGGCGCTTGCCTACACATTTTTCGCCATCGCGCAAACATCGTCTATACATAAGTATTAGTTTATACTGTCCATGCAGGCAAGAAAACGCGGAGAATTTTGTATCTTCGCGCCATCATTCAGGCATTCAGGCTGCAAGGATAACCGTTTCCCGACCGTGCCGCCTGATTTTCCAAAACCCATCTATAAAACGAAACATCCCCTATGAAAAGTCTGCTGATTAAAGACACCACCACCGAAGAGCGCCGCGACATCGTCAGAAACGCCCTCGACTTCGGCGGCGCCGACTGCGAAGGCATCGACATGGACGACCTCTACGATGATTACATCCTCGGACTGAAAGAACTGGCCGACATCAACCGCGAGTTTAGCGAGAAACACGCTGGATGCGTCAAGGCCGACAACATGGAGCGTCCGGCCCCTGGCTGCGGCATGGGACGATGAGACGGCAACGGATTGCGCCCGCCGCGTCCCGCCATCACAAAGCACTGCCATCGCCACGTTCCAAAGCGCCGCAGATACCCACTGCAAGGTATTTTATCGTTCTGCTGCTTACTTTTTGCTACAAACCGAAGCCCCAAAGCGATAAAATCACTAACTTTGCGGCCTGAAATAAACTTTTATATGGAATCGCCTGAAAACTTCGCCAAGGGCGCACCACGCCACAGCGGGTTCTCCGACGCATTCCCCCACTTATAAAACCATAACGATTATGAAGAAAATCAGAGCAGCCGTGGTTGGATATGGAAATATCGGCCACTACGCACTTCAAGCCCTTCAAGCTGCCCCCGACTTTGAGGTAGCTGGCATCGTACGCCGCCAAGGCGAAGAAAACAAGCCTGCCGAACTGGCCCCATATAAAGTGGTGAAAGACATCCGCGACCTCGGCGATGTTGACGTTGCGCTTCTCTGCACCCCGACACGCCGCGTGGAAGAATATGCCAAGGAAATACTGGCGCTCGGTATCAACACGGTCGACAGTTTTGACATTCACACGCAAATCACCAGTCTGCGCCGCTCGCTCAACGAAACGGCCACAGCTCATGGTGCGGTGAGCATCATCTCTGCTGGCTGGGATCCGGGAAGCGACTCCATCGTGCGCACGCTCCTTCAAGCCATCGCGCCGAAAGGTATCACCTACACCAACTTCGGTCCGGGCATGTCGATGGGCCACACCGTTGCCGTGAAGGCCATTGAGGGTGTGCAGGCTGCCCTTTCGATGACCATCCCGACTGGCGAAGGCATCCACCGCCGCATGGTCTACATCGAAGTGAAACCAGGTTACGACTTTGAGAAGGTGGCTGCCGCCATCAAGGCCGACGCCTATTTCGTCAACGACGAGACCCACGTGATTGAGGTGCCATGTGTTGACGACGTGATTGACATGGGACACGGCGTTCACCTCACGCGAAAGGGCGTGAGCGGAAAGACACAAAACCAGCTCTTCTCATTCGACATGAAGATCAACAACCCCGCCCTCACCGGCCAGGTGCTCGTTTGCACCGCCCGCGCTGCCATGCGCCAGAAGCCAGGCTGCTACACCCTGGTGGAAGTGCCTGTCATTGACCTCCTCCCAGGAGAGCGCGAAGAATTGATTGGCCATTTGGTTTAAATGTTGTCCAATAACGTCTACAACAGAATACCACAAAGGCTCCAAGCCATTCGGCAATGAATGACTTGGAGCCTTTGGCATTTGGGATGGTAAAAAAACACCATTCTCTCCCACTCCCACCAACAACCGCTTTGACATGAACAAAATTTTCAACAAAAAATTCCTCAGGCAGCTCTTCACGCCCTATGGCCGCCTTCAGCGCCGCCCATTTGCCTACTGCCTGCTCTTTTACATCCTTATCCACATCGCACTGCGCTGGCTAAGCATACTGGCCATGCCGCTGATGCCCGTGATGGTGATGATGCTCGCGTTGCTGCTGACCGTTGTCATAACGCTGGCCATGCTGTGTCTCACGATTCGTCGCTACCACGATTTCGGCTGCACGGGCTGGATTCCTGGTGGCAGTTTGCTGCTCACCTTCGCCTTTGGCATGGCGCAGAGCCTGCCAACGAGTCCGCTTTCGCAGGCCAACATGGCCCCCACCGTTGCCATCGTCAACGTGGTGCTCTCGGCCATCGGATTGCTCCTCATGGTGCTAGTGCCGCTGGCAATGCCGTCATCGAAGAAGCCGACGCGTTACGAGGCGCAACCGTATAACGATACGGAAGGAGCGGTCAAACGTAAAACCATACGCTAATCCTTCCTTTCTCTGACAACACCTTATTTCCCTTCTGCGATTTCCAACGGCAAGAGCCACCGACTGCGGGCGCTTCGCTCCATTTTCAAGTTCTATACTTGTCAGCGAACGCGGGAGCAGAGACGAGCGAACGCGGGAGCAGAGACGAGCGAACGCGGGAGCAGAGACGAACGCGTCTGGGGGCAGAGGCGAACGCGTCTGGGACTTGATTCGGACGCGTCTGGGAGCAGAGGCGCTAACAAAGATAGGATTTGAATTGGCGGAACAGGTTTTCTGTTTCCAAGGCGATATGCGAAATCCATGATTTTCAAGCTATTCGTGTCGCCGTCCCGCTTTCTTCAGACCGCTGACAAAAGAAAAGAACGACAGTGGAGACATCGTGTTGTCTCCACTGTCGTTTTTTTCTTCGCGTAAACTGTCAGGCGGTTGGCCATTGATTTGCCAACCGCCTGCAACGTTTGCGGAATTTAGTAATGGTGAAAGAATAAGTTGAGCAATTTTGACCTGTATTTTTGTTGGTTTTGGAATTTGGAAGAGGGAGCATAGCGGGCTATGTGACCGATGACAAATTTCAAAAACAGCAAAAAGACAGGACATAAGAAACAACTCCTTAATCCACAAAATTGGTCAAATTATTTTTTTACCATTACTTATTTCACGTAGATCTTGCGGCGCTTGCTGGTCACGTAAACGCCACCCTTAACGAGTTTTTCAACGCGGCGTCCCTGGAGGTCGTAGACAACCTCGGGCGTATTGTCGTCGGCATCAACCTCGACAATGCCGGTCGGGATGTCGTCTGTCGGTTCGATGAACCACTGAGAAGCCTCAGCATCAGTGTCCCAAGCCACCAGTTTGTTGCCGCCATCAAGATGAATGGCTGGATAGGCGCCCGCTGTTGGCTGTGCGCATGCGAGGGTGCTGCGGCCATTACGCGTTGAGGCGATGACATAAGTAAATTCGGCCTTTTTCTGCACTGGCACCGCCTGTGAGGCGGCCGGCATCTTGCCAACATAGGTGTTGGCCTTGTCACACTTCACATACCAGTTGCCATCGGCAGCCGCTTCGAAGCTGAAGAGCTGGTTCTTGTTGGCCTTGCTGAGTGCAGAAGCGCTCAATCCTGTTGCGGTGCCAACGAGGCAAGGATTGCCAGCGCGGCCCACATTGCGCAGGCGGTAGCACTTTCCGGCCTCCAAAGCAACGCAGGGAGCGTCCATATAGCTCTTGTTGAAGCGTTCGTAGTTGTCCTTCGTCGGGTCGGCCTTATAGGCACTGTAGGCAGCTTCAACATCGGCAGAAGCAGAAGAGGAAGCATCGATGTTGCCCACGGCTTTGCCGAAGTAGGTCTTCACGAGCTTATATTTGCTGTCGATGCCGGCAGGCACCACATCGGAGGGAACGACGGTCGGGTCGTAGGTATAGAGCGAGTCGGTGATGTATTCAACGCTGTAGTTCTTATACACGATGGTGTATGCCTTTCCGAAGGTCTCTTCTTCGTAGAGGAAGCCGATGGTGCTGTCTTTCTGGAGCGTCATCGTTGAATAGGCGGAGAACATGCGGCTTGCCTGGTGCTTGCCTGGCCAGTTCTTGGCAAACGCGCTGGCATCAACGAAGTCGGAGAGCGAAGCGAGTTCTTTGTAATAGATGCCCACGTTGGCACGTCCCGAACCGAAAGGCACTGACTGAAGGGCAAGGTAAACGGGCTTATTGTCTGAAGCGCGGCGCACTGGCAGGATGAGCACTTCGCCATTGGTGCTGTTGCCTGTTGCCACAACGCCCTTGTTGCCAGCGCCGGAGAAGGCCATCGTGCCCCAAGAACCCGTGGCGGCCTTGCTATCGGTGAAGTTGAAGATGTTGTAGTTGCGACCGCCATAAGCGCGTGAGCTGACGAGGATGGAACCGTCGGGGAGTTCTTCCACCTTGGGCTCGTCGGCGCCGCTCGGAATCGGGGCGACGTCAACACCGCCAAGCACGCCCCAGGTGTCGCCGAAGTTGTCGGAGAAGAGGACGTAGTTTTTGTTCACGCCATTGACATCCTTATAGAGCACAGAGCAATAGATGCGGTAATACTGGTCGACCTTCACCGTTGAGCTCTGGAAGATGCGGCCCGAACCGATGAACATGGCGTTGCAGGCACCGATCTTGCTGTTGTCAAACTGCGAATAGATGCTTTCAGAGATGTCGACGGGCTTGCTCCAGGTCTTGCCGTTGTTGTCGCTATAGAAGCGGGCGATACACTGGTGGTGGTTGCGCTTTCCGTTGGGGAAGGAAACGTTTCCTGCGCAGCTCATCACGAGCACGCGGTCGCTCTCACGGTCGGCCACAATGCAGGGGTCGCCGAAGCCCACGTTCATGAAGTCGGGCGAACTGGCACCTTTGCCTTCAACGATGGGGAAGATGTTGCCCCAGGTCTTGCCGTTGTCTTTGCTGATACGGGCACGGAGGTCGATGCGTCCGTTGTTCACCATACCGATGTCGGCACCGCTATGGCGATAGTCGGCCACGGCAATGATGTCGCCGTTGTGGGCCGTGGCGATGGCGGGAATGCGGTAGGGAACGCCCGATTTTGTTTCGAAGATGTTCACCTGCGGTTCCGGTTTTTCAATGGCCGGGCCCAGCGTAACCTTGAAGTTGCTCAACACGATGCCGTTGTTGACAGCGTCGAGCGTGAAACTGGCCGACATTCCTTCCAGTCCCTCCACCTTTATGCTTTGCGAAGTGAGGGTGGAACGCTTCGTCTGGCCGCCAGCACTGACAACGACACCCACTTTTTCTTTGTGGGCGATGAAGTCGAAGCTAAAGCCCGTCACGCGATAGTTCACGCCTGCCGACAGGGTGTAAGCCTGCGGACGATACTGACCGGCATAAGCCACGATGTTGCCGCCTTCGGCAATCATGTTGTTGTATCCAGCATTGAGCGTCAGCTGCGGGTTGGTGGCCTTCGAAGTCCAAACCTGGTGCCAGGTCTTGCCAGCGTTGCTCTGCGTAAACGTTCCGCTGTTGGCATCAACCGTCATGGTTGTCTCGGCAAAGAGAATTTTGAGCGAAGAGCCGTGGTCGGCGCCGCCAGTCCAAAAGGCGAGGATGTTGTCGCGGTTGTTGACCTTGTTGGCAGGTGCTCCCTTCTGATACATATATTGCGCGTTGACATCGGTGCCGAGATTCTTGGAGTCGGCAAAGAGCCAGTCACACACGAAAGAAGTGCCCAATTTCGCCGTGTCTTTGAGCGTCACGTAAGCCGAGCCGCCTTCCTTGCCCGACATGGTCTTGGGCGAAGCGAGCACCTTTCCGGCGCCAGCTTCCTTGTTATAGAGGCGGTAGCCCTTGGTGGCGTTACCCACAAAACACCAGAGTTCGGCATCTTTGTAGGTGAGGGAGGTTGATTTGAGGGAAATCTTGTCGGCCGTTCCGTTGTTGGCAATAACGAGGCCTCCACTGCCGATTTGGATGGTGTACCAGATGGTGCCTTCGGCAAACTTTCCGTCGCTGGTGATGGTGGTGGTTTTAAACGGGAGGGCGGCGTAAGCCGATGCTGTGCAAAAAGCCAGCAGGAGCCCCAACAGTTGAGTAATTCTTCTCATAAGCTAAAGGGTTTCGATTTTGGTAATGGTAATAAGTAGGTGGTCAAAATTATTTTTTCAATATATGTCAAGAGCACTATTCTTACAGTCTGTAAAAATAATTCTGACCACTTACTTAAATTTACTTGATTTGTAGATATAGGTTTTCTATGGGAGCAAAGATAAGGATAATTGTTTGAAGGAACAAACATCTGCTACTGTTTTCAGAATGCCGGCGTGCGGCAAGCACACACCGCCAGGCGGCGTAGCGGCGCGAGGCGGGATACAAAAGAAGCGGACACCTGGTTTTCCAGATATCCGCCTTTTTTCTGTAATAGATATCCGCCTTTTTTCTGTAATGGTTGCCCATTATTTTTTATTGCCACATTCAGACTGGCATTTTTTCTTGCAGCCGTCGCCTTTTTTCTCGCCGCTTTTTTTCTTGCAGCAGTCGCCCTTCTTTTTCTTGCAGCACTGCTCAGTCTTTGGTTTGTCACACTTTTTCTTCTTATCGGGGCACTGGGCTGATACGCCAATGCAGAACAGGGCCATGACGGCCATCATCATAATTTTCTTCATAATTTTCCTATATTATTTATAGATTTCTCGCTTGCAAATATACCATTTGATTTCAAACCGCAAAAGCATTTTCATATATATTAATATGTCTCTTGTTGAAAATCACTATTTTTAGTGAGCGGTCTAACATGCAGAAGCTATGTGTAAAAACTTGTTTATTAAAAAAATAGTGGTATCTTTGCACGCATCTAATATACAGGAACGCACTAATTAATCACTTATTAGAACGCTCCCCCAAGCAGGAATAAACGCCTGCCTTACTCCGTTTGCGAACAATACAAACGCTCTATTATACACTATTAATTTATGGATTGGTTACAAAAAATCATTTGCGACCCTGGAGCCATAGCCCACTTGATGGCCATCTATGCCATTGTCATCTGCTTGGGCGTACGACTCGGGAAAATCAAATTCGGCGGCATCTCGCTGGGCGTGACCTTCGTGCTCTTCATGGGCATTCTCGTTGGACACATCTACAGCCACTACATCATTGACCCCGCCACGAATCAAACCATCAACCACGCCGGACAAAACATCATCATCGACTTTGTCAAGGAGTTTGGCTTGATTCTCTTCGTCTACTGCATCGGTCTCCAAGTGGGTCCGGGTTTCTTCGCCACCTTCAAGAAGGGCGGCGTGAAGATGAACCTCGTGGCAGTGTCCATCGTGCTGCTCAACGTGGCTGTGATGCTGGGACTCTACTTCCTGGTGTTTGAACACAACAACTACAACATGGCCATGATGGTCGGTACGCTCTATGGTGCCGTGACGAACACCCCAGGTCTTGGTGCGGCCAACGCCGTTGTCAAAGAATTTACTGGTACTTGGGGCTCTACGGACATCGCACAGGTGCCCGATATGGCTTCAAGCTACGCCTGCGCTTACCCGCTCGGCGTTGTGGGCATCATCCTTGCCACCATCCTCATCCGCTACATCTGCAACATCAGGCTCGAAGCTGAACAGGAGCAGATTCGCAAGGAACAGGAAAACGACCCGCATGCCACACCGAAGCACATCATCATCCACGTGACGAACAAGGCCGTCATCGGCCGCGAACTGGAAGAGGTGAGACGCTTCCTCAACCGCGATTTCGTGGTTTCGCGCTGCATCAAGAATGGCGACATCATCGTGCCTAACGCCAAAACGGTGTTGGAAGAAAACATGGACGTTCACGTGGTGTGTGCCGAAGATGAAGCTGAACCGATTGCTGCGCTCATTGGCGAACTCAGCAACGAGACATGGACCGCGGAGGTGAAGAGCGCCAAATATGTGTCGCGCCGACTCGTCATCACCAAACCGGAAATCAACGGCAAAACGTTCGGACAGCTCCACTTCAACTCTATCTACGGCGTCAATGTCACCCGCGTGACGCGTAACGGCATAGAACTCTTTGCCAACCGCAACTTGCGCCTGCAGGTGGGCGACCGCTTGCTCGTGACGGGACGCGAAGAGGACGTTGAACACGTGAAGAACGCCATCGGCAATAGTGTGAAGCGCCTTGACCACCCCAATGTGGGTGCCATCTTCTTCGGCATCTTGATTGGTGTCATCGTCGGACAGTTTAACTTCGGTGCGGGCATGAAGCTGGGCTTGGCTGGAGGTCCGCTCGTTGTGGCCATCCTCATCGGTGCTTTTGGCTACCGCATCGGCATCAACTCTTACACCTCAACCTCTGCCAACCTCATGCTGCGCGAAGTGGGCTTGCTGCTTTTCCTCTCGAGTGTGGGCATACAGGCAGGTGCGAAGTTCTGGGACACGATTCTCGCCGGAGGTATCACCTACGTGTGGACTGGTTTCCTCATCACGGTTGTGCCTATCCTCATCATGGGATTCATCGCAAGAAAGTTCCTCAAACTGAACTATTTCACGCTGATGGGACTCATTGCGGGCTCGAACACAGACCCTCCCGCATTGGCCTTCGCTACGCAAACGGCTAACAACGATGCTCCCGCTGTGGGCTACTCAACGGTTTATCCGCTGACGATGTTCCTGCGTATCATCGTTGCACAGGTTATCCTGATGATTTTCCTTACATAAGCAGATTGAAGCTAAGGGGGACTTCCCAAAATTGCTTCTAATATATAAGACAGGTACTATAATCCAGGAATTATAGTACCTGTCTACATTAAATAGGTGGTCAGCGCTTCCTATATTATTCTGAACACCGGCTTAGAATGGTGAAAGAATAAGTTGAGCAATTTTGTTGCACAAGTTATTTTTTTTACCATTACCTAATACCCTATCAACGTGGCAGAACAAAACCTAAAAGAAAAAACCGCCAAAGGAATTCTTTGGGGCGGCATCAACAACGGCGGACAACAGGTGCTCAACCTCGTGTTTGGCATATTTCTGGGCCGCCTGCTCTCGCCGGCCGACTATGGCATGGTGGGCATGCTCACCATATTCTCGCTCCTGGCGGGCGCCCTGCAGGAGAGCGGTTTTATCTCGGCGCTCAACCGCAAGAAAGACATCACGCAGGAAGACTATAACGCGGTCTTCTGGTTTAATGTTCTCTGTGGCGCCGTGCTCTACGTCATCCTGTTTTTCTGTGCGCCGCTCATTGCTGATTTCTTCGACCAGCCAAAACTCGTGCCGCTGGCGCGACTCTCGTTCCTCAACTTCGTGTTTGCAAGTTGGGGCACCACGCCGCGTGCCGTGCTCTTCAGAAATCTGCGCGTGAAAGAAACGGCCTGGATGTCGCTCGCGGCCCTCTTCACCTCGGGCGTGACGGGCGTGACGCTGGCATGGAACGGCTTTGCCTATTGGGGCATCGCCATCCAGAACATCGTTTATTGCGCCATGATGACGTTCTTCAGCTGGTATTTCAGCGGCTGGCGCCCTTCTATGCACATCAACCTGCGACCGCTACGCGGCATGATAGGTTTCAGTTCGAAACTGCTGCTCACGAATCTCTTCACGGGCATCAACAACAACCTCTTCTCCGTGTTTTTCGGACGTCTCTACGGCGAACGCATGGTGGGCCTTTACAATCAGGCCAACAAATGGACGGGCATCGGCTACACGTTTCTCAACGGTACGCTTTGGGGCGTGACTCAACCTGTGTTTGCACGCCTCGAGAACGACCGCGAACGACAACTACGCGCCTTTCGAAAGATGCTGCGCTTCACGGCTTTCGTGTCGTGTCCGGCGCTCTTCGGACTGGCACTCATCGCGCCAGAGTTCATCACCATCCTCATCACGGACAAATGGATTGAGAGTGCGCGGCTGATGCAGATTCTCTGCGTTGGCGGTGCCTTCGTACCCATTGCCTCGTTTTATTCCAACTTCCTCATCAGCCAAGGACGCAGCAACGTTTTCCTCTGGAACACCATCGGGCTCTGCCTCCTGCAAATGGCCGCCCTCCTACTGCTCTACCCCTATGGCGTTGAAACGATGGTGACGGTCTATGTCATCCTCGGCATTCTGTGGCTGCCCGTCTGGCATTTCTTTGTGGAAAGGCTCATCGGCCTGCGGCTTTGGCAGGCGATTTTTGACATCGCGCCCTTCGTGCTCTGCGCCGCACTGACTATGACGGTGGCCTATTGGGTGTCGACTTTCTTTGCCAGCATCTACGTGGCAATCATTGTTAAGATTGCCGTTGCACTGGCGGTTTACGTCGGAATGATGTTGGCCTTGCGCGTGGTGGTATTCCGCGAATGTATAGAGTTTCTGCTCTCGCGGTTTAAAAAGAAATGAGGACTTTCCTCCGCAACGCTTCACGGCGGCGAGAAACGCCTGCTCTTCACACACGCGTTGGCCATTCGTGGGAAAGAATTGCCCGTTCGTTGAACACATTTGCAATCTCCGCGACAAAGACTTGACGGAAAGATGGTTTCTCATTAATTTCGCGGCATCATCAATAACAACTAACGCGAATAGAATATGAAACAAATCATCAAATCTCTGGGCATGGCTGTGGCCATCGCCTTCTGTTCTGTCAATGCTTCGGCACAGTTCTTCGGTGGCGAAGGCGCCCCATTCGGCGGCGAAGGCGGCCCGCAACGCATGTCGGTTGAGGAAATGGCAAAGACGCAAGGCACGTCGATTGCCAAGGGTCTCAAACTGAAAAAAGCGGAAACGAAAAAGTTTGTGGCTACCTACACGGAATATCAAAAGGAACTGCAACTGCTGCGCCGCAGCATGGAACCCCAAGACCGCAAGGAGCGCAGAGACCACAGAAGAAGTAACCGCCGCGGAAACGACGGTCAACAGCGTCCGCCGCGCCAAATGGGAGCTCCGACCGACAGCGTGCCAGCACCGCCCGACACGATTGCCCCTGGTGCGCCTGCCGATCCAGACAGCGTCAATGCAAGAAGAATGAACACGCGCCAGCGAATGGTGCGCCACGGAGAACCGTCGGCGGACATGAAGCAGAAAATGGCGGATGTGCAGGAGAAGACGAAGGCCCTGCGCGAAAAATATGCGGCCATCTATGCCGAATATCTCTCACCGGAGCAGATTGCCAAAATTTACGAGCTTGAAAAGAAAGCCGAAGAACAACGCCGACAGGAAATGCGCCTGCGCTTCGAACAAATGCGCCAGATGAATGGCCCAATGGGAGGCGGCAACCGTGGTGGCGGTTGGGGCGGCGGCGATTTCTGAGCCGCCTGGCATGACGCTGACTGGTTTTAGTAATGTTGAAAAAATAACTTCCGCAATGCCCGTTCATGTTCAAGCCCGCAAACGAGAAACAATAACGGTGCCCTCTTTTGTGAAGACATCCATAAATTCCCACACGAATCTGCGTGGGGTTAGATTATCTATTATTTACAAACCAACAAACGTCATTAGCCATTATGAAAGAAATCCGAAAAAACAAATGGTCTCTCAGTCTCAACCAATTCATGGTTGCCATGCTTTGCTTCTTGGCCTTCGGCCTGACTGGCTGCCAAGACAGCGACAGAAAACTTCTGGAGAAAACCGTTGAAGGTGTCAACGAGAAATGCCCGATTGTGGTAAGCCCTGAAATCCAGATTGCCAAATTGGAACTGGAGGAGGATTATCTGACTTACTACTTCGATTACAGCGAACAATCGTACATGCTTCCCGATGAGATTGACGCGTCGCTCAAAAAGGAACTCGCAAACCAGATACTGAATGCCATCAGCCGTTTCAGCGGCGAAGAAAAGGAAATCCTCGACCTCCTGCTGAAAAAAGAGATGGGACTGAAGTTTGTCATGGACTTCAAGCGCTCGAAGAAACAAATCACCGTTAAATTCACAGCCAAGGAAATCCGCTCAAAGCTCAACAGCGCCGACAACGCTTCCGACGACAGTTCTGCCGACGAGGAGAGCGAGACGTCTTCCAGCTTAGCAACGCTGAAATCTTCCGTTGAAACAGGGAAAAACATGCTACCGATGGACCTCGGCAACGGTATCACAATGACCGACATGTATCTCTCTAACGGTTCGCTCTATTACATCTACGAGGTCGACGAGAACCAAGTGCCGCTTGCGTCATGGAACGACGAAGTGATTGCCAACGTGAAGGCCGCCATTATCAACGAATTGAAAACGAGCGCACAGGGTGACGCGTCGAACGCCCAACTAATTCATTTGTGCTCGCAAACGGGAACGGACATCGTTTATCGTTACAAGGGCGACCAGACTGGCATTGAATACGACATTACGGTCGGCTCCAACGAGTTTTAAGTAGGTGTTCAAAATTAGTTTATACTATCCATGTAGGGATAAGCCAGTTTAATATTGCCTTGCCGCATTCTTTTGCCCCTACAACTGTCTTTCATCAGTCACGTAGCCCGCTACGCTCCTTCTTCAAGACAGCTGTAGGAACAAAATAATACGACAATTCAATATAAACTAATTCTGAACACCTACTTAATAACGGACAGAGCGGTACGTGCTCTTTCCGACTACCGCAAAGAAACTTAATAATTGGTGCTACACTTCGTTGTGTAGCACCAATAAAAAAGAGGACACCCTGACGGATGTCCTCTTTTTTATTTGATGTTGTCTGATTAGCCAATCGTCACCAACGTGGTGCCTTCCATCACGCTGTCGCCAGCTGCAACGCAGATGCCGGTGATTTTACCATCGGCCTCAGCTGTGATGTTGTTTTCCATCTTCATGGCTTCAAGCACGAGAACGGTTTCGCCCTTCTTGACAGCCTGTCCGACGCTGACCAAAATCTTGGCAACCACACCGGGAAGCGGAGCCTTCACTGGAGCACCAGCACCGGGAGCGCCTGCGGCAGGAGCGGCAGGAGCGGCCTCAACGGCTGCAGGAGCAGCGGCAACTGCAGGAGCAGCAGTTTCATCGGCCACCTGAGTGGGGAGGTCTTCCTCTACGAGAGAAGAACCCTGCATTTCAACTTCAAAGGGAATGCCATTGACTTCCACTTTGGCAATGTTGCCAACGATGCTATCGATGGTGACGTCATATTGTGCGCCGTTGACCTTATATTTATATTGTTTCATGTTTACCTAATTACTATATTACAATGATGCCATCAGCTGGGAAGGATTGGCCCAACCCGAACTCTGAGGCGCTAAGGTGATGATGCCTGGTTCGTCGTCGTGAACAACGGCCACATCGTATTCGATGAGGGCGAGAGAGATGACAGCCGCAATGACTGGCATTTCTTTGTCGTCGACAGCCGGATGCTTGTCGTCAACGAGGAGGTCGGCAATCGTGCCCTGCTTCTCGTCGAGACGGATTGTCACGGCATGACCGGCAATGGTATATTTGAATGTTTTCATTGAACTGCGTGTTTCACTTGATTACAATGGAATGTTGCCGTGTTTCTTGGCAGGACGCGTTTCGCGCTTGTTTTCCAACTGAGCCAATGCGCGGCAAACGCGGAAGCGCGTGTTGCGCGGCTCGATAACGTCGTCAACATAGCCATATTCGGCTGCCTTGTATGGGTTGGTGAAGAGGTCGTTGTATTCCTTCTCCTTTTCTGCCAAGAAGGCCTTCGGATCGGCTTGTTCCTTGGCGGCCTTGCCATTGAGGATGGCCACAGCACCGCTGGCACCCATAACGGCGATTTCTGCAGAAGGCCAAGCGTAGTTGAGGTCGGCCTTGAGCTGCTTGCAACCCATCACGATGTGTGAACCACCATAGCTCTTGCGGAGGGTGACAGTCACCTTGGGCACAGTGGCCTCGCCGTAAGCGTAAAGCAGTTTCGCACCGTGGTCGATGACAGCGTTGTATTCCTGACCTGTTCCTGGCAAGAAGCCCGGCACGTCAACAAACGATACGATTGGAATGTTGAAGCAGTCGCAGAAACGAACGAAGCGGGCAGCCTTTCTTGAGGCGTTGCAGTCAAGCACACCGGCGTACACGCTCGGCTGGTTGGCAACGATACCTACGCTCTGACCATTGAAACGGGCAAAACCGATGATGATGTTGCGGGCAAAGTTGCGCTGAACTTCGAGGAACTCACCGTTGTCGACAACGGCACCCAGCACTTTATACATGTCGTAAGCCATGTTGGGGTTGTCGGGGATGATTTCGTTCAGGCTGTCTTCCTTACGGTCAATCGGGTCGGTGCATTCCACGCGGGGAGCACGCTCCATGTTGTTCTGAGGAATGTATGAGAGCAAACGGCGGATAAGGCCAGCAAACTCTTCTTCGGTCTTGGCCGTGAAGTGGCAAACACCGCTCTTGGTTGAGTGGACGCCAGCACCGCCGAGGTCTTCCTGAGTCACGTCTTCACCCGTCACGGTCTTGACAACCTTCGGACCGGTAAGGAACATGTAGCTCACGCCTTCAAGCATCACGACAAAGTCGGTCAAGGCAGGAGAATAAACAGCACCACCGGCGCAAGGACCGCAGATGCCTGAGATTTGAGGCACAACACCAGAGGCTTCGATGTTACGCTGGAAAATGTTTCCAAAACCAGCCAAAGCGTTCACACCTTCCTGAATACGTGCACCACCTGAATCGTTCAAACCGATGCAAGGAGCACCCATCTTCAACGACTGGTCCATCACCTTGCAAATCTTCTCGGCCATCGTCTCAGAGAGCGAACCGCCGTTGACGGTGAAGTCTTGTGCGAAAACGTAAACGAGACGGCCGTTGATGGTACCAGAACCACACACGACACCGTCACCATAAAAGTGCTTCTTCTCCATACCGAAGTCGTGGCAACGGTGGAGTTTGAACATATCCATTTCTTCGAACGACCCTTTGTCGAGCAGCAAATCAATGCGTTCGCGCGCTGTAGCCTTGCCTTTGGCATGCTGTTTCTCGATGGCTTTTTCGCCACCGCCGAGGCGTGCCTTTTGGCGACGCTCAACGAGGTCTTTGACTTTCTTTAGTTGTTCACTCATAGTCGTTTGTATATAATTATTGAGTTTTGCTATAATGGTTTCGAACGCCATTCCCGCCTAAACGGGTTTTGCATTCGTCTTATACCGCGCAAAGGTAGTAAAAAAATCGCACACACCACCCCTTACGTGCGCAAGAAGTGAACCTCCTTTTTATTTTTATAAGGTGGCCATAAGAACTTTGCAGGTAAGCAGGTCTGCAATCTAAAATAATTTTGAACGCCTGCTTATATCAAGACTTTGCAAGCAATCTGTCTCTTCTCCTACGGGGTTTCGCCGCAGGGAAGGTCGGAATCTGGCTCTTTCACCACATAGCGCTTATAATAGGCCATTGCCAAAGCGGTAATTGGTAGCGCCACTATCAAACCGCCGATGCCGCCGACAAAGGCGCCGACGGAGAGGGCAAGGAGAATGATGGCGGGCGAGAGGCCCATGATGCGGCCCATGATGCGCGGCGTAACGATGACGTCTTGAATGATTTGCACAACGAGGTAAACGGCGAGGGCTCCGCCGATGAGCAACCAGAAGTTCTGCCCGGTCTCAGCGGTGCGCAACAGGGCCAATACGGCGCAAGGCAGGATACCGGCCACCTGCAAGTAAGGCACGAAACTGATGATGCCGATGAAGCAGCCCAAAGCGATGGGCATGGGGAAACCCACGAGGAAGAAACCCAACGTGAAAAGCACGCAGTTGCTCAAAGCAATGAGTAGCTGGCCGCGGAAATAGCCGCAGAGATAGAAGGTCACGTCGTTAAAAAACTGCCGCGCAAAGGGGCGGTAGCGGTGCGGAACGAACGTAATCCATATCTTGGCATAACGGTTGTAGTCGAGCAACAGGAAGAAGAGGTAGAGCAAGCCGATGCAGGAGGAGACAAAGCTGACCACGAGACCGGCTGTCGACATCAGAAGGTTCCAAAGGCGCGGAAAGGCAGTTTTCAACACGGCGCGGAAGTCGTCTGACTCCACAAACGACATGAGATTGGTGCTCCGAGCGCCCTCCTTGAAGAAATTGCGCACAACGTACGATACCGACTCATTGTCGGCCTCAGACTCAAAATAATGGCGCAACACCACACTGAGATGGCCACACTCGTCGAATATGGGCGGGATGCAGAGCCACAAGACACCCACAATGCCGCCGATGGCCAGCACCAATGTCAGCAACACGCTCACCACGCGGAAGCGCAAACGACAGGTGTGCTGGAAGAAATCGCAAACGGGATTGAGCAAATAAGCGGCCACGCCTGCCACCAAGAAGGGGATGAGCACCGGACTCAAATAGCTGAAGCATCCGTAGGCGGCGAAGAGCACGGCAACAAATACAAGTCCTCGCGCAAAGCGGTCGAAAGTAATCGGTTTCACAATGATGTATCTTTTTAATAAGGAAAGATTCTAAGTAACTCGAAGAGATTCTAATGCACTCCGACAAGGCTGTCGCATGGCGGGCAATGCCGTAAAAAACACGAGTGTAAAGGTAGTGCAAGCCTCAGAGAGCGCCAAATAAAATCAAAACTATTTTAAAAAAAGGGCGGTTTATTTGCTCCCTGCCTGAGTTTTCTATATATTTGCAACATGGGAAAGCTCTATTTAGTGCCAACGCCTGTTGGAAACTTGGAGGACATCACGCTCCGGGCCTTGAAAGTTTTGAAGGAGGCCGACCTTATTTTGGCTGAGGACACCCGCACGTCGGGCATCCTCTTAGCGCATTTTGAGATAAAGAACCGGCTGTGTTCACACCATAAATTCAACGAACATCAAACGGCCGATGCCTTTGCCGCCCGCATGGCGGCAGGCGAAGTGATGGCACTCATTTCCGACGCCGGGACACCCGGCATCTCCGACCCTGGCTTTATGCTTGTCAGAGCCTGCGTGGCACGCGGCGTGGAGGTGCAATGCCTGCCAGGCGCAACGGCTTTCGTACCAGCCTTGGTGGCTTCTGGCCTGCCCTGCGAACGCTTCACGTTTGAGGGCTTTCTGCCCCAAAAGAAAGGCAGAGCCACGCGCCTGGAGAGCCTACAAACAGAAGAGCGCACCATGATTTTCTATGAATCGCCCTACCGTGTGGTGAAAACCCTGACGCAATTTGTCGAGACTTTCGGAGCGGAGCGCCGCATGTCGGCCTGCCGTGAAATCTCCAAGTTGCACGAGGAAAGCGTTAGAGGCACCATTGCCGAAGTGCTCCACCATTTTGAGGAAAACGCCCCGCGCGGTGAATTTGTCCTCGTTGTTGAAGGCGCAGAAACGGCCAAACAGTCGGCACGCAAGGCACGCCGCGAACGCGCACGGAAAGACAGCGAAGAAGAAGATTCCACAACTGATTTCTAATAACGACATAACATACCAGAAAACTCTTTTGCCGGCCACACATATCTTACTAAAGACGCATGCCCTTCGCATGCTGGTACATGCCTTTTCTGTGTAGGCACATTCCTAAGTACAGATGTACATTCCTATTAATAACGGGTAACTTCCACGCCACGCGCGTGACCATACCATTTGGAAGACCGGCAAACTGCTTTTCAACTAAAATACCATTAGCACAATGACTAAGAGATTCACCATTCTTGCACTGGTTGCCGCAGCACTGACATTCGGCGGTTGCCAGTCGAAACGAGAGAAGGAAAATACAACCGACCGCTCACAGGAAGTCATCGACTCCCTGCAACGGGTGTTGGCACAAAGCAATTCGGAGTCGGAAGACTTGGCAAAGACCATCCAGCAAATTCGCGAGGGCTTCCGCCAAATCAACGAAGCTGAAGGCCGCGTGACGCAAGAAAACGCCGAAACGCCCAACCAGCAAGTCATCGTTGAAAACATGGCATTCATCCAACAGACGTTGCGCCTCAACCGCGCCCGCATCGCCGACCTCCAGCAGCAGCTGAGAAACGCGAGCCAAACGAGCAAGGAAACGAAAAGCGCCTACGAAGCTATGGTGGAAGAGTTCAACCGCCAGCTCGAAAGCAAGAGCCGCGAAATTGAAGAGTTGCGCAAGCAACTGGCTGAGAAAGACATCAAGATTGCAGAGCAGAGCGAACAGATTGACCAGCTGAGCGACAACGTGGAAGACCTCACGACGAAAAACGAGGAGAAGGAACGCACCGTGGTGCGCCAAGACCAGCAGTTGCACACGGCATGGTACGTGTTTGGCACGAAGAAGGAACTTCGCGAGCAACACATTCTCGAAAGAGGCGACGTGATGCGCTCATCGAACTTCAACAAGGAATATTTCACGAAGATCGACATCCGCGTCACGCAGAAAATTCCTCTCTATTCTAAGAAAGCAACATTGCTCACAAGCCACCCCGCCGGTTCTTACACGCTTGACAAAGACGCGCAGGAGAACTACACGCTACGCATCACCAACCCCGATGCTTTCTGGAGCGTGAGCCGTTACTTGGTCATCCTCGTAAGATAATCCCTCCTAAACAAAGATGAAGCACTCCCTCATCATCACTTTGTGCCTGCTCCTCACGCTGTCGGGCTGCAACTATTCGCAGTTCTCCGCCGTTGCCACAGGAAGCGGCATGGGCGGCATGCTGGGCTCCAGCATCGGCGGCATCATCGGCGGCCCGCGCGGCTCTGACGTCGGCAGCCTCATCGGCATGGTGGCTGGAGGAGCTGCAGGCGCAGCCATCACAGGGCAGGCCAGTTCCAAATACGGAAACGAAGAACCCGTCGACGTCCAAGGATATTACAACGACTACCAGTCGCACCGCTCTTCACGCGCCACGGCCTGCCTCTCGCAATGGTCTTACCTGGAAGTCACCAACGTGCGACTCATCGACCCCAACCACAATCAGCGGCTGGACCCCAACGAGCATGTCTGTGTCACGATGGACATCTACAACCGCAGCGACAACATGATGTACGACATCGCGCCCATCATCACCTGCGACAACCGCCGCGTCGTCATCTCGCCAACAGCCATTGTCAGCGAACTGGCCCCAGAGAAGGGCTTCCGCTACAAGGTGGAAATCATCGCCCCCTCAAAACTGAAGAGCGACCTCGTCACCTTCACGGTGCAATTTGGCGACAAGCGACAACGCGTAACGCTCAAGACTTTCTCTCTGAGAACAAATAGGTAAGCAGGAGGGCAGAAACACCACTCACGCTCGCCCCCACTACTAAGATACACCACGAAACGATTCTTTTATCGCTATCATAAGAAGCCATAAAAGACCGCGCGACTCTGCGCCATGCCGGAGTTGCGCGGTCTTTTTATGGAAAAGAAAAACATGCTGGCAGTAAAGTCTGTTCTTCCTGCCAAAACGTCCAGCGGCAGCATCTCCCAACACACAACGCCCGCCAACTCCACAGACAGACGTTACCAACCTCCAGCGCCAGCCGCTCCTCCAAACACCATCCAACACAACAGCTTATGTCTAAACTACTCCCCCACTACAAAGCCACCCTTCGCCTGGGCATTCCCATTGCCATCGGACAAATCGGCGTCATCATCATGGGATTTGCCGACACGATGATGGTGGGCCGTTACGCCACGGAAGCCCTCGCTTCGGCGTCGTTTGTCAACAGCGTGTTCAACCTCATTTCCTTTCTGATCATGGGATACAGCTACGGCCTCACGCCGCTCGTCAGCGCCCATTGCGGCCGCGGCGAGAAACACGAAGCTGGCGGCCTGCTCAAGCAGGCGCTCATGGCCAACGGACTTTTCACGCTTGTCCTGCTCACCATCATGACCGTGCTATATTTCTATGTCGACCGCATGGGCCAGCCGCCGCAACTCCTGCCCCACATCCGCCCCTACTACATCGTCATCGGCACCTCCATGATCTTCGTGGCCCTCTTCAATGCCGTGCGCCAATTCACCGATGGCACGAGCGACACCGCCACCGGCATGTGGATTCTCCTAACGGGCAACGCGCTCAACATCATCGGCAACGTCCTGCTCATCTACGGCGTCGGCCCGTTCCCCGAACTCGGTTTGCTCGGTGCCGGCCTCTCCACGCTTTTCTCGCGCATATACATGGCATTAGCCATCGTTGCCGTCGTGGCCTTCCGCAAGCGCTATACCGCCTACCGCACTGGTTTCAACGCCACCCCGCTATCGTGGCGTGCCACACGCTTTGTCAACACCAAATCACTCCCCATCGGTTTGCAGATGGGCATGGAGAGCGGTGCTTTCACCTTCAGCTGCATCATGGCAGGCTGGATTGACGCCCCGTCGCTGGCCGCCTTCCAGGTGATGCTCACCATCGGAACGCTCGGTTTCCTCTTCTACTACAGCTTCGGCTCGGGAATGAGCATCCGCGTGGCCACCTTTGTCGGGTTGAACGACTGGCACCAAGTGCGCCTCGCCACGCGTGCCGGACAGCACATCCTCTGCGCCATGGCCACACTCTCCTCGCTGACCTTCCTCATCCTCGGCCCCACGTTCATCCACTTCTTCACCCACGACCCCACAGTTGTCGGCATCGCCGTTTCGCTCATCGTGCCGCTCATCATCTATCAGTTTGGCGACGCGATGCAGATTTGCTACGCCAACGCCCTCCGCGGCACGTCGCAGGTGATGTCAATGATGTGGATTGCCTTCGTGAGCTACATCGTGGTCAACATCCCAGCAGGATTTTTCCTCGGATTCCCCTGCCATCTCAAGACAACGGGCATCTTCCTGGCCATCTCCCTCGGCCTCTTCACCGCCGCCCCACTCTTTTACTGGCAATTCCAAAAGGTATTGAAGAAGCACCCGGCGGAATGAGGAGAACCTTATTAATGGTAAGTAGGTGGTAAAAAATATTGTTACGCGATGGCATAAAGCAACCAGTTCTGCAGGAAAGAAATGGAGAAGGGGCATGGCGTTCAAGATGGCAACATAAACGGAGAGGATTTAACTGACAACCACAACGCCTTCTAAACAGCATATCATTGTAAATAGATTCTATCGCTTTCAAAAATCCATGCCCCCATTATAATGAAGTTCACTGTGTATATTTGCGTATTATAATAAGGGTTAAGCAGGTGTAAGGGGTGAGCACGGTACAACGAGTGAAGCGATGGCTAAGAGTGCAATCACCGCAATAAAACCAATGATTTTATGTTCTTTTCATAGAAAGGGTTTGTGCGATAGTGGTTTAAAGGCTAAAAGAACCACCTTTGCATGCTATAAAACAATACGTTTAAGGACACAATTTGTGATTTTGAAGATAGATATAAATATGGCAAATATAACAGACAAGAGCGAGAACAACCAGTTGGTTGTCATGGATAATATAGAGTCTCTAATAAAGGTAATTAGAGGGCAACAAGTTATGCTTGATCGTGACCTTGCCACACTTTATGGTGTTGAAACAAAGCGTCTTAACGAACAAGTAAAACGTAATATCAAACGATTCCCTGAGGATTTCATGTTTCAATTGACCAAGGAAGAATGTTTAAGGTCGCAAATTGCGACCTTAAACGAAGGACGTGGACAGCACATGAAATACAGACCTTATGTATTCACGGAAAACGGAGTTGCCATGCTTAGCAGCGTTTTGCGTTCTGATACTGCAATTGAGGTGAACATTCGCATTATGCGAGCTTTCACATCAATGCGGCACTTTCTTCTGAATAACGCCGAAGTGTTTCAACGTCTCTCAACCATGGAGTATCATCAATTAGAAATGCAACAACACTTACAAGAGTCAGACAAGCGTATAGAAGAAGTGTTCCGCAGATTGGACGAGGGCAATGCAAAACCGAAACAGGGCGTGTTCTACAATGGACAAATTTATGACGCATACACTTTCGTATCCGACTTGATTAAGTGTGCGAAGAGACGCATTGTCCTTATAACGCGAGTTCGAGATAATATTCTAAAAAGTAAAGAGCAGAAAAACATCCAACCTACAAAGGGTGGCCATAAAATGGTCACCTGTCAAAATTATGTAAGTTTATTTTATTGCCAAATTACAAGTTGCCCGTCAGATGG
>UQCW01000024.1 GCA_900539625.1 uncultured Prevotella sp.
TTCTATTATAAAAAAACTCGCAAGTGATGAACTTGCGAGTTTTTTATTTAACAAGACGGGGGCTTTCGGATGGTTACCTTGCTTACTCTGGAGCTATGGGGAAAACGCATATAAAAAGCCGTGCCATCTTGCAGTGTCTTACAAGATGGCACGGGGCTTTATGGATGTAGGAAATAGGTGGTTATTCTAATATTTGACCACCTGCTTACGAGACTTATTTCGTCAAATATTCGGTCACATTCTTCTCTATACGTGCGGCCAAATCCTCATCGTTTTCGCAAACGAAGGTCTCGCCCGTGATGTGTTCGTAGAGTTCGATGTAACGATCGGAGATGCTCTTGACGATTTCGTCGGTCATTTCAGGAACCGTCTGTCCTTCTTTTCCCTGGAAACCATTGTCCATCAACCATTCGCGAACAAACTCCTTGGAGAGCTGACGCTGGGCTTCGCCCTTTTCGAAACGCTCTTCATAGCCTTCTGCATAGAAATAGCGGCTGGAGTCGGGCGTGTGGATTTCGTCCATCAGATAGATGGTGCCGTTGTGCTTTCCAAACTCGTATTTGGTGTCAACGAGAATCAATCCGCGCTTGGCAGCGATTTCCGTGCCACGCTGGAACAAGGCCAAGGTGTATTTTTCGAGCACAGCGTATTCCTCTGGAGATACCAATCCGCGAGAGAGGATTTCCTCCTTTGAGACGTCGGCATCGTGTTCACCATATTCAGCCTTTGTGGTCGGCGTGATGATGGGTTGCGGGAATTTTTCGTTTTCTCTCATTCCCTCTGGCAGTTTCACGCCACAGATTTCGCGAACACCTGATTTATATGCACGCCATGCGCTGCCGCAAAGATAGCCGCGAACAATCATTTCAAGAGGATAGCCCTCGCAGAGGACACCAACCGTGACCATTGGATCGGGAGTGGCCATCTTCCAGTTGGGGCAGATGTCGGCTGTGGCATCCAAGAACTTGGCTGCAATCTGGTTCAACACCTGGCCTTTGAAAGGGATTCCCTTTGGAAGAATCACATCGAAGGCTGAAATACGGTCGGTTGCCACCATGACCAAACGGTCGCCGAGGTGATAGACGTCACGCACTTTTCCGTGGTACACGCTCTGCTGACCAGGGAAATTGAAATCTGTTTTTGTTAAAGCACTCATTGTATTACGTTATTGTTGGGTTGTTCTTTTTGGTGTGTCTCCGTCGCAGACACGGGGTAATGCCTGTTGTCTGCCACTTCCTCAAATTAGTCTTCTCGGGAGGTTTCCTCCGTCACGCCTTCCTCCGGCTTCGCTGTCGCCTCGCTTTTCTGCTCTGAGAAACGGGCTTCCTTACGCAACGCACTGTCACGGTCATAGGCCTCCACAATGCGCGTCACGAGTTTATGGCGCACGATGTCGCGCTTGTTCATTTCGATGAAAGCAATGCCAGATACGCCCGAGAGGATGCGCACGGCCTCGATGAGTCCAGATTTCTGCGAAGGCGGCAAATCGATTTGCGTCCGGTCGCCCGTCACAATCATCTTGGTGTTCCAGCCCATGCGCGTGAGAAACATCTTGATTTGCGCAGAGGTGGTGTTCTGTGCTTCATCGAGAATAACAACGGCATCATTCAGCGTGCGTCCGCGCATAAAAGCCAAGGGGGCTATCTGAATGACATTGGTGTCTAAATATTCCTGCAATTTTGCGGCGGGAATCATCTCCTGGAGCGCATCGTAGAGCGGCTGAAGATAGGGATCGATTTTGTCTTTCATGTCGCCCGGCAGGAAGCCCAATTTCTCGCCGGCCTCCACTGCGGGGCGGCTTAAAATGATTTTCTTCACTTCCTTGTTTTTCAGGGCGCGAACAGCCAGCGCGATGGCCGTGTATGTTTTTCCCGATCCGGCCGGACCGATGGCAAAGAGCATATCGTTTTCATTGTAGGCCGTCACCAAGCGGCGCTGATTTTCGCTTCGCGCCGTAATGGGCTTGCCGCTGGTGCTGTAAACAATAACATCGCCCGACGCTTCATCATTGACATGATGGCGCTTGACGATGTTGACGACGTCTTCTTCCGAGAGAAGATTATATTTTGCACAATGTTTTTGCAGCGTATTGAATGTCTCCTCAAAAGATGCCATATCCTCCTCACCTCCCATAGCCTTGATGACGTTGTCGCGGCCGATGATGCGCATTTTGGGATAGAGGGCTCTCAGCAGGCGCAAGTTGGCATTATTGACGCCGAAAAAGACGGCGGGATCCGCTTCTTCAAGGAGATAATGTTTTTCTATCATACGGGTATCTATGGTCTTTTTTCTGTAAGGAGTTGGATGAACAGGGCGAAACGGTTGAATCGGCTTTTATCGGCGATTTCCAAGCGCCCACAAATTCTGGCTTATTCTCTTATTAGACGCCTGCAAAATTACACTTTTTGTAGGAGAAAACAAGCGATTTTTGTACTTTTGTATGCGATTTCTAAAATTTTACTTATGAACAACGGATACCATCTCACGAGGTTATACATAAAAGGCGCCGTTGCCTGCTGCTTGCTGATTTTGCTTGCCGTGCGCTGTGGCGGTTGCTCCGACAATGCTTGTTTTCTAACAAAGGGAAGATTGCCAGCAACAGACGACACCATCATCATCCACAGCCGCCACGTTGACCGCCTGCTCTCCATGCCACGCAAACCGCTCGTACTGAAGCATGCCGACGGCACACCGGTGAAGAATAAGATTCGGGGCGTTGGCAACTACAAGGACTGTTTCCCCGACATGAACGACGTGCAACTGGCAACGGCACAACGGCTGGGAATCTCGCAGATTGCTGACAGGGAAGAGGCGCAGCGACGCAAGAAAGACCTCGTGTACATCAACGACAACGCGTTTTACAGGGTGCAGCATCTCTCCCACTCCATCCCTTATCTTGTTCCCCGCGCCCAGCGTCTGCTCAATGAGATTTCGCGTTGCTTCATCGACTCATTGCAAAGGAAGGGCTATCCGTTTCACAAAATCATTGTCAGTTCGGTGCTCCGCACGGACAAGGACGTAACGAAACTGCGCCGCGTCAATAGTAACGCGTCGGAAAACAGCTGCCACCGCTTCGGCACAACGTTCGATATCTGCTACAACTGCTTTTATCGCGTTGCAGACGAAAACGACAAGGGCGAACGAAGGATATACGACGGACGCCTGAAGGACATTCTCTCTGAGGTGTTGCGCGACCAACGCATGATGGGCACATGCTACGTTCGCTATGAATCGCGACAAGCCTGCTTTCACATCACTGCGCGGTGAGGCAACAAAAAGCGAGGTTGAAGGGAATCAGATTTTCTGCCCAAAGCATTCTTTTTTATAAGCGCCCTTGATTGGCGCAAATTTAGGCTTTGCCACATGACACAAAAAACCGTTGGAACTCAAAAGACAGTTCCAACGGTTTTTCTATGTATGGATTGATATTTACACATCACTCAAAATATTCTTCCTGGCGATGGTTGGACCTTCCAGCGTCCATGCCCTGACTGCCATGCGACGTCTCTGTGGCTTCACCTTCGCGGCGCTTATGTGTTGCCCCTTCACCCTGTCTGGCCTCGCCAGCATCACCAGCCTCGATATCTTCACCGCCATGATGGAGAGAATCGGTGCTGAGGGAGTCGTTTCTGACAGGAGCCTGATAATAGGTTCGCTGATAGGTTGAAGGGTCAATATCTGCCGGAGCAGGGGGATATTTCTTCAAATAGATGGGGGCCAAAGCAGGGTCTTTGAGCACCTTATTCATGAAGAGGCCGAAAATCGGCAGAGCCGTGCGGCTACCCTGCCCCAAGCGTCCGGAACGGAAATGGATACTACGGTATTCACCGCCCACCCAGGCGCCACCCACCAAAGCGGGCGTGACACCAACAAACCAAGCATCGGAATGGTTGTTGGACGTTCCGGTCTTTCCGCCGAAATCAATTTTACCATTGAAGGAGCCCATATACATCGAACTACCAAGGGCCTGCGAAGTGCCGCCACCATCTCTGACACCAGCCTCCAGGAGTTTCTGCATATAGAACGCAGCACGGGCATCAAGGGCCTGTATTGTCTGTGGTTGGGCTTCATAAACAACCGTGCCGTTGCGGTCAACAATCTTTGTTACCAAAACGGGATCGACATGCACACCGTTGTTGGCCACCGTGGCATAGGCGTTGACGAGTTCGAACAAGTTGACATCACTCGAACCGAGCGGCAGAGAAGGCGTTGCGTCGAGCTTCGACTGGATGCCCATTTCGTGGGCGGTTTCCACCACATTCGGTATGCCCACCTCCTGGCCAAGTTTCACGGCGATGGTATTCACACTCTGTGCAAAGGCAGAGCGCAGAGGCAGGTTGGCATTAGAGAATGTGCCGTTGGCGTTATGGGGCTGCCAAACGGTGGTGGTGTCTTTCCTCTTATCATAAACCTCCATGCGGATGTAGGTGTCTTTCAGACGCGCATCGCTTGGCGTCCAGCCCTGCTTCATCGCTGTGGCATAAACGAAGAGTTTGAAAGTTGAACCAGGCTGGCGCATGGCCTTCACCTTGTCGTATTTCCACGCCTTGAAGTCAATGTCACCGACATAAGCACGAACGGCACCTGTTGCGGGTTCCATAACAACAAAACCAGTGTGCATAAACTTCACCATATAGCGGATGGAGTCCATTGTGCTCATTTCCTCCGTGTGGCCGCCGTTATAGTCAAAGAGTTTGACGCTATGGGGCTTGTTGAGGTAATAATTGACAGAATCAGGATTTTCCGGGAAACGCGCCTTTAGGATTTGATAGGCTTCCGTGGTGCTGGCAATTCGCTCGATGAAACCAGGAATCAGATTTCCCTTCTCATCGCGCCACGGATCGCCGATACCGCGCCAATGGTTGTCGAAACTCTGCTGCACTTTCTTCATCTGCTCATTGACAGCTTCCTCAGCATAGCGCTGCATGCGGCTGTCGAGCGTGGTGTAGATTTTCAGACCATCGGTATAAGGGTCGAGCTGTGGACAGTTTTCCTTGATATATTCAGCAACCGCCTGGCGGAAATAGAGGGCTTTGCCGTCGTAAGCACTCTCAACACTGAAATTCAGTTCCAAAGGCGTTTTCAGAAGCGAATCGAGCTGAGCCTTTGTCTTGATGGCAGCGTGGCCGAAATGTTTCTCCATTTCTCTACGATGCTCATAGATATTGCGGAGCACGAGATTGCGTCGTTCGAGACTACGCTTGGGATTGATGCGCGGATTATAGGTTGACGTGGCTTTAAGCAGGCCGACCAGCACTGCCGATTCCTCAATTTTGAGTTCCGAAGGAGCTTTGTTGAAATAGGTCTTAGCAGCCGTTTTGATGCCAAAAGCGTTCGACCCGAAATCAACGGTGTTGGCATACATCATCAAGATGCTGTCTTTCTCGTTGAGCATCTCAAGCTGCACGGCAATGGCCATTTCCTTCGTCTTCATAATCACGATGCCAACGCCGGGAATCTTGCCGACGAGGCCCGTGCCGTATTGTGAATTGGAACGGATGCGGAACATATTTTTCACCAACTGCTGCGTGATGGTCGAGGCACCACGTGCATGTCCCTGTGTGGCGTCTTTGGCTGCCGCAACAAGTCCCTTAAAGTCGATGCCGTTGTGGGAGAAGAAGCGCTCGTCTTCTGTCGACACCAAGGCCTGGAAGAAGTTGTTGTTGATGGAATCGTAGACAACCGACTGGCGGTTTTCGTCGAAGAACTTGCCCATGACTTTTCCGTCGGCCGTGTAAATGATGGAGGCCTCTGGATTTTCAGGGTGCATGATGTCGTGGGCCGTCGGCGACTTGCCGAAGAGCCATAGGAAATTAAACATGACGGCGTTGACATAAAGGAATGCCAGCACAATCATGCTGAGGAAAAACACGATGAGTTTGTACCACCATTTTTTCTCTCGGTAAAGACTTTTATACCATCGCCATACTGCAACTATACTCTTTCTGATGAAACGGAACGCTGAGGCTACGCAATGCAGCAAGCCGCCGAAGATTTTGCTCATGATTGTAAAAGGTAGATATATGGATAATAAGGCGGAGGAAGGGGACGGACTAACGTCACGGTTCCATGAAACAACAGCGGATTGTTTCACCACCCGATTGTAAGCAAGTGTTCAAAATTATTTTATAGTATCCATGCAGGGGAAACCTGTTTGATATGTGAACTAATTTTGAGCATCTACTTATCTTCACGTTGCCGCTGAGAGGACAACATGGTGCAAAAGTAATCAATTCAGCACGGGTAATCCGTCTGATTTTGTATAAAATTTCTTATTTCGGCTTCATTGTCGGGATGAAACCAATGGATTTCAGGGTCTTTATTAAACCAGGTCATCTGTTTTTTGGCATAGACACGGGTGTTCTTGCGCATGCGGTCTAACGCGAAATCAAGTTCCCAGTCTCCATCGAAATGTTTAAACAGTTCTTTGTAGCCCACGGTGTTGAGGGAATTGCAATGGCGATAAGGCAAGACGCGGCGGGCTTCGTCAAGCAGTCCCTGCTCCACCATCAATCCCACTCTGGCATTGATGCGGGCAAAGAGGTCGTCGCGCTCGCGCCGCAAACCGATTTTCAGAATGCGGAAGGGACGCTGTTTTTTCACGCCGACACGAAAAGAAGTGTAGGTGTGGCCCGACTGGTGACAGATTTCGAGGGCATGCACCACGCGCTTCGGATTCTGAAGGTCGCAAATGGCATGATATTCGGGATCGAGTTGCCTGAGTTCTTCGACCAAAGCGGAAAGCCCCTCCTTTTCAAAACGTTCACGCATCCACTGGCGCGTTTGTTCGTTGATGGTCGGTATGTCGTCTATGCCGTTACACACGGCATCCACATAGAGCATCGAACCGCCTGTGAGCACCAAGACATCATGCTTTGCAAATTCGCTTTCGATGACCTGCAAACAGGCTTCTTCGTAGCGGGCGGCACTGTAGTATTCTTCCAACCCCAACTGCCCCACGAAATAGTGCTTCACACGGGCCTGCTCTTCCGCTGTTGGCGCAGCGGTGCCGATGGGGAGGTCGCGATAAAGTTGACGAGAGTCGGCACTAAGGATGGGACATCCGAGCGACTCTGCGACGTCAAGACTCAAGGCCGTTTTTCCAATACCCGTCGGCCCTATAATAACAATTAGCGTTTTCAATATTTCCTCTGTTTTAATGAAAAAGGTGGCTTCGTCTACGAAGCACCAAAAGGGAAGAGGGAGACATGCCAACACCATCATCCGCTGTTCCCATGAATGGCGCATAAGTAGGTGGTCAGAATTATTTTTACATTTGAAATGTTCTATCGGGATGCAGATACGTCACCTTGGGTGAAGGAGCAATGCGGGCATTGCGACTGAAAACAAGGTAAGTAGATGCGCCCGAGAGGACGTTTCAAATGTAAAAATAATACTCTTGGCACATATATAAAAATAATTTTGACCACCTACTTACCGCCTTGAAGAAAACCAGCTTGTCTTAAACTGACAGAAGCAAGGAACAACTGGTTGATGTTTCTCTGTCAACTCAAGGCAAGCTGGTCTATGAGCAAATGGTTGGATTATATTCTCTTTGTAAGTAATGGTGAAAGTGGTCAGTATTATCGAGCCGAAGGGATGTGCTGCACGGATTCTTGTCCTGTCAAGCAAACATTTCTGATTGTCTGAGAGGAACATTTGAAGCCGATGAAGCCGACACAATTATCCCCACAATCAATAGGGCTGGCCTTCTGTAAATTCAAACCCTTCTGGGTCAAAATCGTCGCTGTTGAAACCGCTGTCGCCATAGAAGAGGTCGTCTTCTTCCTCATCGACGGGTTCGGCCACAGCTTTCGCTCCTTTCACGGGCGTCGGAACGGGGTCAACATCCAGCTGCGCCAACTGTTCGGGAGCATCGCCGGCGGAACGCAACAACTTTGGAGCATCAAGGTGCTGGCCTGGAATGATTTCCTTGACCTGCAAATAAAACGAGCGCTCAGAGAATGGGTCGAAGACAAATTCAAAACGCTGGCCCTTGTCGTCAATGAAATCGCTCAGCGGCGTCTTCTCCATCAGATAGAGGTCGTTTTCCTCATCGCCGGGATAGCTCATATCCTCGCGCGTGATTTGCTGGCCACGCTCCCATTCGCGATTGCAAACATAAAACGAGGTCATCTGGTCGTCGGGATAGTTGCAATAACCAAGCACGGCCTTGTTGAGGTCAAGGAACGTGGAGTCGCTGTCAATTTCAAATTCACGGAAAAACCCGTCGACTTCTTCTGAAATGAACTTTATTTTGTATAACATGGTTGTCTGTGTGTTTTACGGATGGGCCTTTGGCGGTTGTCTTGACGACTGCCCCGAAACACGGACTCATCCCTGCCGCGTGACAAACAGCGGAAACTGACGTCACGACACAAAAAAATGGACAGTTAAGTAGCCTGAATTATTTGATGATGCCTCGCTTGGAACTATGAACAAACTCGAGGATGTATTCAATCTCCGGGCTCATCGGCACCTGCTCGCGAATTTCAGCGAGACATTCTTCACGCAACTTGCCGCGCTGATAGAGCAGGCGGTAGGTGTTGTGGATATTTTCAATCAATTCGGGCGTGAAGCCGCGACGGCGCAAGCCAACCAAGTTGAGACCGCAATAGGCCACTGGTTCGCGTGCCGCCATGGTGAAAGGAGGAATGTCTTGACCTGTGCGCGTACCGCCACCAACCATTACGTAGCTACCGATATGGCAGAACTGATGCACCAAAACATTGGCGCTGATGATGGCGAAATCGTCCACCACAACCTCACCGGCAATCTTGGTGGAATTACCAATGATACAGCCGCTGCCCACACATACGTCGTGGGCCACGTGCATACCTTCCATCAAAAGGTTGTTGCTGCCAACGATGGTGCAACCCTTGGCGGCAGTGCCTCGATTGATGGTGACGTTCTCACGGATGGTGTTGTTGTCGCCGATTTCTGCCGTGGTTTCTTCACCACGGAATTTCAAATCCTGAGGGATGGCACCAATGACCGCTCCTGGGAAGATAACGTTGTTTTTACCCATACGAGTTCCCGACAGAAGCGTCACACTGTTCATCAGGCGGTTTCCACTGCCGATTTCAACGTTCTTGTCGATGAAGCAAAACGGACCGATTTCACAATTATCGCCGAGTTTCGCCTCGGGGTCTACAAAGGCTAAAGGGCTTATTTTGTTCATAAGTAAGTGTTCAGTAAAGATTTTAAGTATGAAGTAGGTGCCCATTTGAACACCTACTTTTATAGAAGAGAACAACTCCCTGACGGGTAGGGTGTTCTTCCGTTATTTGTTTTTCACTATTTGCGCGGTAAAGGTGGCTTCCATCACAATGGTTTCCCCAACAAAAGCAAAGCCGTGCATGGTTGAAATGCCATGACGAATGGGGGCAATGAGTTCCACCCTGAAAATCAGCGTGTCACCCGGAACCACTTTCTTGCGGAATTTCACATTGTCAAGGCGCAAGAAATAAGTGCTCCAACGCTCAGGTTCTTCAACCGAATTGAGCACCATCAATCCGCCGGCCTGGGCCATGGCTTCAACCTGCAAAACGCCTGGCATCACGGGCTCCTGCGGGAAGTGTCCCTGGAAGAAAGCCTCGTTGGCTGTCACGTTCTTGATGGCTACGATGTAGTTGGAACCCGTCTCTACGACCTTGTCGACCAACTGCATCGGGTAGCGATGCGGAAGGAGTTCGCGGATACGATTAACATCCATCAGCGGCGTGTCGTTCGGATCATAGTTTGGCGCCTGAATTTCATGTGCGCGAATTTCGCGACGCATCTGGCGGGCAAACTTGTTGTTGATGGTGTGTCCAGGACGAGTGGCAATGATGCGTCCCTTGATGGGGCGACCGATAAGCGCCATGTCACCGATGATGTCAAGAAGTTTGTGGCGGGCTGGCTCGTTGCGCCAAACAAGTGGCTGGTCGTTGAGGTATCCCAACTTCGTTGCATCCTTGTGCTCAACTTTCATATAGTCGGCCAACTCATCGAGACTTTTCTGAGAAATCTGCTTTTCATAAATCACGATGGCATTGTCGAGATCTCCGCCCTTGATCAGACCGGCTTTCAACAGAGGCTGGATTTCACGGACGAACACGAATGTGCGGGCTGAGGCAATTTCCTCAGAGAAGTCTTCCATGCTGTCGAGCGTGGCAAACTGGCTGTTGATGAACTGCGAGTCGAAAGAAATCATAGCCGTGATGGAGAACTGCTCATCTGGTAAAATAATGATGGAAGAGCCTGTTTCCTCGTCGCGGAATTCGATTTTCTTCTTGATGACATAAAAGTCCTTTGGCGCATTCTGCACTTCGATACCAACCCGACGGATGTTTTCAACATACATCTTTGAACTACCGTCGAGGATTGGAAATTCTGGGCCGTTCACCTGAATAAGACAGTTGTCAATGCCCATAGCATAAAGGGCAGCCATACCATGCTCGATGGTGCTGCAACGGGCATCGCCCTTGGCAACGACAGTGCCGCGCGATGTGTCGACAACATTTTCAGCAATGGCTTCAATGATTGGCTGTCCATCGAGGTCAATGCGCTGTATTTTATATCCGTGGTTTTCGGGAGCCGGATTGAAAGTCACAGTAAGATTCAATCCAGTATGTAGTCCTTTTCCAAACAGGGAGAAACTACCTCCCAAGGTTTTTTGTTTTGACATAAAATTGCTTATTTGAATAATGACAGAACTCTCTGCGTCAGGTATAAACCCGCCTGTATTTTCAAAGAAACAGAAGACCGCACTTTTCTAAATGGGTTTCCCTTCCGCTTTCTTCCGCGCTGTTTGCCACACGCACAACAGAATAGCCACTAAGCGCAATTCAATTGCGCACCATTACTAAAAGGCTTTCATGCCTGGAGCGCCAACAAACACAGACTGGCTCATAGTTCCGAAGCCGCCATTACATATTCAACTTCTTCTTTAATTCTTCTATTTCCTCCTTCATGCGGTTGAAATCACGGTACATCTCCGGCAGATTCTTATAAACGACACTGGCGCGGGCAAATACCTTGGCATCAACTGCGGGCGAACCCTGAACCGTCACGTTGCCCTTGCGGATGCTGCCAGCAATGCCGGCCTGAGCTCCACTGAGAACGCGGTCGCCGATGACGGCATGTCCAGCAATGCCAACCTGGCCTCCAAACATACACCACTGCCCAATTTTCGTTGAACCGGCCACGCCGACCTGAGCCGACATGACGGTGTTTTCGCCAACCTCGCAATTGTGGGCAATCTGCACCAGGTTGTCGAGCTTCACGCCGCGATGAATGCGGGTGGCGCCCATTGTTGAACGGTCAACACAACTGTTGGCACCGATTTCCACATTGTCTTCGATGATGACCTTGCCGATCTGAGGAATCTTTTCGTAGCCGTCGGCAGCAGGGGCAAAACCAAAGCCGTCGGCACCAATGACGCAACCGCTGTGGAGAGTCACGCGATTGCCGATTTCACAGTCGTGATAAACCGACACATTGGGATAGAACAAGCAGTCGCTGCCCACCTTCGCGTTTTTCTCGATAACGGTGTGGGCATAAATCTGAGAGCCATTGCCAACGGTAGCGCCTTCACCGATATATACGAAAGGACCGATGTAGCAATTCTCGCCAACTGTTGCCGATGGATCAATGCAAGCCGTCGGGTGAATGCCCGAACGCTTGGCAATTTGGCTCTCATAAAAAGCCAACAGACGCGCAATGGCCTCGTAAGCATTTGGCACACGAATCAACGTGGCGCTTACAGGCTGCGATGGGGCAAAGTCCTGGTTGACAAGCACAACCGATGATTTCGTGTCATATATATAATGCTCATAATGAGGGTTTACCAGGAAAGAAATGGCACCTTCAACGCCTTCTTCAATCTTGGCAAAGGTTTGCACAGACGCCTGCGGGTCACCTTCAACGGTTCCCTGCAAAAGGTCTGCTATTTGCTTTGCAGTAAATTTCATATCGTATGCTTTGTCTTATTTTATAAGGCAAATATCGTAAAAATAAACGAAACCACACGTGTTTAAGACATAAATTTTTGCATACCACTCATTTTATTGGCTATAAGCAGGTGGTTTTATGCAAATCACCTCTGCTTATGGCACGGGACAGGTTTCTTACGAACGCAAACGACGATTTGCCTGAAACAGAAGCAAACGACACGTCCCGACAATTCAAGACCTATACCTTTTGCCGAACCAGGGAGCAGAGGCGGTCGTCTCTGGGAGCAGAGGCGGTCGCGTCTGGCAGCAGAGGCGGTCGCGTCTGGGGCGAGACACGCTTGAACGCGGGGCGGCGTTCGCTGGCAAGTCGTATCTTTATTAAGCGTTGCGCTGAAAGGATATAGAAAACGGATGCTCAAAACATGGTTTTGAACATCCGTTAATGGGTTATGGGCGTTTGTTGTTTAAGGAGAATTCTTGATTCACCATTACTAAAGGCGAAAGTTTTCGCGCAACAAACTATGCAATTATTCTGAAGCTTCGATGTTTGTGATGCCGCCCGTGACGGGAGACAGATGAACGTGGGTTGTCATTTTCTTATTGAACAACTCTGCACCGAGATGCTCCACGCGACCAAACTGGCTCATTGGGAAGGAACCCGAATAGAACACACGCTGGCCATTGGCGATGCTGATGTTTCCCTTGCCAGGGACGATATAGCGCAAATCTTCGATGGGTTTCTTGGATTTCCCTTCCGCAGGCTCTTCATCAGGAAGGGCGTGCAGGTCGGCAACGGAGATATAATAGGGCGCTCCGGCCAAGTCGTCCTTATCCACCAAGCCAAGATGCTTGGAGAAGCGGAACAGGATTTCCTTGTTGGTTACGCCAGAAGGCACGTAGTCTAACGTGAAGACGTGGGTCTCCTTGCTGACTGTTCCTTTGAACAACTGGAGCAGGCCTTCTTCCTGCGTATCCAGTTGGGCCAACATCAAGCGCAACTGCTCGCCGTCCTTCGGCATGAAGTCGGCCTGTCCTTTGGTGAGGAGCGAACGGTTTTCGCGGATGTCATAGATCTCGTTGGCTGTGAGTTCGGCCATTTTCGAAACACTTCCTGCTGCCAGGATTTCCTCCGTTTTGAAGTCGGCTGGATTTTGATGGCGCGTGGTGTCGAGCTGCACATAAGGAGAGGACAACTGCGGTTCTGCAGGCGTGCTGTTGGTGTTGACGGCCAAAAGGCGGCCGTCGGCAGAAAGGCGTACCAACGGTGCAGAGGTCTTGCTCTTCAGTTTGATGGTGTAAGCCTGGGTTTTGTCGGCCACGCCGTAAGAAGCCACTTCCACCTTTGAAATGTCCCACTCTTCATATTGCTGCTGCGGCACATCGCGCAAACGCAAATAGCGCTCAGCGTATTGGCAATATTCTCCCGGATGGTGCACAACGCGCTGCGCCGTGACGGTCACATGGAAAGCCGTTTTAGGCAGGAAATAGGTAATGCCCTCAGCGGTCACCCCGGGACGGTAATCGGTCACCTCTGTCTGGGCGAAAAGTGCCGTACAAAATGTGGCGGCCAATATTGCTGTGAATATCTTTTTCATATATGTTTCGTTTTGGAAAATCGATAATGGTTTGACCCTATTTGATTGGGTTTCCCGTCTTCTACATCAGCAAGACGAGGATTATCCCTGTCGCAGTTTCTTGAACGCAGCCGGCAGATAAGCGATGATGTCCGACGCAACGACGCCCTCTTCCGACAAAGCTTCTGCCGCCAAATCTCCTGCCAGTCCGTGAACGTAAACACCGAGCATGGCTGCCGACAACGGAGAATAATGCTGCGCGAGCAAAGAGGTGATAATGCCGCTCAAGACATCGCCACTTCCTGCGGTTGCCATTCCGGAATTGCCCGTTGAATTAAAATAGGCATGGCCTTCTGGCGTGCAAACGGCTGTGTGGTGTCCTTTCAAGACAATATAAATATTGCGTTCTATCGCCAGGCTCAAGGCTGCCGACACCGCACTGCTGCTGGTCACTCTGCGATGTATGATGCGCGAGAGTTCGAGTGGATGTGGTGTCAGAATACTGTTGGGCGGCACCTGGTTGATCCATCCCGGATGCTCTCCCAACACATTGAGCGCATCGGCATCAATCACCAGCGGTTTGTTGCTACGCGTGATCTGCTCCAAGAGCGCCACGGCCGTCATCTGCTCTGTGCCGATGCCGGGACCGACGCAAACGGCATCAAACGGATTGGCAGGAAGCGAGGTGGTGAAGATGGTGTCTGAAACGTCATGGCTCATGATGGCTTCGGGAACCGCCACCTGCAAGATGCTGTTGTTCATCTGCGGCGTATGGATGGTGCATTTCCCCACCCCACTGCGCAGGCATGCCTTCGCTGCAAGGATGGCAGCACCTGCCATGCCATATTTTCCAGCCACAATCAACGCGCGTCCGAAAGTGCCTTTGTTGCCATAGGCGGCACGGGGCATGAGCAGTTTGCAGATATCCTTATGCTCCGTCAGAAAACTTTGAGATACCAGTTCGTCGAGACCTTTTCTTGAAAGACCGATGTCAAGAGTTTCTGTCTCTCCCCAATATTCCGCTGTATCATCAAGAAGCATGAGCATCTTCGGCAGCTGGAAAGTAAAGGTGTATCGCGCTCTGACAACCGGACAGCGGTCTGACTCCAAAGAGGGTTCGAGCAAAAGGCCGGAAGGGATGTCAATGGATATGACGGTTGCCGGAGAATCGTTGATGAATTTCACCAGTGACGCGAAACCGCCCATCAAGGGTTCTTTGAGCCCTGTACCAAACAAGCCGTCAATAACGAGTTTGCCGGCTGTCAGCGTCGGCGGTTCAAAACGATTGCTCACTTCCGAGAAGCGAACGCGGTCGTTATTTTTCAAGCGTTCTTTGCTTTCCGAGCATTCCGCGCTCAGCCGTCCGCGTGTGTTAATCAAAAAAGCTTCGACATCGTAAGCGTTCTCCGCCAAAATGCGGGCAACGACCAAGGCGTCGCCGCCGTTGTTTCCCGGTCCTGCAAACACGACAACGGGCACCGTCGACGGCCAACGCTTCATGATGGCACCTGCAACTGTTCCTGCGGCACGTTCCATCAAGGCCAACGACGTGATATTTTCTTCTTCTATGGTGAAAGCGTCAAGTTCACGTATCTGACTTACACTTGGTATCTTTATCATTTATTCTCCGTATATATAAAAGGGTGATTGGTAAGATTGCAATGTTTGAAGGGCATCAAAAAGACAATTCTGGCTGCTTCCTGAATGCGATTAAAACTGCCACCACTTTTTCTTCCTCACAGGTTCGTCCTGCAAACTGTTTAGATAATCCAGATAGCTCATGCGGCGATGTACGAGTGTATAGATAACGCCCCAGTCTGGCAAGCCGCCGACATTGCGGTCGTCAATAAAAAGATCGGCTTTGATTTTACGACTGAAATTACGGCTTTTTTCTGGTGTGTCTTCATCAAAATCCTTGTTGACAGCGTAAAAATGTACGCCGCGCTTTTCACACCACGCCACGGCCTCATCCAGCAATTTTCCTTCACGCACGCTCCAGAGAATGAGCTTGTGTCCTTCATCAATGAGTTTGCGCAAAGTGACGGTTGCAAAAGGCACTTCTTTTCCTATCTCAGGATAACGATGCTCCACAATGGTACCATCGAAATCTACTGCTATCTTCATATCGTTGTATATTATTTTTCGTTTGTATGGGGCATCCCTACGGATGCTGCGGTTGCCTTAGTAATGGTTCCTTAGCGGCAATAGATTTTCTTGCCTCCTATTATATAGATGCCGCGTTTGAGCATCTGGCGTTTCTCACCACGATATTCCCTTCCTTCAAGACCGTATGTCTTTGTATTTTGGTTCCCAGCTTTTGGTCTCTGAGAAAGAGAGGTGACGGGGTCTCCAGCAAACCGAACTATGTAAGACTTTTTCGCGACACCCAACTTCAAGTAGGAACGAAACGGGAGGAGGAAACTTCCAGCGTCTGCCAAGACGAAATGCTGGCCTGAGGCATCAAGCATATAGACATGCTCTTGGCGGGAATCAACGAGCAACGTGTCTAACACGCCTGCCATGCCAAGAGACGAAACAGATGGCGGATTGGCAGGAACGACACAATCTTCCGCAACGATGTTCAAGTCCTTCGTCCCTTCACTCGGAGCATCGGTACTTCTGATTAGCAAGGGCACACAAGAACCGATTTTCTTCTGATTGCCAAACATGAGTTCATCTCCGGAAACCGACTCCAACTGCGCCACTTGGTATCCCTCAGGCACTGGAGCGGCGAACGGCAAGAAAAGAGTTTCCCAATTTCCGTCACAGTAGGCTTTTCTGTGGTACGAAAGTCGGCCTTTCCTTACGGCAAAAGAACGGCTACAGCGAAAGGCACATTTGTCGTGCAACACGGTGTTGGTGAGCAATTCGTTTTCGCCAGAAGAGGTTTTCACGACGAAAGACCATGAAGGAGGAATAATTTTGCTCTGCTCGGCGTTTACATATATAATGGTGTTCCGAGCACTCGGACGGCCTTCAAAGGATTTCAATCCGACTGGCACACTTGCTGAAGACATGTCAAGTTCGTCAATGCCCTCCCATCCAAGGCAGGCCAAGGCATCAGCCGTCCAGCCTCCCTTCAATGTCAAGCAGCCATTCGAGCGTTCTTCACTTGCGACCTCTGCGGCCACAAGCAAGCAGGCTTTGTCTTCCTGCCGAAGCACTTCTTTCCTGTTCTTCATGCAGAAGGCACCATTGTCGATGGCAACGATCTTGTTTGAAACGCCACTCAAAGAAATCCCGCCGTTCACGAGTTTCCAAAGCGCGGGAGTTTCATGCAAATTCAAGTCTGCCCCCAAATAAGCGCCGGAAGCGGATGTCATGAAGAAACAACTGTCTGGCTGACGCACACACGTCAATGCTTCAACATTACCATCTTCTGCCACGGTGCCGTCTTGCAGCAAATAATGCTCTGCCGCCAAGGAAGCCGCATTTTTTCCCAACACGGCCTGCTCATTTCCAAGCACGACACGCGCACCATCCTCGGGCCATTCAACGGTTTGCGGTGCGTTTCTCAAAGCATCACGTTTATAGATTCGGAGGTCTTGGGAATCACAGTTGGCATAATTTCCGAACAAGAAACTTTCCGTGTCGCTCCACAAACCAATGCTTCTTGAAGGCTCATTGCAATTTCTGAAACGGAAAACGCCGGCACTCCCCGACATTTCCCACTTCGTTTGAGGAGTTGCGCTCAGCGCGAGATTCGTCTGTTTGGGTTTGTTCACGTAGAGATACTGATTGCCAGAACCCGACTGTAGCACGCAGGTGCCATCGCTCTGACGAACGATTTTCCAGAGTTCCGCATCAGCAACGCCTGTCAGCGACTTTTCAGTTTCAGCGGCCGAGCCGAGGCGGCGTGCCACACACCGCTTGTTCTTGACGACACTGCTCAACGCATAAAAACATTGGTCGGCAGGAAGCACTGCGCCTATCACATAGAGGGAATCGGACTGGATTTCCGCCATGTCGTTCACACGCACAAACTGCCAATTCTCCACGCTCTGGGCGCAGAGATGACCAGCCGTTGCACACGACAAAACGGCGCAAAGCAAGCCAACCCATATTTTAATATATTGATACACGTGATGCGGGGGACAAGATTTCTATCACTTCATTTTTTCGTGAGCCAGCTTGATGAGATACTGCCCATATTGGTTTTTCTTCATCGGCTCAGCCAGTTCAAGCAGGCGTTCGGGAGTGATCCATCCTTTCTTCAATGCGATGCCCTCCAAGCAAGCCACCTTTAATCCGGTACGTTTTTCAAGCACTTCGATATAGGTGGAGGCTTCGCTCAAACTGTCGTGCGTTCCCGTATCGAGCCAAGCAAAACCGATGCCGAGCGTCTGTACCATCAATTCCTTGTCATCCAAAAACTGCTGGTTAACCGTGGTGATTTCAAGTTCGCCACGCTTCGAGGGCTTGATGTGTTTTGCCACGTCAACAACCTTATTGGGATAGAAATACAATCCGACAACGGCATAGTTTGACTTGGGATGCTCTGGTTTCTCTTCGATGCTCTTGCAACTGCCATCTTCGGCAAACTCAACAACGCCGTAGCGTTCTGGGTCGTTCACGCGATAGCCAAACACGGTTGCCTTGGCATCTTTCTCCGCCGTCTCAACCGCCGCCTGAAGCATGGCACTGAAACCGCTACCGTGGAAGATATTGTCGCCAAGCACCAGGCATACACTATCGTCACCGATAAATTCCTCTCCGATGATGAAAGCCTGCGCCAAACCATCGGGCGAGGGTTGCTCTGCGTATGAAAAATTCACGCCGAAGTCGGAACCGTCGCCAAGCAAGCGTTTGAATCCCGGCAAATCCTGCGGAGTTGAAATAATCAGTATGTCACGAATGCCCGCCAACATCAACACAGATATCGGATAATAGACCATCGGTTTGTCGAAGATGGGAATGAGCTGCTTGCTCACACCTTTCGTTATGGGATAGAGGCGGGTTCCAGAGCCTCCGGCTAATACGATTCCTTTCATGATTATAAGATTAAGTGCAGAGGACATCCTCTGCAGTGTTAGGTATTTCAGTTGTTTGGATAAGAACTCTCCACCAATGGTGCAGAGCGTCAAGCTTGCTTGAACGCTATGCCGAGGCGAAGCTTATCTTTTGCAAAGATAGGATAAATCAAACACAACACAAAATGTGAGGCAAAGTATTGTTTCCAGATACGTTTCATTCAGCGTGTGATTTTTCAAAAGCACTTCCATTCCACTTATAAAAAAGAGGATGCAGGCACTTTCCCGCAACGTCATCCAAGTCCTTGCCGAGCGACGGAAACGACAATGCGACCTTCAAAACGGGCGCACTGCCTTCGCGTTCATCCTCCCAGCTTAGCGTGTAATGGGAATAAGCCGACAATTCTTTGAGCTTTTCCAATTGTTCGCTCCGTACATCATCAGCCGGCACGAAGAAATTCTCCGCAGAGAAGTCTGGCAAAACAATGTCGTTTACCAATTTCCAGTTGGCATCATAAACACGCCAACGACTTGAAGGCAATGCCGACGTGAGGGAATGGATGCAGACACAACGGTAGGTGTCGCCAAAAGGCAAGCGCATCATCTCCCACCGACTGACGTCGCTCAAATCAATCACGAGATGATTGGCTGTTTTCTTCACCATGACAGAACTGCCACCGAAGATATTCTCTCCCTTTGCTGCCATCTGGCTATTAAACAGGTCGAGCATGTCAAGCCTGGCATTCAGCTCAAGCATTGGCAGTTCCTCTTGTGGCACATGCCTGAACAAAGTGTCAATGCTCTGAGCATGCGTCCCCACGCTCACGAGCATAAACAAAATTCCTATAATAGTTTTCAAACGTAACATTTCATTTTCTGTTGGGGTTCCTTTGACACCTTAATCATACAACCGACCAGTGCCCGAAACCAACCATCCTCAATTTTATATGATAAGGAAATCAATCGCTTCCTTTAGAACGTCCACTTTTAAATGCTTCACATGGTTGCAGACATAACGGCCGTCAAGACTAACTGGCGCCTCGGACAACTGGGTGAAGTCGACTTTTCTCGTTCGCCAAACACTGATGCCCTTATGACTCAGGAAACGGCCCGTGACCAGAAGATAGATTCCATGAACCAGTTGGGTGAATTTGGGTGTTGTCACCAAACTTATGTCGAGCAAGCCGTTGTAAGGCACCGCACTCGGCGTTTGGCCATAACCTCTGGCCGAACCGATGCAAAGGGTCATTGCTCGCTTGTTGACTACTTCGCCGGCGGTCGTGAATTGCAAGTTATAGGTCAATTTACTGAATAGCAGCATAAAAGCAGAGAGGAAATGTGACACGGTGCGCAAGCCAAACACGCTAAAAGTCAGGTGCTTGAGATTCATGATTGAAGCTGCAGCCCCGACATTGACACAATTGAGGAAATATTCGGTCTGCTCACCATTCTTGGTTTCAATGGCACATCGCCCGACATCTATACTGCGCTTTCTGTTTTCAAGCAACGCCTGGATGTTTTTGCGGTAGTCTTTAGAATAGAGGCCCCAATAATGGGCAAAGTCGTTGCTATAGCCAGCGGGGATGATGCCCAAAGCAGGGCATTTTCCGTCGGGCAACGCTGCTTTCATGATACCATTGACGGCATAATTCAAGGCGGCGTCACCACCGACAACCAATATTTCCGTATAAGAATTTTTGGTCATGATGGCGGCAAAACGTTCAACGTCGGCTGAACTTTCACTGCGCACATAATCATAACTGAAACCCATTTCGTCTAAGCAGCGCCGGATTTTCTTCCAACGCCGACTCCCGCCCGGGCGCGGACTATAAATCACGCCCATCTTCTTTTCAACTTCCTGGGATTCCTGCTTTATATCTGGTGTTAACATATTTCTTTCGTTCGGTTGATTCATGCCTTCGTTTCTGGGCAAGAAGCCATACTCTCTTTTTTACGATTTCTCATCACAGAGCAAATCCCCCAACTGGTTGTCGCGCAGGAATTGCACGAACTCGGCTTCACCTGCTGGAGGAAGAGAAATCCACTGGATGGGGGTGCCACGGCGCTCCATGCCTCTAAACCAGGTCATCTGACGCTTTGCAAACTGATGTATGGCGATTTCCAGCTGACGAAACATTTCGTCGAAGGTCAGTTTGCCAATCAGATGCAACGTCAGGTATTTGTATTCAAGTCCGTAATAAATCAAGTCCTCGGACTGAATACCCTCATCGAGCAACGCTTTCACCTCTGCGAGCATCCCATGTTCCAAACGTTCACGAAGACGCTTGGTAATCCGCTCGCGACGCACTTCCCGACTCACGTCAAGCCCGATGGTCAGACTCGACAACTCTGGGAAAGGACGATCTTCCAAAGGCGTATTCTTATAATAGTCGGCAATTTCGATGGCGCGTATGGCTCTCGAAACGGTGTCGACATCGGTCGTGTTGTGCAAGTGCTTATAAGAGGAAAGCAGCTCCGTCAATTCTTGCAGACTCTTGTCGGCAAGGGCCTCGCGCAACTGCGGATTCTGCGGAACAGGACTCAGACGGTAGCCGCGCAAAACGCTCTCAAGATAAAGTCCGGAACCTCCACACACCACGACTTTTTTTCCGCGCGAACGAATGTCGTTATATGCCTCGAGAAAGTCGCGCTGGTATTCAAACAGATTGTATTTCGTTCCAGGCTCAACGATATCAATGAGATGGAAGGGGATTTTCTTGCCGTTGATTTCATACTCTTCGAGGTCTTTCCCCGTACCGAGATCCATGCGCCGATACACCTGCCGACTGTCGGCACTGATTATTTCAGCGTCAATCAACGAAGCCAACCGGACGGCAAAACCAGTCTTTCCAGAGGCCGTAGGCCCAAGAATGGTGATAATATCGTAATGGTGCATGTTCACGAGAGTTTATTTAGAGCTAAGTAATGATGAAAGTATAAGTTGGGCAATTTTAACCTGTATGTTTGTTGGTTCTGGAATTTGGAAAAGGGAGCATAGCGGACTATGTGGCCGATGACAAATTTCAAAAGCGGCAAATAACACAGGGCATAAGATATAACTCCTTATTTCTCAAAATTGCACAAGTTATTTTTTACCATTACTAAGTAGGTAGTCAATATTTTATAAGCAGAGAAGAACCAGCTTGACATTGTCTTGCCGCATTCTGTTCCCCAACAGCAGCCTTTCATCAGCAACGTAGCACGCTACGCTTCCGTCAGCCGCCAACATTTCAGATACAAAAATACACACAATATTGTTACAAAAAAAGCCGCTGCAGGATTAATACCTGCAGCGGCCTCTTTTTTTCTATGAATTACGGGATTAGCCGTTAACCTTTGCCATGTGGGCGATGAGTTCGAGAACCTTGTTAGAGTAACCGATCTCATTGTCATACCAGCTGATAACCTTAACGAAAGTATCAGTGAGGTAAACACCAGCGTTAGCGTCGAAGATAGAAGTGTGAACGTTACCGAGGAAGTCAGAAGAAACGACAGCGTCCTCAGTGTAAGCCAATACACCCTTCAATTCGCCTTCAGAGGCTTCCTTCATTGCAGCGCAGATAGCTTCCTTAGAGGCAGCCTTTGCGAGGTTGACAGTCAAGTCAACTACAGAAACGTCCAAAGTCGGAACACGCATAGAGATACCAGTCAACTTACCGTTCAGTTCAGGAATAACCTTACCTACAGCCTTAGCAGCACCAGTTGAAGAAGGGATGATGTTGCCAGAAGCAGCACGGCCACCACGCCAATCCTTCAAAGAAGGACCGTCAACGGTCTTCTGAGTTGCAGTAGTAGAGTGAACAGTGGTCATCAAACCGTTTACGATACCGAACTTGTCGTTCAACACCTTAGCGATAGGAGCCAAGCAGTTAGTAGTGCAAGAAGCGTTAGAAACGAACTGAGTACCCTTTTCGTACTTGTCGAAGTTAACACCGCATACGAACATAGGAGTGTCGTCCTTTGAAGGAGCAGACATAACTACGTACTTAGCACCAGCCTCGATGTGAGCCTGAGCCTTTTCCTTAGTCAAGAAGAGACCAGTAGACTCAACTACGTATTCAGCACCTACAGCGTCCCACTTCAAGTCAGCTGGGTTGCGTTCTGCAGTAACACGGATGTGGTTACCGTTAACGATCAACTCGCTCTTTTCAACGTCAGCTTCGATAGTACCCTGGAACTGGCCGTGCATAGTGTCATACTTGAGCATGTAAGCCAAGTAGTCAACTGGGCAAAGGTCATTGATACCAACAATCTGAATGTCGCTACGAGTCTGAGCAGCGCGGAATACGAAACGGCCGATACGACCGAAACCGTTAATACCTACTTTAATCATAATTTTTTGTATAACTATTAAAATGGTTAATATTCTAATTGTCTTACAAGGAAGGACGGAGCTTCTGCGGCTCTTCCCTTTTGCACCGCAAAGATACAAAATGATTTTTGTTCAAGCTAACAAGTTTCGTGTAAAAAATCACAAGGAAAGCATCTTTTTGTAAGCCTTTTCTCTCGGCCGCCTTTGAATGGGCGCACGATTGTCAAGTAGACTTATGAGAATATGGGGTTTCATGGCTAAATTTGGCGTACGAAACTCTAAAAACGCGGAGCACCTTATTAAGAGTATTCATCACACACAGCCCAGCCACCGCTCGTGCGCCGTAGCTTCTCCGAACAGTTTTTTAATCACCCCACCAGACATTTCCAAAGAATATCACAATATTTCTCAGAAAAAATAAGTATTTTTGCTCCTACAATACATATTATCCCTTTCAAGATGCAACAGAAAATCATTATCCTCGATTTCGGTTCGCAAACCACGCAGCTCATCGGCCGCCGTGTACGCGAACTGGACACTTTCTGCGAAATCCTTCCATACAACAAGTTCCCGCACGATGACCCATCGGTTATCGGCGTGATTCTGTCGGGCTCGCCCTACAGCGTCTACGACCCTGAAGCCTTCAAGGTGGACTTGTCTGAGATTCGCGGACGTCTGCCCATTCTAGGTATTTGCTATGGTGCACAATACATGGCACACACCTACGGCGGAAAGGTGGAACCAGCTGGCAGTCGCGAATATGGCCGCGCCAACTTGACGGAGTTTGATCATACCAACCCGCTTTTCGAAGGGTTTGACGAGAACTCACAGGTGTGGATGAGCCACGGCGACACCATCACTGCCATTCCTGAGAATTTCCACTGCATTGCCTCCACTTCTAAGGTACGCTATGCCGCCTATCAGGCCAACGATGAAAAACTGTGGGGCGTTCAGTTCCACCCAGAAGTATTCCATTCTCTTCAAGGCAGCCTCTTGCTGAAGAACTTTGTGGTCAACATCTGCGGTAGCCGTCAAGACTGGAGCGCAGCTTCTTTTGTGGACACAACCGTTGCTGAACTCAAGCAGCAGTTGGGCAACGACCGCGTAATCCTCGGTCTTTCCGGCGGCGTTGACAGTTCGGTTGCTGCCGTATTGCTCAACCGCGCCATCGGCAAAAATTTGACCTGTATCTTCGTTGACCACGGCATGCTCCGCAAAAACGAGTTCCGCGATGTGCTTCACGATTACGAATGCCTCGGTCTCAACGTCATCGGCGTTGATGCTTCTGCGAAATTCTTCAAGGAGCTGGAAGGCGTGACGGAACCAGAAAAGAAACGCAAGATCATCGGCAAGGGATTCATTGACGTCTTTGATGCCGAAGCACAAAAGATAACCGACGCCAAATGGTTGGCACAGGGCACCATCTATCCCGATCGCATCGAGAGCCTCAACATCACTGGCAAAGTCATCAAGAGCCACCACAACGTGGGCGGCTTGCCCGAGAAGATGCACTTGCAGCTCTGCGAACCGCTGAAATGGCTCTTCAAAGATGAGGTACGCCGTGTTGGCCGCCAGCTTGGCATGCCAGAGCATCTCATCACGCGCCATCCGTTCCCAGGCCCTGGCCTTGCCGTGAGAATCCTCGGTGACATCACGCCAGATAAGGTCCGCGTGCTCCAGGATGCCGACGATATCTTCATCCGCGGTCTGCGCGAGTGGAAGGTGAAAGACGAGAACGGCCAGGAAGACTCCTTATATAATAAGGTATGGCAAGCTGGCGTTGTTCTCCTCCCCATCAAGAGTGTCGGCGTAATGGGCGATGAACGCACCTACGAGCGTGCCGTTGCATTGCGTGCCGTCACAAGCACCGATGCCATGACGGCCGACTGGGCCCACCTCCCTTATGAATTTATGGCGAAGGTGTCAAACGACATCATCAACCACGTCAAGGGTGTCAACCGCGTATGCTACGACATCTCTTCAAAACCACCTTCAACAATCGAGTGGGAATAAGTAATGAACCATTACTAAACGTCCCCTAAAACCCTAACGAGCAGAGACAACCACGCTCGGAAACAGAATAATCCCTCCGCATTCCTATGGATTTGCGGAGGGATTTTCGCATAGTTAAGTAGGTGTTCAAAATTAGTTTATAAGTAGGTGGTCAGAATTATTTTTACATTTGAAATGTTCTATCGGGATGCAGATACGCCACCTTGTTTGAAGGAGCAATGCGGGCATTGCGACTGAAAACAAGGTAAGTAGATGCGCCCGAGAGGACGTTTCAAATGTAAAAATAATGCTCTTGGCACATATATAAAAATAATTTTGACCACCTACTTATTGAATTGTCGTATTATTTTGTTCCTACAGTTGCCTTGAAGAAGGAGCGTAGCGGGCTACGTGACTGATGAAAGACAGCTGTAAGGGCAAAAGAATATGGCAAGACAATATAAGACTGTGGGATTCCTGCATGGATACTATAAAATAATTTTGAATACCTACTTACGCAAAGACAGAGAGCGCTCTGGGTTCAGAGCGCCCTCTATTTAATGACTCCGCAATCAATAAGCGAAAAGCGGATACTGCTTCATCGTTTCGTTAACACGCTGGCGAACAGAGGCAATCACCTTTTCGTCCTCTGGAGCGTTGAGCACTTCCTCAATCATCTCAGCGATTTCAACCATTAGGTCTTCCTTGGCACCACGCGTGGTGATGGCAGGAGTGCCAAGACGAATGCCCGAAGTCTGGAATGCAGAACGGCTATCAAACGGCACCATGTTTTTGTTGACCGTAATGTCGGCTGCCACCAAAGCGTTCTCCGCCACCTTTCCCGTCAGTTCTGGATATTTCGAGCGAAGGTCAACCAGCATAGAGTGGTTGTCCGTTCCGCCGCTGACGATGGTGAAACCACGCTTCATCAGCTCATCGGCCAAGCAGGCGGCGTTTTTCTTCACCTGTAAAGCATACTCCTTAAACTCAGGTTGAAGTGCTTCGCCGAAAGCCACGGCTTTGGCGGCAATGACATGCTCGAGCGGACCGCCCTGAATGCCGGGGAACACCGCACTGTTGAGCAACTGGCTCATCATCTTGGTGACTCCCTTTGGCGTTTTGAGACCCCACGGGTTTTCGAAATCCTTGCCCATCAAGATAATGCCGCCACGTGGACCACGCAAGGTCTTATGAGTGGTGGAAGTGACGATATGGGCATATTTCACAGGATTGTCAAGCAACCCCGCAGCAATCAGTCCGGCAGGATGCGCCATATCGACCATAAAGATGGCACCCACCTTATCGGCAATTTCGCGCATGCGTTTGTAGTCCCATTCACGGCTGTAGGCCGAACCGCCGCCGATGATCATCTTCGGCTTGTGTTCGAGCGCCAAGCGCTCCATTTCATCATAGTCCACACGTCCCGTCTCACGGTTCAGGTTGTAACCGATGGGGTTATACAGGATGCCCGACGTGTTCACGCGCGAACCGTGAGAAAGATGACCACCATGATCAAGATTAAGCCCCATAAAAGTGTCGCCCGGTTTCAACACGGCCAAGAACACGGCAGCATTGGCCTGCGCTCCCGAATGCGGTTGCACATTGGCATACTCTGCATCGAAGAGTTTCTTGATACGTTCAATGGCGAGCGTTTCAACTTGGTCAACAACGCCGCAACCGCCATAATAGCGTTTACCAGGATAACCCTCGGCATATTTATTGGTCAGCCAAGACCCCATGGCACGCATCACTTCGTCGCTAACAAAGTTTTCCGACGCAATGAGTTCAATACCGCGCAACTGGCGCTGGTGCTCTTGCTCAATGAGCGTAAAGATTTCTGTTTCCTGTTTCATGGTTCATCTATTTATGTGGTAAATATGTAAGTTCTAAGTAGGTGTCTGAGAATATCTCCAGCCGTTTTTAAAAAACACTCCCGCTGTTGGAAAGAAAGCACATGCGCCATAGCATACCGATGATCGGCACGCCATGGCGCATCTTTATTTCTTATCAGCTGTTCACGAGTTTCACGTGTTCCAAGTTCTGCTCCTTTTCGCAATAGTGGCACCGTATCACGCCATCCTCGCGGTCTTTCACATGGAAAAGCGTCGGCATAGGTTCGTTGTTGGTGATACACTTCGGATTGGCGCACTTGACGATACCCTTGATATCTTCGGGCAAAGTCACGCATTTCTTCTCCACGACCTCAAAATCCTTGATGATGCAGAGCGAAACATTGGGCGCAACAACCGAAAGCAGATTGAGCTCGGCGTCAGAAAAATATTTGTTCGACACCTTGATGATACTCTTGCGTCCCATCTTCTGGCTCTTGAGATTGTAACCTACCATGATGGAACTTGGTATATCCTCCAAGTGCAGCAGACGCACCACCTGAAAGAGTTTTGAACTTGGTATATGATCGATTACCGTGCCGTTCTTGATGGCGGCAACCAGCATTTCTTCTTTCTTCATAGCTGTCTTATCCTATAATTGTTTTGTCGTTAAGCACTTCCTCCAAAGAAATACCGAGAGAATCACAAATCAAAGCCTCACGGGCGAAAAGACCGTTGTGGGCCTGCTCAAAATAATAAGCATGCGGATTGGCATCCACGTCATAAGCAATCTCGTTGACACGAGGTAGCGGATGGAGGATGCGCATATTTTCGCGGGCCTTGCGGAGCATGGCGGCCTTGAGGATATAAACGTCTTTCACGCGCTCATACTCCATCAAATCCGTGAAACGCTCGCGCTGAACGCGGGTCATATACAAGATGTCGGCACCGCTGATAACTTCTTCATTGAAGTCTTCGTGTTCTTCAAATCTGATACCATTTTCCTTGCAATAGAGTTTATACTCTTCCGGCATGGCCAGTTCTTTGGGCGCGATGAAATGGAAAGTAGGGTTGAAATGGCGCATGGCCATGATAAGAGAGTGAACGGTACGACCGTATTTCAAGTCGCCCACCAAATAAATATTCAGATTTTCGAGCGTTCCCTGCGTCTTGTAGATAGAATAGAGGTCGAGCATCGTTTGAGAAGGATGCTGGTTGGCACCATCGCCAGCATTGATGATGGGAACGGGCGACACCTCACTGGCATAGCGTGCAGCCCCCTCCAAATAATGGCGCATGACAATGATGTCGGCATAATTGCTCACCATCATAATCGTATCCTTCAAAGTTTCACCCTTCGAAGAACTTGTCACCTTGGGGTCTGTGAATCCAATGACACGAGCGCCGAGGCGGTTTGCAGCCGTTTCAAACGAAAGGCGCGTACGCGTTGACGGCTCGAAGAAGAGCGTTGCGACGACTTTCCCGTCCAGGATTTTCCGGTTGGGATTTTTTTCAAAAGCCTGCGCCATCTCTATCAAATACATGATTTTTTCTTTGGAGAGATTGGCAATGGTGACAAGACTGTGTTTCATACCTATTATATATAAATGTTTTTGTGAATGAAACGGCTGCCTTTTTTTGTAAATGGTAAACCATTACTTATCCATGATTCTTTCCGACAACGACTTATGGCAAATCTGCCAAACGACGCATTGCCGGCTCACGTAGCAACCAAGCAAAATTAAGGATTTATTTTGAGAAGGCGGCACTGTCGCGACGTTTTTTTTGCAGGTTATTTTCTCGAATTTCCTTTTGCACGTAAATATTTTAGGTTTATCTTTGCGGTGTCGTATGACAAATCTCTAAAATTCCAATGAGTTATGAAAGAATTGAAAGGAACACAAACCGAGAAGAACCTCCAAACGGCTTTTGCCGGCGAATCTCAAGCCCACACCAAGTATCTCTACTACGCTTCAAAGGCAAAGAAAGACGGATACGTACAGATGGGAGACCTCTTTGAAGAGACTGCACGCAACGAAAAGGAGCATGCCAAAATTTGGTTCAAACTCCTTCATGGCAATACCATACCTTCAACGGAAGAAAACCTCAAGGATGCCGCTGCGGGCGAAAACTATGAATGGACCGACATGTATGCCGGATTTGCAAAGACTGCCCGCGAAGAGGGCTTTGAAGGAATCGCAGCAAAATTCGAAATGGTGGCTGCCATCGAGAAACACCATGAGGAACGCTACCGCAAACTGCTCAAGAACATTGAAGACAAAATCGTGTTCAGCCGCGACGGAGATGCCGTATGGCAATGCGCCAACTGCGGACACATCGTTGTCGGAAAGGTCGCTCCTGAAGTTTGTCCAGTCTGCGCCCATCCGAAAAGCTATTTCCAATTGCTGGCTGAGAATTACTAACAAATGGCAACACGGCCAAAAAGCCGCTGCCAACCGCTGACATAAGCAGGTGCCCGAGAAAAACACTTCGGGCACCTGCTTGCTTTACATAGGGCATGCCGTCCTGCTTTGCCCAACTTTCTGCACGCGGCAGGACACCTTCCAAACCGCCCAAGCTCAGCCTGTTCACGGTTCAAAAAAACTCTTCGCTTTTCAAGAAAAACCTTGTGTCTTTTAAAGCTTCTGCATAACTTTGCATTCCGTTCGGAGTGCCTGCTCGTATAATATATGTCTAAAAAGAGAACCTCCACGGGAAAACGACAACCCAAGGCATACAAAATTTCTCTAAGATAACGAAACAACAAGCAGCACATTCCAATTATCAAAACACTGTAATCCAAAAAATCATGTCCACTAAGAACGCATTTTTCATGACGCTCGCGGCGGCAGCCGTTGCAACAGCGGCAAACGCCCAAAACCCAAAGACCGGTATTTCCGGTATGGTAAAAGACTCCATCACCAACACGCCAGAATCATTTGTCACCATCCGACTGGTTCGTCCGGGCACGGGAAAAGCCATTGCTGTTGCAACAAGCGATGAAAACGGGCGCTTTAACATAGGCCGCGCCACGGCTTCGGGGAAATACACCCTGGAAGTGGTGTGCATCGGCAAGCAAACGTTGCGCAGAAACGTGTCTGTCACCAAAGGCAAACTGACCGATCTCGGCACGCTCCTCCTGAAGGAGAACGAAAGCATGTTGGGACAAGCCACCGTGACTGCGGAACGACGCCTCGTGAAAGCCGAAATCGACCGCGTTTCTTATTCCATAAAGGAAGACCCCGAAGCGCAGACCAACTCCTTGCTCGACATGCTACGCAAGGTGCCGATGGTCACTGTTGACGGCGAAGACAACATCAAGGTCAACGGCAGTTCGGGCTTCAAGGTTTACGTTAACGGAAAGCCCAGCCAGATGATGAGTTCCAACCCGTCGCTCATCCTGAAAAACTATCCGGCTTCTGCCATCAAGCGCGTTGAAGTCATCACCGACCCAGGCGCAAAATACGATGCAGAAGGCACCTCTGGCATCCTCAATATCGTGACAGATGCTGAAACCCGCACACAGGGCTATACCTTCTCGCCCAACGTGAGCATCAACAATCGCGGCGCGTTTGGCAGTCTTTTCGGCATGACGCAAATCGGCAAACTCACGCTCTCGCTCAATTTCGGCATGGGCAGCAACAAACAGCCACACAACCAGATGGCTTCGGAACGTGAAGCTTACAACGATGCCGTCAACCATCTTTTGCGCTCCAACGGCGAAGTCTTCGGACACGGCGTCTACAAATTCGGAAGCATCGACGCCAGTTATGAGTTTGACGAACACAACCTCTTGACCATTTCGGGCGGTCTGCACGGCTACCGCGGGAAGAACTACAGTTCTAACGACTACGCGATGACAACTGCGGATGCCGCTCCGGTGTATTCCTACAATCTCTGGAGCAGAAACGACATGGTTTATGAGGGATATAATTTCTCGACCGACTATCAGCACACGTTCAACAAGGAAGGCCAGACCCTGACGCTTTCCTACCAGATGAACACCTCTCCGAGTTCAACCAAGACGGAGACTTACTATAACGACATCGTCAATGTGCCCTTCACGCTGAAGGACCGTTATGCTGACCCCGACAGGCATTCGGCAGAACACACGGGACAGCTTGACTTCACCACGCCTTTCGGTAAACACCAGACGTTCTCCGTCGGAACGAAATACATCTTCCGCCTCAATCGCAGCAACAGTGAGGAACTGTCGCGACCGAGCAACTCGGGCAACGATTTCGTGCGCGACGAAGTCAACAGCATCGACTATCGTCACCGAACAGACATTCTTGCAGGCTACGGCGAATATTCTTTGAAACTGGGCCCCGTGAGCACCCGTGCCGGATTGCGCTACGAATGGTCGCGCAACCACGTGTCATACCCCGATGGCAAGCGCGAAACGTTCAACGCGACATTTAGCGACCTGGTGCCTTCCGTCAATCTGGCATACAGTCTGAAACCGACCGTCATGCTGAAGGCTGGCTACAATCTGCGCATCGGCCGTCCAGACATTTCATACCTCTCCCCCTACGTTTCACGCCCCACGGCGGAATCGCAGAGCTATGGTAATCCGAACCTCGACAGCGAAAAGGCACACAATTTCGAATTGGGATTCAGCGCCTTCGGAACGAAACTGAACCTGAGCACCACGTTGGGCTATTCTGTTCGCACCAACGGACTGACGGCCTACACGTTCTTGAACGACAACAACATTCTGACCACGACCTACGGCAACATGCTGCACCAGAAATCGTTGACGCTGAATGCCTTCATCAACTGGACGGTGGCCAAAGGAACGATGTTTACGTTCAACTGCAACTGCAGCTACGACGACTTCAAGGCCTATCGCTACTACAACAACGAGCGCGCAACCAACAACGGATTTGGCGGATTTTTCTACGGAAGTCTCTCGCAAACGCTTCCCGGAAAGTTCAAGCTCACGCTGCATGGCGGCGGCGGTCCGAAGCGTCCTTCTCTGCAAGGAAACGGAAGCGGATTCAACTTCTACGGCATGTCGATCAGCCGCTCCTTCCTCAAAGAAGACCGCTTGACGCTGACGGCACAAGCCGGCAACTTCATACACCCGAAACGCACATACCGCGAAGAGACCTACTCCAACGATTTCCGTTCTTTGAGCATGAGCGAGAACGACTTCCTGCGGTTCGGCATTGGCGTACGCTACCGTTTCGGCAGCCTCAACACGTCGGTTAAGAAGGCCAGCCGAAGCATCGAAAACAACGACGTCATCCAGCAATCGTCTTCCAACGGTTCCGACAACACTTCTGGAAGCGGACAAGGTGGACAAGTCGGCATGTAAGTTTGGATGAAAGGATAAGTCTTTCCCAACCATTACTCACCCAACAACGACAAGCAGGCCAAACCTATTTACAAAGAAAATGACACCCTATCTCGATATACAACATCTCACCAAAAGCATCGGAGACCTTGTGCTCTTCGATGATATTTCCTTTTCCGTGGCTGAAGGGCAACACGTTGGCCTCATCGCCAAAAACGGTGCAGGCAAAAGCACGCTGCTCGGCATCCTTTCCGGACAGGAAGACTACGACAGCGGCGAAATCACTTTTCGCAACGACCTGCGCGTGGGCTATCTGCAACAGACACCGCATTACGACCCCGCCCTTTCTGTCATCGATGCCTGCTTCAGTCAGGCGGGCGAACTGTCGGACCTCATCAGCCGCTATGAGCGCTGCCTGGACACACCGGGAAATCCTGGACTGGCCGAACTGATTGACGAAATGGAAAGACGAGAGGCTTGGGACTTCGAGCTGAGGGCGAAGCAGATTCTGACGAAACTCGACATCACGGAGTTTTCAAAACCCGTGGGGCAACTGTCGGGCGGACAACTGAAACGCGTAGCACTGGCCAACGTATTGCTGACAGACCCCGACTTGCTCATCCTCGACGAACCCACCAACCACCTTGACATCGACATGATTGAATGGTTGGAGGGCTATTTGCGACGCAACAACAAGGCGTTGCTCATGGTGACGCACGACCGCTATTTCCTCGACCGCGTTTGCTCCGTCATCCTGGAACTTGACGGGAAATCGCTCTACGCCTACCGCGGTAATTATGAATATTATCTGGAGAAACGGGAGGAACGCATCGCCGCCACCAATGCCAACATCGCCCGCGCCAACAATCTCTACCGCAAGGAACTTGATTGGATGAGGCGCATGCCCTGCGCAAGAGGCACAAAGGCACGCTATCGTAAGGAGGCGTTTGTGGAACTGGAACAACAGGCCAAAAGACGCACCGAAGAAAGGGCGGCACGCCTCGAAGTGAAGAGCGGCTACATCGGCAGCAAGATTTTCGAAGCGGAATATGTGTCTAAATCCTTCCCGCTGGAAAACGGCGGGGAGAAAGTCATCTTGAAAGATTTCTACTACAATTTCTCACGCTACGAGAAAATGGGCATCGTTGGCGGAAACGGCGCCGGAAAGAGCACCTTCATCAAGATGCTGCTCGGCGAAGTTAAGCCCGATGAGGGCCGCTTCGTGATTGGCGAAACGGTGCGCTTCGGCTATTTCTCGCAAGATGGCATGGCTTTCGACCAGCAAATGAAGGTGATCGACGCCGTCAGACGCATCGCCGAAACGATTGATTTGGGAGGCGGCCGCAAACTGACCGCCATGCAGTTTCTAACGCATTTTCTCTTTCCGCCAGCCCGCCAGCAAGACTATATCTACAAACTCTCCGGCGGAGAACGCCGACGCCTGTATCTCTGCACGGTGCTGATGCAGAACCCCAATTTCCTGATTCTCGATGAGCCAACCAACGACCTCGACATCCCGACGCTGCAAATTCTTGAAGAATATCTGGCCGATTTCAAAGGCTGCGTGATTGTTGTCAGCCACGACCGCTATTTCATGGACCGCGTGGTAGACCACCTGCTGGTGTTTAAGGGCGAGGGCAAGGTGGACGACTTCCCCGGCAACTACTCGCAGTATCGTGACTGGAGCGAACTGAAAGAGAAGGAGGAAGAGGAAGCCAAGAAGGCCAACACACCGAAAACGGAGACCAAAGCCAACACTTGGAGGGGCGAGCAGAAGAAGCGCCTGACGTTTAAGGAGAAACAGGAGATGGCCGCCCTCGAAGTGAGCATCGAAGCGCTGGAAGAAGAGAAAAAGGAAATTGAAGAAGCGCTCTGTTCCGGCACGCTCTCTGTGGACGAACTGACGGAGAAGAGCAAACGCCTGCCGCAGCTGCAAGACGAGCTCGACGAAAAATCAATGCGCTGGCTGGAACTGAGCGAAATCGAGGGATAAAGCGGCATGTCCCTGAAAGGTGGGGTATTCAAAATCCAGAAGAATATCTGCGCGATTTTGAGTCATATAGCATGTCGATTGCGGCATCGCTGCCCCTGAAAGGGGCTCATATTCCAGGATAGGGGCTCGCCCCTATCTCCCGCCGCAGCTCATCGATTCTCGCTTCTGCCCCTGTAAGGGGCGCATATCGTTGGCGGGGCTTGCCCCGCAATAAGATTCGAGATATGAGCCCCTTACAGGGGCGAGGTTCAAAAATCGGCCTCAAGAGGTAGGGGCAAGCCCCTACCCTAAATATGAGCCCCTTTCAGGGGCGCTGTCGCCTCTCTACCAACCTTGTGTTTTCTGGATTTTCCCCCTAACCATGAGGTATAATTCCCACTCCAAGAATTCCCCTGCCCCATCCACCTACTTATTTTCTGAACCCTTACACACAAACTATGACACCATTAGCAGAACGTTTACGTCCGACCACCTTGGACAATTACATCGGCCAGAAACATCTGGTTGGTGAAGGAGCCGTTTTGCGCAACATGATAGACTCCGGGCGCATCTCGTCTTTCATCCTGTGGGGACCGCCGGGAGTGGGAAAAACCACCCTGGCAAAAATCATCGCACACAAGTTGGAAGCGCCTTTCTATACGCTCTCGGCCGTCAACTGCGGCGTGAAGGAGGTGCGCGACGTGATTGACAAAGCTGGCAAAAACCGCTTTTTCTCACAGCAAAGCCCCATCCTCTTCATCGACGAAATCCACCGCTTTTCAAAGTCGCAGCAAGACTCTCTGCTTGCCGCAGTTGAAATGGGCACCATCACGCTCATCGGAGCCACCACGGAAAACCCTTCCTTTGAAGTGATACGACCACTGCTCTCACGCTGCCAGGTCTATGTGCTGAAGAGCTTGGAGAAAAACGATTTGCTGGAATTACTCAACCATGCCATCAACGACGACACGGTGCTCAAGGAACGCGAAGTGCAGCTCAAAGAAACAGACGCCCTGCTGCGCTACAGCGGCGGCGACGCGAGAAAACTGCTCAACATTCTGGACCTCATCACAGCCGCCACCCCAGAAGGGCCCATCGTCATCGACAACGGAACAGTCACGGAGCGTTTGCAGCAAAACCCATTGGCCTACGACAAAGACGGCGAGATGCACTACGACATCATCTCGGCCTTCATCAAGAGCATACGTGGCAGCGACCCCGATGCCGCACTTTATTGGCTGGCACGGATGATTGAAGGAGGAGAAGACCCCAAATTCATCGCCCGCCGCCTCGTCATCTCTGCAGCCGAAGACATCGGACTGGCCAACCCCAACGCCCTACTGCTGGCCAATGCCGCCTTCGATGCCGTCCAGAAAATCGGATGGCCTGAAGGGCGCATCCCCTTGGCTGAAGCCACCGTTTATCTGGCCACGAGCGCCAAGAGCAACTCGGCCTACAAAGCCATCGACGCCGCCATACAGTTGGTACGCTCCACCGGAAACGCCGCTGTTCCGCTGCATCTGCGCAACGCGCCGACAAATCTCATGGCGCAATTGGGCTACCACGATGGATACATCTATCCGCACGACTATCCCGAACATTTTGCCCGCCAGCAATACATGCCCGACACGCTCCAGGGCAACCGCTTTTGGACGCCTGCCGAGAACGCGCAGGAAGCAAAAATCAGGGAAAGAATGAGCAGATGGTGGGGCGATGGCGGCAAAAATACGGAAAAGTAAAACCCCACTGTAAAAAATAGGAGTTATTCTACAAAAAATAGAATCTGAAATTTCATTATAACGGAGATAAATTGTACTTTTGTCTTGCAATTGAAAACACAATTCACTTTATAAAGTAATACAACTATGGTAAATTACAAAGATTTAGGCTTGGTAAACACCCGTGAGATGTTCAAGCGTGCCATCAATGGCGGTTATGCAGTGCCAGCTTTCAACTTCAACAACTTGGAGCAGTTGCAGGCAATCATCAAAGCATCTTCAGAATTGAAGTCTCCGGTTATTTTGCAGGTGTCTAAGGGTGCCCGCAACTATGCTAACCCTACTTTGCTTCGCTACATGGCCGAAGGTGCCGTTCAGTATGCCAAGGAATTGGGCTGCAACCATCCTGAAATCGTCCTCCACTTGGACCACGGTGACAGCTTCGAACTCTGCAAGAGCTGCGTTGACCTCGGCTTCTCTTCAGTCATGATCGACGGTTCTTCACTTCCTTACGAAGAGAACGTTGCCTTGACTAAGAAGGTGGTTGAATACGCTCACCAGTTCGACGTAACCGTTGAAGGCGAGCTCGGCGTATTGGCAGGTGTTGAAGACGAAGTTTCTTCAGAGGTATGCCACTACACGAAGCCTGAAGAAGTAATCGACTTCACTTCTAAGACTGGCGTTGACTCATTGGCCATCTCAATCGGTACTTCTCACGGTGCTTACAAGTTCACTCCGGAACAGTGCACCCGCGACCCGAAGACTGGCAAGCTCGTTCCTCCTCCCTTGGCATTCGACATCCTCGACGCCATCATGAAGAAGCTCCCAGGATTCCCCATCGTTCTCCACGGTTCTTCTTCAGTTCCTCAGGAATATGTTGACATCATCAACAAGTTCGGCGGCAAATTGCCTGACGCTGTTGGTATTCCTGAAGAGCAGCTCCGCAAGGCTTCTGAAAGCGCTGTTTGCAAGATCAACATCGACTCAGACTCTCGCTTGGCCTTCACCGCTGCTGTACGTAAGGTATTCGCTGAAAAACCAGGTGAATTCGACCCACGTAAGTACTGCGGTCCTGCACGTGACCTCATGGAGGAAATGTACAAGCACAAGATCACCGAAGTTCTCGGTTCTGACAACAAGCTTGCCAACCTCGACTAAGATTGCATCTGAAAATCAATCATCCAAGCCTGCCATAGTTTCCCTATGGCGGGCTTTTTTTTGACCCAAGCGCCCCTGAAAGGGGCTCATATTTAGGGTAGGGGCTTGCCCCTACCTCTTGGGGCCGATTAATGAGCCTCGCCCCTGTAAGGGGCTCATATCTCGAATCTTATTGCGGGGCAAGCCCCGCCAACGATATGCGCCCCTTACAGG
>UQCW01000025.1 GCA_900539625.1 uncultured Prevotella sp.
AGCTGCGGCGAGAGATAGGGGCAAGCCCCTATCCTGGAATATGAGCCCCTTTCAGGGGCAGCGGCGCAACTGCCATGCTATCTGCCTCAAAAACATACAGAGACTTTTCTTGATTTTGAACACCCTACCTTTCAAGGGGAGCTGTTTTTTAGGCTCGTTGACAGCAGATGAAAAAAGAGACGCGAAATAAATAAATGATATGTTTGTCTCGCTCAGATTTTTGTGTTAAATTTGAGGCTTGAATTAATTACTGAATTGAGAAATGAGGTTAGAAAAGCGAGCGTGTTAAGTGTTAAATGATGGTGAAATTGTGAGCCTTTTGGATGTTCATCGCTATGCGATCAAACGAAGGCTATACTTTTTGTCGAACGCGGCACGTTGCACATCCGTTTCTCGTCCCAGATTCGTTCGTTTCTCGTCCCAGATTCGTTCGTCTCTCGACCCAGATTCGGTCGTCTCTCGTCCCTGATTCGCTGACAAGTCTTAGGGCGCGAAGATGAAGGATGCTTGGAAGGATTTCCAGCAGACGGGTTTGACTGGCTCGTGGCGGTGGCTCTTGTGCTTGATGCCGTCAGGATAACGCAAATGGATTTCCGCTGTTGTTCGTTGGAGAGAAATATTAATCAACCCATAAAATATGCAATCATGAAAAGAATATTCGTGGCCGCTTTCGCCTTGTTGGCAATGGCAACAACGGCTTCGGCTCAGAACTATGAAGTGGTGAACGACTCGGTGGCCGCAGAAACGACAGAGAGCGGCACCAGCATTCTCGCCCAACTGATGGACAACGCCATGACGGAAGTACCTGCGGCCTATCCCGGTGGAGCTCGGCAACTTATGGTGGACCTTGCAGCCAATCTGGAATATCCGACAATTGCGATAGAATCGGATTTGCAGGGAAAAGTCGTCTTGCAGTTTGTCGTCACGCGCCGGGGAAAAATCGGAGAGGTGAAGGTGCTGAAGAGTCTGTCGCGCGAATGCGACGCAGCAGCCATCAAAGCCGTGAGAAAGCTCAGGACCTTCACGCCAGCGCGACATAAAGGAAGCGTTGTCAGTGTCAAGTACACCCTTCCAGTCACATTCCGCTTGCAGTAATTCTATACCATTAGTAATGGTGAAAGAATAAGTTGAGCAATTTTGACAGGGCATAAGAAATAACTCCTTACTCCACAAAATTGGTCAAGTTATTTTTTACCATTACTTAATATATTCCTATGTCAAAAAGTACATTCTTACAAGACTTCAAAGCGTTTGCCATGCGTGGCAACGTTGTTGATATGGCCGTTGGTGTTGTTATCGGTACGGCCTTCGGAAAAATCGTGTCGTCCATCGTGTCCGACCTCATCATGCCTCTGATTGGCGTCATCTGTGGCGGCGTGAACTTCACCGACCTCTCCATCACGCTTAAGGAAGCGCAGGTGGTGGATGGACAGGAACAGGTCGCCGTGTTGCTCAACTATGGCAACTTCCTGCAGGCCACGTTTGATTTCATCATCATCGCCTTCTCCATCTTCGTCTTCATCCGCCTCATCTCCAAGTTCCATCGCAAGAAACAAGAGGTGCCAGCTCCCGCAGAACCTGCGAAGCCCAGCGAGGAAGTGCAACTGCTCACGGAAATCCGCGACTTGCTGAAGAAGCAGGAAAAATGATGAGCGCGGGCCATCTGCAACAAAATGGGTGCGTAAAATCAAAATGGGTTTTCCCTGCTTTGACATTATAAGGTGATATTGAATACCTACTTAACAGCCTAATCATTCAAAAACAAACGAAACATCTATGAGGAATTTCTTCAAACATTCGGGGCAACTGTGTGCTCTCGGCGCCTTGCTTCTTTTGGGCGCTCCCGTTTTTCTCTCCTCCTGCAAGGAAGAGATTGACGAGTCGAACTTCGCCATCAAGAAGATGCAGACAGCAGCCGATTATATCGACGAAAACAGTCAGTTTTCCTTGATGAACGCACTTTTCCGCCGTGTCAGACTGGGTAATGTTGAGGGCGCGTCTCCGCTCCACAATATGCTCTCTGCCAGAGGAAACTACACCATCTTCCTGCCAACAAACGAGGCGGTGGAGAAGTATATGGCGGAAAACGGCATCACCTCTATCGACGAGATGAGCGACGACCTCGCCAATACGCTCGCCAAGAGCTGCATCATCGACAATGGCTCAAACAACGCCTACGAAAGCGCGGACCTCCCCAGCAGCGGTGCGCTGCCCATCTCCTGTCTCTCCGACCGTATGCTCTCTTGCTCGCTCGATTCCACATCGACTTTCATCATCAACGGAACGTCGAGAATCATCAAGGGCGATATTGAGGTGTCAAATGGTTTCATCCATGTGGTTGACGGCGTGATCAGTCCGTCGCTCAACACGCTCGACAAGCAAATCGGCGTGGCCGACAACCTCAAGGTGTTCAGCTACTTGCTCACCCATACGGCCTTGTGTGACTCGCTGCACGAGTATCTCGACAAATCGTATGAGAACTCCAGCCGACAGGAGAAAACGCACATGGGCGAGTTTGACTACGTCTATGCACAACACCGCTACATCGGATACACCGCCTTTGTGGAACCCGACAGCATCTACGAGCAGACATTGGGTCTCAAGGTTGAAAAAGACGCTGAGGGCAACCTGACCAATGGCGCCGCTTTCGTGGCCAAACTGAAGGATTATGTGGCCGACGCTTACGGTTCGAACCATATCGATGATTTGAAGCATCCGTACAACCCCATCAACCGTTTCGTGGCCTACCACCTCGTTTACGGACGTATGCCTTTCAACAAACTCGTTTATCACTGCAACGAGTATAACTACAAGTATGGCCAGTGGAACGCACCGCAAACCGTTAATATGCCGACCAACGTGTGGGAGTTCTACACCACCATGGGGGCATTCCCCAGTCTGCTGAAAATCACGCAGGTGGGCGACGCTGGATTTGAGCACGACGTTGACCATAAAATCTATCTCAACCGCATCTCGCTCTATGCCGACGGCCCGACGGACGACTATCACGAAACGGGCGTGGTGCCGGGCTATGCGGGCATCATCGTCAATGCCGACAATGGTGACAACGACAACAACGCCCTCAACGGCTATTACCACACCATCAACAAACTTTTGGTCAACGACGAAGGCACGCGCGATGAGCTCTACAAGCGCCGCATCCGCATGGACATCGCCGCCACGCTTCCTGAACTGGCCACAAACAACTATCGCGGAAACTACAAAATTGCTTTCGACCCTGGTTATCTCTCGCGCATGATTCGCCAGAGCAGCAGTACGAAGATGGGACACACCCACGCGCAGGGTTCTGGATGGCTGGCCATGTGGGGCGACGAGTTCCGCGTGTTCGGTCTCTACGACTTCATCTATAAGCTTCCGCCCGTTCCGAAAGACGGAACTTACGAAATCCGCCTGGGACTCAGCCACGGTCCGATTAGAGGTATGGCGCAGATTTATTTCGGCGACGACCCCGACCGTCTCGCGCCCGTGGGTCTTCCCTACGATATGCGTCAGATTCCTGGTTCCAACACCCCCAACATCCCTTGGGTGAAGGACGGCGACGACCAGACGGTCAACCGCGAAAACGACAAGAACCTGCGTAACCAAGGCTATATGAAGGCCCCGATGTTCTTCACCTACAGTACGGGACGCGCTGACCAGCCTTTGCGCGAATTTGGCGGCTCATGGTGTGCCATCCGCAAGATTGTCTGCACCGAATATATGAAGGCAGGAAAGACCTATTACCTGCGCTTCAAGTCGGCCTTGAAGAAACTCGATGCCGAGCTGGAGCTCGACTACTTCGAATATGCTTCAACCCCCGTTTACAATGGGGTAGAGCCAGAGGATATTTGGTAAGTTAGAAATAGAAAAAGATTTATTTTGTTTCCCGCTCCGAATCAACAACAGATTCGGGGCGGGATTTTTGCTCGCTTTTTGGGGAAATTGGAAAGGCATTTTTTGGGGACTTTTTCGCTGCGTTTGTTATGTTCGCTTTTGAGGGAAAAACACGGATTTTGGGGATGAAGCCTTGACGATATCACTCCGAAAAACAGACTTGGCGGCATGAAAACGACAAACTTTTAGTCCTGCGCTTGTAAAAAAAAAGCAAATATAAAATATTTTGCCTGTAAAATTTGGCTTACCCCTAACAATTTACTACCTTTGAGAGGTAAAAAAGACCTCAATAGAATCCACAAGATTCTGTTGGGTTAAAATCTTCACTTGACAAATAGTGATAGTCTTTAATTAAAAATCACAAAGTTATTCGTATAAAACCTTATAATCTTCTGACCTATGTGCTACTTAAAATTTGACAAAGCGCAGATGACGAACCTTCAGGACTCCCTCTATAAGGAATTTCTGATCACAAACCGCTCTGGCGCTTACTGTAACACAACATTGGTTGGCTGCAATATCCGTAAGTACCACGGCCTCATGGTCGTTCCGGTTCCCGAACTGGACGACGAAAACCATGTGTTGCTCTCTTCGCTCGACGAAACCATCATTCAGCACGGCGCGGAGTTCAACCTCGGCCTTCATAAATACCAAGGGGAAAATTACAGTCCGAAGGGACACAAGTATATCGTGAGCTTTCAATGGGACAAGGTGCCGACCTGGATTTATCGTATCGGTGGCGTGCTACTCAAAAAGGAAATGGCATTCTGCACCGACGATTATCAGTTTTATATCCGCTACACGTTGCTCGATGCTCATTCGGCCACCACGCTGCGCCTGAAACCGTTCTTGGCCTTCAGAAGTGTCCGCCAGTGGACACACGAAAACTCTGTTGCCAACAGTGGATACACAGAGGTGAAGAATGGTATAAAGATGTGCCTCTATCAGGGCTATCCCGACCTCTTCATGCAGACTAACGTCAAATCGGAATTCCACTATTGCCCCGATTGGTATCGCGGACTCGACTACCCGAAGGAACGCGAACGTGGCTACGACGCTACGGAAGACCTCCTCGTGCCAGGTTATTTCGAGATGCCAATCAAGAAAGGACAGTCTGTTGTGTTCTCGGCTGCGCTGAACGAATTGGCACCGAACCGCTTGGGACACTATATGGAAGAAGAACGCGAAGCGCTCGACGAACGCGACAGCTTCTATCATTGCCTTGTTAACGCCGCACACCAGTTTAATGTTCGCAGAGACGGAAAACACTACATCCTGGCTGGGTATCCTTGGTTTAAGTGCCGTGCACGCGACACGTTTATCTCTATGCCGGGCTTGACGCTTTCCATCGGTGAGAGAGAGCAGTATGAAAAGTATATGGACGCTGCCGCTGAAGCCATTCGCCAGTTTATCAACAAAGAGCCTGTCACGGTGCCTATCTATGAAATCGAGCAACCAGATTCGCTGCTTTGGGCGACGTGGTGCTTGCAGCAGTATCGCAAGAATGTGTCTGCACAAGATTTTCAGGAGAGGTATGGCGAACTGCTCAGGGACATCATGGAATATGTTCGTGGCGGACACCACACAAATCTCTTCGTTCACGAAAACGGATTGCTCTATTCCAACGGACGCGACCGCGCTGTGACGTGGATGAACTCTATGGCCAACGGACGCCCCATCATTCCGCGCTCAGGATATATCGTTGAGTTTAACGCGCTCTGGTATAATGCCATGAAATTCTACGAGCAGGTGCTCAAAGAGAAGGGCGACGAGACGAGCATGATTCTCGCACAGGATTATGCCGACGAGGCAGAAAAGATGACGACGGCCTTCAAGGAGGTGTTCCTCAACGAACACGGCTATCTGCTCGATTATGTCGATGGCAAGATGATGGACTGGAGCGTACGTCCCAACCAGCTTTTCGCCATTGCGCTCGACTATTCTCCGCTCAGCATGAAGGAACGCAAGGGTGTGCTCGACATCTGCACGAAGGAACTCATGACGCCAAAGGGCATGCGCTCGCTTTCGCCAAACAGCGGCGGATATTCTCCAATGTATGTGGGACGACAGGCCGACCGCGACCAGGCTTACCATCAGGGAACGGGATGGCCTTGGCTCACTGGTTTCTATCTGGAGGCTTATCTGCGCGTTTACAAGATGAGCGGCGTGAACTACATCGAACGCAAGCTCATCGGTTTTGAGGAAGAACTCTTCTATCACTGCATCGGCACCATTCCGGAACTCTTCGACGGCAACCCGCCATTCCACGGACGTGGAGCCATCTCATTTGCCATGAACGTGAGCGGTATTCTCCGGGCCATCCGTTTGATGGAGAAATATCAAATCGCGGAAGATTAAAACAATGTTGTTGCCGGAGATTTTCTCTGGGGATGGCGGAGAGCGACACGACCAGTGTGGCTCTTGCCAAGCAACTAATCACCATAGCCATGGCGGGGAAGCTTCCGCAAAATATCGCGCGGATAACGTCTCTTTAGTAATGGTTGAAGTTTGTTTTTCACCATTGCTTACCGTGGCATTAACAGCTAATACCAATTTATGAAAGTATTAATGTTCGGATGGGAGTTCCCTCCTCATATCTTGGGCGGACTCGGAACAGCCAGCTATGGCATCACTGCCGGACTGGCCAAACAACCCGATATGCAAATCACTTTTTGTATTCCGAAGCCCTGGGGCGACGAAGACAAGAGTTTCATGAACATCATCGGACTGAGCGAAACACCCATCGTTTGGCGTGACGTTGACTATGACTATGTCAAGCAACGCCTTGGCAACAAAATGACGCCGGAGCAATATTATGCCCTGCGCGACCATATCTATGCCGATTTCTCATACCGTATGACGGACGATTTGGGATGTATCGAGTTTTCTGGACGCTACCCCGATAATCTCTACGACGAAATCAACAATTATTCCATCGTGGCTGGCGTGATTGCTCGTCAACAGGAATATGACATCATTCACGCACACGACTGGCTGACTTATCCGGCTGGTATTCACGCCAAAAACGTGAGTGGAAAACCGCTCGTGATTCACGTGCATGCCACTGACTTCGACCGCTCAAGAGGTAATGTCAACCCAACGGTTTACAGTATTGAGAAAGACGGTATGGATCATGCCGATTGCATCATGTGTGTGTCTGAACTGACGCGACGCACGGTGATTGAACACTACCACCAGGATCCAGCTAAGTGTATCGCTATGCACAACGCCGTTTATCCGCTCTCCGACGAGGTGAAGCAGATGGTCGCACAGCGCAAACCCCACACGGAGCGTAAGGAACGCGTGGTGACTTTCCTCGGACGTATCACGATGCAGAAGGGACCAGAATATTTCGTTGAGGCGGCCTCGCTCGTGCTGCAACGCACGCGCAATGTGCGCTTCTGTATGGCCGGTTCTGGAGATATGCTTAACGCCATGATTGAGATGGCGGCGGAGAAGGGTATTGCCGACCGCTTCTTCTTCCCAGGATTTATGAAGGGAAAACAGGTCTACGAGGTGTTCCGCGACAGCGACGTTTATGTGATGCCGTCTGTGAGCGAGCCGTTTGGCATTTCGCCACTTGAGGCCATGCAGTGTGGCGTGCCGTCCATCATCAGCTATCAGAGCGGATGTGCGGAAATTCTCGATAAATGTATCAAGACAGACTACTGGGATATCAATGCGATGGCTGATGCCATGTATTCCCTCTGCACCAACGAAGGACTCTATCAGTATCTTCAGGAGGAAGGAATCAAGGAGGTTGACCAAATCACCTGGGAGAAAGTGGGCAAGCGCATTTACGATGTCTACCAGCAGGTGCTTCAAAATTACAATCACAAATAAGAGTAATTAACACATTCAATTGACTCCGCCGAAGTCTCTTGCGGCGGATGTCTGCAAAAACAAGATATCCCTATGAAGACCATTTGCTTATATTTCGAGATACACCAAAACATCCATCTCAAGCGCTATCGTTTCTTCGACATCGGCACAGACCATTATTATTATGACGACTACGAGAACGCGCGCTCTATCACTGAAACTGCCGACAACTCTTATGTGCCGGCACTCAACGCGCTCATCGAAATGGCTGAGCGCTATGGCAGCTACTTCAAATGCGCCATCTCGCTCTCTGGCTGCGCCATTGAGCAACTTGAAAACCACGCTCCGCAGGTGATTGAACTCCTGCAGAAACTCAACGACACGGGCTGTGTGGAATTTCTCGCTGAACCATATTCCCACGGCTTCTCTTCTTTGGCCAACCCTGAATGCTTCAAGGAAGAAGTGACGCGCCTTTGCAAGAAGGTGAAGTCGCTCTTCGGACAGGAACCGAAAATCTTCCGCAACTCTTGCCTCATCTACTCTGACGAAATCGGAGAACTCGTGGCCAGCATGGGCTTTAAGGGTATGTTGGCAGAAGGTGCTAAGCAGGTGTTGGGATGGAAGAGTCCGCACTTCGTTTACAACTGCAACCGCAACCCTAAACTGAAGCTCCTCCTGCGTGACTACAGTTTGTCGGAGGATATCAGCTATCGTTTCAACGATTCTTCTTGGAACGAATATCCGCTCTTCGCCGACCGCTATGCCGACTGGATTGCCCAGTTGCCAGAGGAAGACCAGGTGATCAACCTCTTCATGGAGCTCTGCGCTCTCGGTATCTTCCAGCCGTTGTCTTCGAATATTCTCGAGTTTATGAAGGCTTTGCCAGAACAGCTCCGCCAGCGCGGCATCGTGTTCTCAACGCCATCGGAAATTTGCTCGAAGATCAAGTCGTCGGGCGACCTCAACGTGGAATACCCTATCTCTTGGGTGGACGAAGAACGCGACCTCTCGCCGTGGCTCGGCAACGTGATGCAGCGTGAGGCTTTCGAAAAACTTTATAGCATTGCCGACCGTGTGCGTATCGCTGGCGACCGCCGCTTGAAGCAAGACTGGGACTATCTCCAGGCTTCAAACAACCTCCGCTTTATGAGTACGAAAGCCTGCTCTTATGGCGGCTACCGCGGTATTTATTCTTCGCCCTACGATGCTTTCACCAACTACATGAATATCCTTGGCGACTTCATCTCTCGCGTGAATAACCTCTATCCGGAGGATGTTGACAACGAACAGCTTGAATCGCTCTTCACGACCATCAAGAACCAAGACCAGGAACTGGAAGTGAAGAACAAGGAAATCGAGAAGTTGCAGCACATGCTTGCCAAGTTGGAGCAAGAGGCTCCCGCCAAGAAACCAGTTGCCAAGAAAGCGCCTGCCAAAGCTGCAAAGGCGCCTACCAAGAAGGCCACTGCCGTGAAAAAAGAGGCGGAAGAGACTGAAACTAAGTAATGATGAAAGAAGAAGTTGACCAATTTTGACCTGTATTTTTGTTGGTTTTGGAATTTGGAAGAGGGAGCATAGCGGGGCTATGTGACCGATGACAAATTTCAAAAACAGCAAAAAGGCAGGGCATAAGAATATAATCCCTTACTCTTCAAAATGGGCCAAGTTATTTTTTCACCATTACTAAGTAATTGGAATGTGAGATAATTTGAACAAGGCCCTTTCAAGGCAGTGTTCAACGTTTGCTAAGCGGAATCTGTGTTCGGTTTTTTTCGTGCCAGATTCCGCTTCACTTTTCCTTGACGGAAAGGATGGGCTGAGGCTTACGGCGCATCCGCTGATTCGTGATGGAGGGGAGTTGATGCCTACTTATATATGGAGTGTGTAGTAAAAAGAGAACAGGGACGGTCTTCTGCAAAATGTGTAGCTGAAGACCGTCCCTGTTCTTGGTTGTAGTGGCTTATGTTTGCTTGTCGTGTGGACTTGCGTTTGCTTGTAGGTGTATGTTGTTGGTGGCGTATGTTGTTGGTGGTGTATGCTGTTGGATACTCCTGCCTGTATGATAGAGTGGTTTACTTCCGTAACCTGCCAACGATGTCTTTGGCGGCGCGTTCTGGTGCGCCTGGCGCCCCCAATTGTTGTGCCATTTCCTCGTATCCGTTGAGCATCTCCTGGCGCTTGTTGCCGCCGGGAAGCAGGGGAAGAAGGGCGTTGCTGACGTTGCTGACCGTCATGCCATCAGCCACAAGTTCTGGTACGACCTCGCGGTTGCAGACTAAATTGACCAAAGAAATGTATGGCACCTTGAGAAGATGGCGACGGAGAAAGGAAACGAAACGACCGCAGGCGACATAGTAGCACACCACTTGCGGTACGCGGAAAAGCGCCGTTTCAAGGGTGGCTGTTCCGCTTGTTACGAGGGCGGCAGAAGCGCGTGAGAGCAGTCCGTAGGTGTCTCCTTTGATCATTTCCACGTCCTCTTCCCACAGTTGGGCACGTTCAAAGATGTGCTTGTACACTTCCTGCGGCATGGAGGGCGCGATGGCGATGGCCAGGTGGAAACCTTTTTCGCGCAGTGGCATGACCGCTTGAAGCATGCGGCTCAGGTTGTCTTCAATTTCTTGTCGGCGCGAACCGGGCAACAAGGCGATGAGGTGCTCGTCGCGGCAGTGGTCTAGGTGTTTCAAACGATAGTTTGCCACTTCGTCAACCGTTGGGTTCCCCACATAGGTGATGGGATAGTTGTGGCGTTGTTCGAAATAGGGAACTTCAAAGGGCAGGATAGAGTAGAGGTGCGTCACATCGCGGCGAATGGCCTTGATGCGGTGTTCCTTCCAGGCCCAAATTTTGGGCGAGATGTAATAGAAGACAGGGCAGATGTGTTCTTGCGTCACGTAACGGGCCATCTTGAGGTTGAATCCCGGATAGTCCACCAGAATCACCGCATCTGGTTGCCATTCGGCAATCTGCTGTTTGCAGTGTTTTATGCCGCGCAAGATGGTTCGCAGATGAAGCAGGACGGGGATGAAGCCCATGTAGGCCAGATGCTTGTAGTGGCACAATAATTTGCCCCCCACGCGCTGCATTTCGTTGCCCCCATAAAAGCGGAAATCCGCATCAGGGTCTTCTTGCAGGAGCGCCTGCATAAGGTGGGCCGCATGGAGGTCGCCGCTGGCTTCGCCGGCAATGAGAAAATATTTCATAGGTAGGTGGTCGTAAATAATGTCGGGTGGTAAAGGAGAATATTAAGTGGGTGTTCAGGATTATTTTTACATTTGAAATTAAGGAATAATCTTCCCAGCATTCATGTAATATTTTGCTGACCTACTTAAGCCGATGGTCTTACTTATGACTTCTCAATCAGAATCGGTGGCGCTTCTCTTATTGATTCTCCTTCAACTTGTTATAGCAACTGCGGCAGAGCGGTTCGTATTCGTCTTGTTCGCCGAGCAAAACGCGCTGTGCGTTAGGGACGATGCGGTGTGACACGTGGGCAAGACCGCCGCAGCGGACGCAGATGGCGTGGACCTTTGTCACGTCTTCGGCAACGGCACAGAGTGCGGGCATGGGGCCGAAGGGGACACCCTGAAAATCCATGTCGAGACCTGCAATTATGACGCGCTTGCCTGCGTCGGCCAAATTGATGCATACGCGCACCAGTTCGTCATCGAAAAACTGCGCCTCGTCAATGCCAACAACTTCGGCGTCTTTGGCCAGTTCAACGATAGCTGCCGCTGTGCTTACTGGGGTGGAGTGGATGGCATTGGCATCGTGAGATACCACATCCTCGTCGCTATAACGCGTGTCGATGGCTGGTTTGTATATTTCTACTTTCTGCTTGGCTATTTTTGCGCGGCGCAGGCGGCGGATGAGTTCTTCGGTTTTGCCAGAGAACATGGAACCGCAGATTACTTCAATGCGGCCGTGGTGGTGATTTTCTTCCTGAAAAAGTTGCATGGGGTGAAAAATCGCAGGCCGAGCGACGGGAAGCCGCCGTTCGGCCTGCATGGATTGAATCGTTTATTTTTGTCGGTTGATATATTCTTGTAGGCCCTCGAGGTCGTTGTTGAAGTTGGCGATAAACCAGTCGCCATATTCAAAGCGCAGGCGCACCATGACACAGACTCCGTCTTGGCTGTCGCCATTAGGAAATACCTTGATGTCGGCGATGGCACTGGTGGCGGAAATGTCGCGTACGCGTTCGATTTCGGCACGCGGACTTTTGCAGTCTCGTGTGCGGAGCCAGGGCGAGAAGTCGTAATATTCTGTTTCGCCTTCGGGCGTCAATTGTTTCGCCGTACTATAGGCCGAACGAAACTCTTCGGCGAAGAAATAAGAAGATACCGAGGTCCTTCCCGTCTCAACAGAATTGAAAGCCAAGGCGTAAATAAGTTGCAGGCGCGTCTTGATATATTTGGCCGTGTGTTTTGTTTCAGACGGAAGTTCATTGGGGACATTGTTCCCGATGGCAGGAGCAGAAACGGTGTTGGCAGAGGCGGCCAATGTGAGGCAGGCGGCGCAACATGCAATTAGAGAGGCTAATCGTTTCATGATGTATTTGAGTTTTCTTGGTTAATGAAAAACAAAAGTCGGTTGTCTGAATGAGATGGTGGTCAGGCCTATCGTGTGTTCTACAAGAGCAGGGCCGCTATGGTTGAAACACCGTAGAAAAGAATGATGAGTGAGGTGACGGCCAGCATCTTGTTGAGCTTCTTACCGTTGCCAATCCTTTTGATTCTCATAAAGGCGAGGAGGTTGAATATGCAGGTCGCGGCTGCTGTTCCTGTTGCTATGCCGATGGCCGTGTGGCGGGAGAGAAAATAACCTTGGCATGCGGCAGCGATAAGGCCGTATATCAAGTAGAGTAGGAACCCCAGTTTCTCCCCACACACCACAACGAGTGTAGTCTTCCCGTGTTCTTTGTCCTGGTGGCGGTCGCGGATGTTATTGACCGTAAGCAGCGTGCACATGGCGGCGCCGCATCCCAGAGCCATCGGCCATAGTCCAGCTTCATTGCAGGTTGCAAAGTGCAGATAGTAAGTGCCTGCAACAGGGATGAAACCGAAGAACACCAATACGAGGAGGTCGCCTAAGGCATGGTAGCTGCAATAGGTGCTATAGAGAAAAGCAAAGACCATGCAGAGGATGCCGACGCCAAACATGGGCCAGGGCATGTGCCCGAATACTTCAAAAAAGGCGAAGACGGCATACAGGCCGATGAACATCGCTAATGTCAGAGAAACACCGATGCCTATCCGCATGGCCTGCGGCGAAATCCATCCCATGGCGCAGGCCCGCTCCGGTCCGATGCGTGTTTCGTCGTCGGTACCGTTGATGAAGTCCACATAGTCGTTGATGAAGTTGGCCATGATTTGCATCACGACAGCGAAAAGCAACGTGAGCCCCATGATGGTTGTGGAAAAACTATGAAGAGATTCTTTGGCTACGACAAAAGCCAGTGCGTTGGCAATCGCTACAGGCACCAAAGCTGCTGTGAGGGTTTTTGGGCGTGCTGCCAAAAACCAGGCACGCAAAGAATTCGTTTTGATGTTAGAAGGCATATTTAGTTTGGGGTTTCTTTTTTGTTGGCGCACCTATCTGTTGGCGCTTGTTCTGAAAGACGATGGCATTCAAAAAGCATCCGTCGAATGCTATTTTATGAGTTCTTCCAAGAACGCAACGTCTTTATTGACAAGAAGAGATATGTCCTGAATGTCCATCCCCTTCTCAATCATGGCATTGACCATAGCTTTGAGCATGAGATCCTTCTGCTTAATCTCAGACTCCTTTTGTTTCAGCTCGGATTCCCTCTGCTTCAGCTCCTGGTCTTTTTTCATGATGGCCGTGTCGCGGTCTTCAATGGCTGAGAAGTATTCGTCTTCAACGTTCATGTCCGTCCTTACGTCCGCGTCTGCTGCTGCGGCAGTCAGTCGGTGGATTAGGTACATGATGTCGGCATCGTCTTGATAGCACGTCTCGTCGATGTTGAGCACTTGGGCGTCGCGTGTGTTCTTTTTGCTTTGGTCGAACACGCTCAACACCTTCTCCAGTCGGTTGTTGACCTGTCCACGGAGCAGGGGAATCTGTACGATGATGCTGTTGTGCGTCAGACTTTCTACAAACGGGTTCGGCATACCTTTCGACACCTCCTGTCCGTCGTAGTTATAAGCCTTATGGTTGACGTAGATGACTGGGTCGGGAATGTCTCCCACGCAGTGTCCCAGCAAATAGACCGCCACCATCGGGTAGGCGTATCCTTTCTTGGAGTCGACCTGTATGTTGTTTTTGTTGCTGTATTGCACGCCGAGGTATTGTCGGAAGCGCAGCGTCTCAGTGTCCAGCCATGTTTTCTGGAGCTCAATCAAGATGACTTGCTGCGAACCGTCTTCCTCACAGACCGTCGCCGCAAAGTCGATGCGGAACATCGAAAGCGTGTCTCGTGAAGTGTTGGCATATTCGTGAGGCCGCATCGTGACATGCAGCACTTCCTTCTTCAGCAAGGCGGAAAGCACCGTCTTGGCAATACGCTCGTCTTCCATGATGTATTTGAAGACAGAGTCGTATATCGGGTTGGCGATATGTACGATCATGATTCCTATGAGTTATGCGTTGGTTAGTAATGCGTTTTACCTTACAACAAAGGTAAGCATAATTTGTGGATTTCCATTCATACAGAGGGCGAAATGTGAAAAGATACTGGATTTGAGTGCCCTTAGAATCCAAACAAATGATAATGGCAAAGACGTTTTGACCACATTCCCAACTTTTTTCGTACCTTTGCGGAAATAATGGGCGCTCAATATTCAGCGGTGTTTAGGCTGCATGTGTTTGGGGCGCCAGTCAAATATAGTAACAAATCTAAAGCAACAAATATAATGGCTCAAGAAGACGTTTTCAAGAAAATCGTTTCGCATTGCAAGGAATATGGTTTCGTGTTCCCCTCAAGCGAAATTTATGACGGTCTTGCCGCTGTCTATGACTACGGTCAGAATGGTGTAGAACTTAAGAATAACATCAAGCAATATTGGTGGCAGTCAATGGTGCTGCTTCACGAAAACATCGTGGGCATCGATTCAGCCATTTTTATGCACCCAACCATCTGGAAGGCTTCCGGACACGTTGATGCCTTCAATGATCCCCTCATTGACAACCGCGATTCAAAGAAGCGCTATCGTGCCGATGTCCTGATTGAAGATCAGATTGCAAAATACGACGAGAAAATCGAAAAGGAAGTGGCCAAGGCTCGCAAACGTTTTGGCGAAGCTTTCGATGAGGCTCAGTTCCGTTCAACCAACGCACGTGTGTTGGAACACCAGGCCAAGCGTGACGCCCTCCATGAGCGTTATGCTGAGGCCATGAATAAGATGGACCTTGCTGAACTCAAGCAGATTATTCTCGACGAAGAAATCGTATGCCCCATTTCTGGTACACGCAACTGGACAGACGTCCGTCAGTTCAACCTCATGTTTAAAACCGAGATGGGTTCAACGGCTGATGGCGCTTCAACCATCTATCTCCGTCCGGAGACCGCGCAGGGAATCTTCGTCAACTACCTCAATGTGCAGAAAACGGGTCGCATGAAGCTCCCCTTCGGTATCGCACAGATTGGTAAGGCTTTCCGTAACGAGATTGTTGCGCGTCAGTTCATCTTCCGCATGCGCGAGTTCGAACAGATGGAAATGCAGTTCTTCGTGAAGCCGGGAACAGAAATGGAATGGTTCAAGTTCTGGAAGAAAACCCGTCTCGCCTGGCATGAGGGCCTCGGATTCGGTGACGAATGCTATCGTTATCACGACCACGAGAAGTTGGCCCATTACGCCAACGCCGCCACCGACATCGAATTCAAGATGCCGTTCGGTTTCAAGGAAGTGGAAGGTATTCACTCACGCACCAATTTCGACCTCTCGCAGCACGCCAAGTTCTCAGGTCGTAAAATATTGTACTTCGACCCAGAGACCAACGAGAGCTATATCCCTTACGTCATCGAAACCTCTATCGGTGTCGATCGTATGTTCCTCAGCGTGATGTGCCACAGCTACCAGGAAGAAAAGCTCGAAAACGGAGAAACCCGTGTAGTCCTCAAGTTGCCAGCAGCCCTCGCCCCAGTGAAGCTCGCCGTGCTCCCGCTCGTCAAGAAAGACGGACTGCCTGAGAAGGCACGCGAAATTATGGACGACCTCAAGTTCCACTTTAACTGCAAATACGACGAGAAAGACTCCATCGGCAAGCGCTATCGCCGCCAGGATGCCATCGGTACGCCTTACTGCATCACCGTTGACCACGACACGCTCAACGACAACTGCGTCACATTGCGTAACCGTGACACCATGGAGCAGCAGCGCGTTTCAATCAACAGCCTGCGTTCGCTCATCGAAGACAAGGTCAGCATCACGTCTCTGCTCAAGAAACTCTGATACGCTCAGAGCCGTATTACGAAAGAAATATCCAATCTGGGGAGAAGCACAAAACATTTCTCCCCAGAACTTTTGGTAGGCGTTCAAAGCAGACCAAACGGCTTTTGCATCGTTGCGCATTCTGAAATGAAAAGCAGATGAGCGTTCCAGCCATCCATGCGCTTTCATCGTTGCCGCCAAACGGCAGTTTTAGGTTGCCCCGAACTTCAAGGCCATACTTTAACTTTGACCGTCAACTTACATTCCCAAAGCCCATGAAGCGACTTTTAAAATTCATTTTCGTCCTGCCAACCCTTCTGTTTGCTTTCACATCCTGCGAGGAAACCGAGAGCACAGAAGACATGCAGTATGCCAATTGGCAAGCACGCAACAGCAGTTACTTCACCGAGACAATGAATACGGCCAAGAATGCCATTGCCGCCGCCAAAGCCCAATACGGCAACGACTGGGAAGCCCATTGCGACTGGCGCATCTATTGTTCGATGTACAACGATGCCACCCAAACGGGCTCTCCGACCGACTCCATCGCCGTCTTCATCAAGGAGCGCGGCACAGGAAGCGGTTGTCCGCTTTACACCGACACCGTGCGTGTCAACTTCATGACGCGCACCATCCCCAACGAACTGGGAGAAGATGCTGAGTCAAAAAAACTCGGCAAGCTCGTCAGCTATTCTGGTGTCAGCAAGAATGAAGCCGACATATTCAGTCCGCTCTATTGCATGCCAAACAAGGTGGCCGTCAGCAACAACGTGGAGGGCCTCACCACGGCGCTCCAATATATGCACATCGGAGACCGTTGGCAGGTGTACATCCCGAGCGAGTTGGGCAACGGTGTGAACGGCCTTACAAACATTCCAGCCTATTCCACATTGATCTACGACATCCAGTTGAAAGCCTATTACCGCGTTGGTACAACGGTGCCAAACTGGCGTTGACGTCTCGCCTGTCGGCGACGTAAGATGTGGGCACTTCCGAGTGTTTAGGACGGAGGGATACACTGGAAATAGAAGGCCAGTCAGTATGTATATTATAATAGGTGCTGATTTCATCGACCATCATACATCTAAATAAAAAGTGCAGACCAACGGACAAATCATGCGAAGTTGGCCTGCGCTTTTATTTTTCCTCCGAGGAGTCAGTCGGTATTCCGAAAAAAATCGCTATCTTTGCAAACGAATAGCGCCTGTGGCGAAATTGGTAGACGCGCCAGACTTAGGATCTGGTGTTTTACGACGTGTAGGTTCGAGTCCTATCAGGCGCACGAAGAAATCCTAACTGCTTAAATTTGAGTGGTTAGGATTTTTGTTTATAATAATCCAGCAAATTTCGCCGGAAAATCGTTTCGGTTTTCCGAGTTCTATTTGCCGTTCTTCGTTTTACCGCGATTGCTAAATCGTGGTAAAACATCCATCGCGGTAAAAACCTATAGTTAAGTCCTACACAGCAAACAGCCGCAGACGCTTCTTTCCTCCCGCAGCCTTACCACAATATAACAATATTTTGCAGCCTGCATCTCGAATTATTTCATACATTTGCAGAACAGATTTCACTCCTTAAAAAATATCAACATGAACAACATTCCATTAGTATTTTGGCTCATTCCGATAGCCAGCGTTGTGGCGTTGGGAATGGCATGGTTTTTCTTCCGCTCAATGATGCGCGAGGAAGAAGGAACAGAAAGAATGAAGGAGATTGCAGCCCACGTGAGAAAGGGCGCTATGGCTTATCTGAAGCAGCAATACAAGGTCGTGACCATCGTCTTTGTTGTGCTCGCCATTGTCTTCGCCTTCATGGCCTACGTTCTGAAAGTGCAGAATCCGTGGGTGCCCTTTGCTTTCCTCACCGGCGGCCTCTTTTCCGGTTTAGCGGGCTTCTTCGGGATGAAAACAGCCACTTACGCTTCGGCACGCACTGCCAACGGGGCGCGTTCCGGCCTCGATAAAGGCTTGAAGATTGCCTTCCGCAGCGGTGCGGTGATGGGCCTCGTTGTCGTTGGCCTCGGATTGCTCGACATTGCTATATGGTTTATTGTTCTTAACGCCGTGTATGCAGGAGAGGGAACAGCTCTCGTCACCATCACCACCACCATGCTCACCTTCGGTATGGGCGCATCCACGCAGGCACTCTTCGCCCGTGTTGGTGGCGGCATCTACACCAAGGCCGCCGATGTGGGGGCCGACCTCGTGGGAAAAGTGGAGGCAAACATTCCTGAAGACGACCCTCGCAATCCCGCCACCATTGCCGACAACGTGGGCGACAACGTCGGTGACGTTGCCGGAATGGGCGCCGACCTCTATGAGAGTTATTGTGGTTCCATCCTGTCGACGGCCGCTTTGGGGGCCACGGCCTTTGCCCTAAACGGAGACATGCAACTTCGCGCCGTCATTGCTCCGATGATTATTGCTGCAATCGGCATATTCCTTTCTCTCATTGGCATCTATCTGGTGCGCACGAAGGAAGGGGCAACTATGAAAGACCTGCTTCGCTCGCTGGCGCTTGGCACAAACGTCAGTGCCGCGCTCATTGCCGTCGCCACCTTCGTCATTCTCTATCTGCTGGGCATTGAAAACTGGCTCGGACTGTCCTTCTCCGTCATCAGCGGTCTCGCCGCCGGTGTCATTATCGGCCAGGCAACGGAATACTATACGTCGCAGAGCTACAAGCCGACGAAGCAAATTGCCGAGGCCTCGCAAACCGGTCCTGCAACCGTCATCATCAAAGGCATCGGAACTGGCATGATTTCAACGATGATACCAGTGGTGACCATCTCCGTTGCCATCATGCTCAGCTATCTCTGTGCCAACGGTTTCGATATGTCGCTCTCTGCAAAGTCCATCAGTACGGGACTTTACGGCATCGGCATTGCTGCCGTTGGCATGCTCTCAACCCTCGGCATCACCCTTGCCACTGACGCCTACGGCCCCATCGCCGACAACGCTGGCGGCAACGCGGAGATGAGCGGACTGGGCGAAGAAGTGCGTGAACGCACCGATGCTCTCGACGCTCTGGGCAACACCACCGCCGCCACGGGTAAAGGCTTTGCCATCGGTTCTGCCGCGCTGACGGCCCTCGCCCTCCTCGCTTCTTATATCGAGGAAATTAAGGTGGCCATGGTGCGTGCCGTTGAAAACGGCAAACAATATGTCGACGTTGCTGGAAACGTTTTCAACCCGACGGATGCCACCACGATCGACTTCATCAATTTCTTCCAGGTGAACCTCATCAATCCGAAGGTGCTCGTTGGCGCCTTCATCGGCGCGATGGCGGCCTTCCTTTTCTGCGGCCTCACGATGGGCGCCGTTGGGCGTGCCGCAGAATCAATGGTTCAGGAAGTGCGTCGGCAGTTTCGTGAAATCAAGGGCATACTTGAAGGCAAGGCAACCCCCGACTACGGCAGCTGTGTGGAGATAAGCACACGCAGTGCCCAGCGTGAGATGATCATCCCGTCGCTGCTCGCCATCGTCATCCCAATCGTTGTCGGCCTCGTTCTCGGAGTGGCTGGCGTTCTCGGACTTCTCACTGGCGGACTTGCTGCCGGCTTCACGCTTGCCGTTTTCATGTCTAATTCCGGTGGCGCATGGGACAATGCCAAAAAATTGATTGAAGAAGGCAACTTCGGCGGCAAAGGCAGTGAAAACCACAAGGCCACCGTTGTAGGCGACACGGTTGGCGACCCGTTTAAAGACACGTCTGGTCCGTCGCTCAACATCTTGATCAAACTGATGTCGATGGTGAGCATCGTCATGGCTGGTCTGACAATTGCATTCCTTTGAGATATATCTTCAAGAAAAAACAAGCCTAATACTTGTCAGCACCTCTGGGACGTGAGACAAATGCCTCTGGGACGTGAGACAAACGTCTCTGGGATGTGAGACAAACGCCTCTGGGACGTGACACGATCGCACACGGGGCGGTGTTCGCCGACAGACTGCTTTTCTGAAATGACACGCCGCGTTCAAGCCTCAAATATCCTTGGGATGTGTTTCAGAAAGCGGGGCGATTGCCCGTTCCTCCAAGCCTCCCCAATGCTTGATGGAGAGAAAACAAAAAAAACTCGTTGCAGAGCCGCAAGAGCATCTGCAACGAGTTTTTTTATTTGTCTTCACCTTCAGGCACCTTCCATCCCGCAGCCTTGGCAATGCGGTAAGGAATCTGCGTGTTGTCGATCTTTCCGGCGAAAGCCTCAGAACCGACACCGATGGCGAAGACGGGGACGTAGCCGTTGGAGTGGCCGCCGCTCTGCCAGCCGATCAAGGCACATTCGGCGAGAGTGCGGCGGGCAGCGTCGCTGATGCCGCTCAGTGTGCTGTAAAGATTCTTCGAGTTGGCCGATTTGCCGTTGATGTAAGCCTCGAAAGCACGCTTCATGCGGTCGGTCTGGTGGTCAGAGAGCTTTACGCCTCCCCAGAATCCCCAGTTCTCCTTCAGGTCGCGCTGCATGCGTTTCCAAGTCAGCTTGTTGCCCAACTTCTTGTGCAGGCGGTCGAGATAGCGAGTGTATTCTTCGGCACTCATCTTCTGGAACTTCAGCAGGTCGGTGTGGAGTTCATAGGCGCCGCGTCCCAAGACGATGCCGCCCGTCTCGTGGTCGGCCGTGATGACGATGAGCGTTTCGTCGGGGTGCTGCTGATAAAACTCATAGGCCACCTTCACCGCGTTGTCCAAATCAATCGTTTCGAGGAAAGCCGTCGCCGCGTCGTTGGCGTGGCAGGCATAGTCAATCTTTCCGCCCTCAATCATCAGGAAGAAACCGTCTTTCTCCTTCTGCTTCTGCGTGAGGAACGAGATGCTTGCACGCGTGATGTCTTGCAGCGTCAAGTCGCCCGGCTTGCGGTCGATGGCGTAAGGCAAACACGTGCGGTCGTTGTTGCTTGGGGTAGAAGGCTGCAGGAGGATGAACTTCTTCGCCTGCTTGCTTGTCTTCTGGAATTGCTTGTAGCTGCGGGCGATGGTGTATCCCGCCTGTTCGCAGCGCTCAAACAATGTTCCCGTAGCCGTGGAATCTTTTTTGTTTTCTGGTATGCGGAAATCAGAGCCGGCATAAAAGTCAAAGTCGGCCTTGATGAGGTCCTTGCCGATTTCATAATATAAGTCGCGCATGGGCTGGTGGGCATAGAAAGCGGCCGGCGTGGCATGGTCAACAGAAACGTTTGTTGAGATGCCCACGGCAGCTCCGCTCTGCTGGGCCCATACGGCCACGCTCGTGACGGGCGTCTGCAGGTCGGCAAGCATGCCGAGCGCACTGTTTTTCGTCTTGCGTCCCGTGGACAGCGCCGTGCCAGCGGCGGCAGAGTCCGTCACGCCGTTGGTGGCAGAAAAAGTGGTGACGAGGCCCACGGCCGGAAATTGCGTAAAGAGCAGCGGTTCAACGCCGATGCGTCCCTGCAAGGCCGCAAGATACGTTTCGGTGCCGTTCACTTGGTTGACACCCATACCATCGCCAATGAAGTAGAACACATATTTGGCTCTACCCTCGGCAAAAGAGGTGATGGCGATTAAAAAGAGCATCGCTAAACTCAGAAAACCTTTTTTCATGTTATAGTATTATAGTAGTTGTGATTAAGTAATGAACTCCGTTTGGAAGCGTAGCCCACGTGAAAAGCGGTACGCCCCTACAAAAGTACATAAATATTCAGTGCAACAGGCGGCCGTGTGGCCGAAAAAATCTGGTGGCCGAGAAAATTTTGTTGACGGAGGTGGCCACGCCTTCCCCTTGATGGTCTTCATGTTGCCCAGAAAGAGGGCCTCCGTTGTTCCCTTCTGTTGTCATTATGGCTTTTTGACATTATTTATACAGAGAAACGCTACTGCAATCCAAATTAAATTGCGAAATTTGCATGGAGAGTAATAGGCATGAATCGGTTCGGGCTACTTCGTTATAGCGTAGTCCGATATTCGTGTGCCGCTTGCTCCTTCTATGTAAAACAAATCTTTTTACAAATATATGAAGAAAAAAAATTACTTAACATCAGCACTCCTCGTTGGTGGCCTCCTCGCTGGAAGCCTCACGGCTGGAGCAACGGTACGTACCGTTAAGCTGAACACCTCAAAACCCGTCGGGACTGAGATCACGCTTCAGGTGAACCGCACCTATGCTGGTGTCACCGTTGACTGGGGAGACGGTCAAGTGGAAACCTACAAGGCCGAATCTGGCGAAGTGATTCAAATCACGGGCACGGTGAAGGGCTCTTTCATCACCATCTCTGGCAACGAAGCTTGGGACATGCTCGCTTGCCCAAATTGCGGTGTGGAAATCATCGACCTCACCAATGCCAAGGACATGCGTTCGCTCTTCTTGCAAAACAACGACCTCATGACTGTGCCTTTGCAGGGCATGACGAAGTTGGTTGACTTCGATGCCAGCAACAACAAACTGAACAAGATCGAATTTACGCAGTCGAGCTATCCTGAAAAGGACCTCCTGAGCATTGAAAACTTCAATGTGGCCAACAACCAGCTCTCTGGTTCCTTCGTCATCCGCGCAAACACGCTGCGCTCTCTCGACGTGAGCAACAACGAATTTACGGCGGTTTACACCTCAAGCAACCCTTCGCTCGACTATCTTGACGTGAGCCACAACCAGTTGAAGACTCTCTCTTTGGCTGGCAACCCGCAGCTCTCCACGCTCATCTGCAACGACAACGCTCTGACCAACATCATTTGGCCAGCCGGCATCACGACGATGCAGCAGCTCATCTGCGACAACAACTCGTTGAGCACAACTTTCAATTTGGCCAACTGTAACAAGTTGAGCGATGTTTCAATCGCCAACAACAAAATCAGCTCAATCTATTTGTCGGGTAGCTCAAAGACCAACAGTTTGAACGTGTCAAACAATCAGCTCGGTCTCGGTGCGCTGCCTTTGCGTGCCGTGCGTCCAACGCAGCTCTCGTTTAATCCGCAGGCTCCCGTTGATATTTCAGGCTATGCCAACGTGAAGAAAAAAGACGGCGTGCCTTACATGCCGGTGGTTGAATGGGCCAAACGCCGCGAAAACGGCATTGATTTGACCGAATTGCGCAACATCGGTGTGACGTCAACCAGCACGGGTACGACGGAAGGTGTTGTTACTTGGTATGCCATCGAAAACGGCGAAGAGAAGGAACTCACGCCGGGACGTACGTCTGCAGCTATGAACGACTATTTCGCACAGGGTGCTAAATATAATTTCTTCACCCCGCACGCCAAAGTGTTTGCACGCATCGTGGCCAACTCGGTATATAAAGACGACAACATTAGCATCAACACCAGCGTAATCGCCGTGGGCGAAGACATGACCACTGGCATCGGCCAGGTTGTCAACGAAAACGGCACGCTCCAGATTGCCACTTCACGCGGCAACCTCACCCTCCAGAGCGAACGCGCCATCAGCGTAACGGTTCGTGCACTCAACGGCAAGACGGTATGGGCCGGAACGGTCAATGGCGTTGAAACCATTTCGCTCCAGTCTGGCGTTTACATCGTGAACGGACAGAAAGTGGTGCTCTGATAAGCGCTCATAGATTTCGATAGCTTTAAACCAACGACAGCACTCGTCTTCTGTGCGCTGTCTGATTTATTCCAAAAAACATCAAACGATGAATATTTTCAAAAACTTATTATACGGCTCCTTGGTGATGGCTTCTCTCACGACAGTGCCTGCTTTCGCGCAGAACACACTGCCTGAAGGTTCTCTCAAGATGATTGTAACGCCACATAACCAGAGCATCAATAGTTACGAGCGTACACTCTGCCTCAACATCAAGGCCAACGTGAAATACACGGTGAGCAGCGACCAGAGCTGGGTGAAGGTGCGCAAAGGTTCCGGCAATTCGGTTTACGTTCACGTAGACCAAAACTACGCTATGGAGGCTCGTTCGGCCAACGTAGAGTTTGTGAGCAACGACGGCAAGATTTCGCAGACACTCGTCGTGACGCAGGCTGCCGACGGTTCGGCTGCCGAACTCCCGACAGACGTTCGCATCTATCCGTCTTCGGCAACAGACAACACGCATGCTAATTCGGGCAGCGACGGCGGTGTGGCATACACTTATGACAACGACTTGTCAACGCTCTACCACTCGGCTTACAGCCCAAGTAAGTTTGTCGTGTCGCAGACCAATCCAGCGATTCTGACCTACAACTTCAAGGATGTCAGCAACATCGACTACATGACCTACGTTCCGCGTCAGAGTGGCACCAATGGTAACTTTGGTAACTTCAGCGTTTACTATAAGCTCCAGGGCGACACAGAATATAAGCACTTTGGCGATTTCAACAACAACGGAAGCAACAACGAATACACCGTTAAGTTTAACGGTGCCCTCGTTAACCCAATTTCTGTTCAGGTCCGTGTTTACGACGGTACGCTGGGCTACGCTTCTTGTGCTGAAATGAAGTTCATGCAGGACGGCGGCGCTACAACGGCCTTTGATATCTTCGCCGACAACCTCCTTACTTCTTTGAAGAAGAACGTGACCCTCGACCAAATCGAAGCCATTTCGAATCCGTTCGTGAAGGGCCTCGCTCTGAAACTTTATGACGGTTCTTACGACAAGAAATACCGTGTGGCAGAATTCCCTTGCTTGCTCAGCGTTCAGGCGTTGGCTGCAAAATGGAATGTCGATGGTAAATACTACGACCAGATGGCTGGCGTGACGGGTATCAGCTTCGCTCCGGGCACTTATGCCATTGCTTGCGAAATGCCAGAAGGCCGCACGGCTAAGTTGAAGATCGTTTCTTGGTACAACGGCAAGAAAGGCGACAGCTTCGATGGTGGTAATCCGCAAACGGCTACCTTCACCCTCAAAAACGGCCTGAACGTCATCGAATACCAGCCGACGAAGATGGGCTTGACCTATTATGGCGCTTGGGATGATGCTTTCAACGGTCTTGGCTACATCGTATATGACGATGACACGGATCCAGACGCTGTTGCTCCGTTGAAGGTTCACTTCATCAACGCTGTTGTCAACGGTTACCTCTCTGAAGACCTCACCAATGAGGAGATGCACGAGTTGACTGGCAATGCCAAGAACTCTCACATGGACGTTGTTTCGAAGAAGGTTCACGCCGTTTGGTCTTCCAAGGGCTTGCACAGCTTCTGTAAGTCAACCACTGGCGGCCTCGGCTATAAGCAGTACATGAACGTGCTCGACTCTCTGATCGTTTGGGAACACGACGTGCTCGGCTTCACGAAGTACAACCTCGTTCCGAAGAACCGCACCTTCGCTTATGTCAACTATACTTACTACATGTTCCAGGGCGGCCTTGGCGTATCCTTCCACGTTGACCAGGAAAGCCGTGTGCTCAACTGCAACACGTTGATCAACCGCGATGACGACGCCATCTGGGGTCTTAGCCACGAGTGGGGACACCAGCATCAGCTCCACCCATACTTCTGCTGGACTGGTACGACGGAAGTTACTAACAACGTAAACTCTTACTACAACGTCATGAAGATGGGCTACCGCACCAGCGATAAAATCGATGCGTGGAAGCCTGCACGTAAGCACTTCGTTAACGACGACCTCTCTGGCGTGACAATTGCCAGCGATGCCCGTAAGAAGGCTTACGATAATGTTGGCGGTTTGAGTTGGAACGCTGACTACTATGCTCTGGGTCAGGAAATGAAGGACAACACCATTGTCAAGCAGTCTGAAAACCTCGTGAAGGGCTTGAGCATCCACGAAGTGGGCGTTGGTGAAACGCTTTGCCCGTATATCATGTTGAATAACTACTTCACGGTGGTTAAGAACATGCCAGACTTCACGCCTGATATGTATGAAGCACTTCGTCAGACCGACAAAGACGGCGGTTCTAACATTGAAAAGAAAGACGGCGTCGACAAGTACGAGCTCGTTGCCTCTGCTCAGAACAACGACAAGAACAATGGTTTGGCTCGCTTGAAGGCTGCATATCCAAACTCAATTTGGACGAAGTACATCACTGCTGGCCACACTTCACGCAACACCAACTCTATGCCGTTCGTGCTCAACTACATCCGCAAGGCAAGCCGCCTCTCTGGCTACAACCTCTTCCCGTTCTTCGAACGTTGGGGTTTCCTCCGTCAGGTTGCCATGTACATCGGCGACTACGGCAACGGATGGTGCGTCTTCCCGAAGGCTGCCTACGACGAGTTTAAGGCCGATATGGACGAACTCGTAGCAAAGGGCGTTCTTAAGGAAATGCCAGAAGGTATGGTTGAAGAAATCTCCAACACGGCAGATCGCTTCATGCCAAAACCTGTATTCCCCAACTGATAGCAATTTTTGCTGAACAATAATAAAAACCGGGCGATTCCTCGCAAAGGGGAATCGCCCGGTTTTTTTGTAATGGTGAAAGAATAAGTTGAGCAATTTTGACCTGTATTTTTGTTGGTGTTTTCTCGCGTGGCTGGCCATTTGATAAACCATTCATTCCGACCATCCGACAAGTTTTTTGTAAATTTGCAGAAAACGTCAAACATCAGCCTATGCTCATCACCTATACCTTCTTCCAGCATGCCTTGCTCGGCAGCCTTTTGGCCTGTTTGCTCTGCGCTATGGTCGGCACCTATGTCGTGACGCGCCGCATGGTCATCATGGGCGGCGGCATGGCCCACGCCTCCTTGGGCGGTGTTGGCTTGGGCGCCTATTTCGGTTTCTCGCCCCTTGTTGGCGCAGCCGTCTTCGCCCTCCTCTCTGGTTTGGGCATCGCGGGGCTCTCCAGCAGAAAGCGCGTGCGGGAAGATTCCGCCATCGCCCTGCTCTGGACGCTCGGCATGAGCATCGGCATTCTCTTTTCCTACCTCACGCCAGGCTTCATGACCGACCTCCCCGCCTACCTCTTTGGCGATGTGCTCTCCATCACGCAGAGCGACCTTTGGCTGATGGGCATGCTGACCGCCCTCACCTTCCTTTTCTTCAATCGTTGTCTCGACACCATCATCCTCGTTGCCTACGACCGCGATTTCGCCCGCACGCAGCGTCTTCCCGTCCGCACGCTCGAAACCGTCATGACGGCCCTCATGGCGCTCACCATCGTGGGCTGCCTCCACATGGTCGGCATCGTCCTCGTCGTGTCGCTTCTCTCCGTTCCGCAGATGACGGCGGCCCTCTTCGCCCGCACCTTTCGCGGCATCCTCCTCCTCTCAGCCCTCATTGGCTATGCTGGCTGCTTGGGCGGCCTTTGGCTCTCCTATGCCGCCAATGTGCCGAGTGGAGCCGCCATCATCCTTTGTGCCATCGCCATTTACTTCCTGGCAAGAGCAATAAAATGGCTGCGGAAACGTTTTAGTTAGTAATGAAATACTATTACTTAACGTTGGAAAAAAAACTCCATCTCTTACAAGACAAGCATTATATTTTGTGAAACATAGTTCCAGACATATCCTGTTCGGCATCTTGGCAACATTTCTGCCTCTGCTTCTCCTGACCTCGTGTTCCACCAAGAAGAACACGGGGGCAACGCGTTTTTGGCAGTCGTTCAACACGCGCTTCAATGTTTATTTCAACGGCAGCGAGGCTTATAAGGCAGGACTTGAAGAAAAGGAAAAAGGAAACAAGGACAATTACACCGAGACCTTGCCGCTTTTCCCCGTCGGCAACGAGAAGTCGAAGACGCTCGGCAAGAGCAATTTCGAAACGGCAATCACCAAATGCCAAAAGGCCATCCAGCTCCACAGCATCAAGCGCCGCCCCATCGTGAAGGGCAACAAGCGCAAGTCGCCGAAGATGAAGGCCTATCTGAGCCGCAAGGAGTTCAACCCATTTTTGAAGAATGCCTGGCTACTGATGGGCAAAGCGCAGTTCCAGAAAGGAGACTTCCTGGAGGCCGCAGCCACCTTCTCATATATCGCCCGCCAGTATGCCGCCGAACCACTGGTGGCTGCAGAAGCCCGCATTTGGCAGGCTCGTTGCTACACGCAGGAAGACTGGTTTTACGATGCCGAAGACGCCCTCAAAAGGGCAGGACGTGACTCGCTGACGGCGCGTCTGCAGCGCGAGCAGACGGTGAGCATGGCCAACCTCCTGCTCAAACAAGGCCGCCTTGAAGAGGCGTTGCCCTATCTGCGGCGAACGGCACGCTGGGAACGCAGAAAAGCGCAGCGTGCCCGTCTTTATTTCTTGCTCGCTCAGGTGGAGACGTCGCTCGGGCATGGACAGGCGGCCTATAAGGCATACGGAAAATGCCTGCGCCAGTCGCCGCCCTACGAGACGGCCTTCAACGCCCGCATCCGTCAAACGGAGGTGATGGCCACGGGGCGCAACGCGCAGAAAATGCTTAAACGTCTGCGCCGCATGGCACGCTCGGCAAACAATGCGGAATATCTCGACCAGGTCTATTATGCCATCGGAAATATCCATCTCGCAGCCGCCGACACGGCCAACGCTGTGAAAGCCTACGAAACGGGGCGAACGAAGGCCAAGCGTGCTGGCGTGGAGAAAGGCGTGTTGCTGCTGAAACTCGGTGGCGTTTATTGGGACTTGGGGGCTTACGACAAGGCACAGACGTGTTACGCCGAAGCCATCGGCCTCATCGACAAGACCTATCCAAGATATGAAGACATCACGCGCCGCTCAACGGTGCTCGATGAACTGGTGCCGTACACTTCGGCCGTGCATCTCCAAGACAGTCTGCTCTTGCTGAGCACCATGCCCGAAGCGCAACGCAACGAGGCCATCGACCGCGTCATCAAAGACCTCAAACACCGCGAAGAACTTGAGCGACGCAGCAAGGCCGACTCCATTGCGGAGGCTCGTCGCAGCGAAAACGGCGGGAATGTTGGTGGCGGAAATGCCGGCGGCAACCGTAACAACAATTCGCATCAGCCCAACAGCCAGAATGCGCAGACGTGGTATTTCTACAACCCGACGATGGTCAACCAAGGCAAACTGGATTTCCAGAAGCGCTGGGGACGGCGTAAGAACGAAGACAACTGGCGACGCTCAAACCGCACGGTTTTGGCCACGGCGGAGTCGGACGAATATGACTATGCCGCCGACGATTCCATCAGCAATGCCAACGCTTCTGCCGAGGCCGCAGATTCCACGGCAGACACGGCGGCCGCTGACTCCATCGCCGAAGACCCACACACGCGAGAGTTCTATCTGAAGCAGATTCCTTTCACGCCAGAGGCGAAGACGGCTTGCCACGACATCATACAAGACGGCCTCTACAACGCCGGCCTCATTGAGAAAGACAAACTGGAGGACTTCCCCCTGGCCGCAAAGACCCTGAAGCGCCTGCAACGCGAATATCCCGAGTTTGAGAAAATGGCCGATGTCTATTATCAGCTCTTCCTGCTCTATTCGCGTTGGAACAAACCAGCGGAGGCCGATGCTTATCGGGCGCTCATGGCGCAGCAATATCCCGACGACGCGATGACGCGGCTCATCAACGACCCCGACTTCGAGCGCAACGCGCGTTTCGGAAAGGCCATTGAAGACTCGCTCTACACGGCCACTTATGAGGCCTACCGCCAGCACCAAACCGATGTGGTGGCGCGAAACTTTGCGCTCTCCACCAACAAATTCCCCAACGGTGCCAACCGTCCGAAGTTCATCTTCGTGCATGCCCTCAGCCAAATTGGACATGCCGACAGCAAAGACATCATGGCCGAGTTGCGTGAACTCGTTAGCAAATACCCCGACAGCGACGTGAGCGAAATGGCCGGTTTGCTGGTGAAGGGCCTTGAGAGCGGCCGTCTGCTGACGGGCGACGGCACAGGTCTCGGTTCGCTTTGGTCACACCGAAGTGCGGAGGCCAATGCCGCCGTTGATGAAGCGGGGCACCGCAAGGAACTGACGACCGACAAAGACGTCCCCTTCATCTGCATCGTGGCCTACCCGACAGGCAGTTTGCCCGACGGACAAGTGCTCTACGACCTGGCGCATTTCAACTTCACGGGTTTCAAGGTGCGTAATTTCGACATCGCCCAAGTGCGCGATCCGCAAATCACCCAGTTGCGCGTGGCGGGTTTCAACTCCTTCGCCGAGGCACACCTCTATGCGCAACAGCTCTTTGCCGATGCCCGCTTTGCTGCCGACATGAAAAAAGCCCGCCTCGTCATCATCTCAGCAAGCAATGCCGAACTGCTCGGAACGACCTACAGTTTCGACGACTATCAGAAGTTCTACGACCAGCACTTCGCACCGCTGAAACTCGCGCCGCAGCTTCCGCTTGACCTCCAGGAAGGCCCAGTGGAACAGCATTACGAAGACGAATACACGCCGGAGGAACTCGAACAGATGAACGGCAAGAAAACCGATACCGACGACTCCGACGATGACGGCGAATGGTATTCGCCATCGTGAGAGATATGACAATCGTGGAAACATACTATTGAGAGAGAAGAAGCAATGGCGCATAATCTGTGTGCCGTTGCTTCTTCTCTTTTTTGCTTTTTTGAGGGGTTTGAGGTCGGTGGATGGTGCCTGCGAATTGATACCGCGTGTATCAGAATCCTCATTTCTTATTAAGCCGTCATAAAGATAGTAGAGCGATACCAATTAAGCGTGTTGGGTCAGACTCAGGGAAATTGTTGTGACGATAAAGAAATGGACAGAGTCCTTTTTTTGTGAATGTTCTAAAAAAGATTTCCCCAATTAGTTGCATAATTCAAAATTTCTCTTTACCTTTGCCCTCGAATCCGTCAGTTCGAAAGAATTGGTGGGTTCGGGACATATCGATAAAATAGGCGTTTTATGCGTTAGTCTTCGGTTATCAAACTTCGCAATTTGACTAATTTACTCAGAAGATTATAGCAACAGACGTCACGTCGGGTGTATTCCCTGTTTGCGCAGCCCTAAGTGTATCCTTACATTTGGGGAGATGCGCAAACAACAAGATATACACATTCAGACGTGGGCTAACTGTGCTGTATTATCTTGAGTAAGAGCAATGCGAAGGCTTGATAACTAGATAACAACGGATAGCCCACGTCTTTTTTATGCCTATATGGCAATAATTATGGGAAAGCAGGACTCCCATCCTCTGATTGATTTTGTCAACAGAACTTATTCGATTCTAATCCCTAATTAATTTTCAATCCTCCTTCATAGAAACTTTGTATGCTCTCGTCGTCTTTTCAGGCGAGGAGCCTCTATCATAGAACTCACATTTTATTAACCAATAAATTATTAATTATGAGATTGTTAAAATACTTACTTTGTCTCGTTTTGTTTACGGGAATTACGATGCCATTGCTCAGCTCTTGCAGTGATGACGATGAAAAGGGATCGGCCATTGAAGGTTATTGGGTCGCGAACTTGGGAGATGCGCCAGAGATGTTTCTTTTTAAGGAGGGGAAGTTTGTCGTTTTGTCACTCGACATGAATGTAACTGCTCAGAAGATGAAGGAGTGGGTGGATGAAGCATTTGAGACCCACAAAATAGCTTATTTCGGTTCAAAGTCTGATGAGTATATGGTCTATGGCACTTATTCATTGAATGGTGATAACCTCGTATTTAAGTATTCGGATGAAGATGGTGATGATGTTGTTGAGCGTGACAAAGTTTCCTTCAAGGAAAACGTCATGGTGATTACTTGGCTGCCTATTTCTTCGGATGATGATGATGAAGAAGAGGACAGTACTGTTTACTATCGTTATACTGGAGAATGAAAGGCGTATGAGAAATAAAATAAGGCTTTTGGTTTTAGCTTTATCGGTGTCCGGTGTGACGTGTGCTCAGACAGTTGATTATTCAGTGGTATCTGTGCCAGAGGAAACTGGAGCTGATTTTATGAAGATTACAAAATCAAGTGATTATGTCTGTATGCCGGAGGTTAAACGCTCTGGCAGTAAAATCAGTTGGCTCACGAATCGTAATATAGACATTTCCAAGGACGGTAAATCCGTAGCTTTCCTTTCATTTCGCAATGATAAGACAAATATTTTTATCAAAGATTTGGCACTTCAGGGAAGTTCACGTCAACGTACGAATCGCAGCAGAGTCCTTGATTTTTCCTATTCGCCCGACGGAAAGAAAATATGTTTCAGCGAAACCTTGGGGAAGAACAATCAAGTCTTTCTTACAGACGCAGAAAAAGGATACGTTTGCCGTCAAGTGACGTCTGGCAATTCTGATTTTTCGCCAATTTATTCAATGTCTATGAAACAAATATTTTTCACCAGACTTGAGGTGAAAAGTTCGAGTATTTGGGCGTATGATGTGGCGAATAATTTTGTCTCAAGTTATGCAGCGGGCTTAAATCCTTATCCTTTGAAAGATGAAAGTGCGTTTATCTGCGCTCGCTTTAATCCTGATGGACGAGGGGAGATATGGAAAATCAATTATCAGACAGGTCAAGAAGATTGCATTGTTTCCGATCCAGTACATTCTTACACATCACCAGTGGTCTCTCCAGATGGAAAATGGATTCTGTTTGTTGGTGATGGTCATCTATCAAATGGCAATAAAACGTATATGAATACGGACATCTTTGTGTGTCGGATAGATGGAACAGATTTTGCGCAGCTCACTTACCATGCTGCTGATGATATCTGTCCTGTGTGGAGCATTGATGGGAAATATGTGTATTTCATTTCTCAGCGAGGCGATGCCGATGGCACCGCAAACATTTGGCGAATGAAGTTTCTTTATTATAAATAAAATCAATCATTTATGAAAAATTTAAAGTCTATTCTAACAATGGGTTTGCTCTTTGTGAGCACAGCAGGTTTTGCACAATTTGCTAACAATGGTGGCCACTCAAGAGGCGGTTCGGTGCTTACCAAAAACACGGACGGTTATTCACGTATCTATTTTGGTTATAACCCAACAAGCGTTTCTTATGATGGTAAAACTGATGAAAGTGACGTGGAAGATTTCACCCTCAACGGCATCACGTTTGGCTATACGAAAGGCATTAGTCTGAGTAAGAATATGCCACTCTTCTTGGAAACAGGTGCTCGTTTCACCTATGGATTCAAGAGCCAAACGACTTCTAGTGAGGATGAGGAGCATGATGAGACAGTAGATACTAAAGCCATGAATATCGTAGTTCCTGTTAATTTGTCCTACAAGTTTTCTTTTTCAGAAAGCGACTTCTCGGTGTCGCCTTTCGTTGGTGTAACTTTAAAGGGTAATGTCCTTGGTAAACAGACATGGAGCGATGACGATGAAGAAGTTGACTATGACTTTTTCGACAAAGAAGACATGGGAGGTAAGGACTATACTTGGAAACGTTTTCAGGTAGGTTGGCAAATTGGTGCCAATGTCGACTATAAATCTTTGTCTGTGGGTATGCACTATGGTTCTGATCTCAGTAAACTGGCAAAGAAAAAAAATTCAAGTAACTGGGCTATAACCCTTGGCTACAGTTTCTAAAAAGAGCATCAGAGATTTGATCTCTAAAACCGATGTAATACTTGTGTGAAAAGGAGGGCGAGGTGGTTAAACCGACTTCGCTTTCCTTTTTTGCGCTAAAGCGAGCATGGATTTTCAATGGTTTCATCCAGTAAATATGTGTTTTGGCTCATTCTAATCTCCCCACCCATCAACCCCAAGCAAGCGAAAGGACTGGCTTCCATATTCGGAAGTCAGTCCTTTTCGTATGTTTAAAAAAGAGGGCAAACCAATCCTGTCCCTATACTTTATAGCGAACGCCCTCCTGCGTTTGATCGCGTCTCGTCCTGCGTTCTGTCGTGCCTCGTCCCACGTTCGGTCGTGCCTCGTCCCGCGTTCGCTGAAAAGTATAGGGACTGCAGCGCCGACGCATTACTTTAGGGTGTTCAAGATAGAATATTGGCAGCAACGCCCTCGCATCGAAGATATGCGCTGGCCCGCTGTAATCGTCTGTTGCGGCGCCAGCATTGTAGCTCACTTTGCTCGCAAAGTGAGGGCCACGAACACGTAGCGAACATGG